>NZ_PVBI01000025.1:0-41020 GCF_002968675.1 Neorhizobium sp. T25_13
GTTTTTATACTGGTTGAAGGCCCCTCCCCAACCCCTCCCCACAAGGGGGAGGGGCTCCACGCACCGTCGTCCCCTCACATGCTATCGCCCTATCGCGAGCGGGGAAAAGGGTGAGGAGCAATTTCTATCGAGTCAGCCACGGCTCGCCGTAAAGAAGTTCTCCGGCTCCTCCACCTCGACCAGCCGCCGGCCTTCCACCTGCCAGAAACGGGTGCCGACGGCGCGCACGAAACTGCGGTCGTGGGAGACCAGCAGGCAGCTTGCCTGGTGCCCCATCAGCTCGCTTTCCAGCGCCTCCTGCCCGTCGATGTCGAGATGGTTGGTCGGTTCGTCGAGCAGGTAGAAATTCGGCTCGCGCAGCCGCAGCGCCAAAAGGCCGAGCCGCGCCTTCTGCCCGCCCGAAAGCTCTGCCACCGGCCGCGCCTGCATCTCCACCGTGATACCGATGCCGGCGAGCAGTGAACGGGCCTTCTGGTCGCCGATGTCGAACCGGTGGATGATCGTTTCGTGCGGCGTCTGCCGGTCGTCGAGATCTGCGAGCGACTGGTCGCCATAGCCGAGGATCAGCGTCGGCGTCGCCTTGATGCCGCCGATCGTTGACGAAGATTCGGCGATCGCCCGGCGCAGCATAGTCACCAGCCGCGTCTTGCCGGTTCCGTTGCGGCCGAGCAGCACGATCCGGTCACCCTGGCAGATGAACTGCTTGCCGGTCTTGAACAGAAGGGTACCGTCCGGCGTCGTTACCGCCGCATCCTCCAGCGTCACCAGCACCTTGGCATGGGTACCCCGATTGGCGAGGCGGATGGCGCCGGCGGAGCGTTCAAGATGCGCCGGCTTGGCCGTATCCTCCAGCTTTTCGGCGCGTTCTTTCAGCTGCTTGGTCTTGACGACCAGCAGGTCGCTGCCGGAATTGATGCCGATATTCTTCAGCTTCGCCGCCTGCCGGCGCAGCTGATCGGCCGTCTTCATGTCGCGTTCGTAACGCTTCGCATCCGCCGCATCCGCCTCGTCGAGCGCTGCCCGCGCTCGGGAGTAGGGCAGGGAGAAGGCTTGAGAGTTCTCCGGCCGCAGGAAAAGCGTGCGGTTGGTCACGGTGTCGAGGAAGGCACGGTCATGGCTCGACAGGATCACCGGCATGTCGCGGGGGAGCGCGTTCAGCCAGTCTTCCAGAAGCGCGATCTTGGCAAGATCGAGATGGTTGGTTGGCTCGTCGAGCAGCAGCGCGTCCGGCTCGGTCACCCAGGCCCGCGCGATCAGCGCCAGTCTTTGCCAGCCGCCGCTCAGCGCAGCAAGCGGCCGCTCACGCAACTCCTCCGGCACGTCCATGCCTTCGAGCGCGACATCGGCGCGCCAGCTTTCGCTGTCGATCTGGTCTGCCGGGAGCGCCTGGAGCACGGCTTCGCGAAAACTCGCCTGCATCAGGGCAGGGGGCACGTTCTGCTCCACCATGCCGATCGTCAGTCCCCGGCTTCTGGTGATCTCGCCCTCGCTCGCATCGAGCGTGCCGGCGATGCATTTCAAGAGCGTGGACTTGCCGCGCCCGTTGGCCGCGACGATGCCGATCCGGTCGCCGGCATTGACGCTGAGGTTGAGCCCGGAAAACAGCGGGCTGGAAAGGGTAATTCCGAGGTTGCGGAGGTTGATGAGGCTCATTGTCGTTCTCTGGTCTTGGCTTGCAGACACAGGACATCGCGGGCACTCGCGGCCATCATCGATGTCATGCACAGTTTGCAGCGTGTTCGGAAATCGCAGCTATGCACGAGCGGGCGCTCGGCGCTGCGGGCCACGAAGGGCAGACCAGGAAGAGGGTATTTTAAGAGAAACGGCCTCTGGTCAGCCCTGCAAACGCATTTGCAGGGCGTCGACGGGACCACGTGTCCGGTAATACCGGAAATAGAAATTGTGCACGTGGTCCTCCTTTCTCTTGAAAAGCACATTGGCGAAATACCATCGCACTCAGGCGAATGCAACCGGACCATACCAGGCCGGCTTGTTGCAGCAGAGCTTGCCCGGGACGGTTCGGCTGTTATAAGCGGCCATCGCCGACTGGCGAATTGTTGATTTTCAGGAGAGACGCCGATGGCTGGCGATGATGACGAATACGTCTACGACGAAGCGACCGGCGACTGGCGCCCGGCCTCCGAACTGGCTGCGGCCGCAGGTGCCGGTGTCGCCGAGGTTCGCGACGCATCCGGAACCGTCCTCAAGGACGGCGATTCCGTCACCCTGATCAAGGACCTCAAGGTCAAGGGCGCCGGCCAGACCCTGAAGCAGGGCACGGTCATCAAGTCGATCAAGCTGACCGACAACCCCGAAGAAATCGACTGCCGCCATGAGGCGATCAAGGGCCTGGTGCTGCGGACGGAGTTCGTGCGCAAGCGGTGAGAACCTATCCCTCTCTCTTCTCCCCTCGGGGAGAAGATGCCCGACAGGGCAGATGAGGGGGAGGAGCAAAGCGACGCCTTGAGTGAGAGGCGAAAGGCAGAGCCCGCGGTGCAGGCCCCCTCATCCGACCCTTCGGGCCACCTTCTCCCCGCCGGGGAGAAGAAGCCTCAAGTCGCCAGCTCCCAAACGCCGCCTACCGCTTCAAGCTCCCCAAGATCCCGCGCACGATCGCCCGGCCGACTTGCGTCGCAACCGTCCGCGTCACGCTTTTCATCGCCGCTTCGATGATCGTTTCGCGCTGGTAGCCGGAGCGACGCGGCTGGGCGCGGCCCTGGTCGTTGTCGTCGTCCTTGCTGCCGCCGAAGCCCGGCAGGGTCCAGCCGGTCGTCTCGCCGGAACCGGCGGGCGGGGCGGATTGCAGCTCGTCCTGAGCCTTTCTGGCGGCGGCCGCATCGGCAGCCTGCTTGGCGCGGGCGGCGAGGATTTCGAAGGCGGATTCGCGGTCCATGTCCTCGTCATAGAGGCCGAGCACAGGGCTCTTGTCGATGATCATCTGCCGCTCCTGGTCGGAAAGCGGGCCGATGCGTCCGGATGGCGGGCGCACCAGCGTGCGTTCCACGATGGAAGGCGCACCCTTGCCTTCGAGCGTCGAGACCAGCGCCTCGCCGGTGCCGAGATTGGTGATCGCCGTGGCGCAGTCGAAATCGGGGTTGGGGCGGAACGTGTCGGCCGCCGTCTTCACCGCCTTCTGCTCGCGCGGCGTATAGGCGCGCAGCGCGTGCTGCACCCGGTTGCCGAGCTGGGCGAGCACGGTTTCCGGCACGTCGAGCGGGTTCTGGGTGACGAAATAGACGCCGACGCCCTTGGAGCGGATCAGGCGCACCACCTGTTCGACGCGCTCGGTCAGCACCTTTGGCGCATCGTTGAAGAGCAGATGCGCCTCGTCGAAGAAGAATACCAGCTTCGGCTGGGTCGGATCGCCCACTTCCGGCAGTTCCTCGAACAGTTCCGAGAGCAGCCACAGAAGGAAGGTCGCGTAAAGCCTGGGGTTCATCATCAGCTTGTCGGCCGCGAGCACCGAAATCTGCCCGTAGCCGGTGTTCGGGTTGGTGCGCATGATGTCTGAAATCTTCAGCGCCGGCTCTCCGAAGAAATGCTCGGCGCCCTGCTGTTCGAGCACCAGCAGCCCGCGCTGGATCGAGGCGACGGAGCTTTTCGAGATCAGCCCGAACTGGCTCGACAGCTCGCTGGCATTCTCGGCCATGTAATTCAGCAGCGAGGCGAAATCCTTGAGGTCGAGCAGCGGCAGGTTCGCCTTGTCGGCGATCTTGAAGGCGATGTTGATGACGCCTTCCTGCGGCTCGGATGCATCCATCAGGCGCGACAGCAAGAGCGGCCCCATTTCGGCGATGGTGGTGCGCACCCGGTGGCCCTTTTCGCCGAACAGATCCCAGAAGATCACCGGGAACTGTTCGAAATCATAGTCCGCAAAGCCGATCTGCTCGGCGCGCTTCAGGAGAAAATCCTTCGCTTCGCCCTTCATGGCGATGCCGGACAGGTCGCCCTTGATGTCGGCGGCGAACACGGGCACGCCGGCCTTCGAAAAACCTTCGGCGAGAACCTGCAGGGTCACCGTCTTGCCGGTGCCGGTGGCGCCGGTGACGAGACCGTGGCGATTGCCGAACTTCAGTTCCAGATATTCAGCCTTATTGAGCGAATCGTCCGGCTTGCGGCTGCCGCCGATGAAGAGCTTTCCCGTATTGTCCATGCAACTATGCGCTCCCTGACCGCGTTCTGTGGCAACTGCTTATAGGATGTGCGGAGGCGCCGGGCAACGGCAACGAGATCGGCCCGCGCCCGCTTGCGAGGGAAGGCTGGGTAGGCATGACGACCGGCGAAAGGGCGGCCGCATTGGAAACCGACAGAGGCCGTGAGGCCGATTCCCCGCAAGAGATTCCCTCCACGGGCCTGAAGGACGTCTTCTGGCGCGTCTATGCCGGCGTCACCAGGGACCGCATCATGCTGATCGCCGCGGGCGTCACCTATTATCTGCTGCTGGCGCTGTTTCCGGCGGCAAGCGCGCTCGTCTCCCTTTACGGTTTCGTCGCGGATCCCTCGGCGATCGTCGACCGAATCACCTTCCTAAGCTCCGTCATGCCGGCGGACGGCCTCAACATCTTTCTTGAGCAGTTGCGGGCGCTGACGTCGGAGCGCAACACGACGCTGTCGATCGCCCTGATCGGCGGTCTGGCGCTGGCGCTGTGGAGCGCCAACAACGGCATGAAGGCGCTGTTCGAGGCGATGAACGTCGCTTATGCGGAAGAGGAAAAGCGCAGCATCGTCCGCCTCAACCTCATCTCGCTTCTCTTCACGCTCGGCGCGCTTTTGCTGGCGATCGTCATCCTGTTTGCGATGGGCGTCGTGCCGGCGGTGCTGCGTTATCTCTGGCTCGATCGCTTCACGGAAATCACCATCCGGCTGGCGCGCTGGCCGGTGATGATGCTGTTCGTGGCCGGCGGGATCATGATGCTCTACCGCTTCGGCCCGAGCCGCGAGCCGGCCAAAGTCAAGTGGCTCACCTGGGGTGCGGCATTCTCGACCGTCGCATGGCTCGCCGCCTCGATTGCGGTTTCCTTCTATCTGGGGAATATTGCCGACTACAACGCCACCTACGGCACGCTCGGCGCGCTGATCGGTTTCATGGTCTGGACATGGATATCGGTCATCATCGTCATCGTCGGTGCCGAGATCAATGCCGAACTCGAACACCAGACGGCCCGCGATTCGACCACCGGCACACCGGTGCCCTTGGGTGCCCGCGGCGCCTACATGGCCGATACAGTGGGCGAGAGTTCCGGCGACGCATGAAGCCTGGAGATGCTTCACGCTCCCTGTTGGCTTCGGCAAAGACTGTGTGTATTACCTTGACGTTAACGTCAAAACCCGAGGAGAGATTGATGAACGAACTGGTTTCCCGCGTCGCCGAGAATGTCGGCATTGCCCCTGACGTCGCCGAAAAGGCGATCGGCATGATGCTCGGTTTCCTGCAGCGCGAGGCCGATGACGGCGCGGTTGCCAAGATGATCGAGGCGATCCCCGGTGCTTCCGAACTGGTTGCCAAGTTCAACGGCGAAGGTGCCGGCGGCGGCGGTCTCCTCGGCGGCCTGATGGCAAGCTTCGGCGGCGGCGTCATGGCGCTCGGCCAGCAGCTGATGAGCCAGGGTCTCGGCATGGGCGAGATCACCGGCCTTGCCAAGGAAACCATGGCGGTCGCCCGCGAACACGCCGGCGACGAGGTCGTCGATACGGTCATCGCTTCGGTCCCAGGCCTGTCGCAGTTCGTCTGATCTGCATCCTTCGACTTTTCCAAGCCGTCGGCCGCGAGGCCGGCGGCTTTTTTGTCTTATCCAAGGCGATGGGGCCGGCGAGGGGCCAATCGGATACCGTCGGCACCCTTGCAGGCTTGTCCTCGGTTTCGCGCTCTCCATGTCAATGAGAGAGTGGCCCCAAGATGGGAGGTTGCCATGTCCGATGATGAAGAGGCCGCCATGGTGCGGATAACGGGAAGGGTGCAAGGCGTCGGTTTCCGTGCCTGGACCCGCGAGGAGGCGGAACGGCTGGGTTTGACGGGCTGGGTCCGCAACGAGCCGGATGGCTCCGTCCTTGCTCTGCTCGCGGGGTCAACCGCCTGCATATCGCAAATGCTCGAGCGTTTTCGGCACGGTCCGCCCGGCGCTTCGGTCTCCGGTGCGGAGCGACAACCGGCGACGCTCGCGGAAAAGCCGGTCGGCTTCCGGATCACCAGATGACCCGGCCGATCGCTCGGTTTGCCGGTTATCCGGCCCGAAGCGGCGGCAGTTGTTTTGGGCTCGGCTGCGACAGAAAAGCCATTGACTTTTCATCCTCTAAGGCACATTTGCAAAAGCGAAGTGACGCCCGACCGGGTGCCACTCTTTCAAAGGACAATTGAGATGAACCCCGACAGTCGAAGTTCGACGTCATCATACCGACCCGTTCCTCCGGGGCTCTAGTCCTTGCTTGAAAGGATGCGCGCTCCGAAGGGACCGATGGTCCGAAAAAGGAGCCGTCATGCTGCGCATCCATGCCTACGACCTTGATCGCCTTGTTTCCGTCGCTTCCGATGTGCCGGCCGTTGCCGTAGCGCCGGTCGCTACCGATCCGTCGGCACCGGTCACGCCCGCCCTCGCAACCCCTGCAGTCGTCTGGTACGACCTCGTCAGCCCCACACCCGACGAGGAACGCATCGTCGGCGAGCGCGTCGGCATCACCGTGCCGACCATCGACGAGATGGAGGATATCGAACTCTCCGCCCGCCTCTACCAGGAGGACGGCGCCGAGTTCATGACCATGACGGTGCTGACCAGGCCCGACGCCGGCACGCCGCGGAAGGTCCCCGTCACCTTCATCGTCAAGGGTCAGGTCCTGGTCACCGTTCGTTATGCCGAGCCGCGCCCCTTCGATGCCTTCATGGCGCGCGCCCGCAAGCCGAACGGCGCCGGCCTGCATTGCGGTTACGGCGAACTGATTATGACCGGGCTGATCGAGGCGATCATCGACCGCATGGCCGATACGCTGGAACGGCTCGGCACCGAGATCGACCAGATTTCCCAGGAAGTCTTTTCGACCAAGGCCGCCAAGGCCAACAAGAAGACCCGCGACCTGCAGGACCTCATCCGCGAGGTCGGCCAGAAGGGCGAGTTCATTACCGTCGTACGCGAAAGCCTCGTCAGCGTCTCCAGGGTCGTCGCCTATTACGCAGCGCTCGACGGAGTCGACCGCAAGCTGTCGAAGGAATTGCGCCAGCGCCTGAAACTGCTGCAGCGGGACGCCACCTCGCTCGGCGATCACTCGGCTTTCCTGTCCGGCAAGATCAATTTCCTGCTCGACGCGACGCTGGGGCTGATCAATCTCGAACAGAACCAGATCATCAAGATCTTCTCGGTCGCCTCGGTCGTCTTCCTGCCGCCGACGCTGGTCGCCTCGATCTACGGCATGAACTTCGCCTATCAGCCGGAGCTGCAATGGCACTACGGCTATCACGCCGCGATCGCGCTGATGATCTTCTCGATGGCCATGCCCTATCTGTATTTCAAACGGAGAGGCTGGCTGTAAGCAAGGAAGGCCTCCGGATGTTTCCGGCGGCCTTTCTCATCTCCTGGCAAGCCATTCCCTCAGGACGTCGTTGATACGGGACTGCCAGCCCGGTCCAGCGGCCCTGAAACCTTCCAGCACATCCGCGTCCAACCTGATCGTTGTCGACACCTTGGTCTGCTCGCTTTTGGGACGGCCGCGGATGACTGGCGCCGCCGTCAGCTTTTCCGCCCACGGGCTTTCCGTCAAATCCGGCGCATCATCCTCAATGGCCAGCGAGTCGCGGACCATAGGCTTTTTGCTCTCGGTCATTGGCTTTCCTCGGAAACGAAAAATGCGCCGGAGATTTCCGGCGCATCATGTCAGTTTGTCGGCGAACGTCAAAGATCCCATTCCGGCGCCAGGTGGCCCGGGCTGACGATGCGGCCGGTCGGCTTGGCGAGTGCGTGGATCGCCTGCATCTCGTCCTCCGACAGCGCGAAATCGAACACGTCGAAATTTTCCGGTAGGCGGGAAACGGTCGCGGTCTTGGAAAGCGCGATCACGTCCTTCTGCTGGATCGCCCAGCGCAGCGTCACCTGCGCCGCCGTCTTGCCGTGCTTGGCGCCGATGTCCTTCAGCACCGCGTCGCCGGGCACTGCGCCGTTCGCCATCAGGTAATAGGCGGTCAGCGACATGCCGTGCCTGGCGACTTCGGCCAGAACCTTCGTCTGGTCGAGATAGGGATGGTATTCCACCTGGTTGGTGGCAAGCGGTGCATCCGAAAGCTTCACCGCTTCGGCGATCAGCGCGACGGAAAAATTGGAGACGCCGATATTCTTCACCTTGCCGGCCTCTTTGAGCGCGTTCAGCGCGCCCATGCGGTCGGCGAGCGGCATCTCGCTCTGCGGCCAGTGGAGGAGAAGCAGGTCGATATAGTCGGTCTTCAGCTTGGCCAGGCTCTCGTCGACCGAGGCGAGGAAGGCGGCATGGCCGATGCGGTCGACCCAGACCTTGGTGGTGAGAAAGATGTCGGCGCGGGGGATGCCGGACTTCGAAAGCACATCGCCGACGGCTGCCTCGTTCTTGTAAATCTGCGCGGTATCGACATGGCGGAAACCGAGCTTCAGGGCCTCCGGCAGCACGCGGGCGACGTCCTCGTCGGGCATGCGGAACGTGCCGAAACCGAGGGCGGGAATGTTGGCGCCGTTGGCGCTGACTGTGAACATATGGAACTCCTATGGGGAAGCCCGGCATACGGCCGGGCCAAATGAGGCCCGTATTACATGGACCGATTCGGTGGCGGATCAACCACCTTGATTTCAGCAGGCGTCAACCGGCAAGCGGCGGGTTGAGGCGGGCAAAGCCTTCCTGGCGCCGATAGGGGAAGTGCGGGTAGGGGGCGGTGACAGTGCTTGCCGCATCCAGCCTGCCGATCTGTTCCGCAGTCAGCGACCAGCCGACGGATCCCAGATTCTGGCGAAGCTGCTCCTCGTTGCGGGCGCCTATGATTACCGAGGAGACGGTCGGCCGGCTGGTGAGCCAGTTGATCGCCACCTGCGGCACCGTCTTGCCCGTCTCATCCGCCACCACCTGCAGCGCATCGACAACCCGGTAGAGCAGCTCGTCTTCGACTGGCGGGCCGAAATCCGCCGTCTCATGCAGCCGGCTGCCTTCCGGAAGCGGCTTGCCGCGGCTGATCTTGCCGGTGAGGCGTCCCCAGCCGAGCGGGCTCCACACCAGCGCGCAGAGTCCCTGGTCCTGTCCCAGCGGCATCAGGTCCCATTCGTAGTCGCGGCCGACCAGCGAATAATAGACCTGGTTCACGACATAACGCGTCCAGCTATGTTTCTCGGCGGCGGCGAGCGACTTCATGATCTGCCAGCCGGAGAAGTTCGAGACGCCGATGTAACGCAGCTTGCCGTCCTTCACGAGCTGGTCGAGCGTCGAGACGACCTCTTCGACCGGCGTCGAGGCATCGAAGGCATGCAGCTGGAAGATATCGATATGATCGGTGCCGAGCCGCTTCAGGGCCGCATCCACCGCGCCGATCAGGCGGGATCGCGACGAGCCCCAGTCGTTCGGCCCGTCGCCGATCGGCAGGCTGGCCTTGGTGGAGATCAGCACCTCGCTCCGCCGGCCCTTGATCGCCTCACCGAGCACCTCTTCCGAAGCGCCGGCCGAATAGACGTCGGCCGTATCGAACAGGTTGACGCCGGCCTCGAGGCAAATGTCGACAAGGCGGCGGGCTTCTTCGACGTCGGTCGTGCCCCAGTGGCTGAACAGCGGGCCGGAGCCGCCGAACGTGCCGGCTCCGAAGCTTAGGACCGGCACCCTGAGGCCGGATTGTCCGAGATTGCGGTATTCCATGGTCGTGATCCTCGAGTGTGAAAACTATTCGGCCGGGCAGGAGAGGGCGGGGTTGCCGCTTATGGCGATTTCGCGCTTGTCCAGCCGGATGGCGAAGAGGGCGACGGCAAGCGCTGCAAGCGGCACGAGGCCGGCGATCAGCGTGACCGAGCCGAGACCGGGGCCATGGTCGATGACCACGCCGCCGAGCCAGGCGCCGATCGCATTGCCGAGGTTGAAGGCGGCGATGTTGAACGACGAGGCAAGCCCCTGGCCGGCGCCTTCGGCCTTCTGCAGCACCCAGATCTGCAACGGCGAGACGGTGGCGAAGGCTGCGGCGCCGAACAGGCCGATGGCGATGACGGCGAGCACCGGCTGGTGGATCGCGGCCGTCAATGCCAGCAGCACGACGGAGAGCGCGATGAGGCTGGCGACGATGGTCGGCACCAGATGACGGTCGGCAAGCCAGCCGCCGGCAAGGTTGCCGATCACCAGACCGCCGCCGAAGACGAGCAGGATCGGCGAGACCGCGGCTTCCGAAAAGCCGGTGATCTCGGTGAGGATCGGCGCGATGTAGGTGAAGCCCGCGAACACGCCGGCCCAACTCAGCACGGTAATCAAGAGCCCGAGCAGGACCGAGCGGCGGCCGAGCACGGCAAGCGCGCCTTGCGAGCTTTCCTCCTGATTGTCCGCGGCCTTGTCCTTCGGAACGAAGAGCGCGATGACGGCGAGCGCGACGATGCCGATCAGGGTGACCGCAAGGAAGGTCGAGCGCCAGCCGAAGGCCTGGCCGAGCCAGGTGCCGAAGGGCACGCCGAGAATGTTGGCGACCGTCAGGCCGGTGAACATGATGGCGATGGCCGAAGCCTTTTTGTTCGGGGCAACCAGGCTGGTGGCGACCACCGAGCCGACGCCGAAGAACGAGGCATGCGCGAATGCGGTGAGCACCCGGGCGGCCATCAGCGTCCAGTAGTCGGGTGCCAGCGCACAGGCGAGGTTGCCGACGGTGAACACCACCATCAGGCTCATCAGCAGGGTCTTGCGCGACCATTTGCCGGTCAGCATGCCGAGAATGGGCGCGCCGGCGACGACGCCGAGCGCGTAACCGGAGATCAAGAGGCCGGCGGCCGAGATCGACACGCCGAGATCTTTGCTGACGTCGATCAGCAGGCCCATGATGACGAATTCGGTGACCCCGATGCCGAAGGCACCGGCCGTCAGCGCGTAGAGAGCGAGAGGCATTGGCTTGGGTCCTTGTCCCTGGGAGGAAGGAATTGATTATCGTTGGTGAAGCCCCCTCATCCGCCTGCCGGCACCTTCTCCCCGGGGAGAAGAGGCATGCCGTACGGTCCCGTTCACATCTCGCCATAAGCGCGGAGGAATAGTCGCGAACAGGTCCGCTCTTCTTTTCCACGAGGGCCAAGAGGAACGGATATGGTCACGACATCTCCTCTTCTCCTCAGCGGGGAGAAGGTGCCGGCAGGCGGATGAGGGGGCCCTGGGTGACAAGGAGGCCTTCTGCACCGCAATATCGTCATCTCGGACTTGCCTGTGTAGCCGCATAAGCGGATAATCATTTGTGAATTGAAATCACAGGTGATGAGGAATGGATAACCGCGCCGGTGAAATGGAAGTCTTTGCGCTGGCAGCCGAGCTGAAGAGCTTTTCCGCCGCGGGGCGAAAGCTGAAACTCTCTCCGTCCGCGGTCAGCAAGCTCGTGACCCGGCTGGAGGATCGGCTCGGCACGCGCCTTGTGGTCCGTTCCACCCGCATGCTGCAGCTGACGCCGGAGGGGGAGACCTATCTGGCGCGGGCGCAGCGCATACTGGCCGAGATCGCCGATACGGAAGAGATGGTCTCCGGCGGCGGCCGGACGCTGCCGCGCGGGCCGCTGTCGATCAACGCTTCGGTCGGCTTCGGAGAACGTTATGTCCTGCCGCTCACCTGCGAATTCCAGCAGCTTTTCCCGGATGTGCAGCTCGATATCACGCTGACCGACGACATCGTCGATTTGATCCGCGAGCGGGTCGATATCGCCATCCGCCACGGGCCGATGCGCAACTCGTCCCTGATGGCGCGAAAGCTGGGCGAGAGCCGCCAAGTGGTGATCGCATCGCCGGGTTATCTGGAGCGTCACGGTGTCCCGAAGATGCCGGCCGAGCTCATCCATCACAACTGCATCAATTTCAATTTCCGGCGGGCGGTCGAAGGCTGGCCTTTTCGTGATCCGAAAACCGGCAGCCGGGAGCTGTTGCCGGTTTCCGGAAACCTGAAGGCGAGCAACGGCTCGATCATCCGGCAGTTCTGCCTGGATCACCTCGGCATCGGCCGCGTCGGGCGTTTCCATGTGGAGCCGGATATCGAGGCCGGCCGTCTCGTGCCGGTTCTGGAGGATTTCAACCCGGAAGACATCGAGGAAATCCATGCCGTTTATGCCGGCCACGAGCACCTCGCCCTGCGCATCCGCACCTATATCGACTTCCTCGCGGCACGACTTTAAGAGACCGTTCCGGTCGTGTTGATCGGCAAACGTGTCTTTCGGGCCACGGTTTTGCCTTGCTTTGGTCCATTTCCGTACCCAAATCCCGGGTTCAGGAGAATCCCGGCATGAGTGACCAACTGAACGACATCATCGCCCGTCTGCGGGCGGAGGTAATCGCCGATTCGTCGGAGTACCCACACGTAAACGTGCCGCTGGAAGACCTGCGGCTTATCGTCCAGAGCTTCGAAATCCTTCATGCGGAGAAGGAAGCGCTGCGCCGCCGCGTGGAACAGCACGCGGAAGTCGTGGAGGCCGTCGAAGTCTTTATTGCAGCTTACCGCGATAAATATAAGAACTATGGCAATGGCGGCGTTCGTCCCAGCGCCGTGCTTCGCCGCGAGGTACGGATGATCTGGGCTGCCATGAACGGCCACGTCCTGGCGACCGAGAGCACGTTCTGACCGTTGCGGGGAATGCTGGGCCGGGTCGGCACCCGGATAGCCGACCCGTCCTAGTCCCTGTCCGGCGCGCCGAGCGGGAAGAACGGGCGGTAGGGCCGGGCCTCGTCCACCGCACGCGCAAAAGACGGCCGGGCGAGCAGCCGGCTGCGATAGGCCCGCACATTGGCAAACTGCTCACCGATCCGGTGCGTCCAGTCCGCGTAAAAGAGGGCAGGCGCCGCGGCGCAATCGGCCAGGCTGAACGCATCGGCCGCCGCCCATTCCCGGCCCGCCATCCGTTCGTCCAGCCAGCCATAGGCGGCATCCAGCATGCCGAGCGCTTCCTGCACGCCGTATGGATCGCGGTGCTCTTCCGGCCGGATGGCGTTGAAGACCACCTTTTGCTGCGGGGTGGAAATGTAGTTGTCGAAGAAGCGGTCCATCATCCGCACATCGAGCGCCGCATCCGCATCGTCGGGGATCAGCTTCACCGGGCCGGGATAATGAAGATCCAGATATTCGATGACGATCGACGATTCGAAGACCCGTTTCTCCCCGTCGAGCAGGACCGGGAAACGCTTCACCGGCCACATGCTGCAGAGGTCCTCGTAGGCCGAAGGATCCTCCGGCCCGAGCATGCGGGTGTCGAACTCGGTGCCGTTCTCATAGAGCGCGGTGAGCACCTTCTGGCAGTAAGACGAAAATGGATGCGAATACAGAACCGGACGCATGACGGTCTCCCATAACCGATTGCGAAGTGAAACTGGTTTACGGATAACTCAGCCGATTGCTTTTTGCAATCGGTTTTGTGCTGAGGCACGATTCCAACCGTCTGCTGCCGAGCAAGACGGCACCGCCTCTCGGCTCACGCCACCACGCTGACCGCCTCAACCGCCTCCCGCACATGCATCCTGCGAATTTCCTTCGCCACCATTTCCTGCAGCCGCCAGAGATTGCGGTCGTTGATGCCGAATTCGGCGAGATGCACGACGGTATTGTAGAGATATTCGGCACACGATCCCCGATGCCCGCAGGCGCGGGCCAGAACCTTTGCGACCTCGTCGAGCGGCAGAAGCGGCCGGATGATGCGTTTGCTGGTGCCGCCGACCCAGAAGGTCAGCGCCCGCACGGTCTCACCGGCCTGGGTCCGGACCGGCAGCCAGCGGAACGAGGTGAGGCTGTCGCGATGGCTGACCTCACGGCGCAGCGCTTTTTCGATCTGGACGCGTTTGTCGTCATCGGCCACGCGGTAGATCACCCCGTCGCAGCGGCCGCCGCGCGACAGCATCATCATCAGCCCCGGCTGTGTCGGCGAGCCCCGGCCGCGCTCGATCCTCAGCGAAAAGGAGCGATGCCAGCCGAACGCGGCGGCGCGCTGGCAGGCGATGCTGTCGAAGCCCGGCTTCCAGATCAGCGAGCCATAGGCAAAGACCCAGAGCGGATTCTCGCCGATTTCCGCCGCAAGGCGATCGGCGATCTGAATGTAGTCGTCGTCGGTCAGCGGCTCCCAGGTGGCGGGTGGGCCAGGGTCTGCTTCCTCGCGGAAGCAGAGATCGACCAGATCCTGCGTCAGCGACAATGTGGATTGTTTCGGCATGGCTTCGAACGGCTTTTCGGGCAGGACGACAAAACGGCAAGGTTCGAGAGTGCAAGCCGATCAGGCCTGAGTCAACCGTCTTGCTGCACTGCGGCCGAGGCCCGGGCCACGAACGCAGGAGACCTTCCGGCACCGTCCGCGGGACGAAAGTCGGCCTGGCGCCACGAAATGGTCACGGAACATTTCCAGCATGAACCATTCTTGAAGAGCTGACGGTTCAAGGAGCGATGATCATGGATATGACCACCGAAGCCCCGCCAGATCGCGTGCGGGTGAAACACAAGTGGCTCGATCTCAAAGGCATGAAGGTGTTTTACCGGGAGGCGGGCAGGGCCGGTGCGCCCGTGCTTCTGCTGCCGCACGGCTATCCGTGCTCGTCCTATGAGTTCCGCGAGTTGATGCCGCGGCTTGCCGATCGCTGGCATCTGGTCGCGCCGGATTTTCCGGGCTCGGGCTATACCGACACGCCCTCCGGCTTTGCCTACGATTTCGACGGTTTTGCCGATTTTCTCGATACGTTCACGCAGACGCTCGGCCTCGATCGGTTCGCGCTCTACCTCCACGATTTCGGGTCGCAGATCGGTCTTCGCCTGGCGATCCGGCGCCCCGAGAAGATCGCCGCGCTGATTGTCCAGAACGGCGATATCTACGAGGACGCGCTCGGTCCCAAATATGCCGGCCTGCAGGAGTTCTGGCGCAACCCGACCGAGGAGGGGCGCCGCGAGATCGCGGGCGCCGTCAGCGAGGAGGGTTTCAGGGAAGAGTTCCTCAACGAGGTCCGGCCGGAGATCGCCGAGCGCATCTCGCCCGACCTTTGGAAGCTGCATTGGGCCCTGATGGACGAACGGCGGCGGCAGATCGCCGTCGATGTCATCGCCGCGCTGCGCGAGAATGTCGCCTGGTTTCCGCGTTATCAGCAATATCTGCGCGACCGCCAGCCGCCCACCCTGATCGTCTGGGGTCCACAGGACGGCTATATGCCGGAAAAATCCGCCCGCGCCTTTCTGCGCGACCTGCCCAGGGCGGAACTTCATCTTCTCGATGGTGGTCATTGGCTGCTGGAAACCAATCTCGACGAAGTCGCACCGCTCATCCGCGATTTCCTTGGTCGGGTGCATTCCGGTTGATGGCCGGCGGAGGAATTTGATGCGTTGGCTTTTTATCGCGGTGCTGTTGATCCTCATCGGCTGTGTATTGAGTATCGGTTGGATGAATGACCCCGGTAATGGCCGGATAGAAGCGACGCCGCCCCAGCAGCAGAACCCGCTGGCCCCGCCTCCGGGCACCCCTTGAAGCCGCTCTTCACGCCTTGACCGCGATGATGAAGAACCGCGGGAAGCGCAACAGCGCCCGCCCGTCGGCCATCGGCGGGTAGGCCCCGGCGATGCGGGCGGTGTAGTCGGCCGCAAAGGCTTCCGCATGGGCAGGGCCGGCGGCGTCGAGATAGGGCCGCAGCCCGGTCGCCCTGACCCATTCGACGATCGCGGGCGCATTGGCGAGCGGGTGGTAATAGACCGTGTGCCAGACGTCGATCCGGGCGGATTTCGGCATCAGCCGCTCGAAATACGCCCCGGGCGGCGGCAGCACCGAGCGGCGCACCCGGCCACCTTCGAAGGCCGCCTTCCACGGGCCGGCCGCACCGGTTTCCTCCATCAGCACATGGCTGGGTTCGGAGAGGTTGTCCGGCATCTGCACCGCGAGCACGCCGCCGGGCCTCAGGTGGTCCATAAGCCGGGCGAGTACGGAAATATGGTCCGGCACCCACTGGAAGACCGCATTGGCGTAAAGCAGGTCGGCCGGCTCATCCGGCACCCAGGTATTCAGATCGGCCTTGGTGAATTGCGTGCCGGGCAGGCGCTTGCGGGCCGCCGCCAGCATGTTGTCGTCGCTGTCGAGGCCGGCGACATTGGCCGCCCCGAAACGTTCCGCGATCAGCTCCGTCGAATTGCCCGGGCCGCAGCCGAGGTCGTAGGCATGGGCCACCGAGCCGAGCGGTACCTGCGCCAGAAGATCGCGCGCCGGCCGCGTCCGCTCGTCCTCGAATTTCACATATTGCTCCGCCGACCATGCCATGAGCGTCTTCCTCAAGTGTTCGTTTCGATGGAACATGGCACTCCGACACCCTGGTCTCCATGGGCAAAAATATCAATTTTTGTGATGATCCATTTCATATTATCGCTTGACCTCTGCCGCGAGCCCGGACTTCACTCACCCCGCAATTTTGAAGCGTCAGAATGACCCCGAGAATGACCGAGGAGATCACCATGTCCGTCAACACCGCCCCCCGCACCACCACCTGGACGTTCGTGGATGGCGAATGGCTGGAGGGCAATCCGAAGCTGATCGGCCCCACCTCGCATGCCATGTGGCTCGGCTCCACCGTGTTCGACGGCGCCCGCTGGTTCGACGGCATTGCCCCGGACATCGACCTGCATTGCCAGCGCGTCAACCGGTCGGCCACGAACATGGGCATGAAGCCGGTGATGCAGCCCGAGGAGATCGAGGCGCTCGCCTGGGAAGGCATCAAGAAATTCGATGGCAAGACGGCGATCTACATCAAGCCGATGTACTGGTCTGAACACGGCATGCCCTACAGCGTCGTCACCGCCGACCCGGAATCGACCCGTTTCGCGCTCTGCCTGTTCGAGGCGCCGATGCAGACCGCCAAACCCTCGTCGCTCACCGTCTCGCCCTATCGCCGCCCGAACCCGGAAGTGGCGATGACCGGCGCCAAGACCGGCAGCCTTTATCCCAATAGCGGCCGCATGATCATGGAAGCCCGCGGCCGCGGCTTCGACAATGCGCTCGCCCGCGACATGAACGGCAATGTCGCCGAGACCGCCTCCTCGAACATCTTCATGGTCAAGGACGGAGTGATCATGACGCCGATCGCCAACGGCACCTTCCTTGCCGGCATCACCCGTGCGCGGGTCATCAACCTGCTGCGCCGCGGCGGGTTCGACGTGCGCGAGACGACGCTGACGGTCGCGGATTTCATGGATGCCGACGAGATCTTCACCTCCGGCAACTATTCCAAGATCGTCCCGGTCAACCGCTTCGAGGAACGCCAGCTCCAGGAAGGCCCGGTCGCCCGCAAGGCGCTGGAACTCTACATGGACTGGGCCCGCTCCCCCGGCGACGAGGCCTGAAACCTCCAGGCGGCGGCGTGCGACACAGGGGACAAGTCAGAATTCGTCGTCCTCGATGTCGTCCGCGCCGGTGAGGCTTTTGCCACCATAAAGAATACGAGCAATCGTGACGGTATTCTCATCCACGCGAAAGGCGATGGTTGCTTTTCGGCGGTACCCCACGAGCCTCAAGCCCGGCTCTATGTCGTTGCGGAGGGTTCCCCGCTTGGGGAGAGTGCTGAAGCCATTGCAATGGTCCATGATCCTGCGGATGTAAGCACGCGCGAAATCATCTCCGGTCTTGCCTGAGAGGTAATCGAACAGATCAGCCAGATCCAGACGAGCTTCCAAGGAGAGGATGACTGAATATTTCATGCACCGATCGATCTTCGATCCTTGGTCCGCATGTAGTCTTCAAGTTCTTTTCTCGTCTCTTCGATTGTGCGCCCCCTGCTGGGATCGGCGTCATGCGCTCTCAGCGCCGGCACGACCTCGTCCCGCAGCCAGCTCTCTATTCCCGCATCGTGATCCGCCAGATACCGCAATCCTTCGGCGATGACCTCGCTCTCGTCGGCAAATTCGCCGGATGCGACCTTCTTCTGGACGAGTTCGGCCATGTCTTCCGGCAGGGAGATGGTAATCGATCGGTTCGGGCGCATCGGTCGGTTCCTGTTCGCGGGCAAGCCTATCACAATCGGGCAAGGCGCGCTATTTCGCTGCCGGCTTTATTGCCGTTGGAAGCACGGTGCTGCAGGCAATCCCGCGTCTGCTGCCCCGCCATGCCTCCTCACACAAGCCTGACCGCAGCCGTGCCGATGATGATCATCGAGACGGCGATCATCAGGGGTTTGACCGGCAGGTAGCGGACGATGAAGGCGCCGATCGGCGCCGCCAGAATGCCGCCGAGGATGAGGCCGAGGGCGGAGGAGAGTTCCGACCAGCCGAGCGCCACGATGAAGGTTGCGGAAATCACCGTGGTGACGGAAAATTCGGTCAGGTTCGTGGAGCCGATCACCTTTTTGGGATCGTGGCCACGGCCGAGCAGCGAGCTCGTCACGATCGGTCCCCATCCGCCGCCGCCCATCGCATCGAGCAGCCCGCCCCCGCCGCCCACAAAGGGCACGATCCAGTCGCGCACGTCGCGCGGCCATTTCGGTTGAAAGGCCTTGTAGAGGATGAACAGGCCGACGGCGATCAGATAGGCGGAGACGAAGGGTTCGATCGCCTTGCCGTCGATATTCGACAGGACGTAGGCGCCGATCGCCCCGCCGACCATGCCAGCCGGTGCAAGCCTTGCCACCAGCCGCCAATCGACATTGCGGTTATAGAGATGCGACAATCCCGAGGCCGCGGTGGTGAAACACTCGGTCACGTGGGTCATGGCGCTTGCCGCCGCGGGCGCCACGCCGACGGCAAGTAGGCTGGTCGTCGTCAGCACCCCGAAAGCCATGCCGAGCGCCCCGTCGACGATCTGTGCGAAAAAGCCGATGGCGACGAAGATCAGGAAATCGGACGTCAGGAAGTCGAACGACATGCAGCCTCCTCTTTGCCAAGGGCGTTTGCTTTCAATTCGCAGGCGCGAAGAAAGGTTCCCGTTTTACCGTCGGGCAGACCAGAGGATTTCGCCTCAGTTATTCGAAAAAGCAGAACGACCTCCGACGGTTGGATGCAGGGTTGCATCGACCCGACAAGGGATCGCATCGTCTTTGGACCTGTACCTGATGCCGGCGGAGAGCCGGACGGGCATGGCCGCGAACTACTTCCCCGTCTTCACCGTCAGCTTGTCGGCGGAGATTTCGCCGCCGATCTCGGCCTTGCGGGTTTTCTTGTCGAAGGCGCAGAGGGTGCTGATCGTCACCTTGGCGCCGACCGCCTTGCCGGAGACGACGGCCAGCCCGTAGCTCTGGCTGCCGAAGGGATCGACGAGCGCCTTGCCGTTCTCGATCAGCCCCTTGGCGGCGGTCACGCAAGCCTTGGCGACCTCGGCCTGGAAACCGGACCATGCGTCGTCCGAGGAGGCGTGCGCGACGGTGACGCTGGATGCGAGGAGGGCGGCTGCGAGAGCGGAAGTGGTCTTCATCGAACGGGCTCCGAATCGTGATCTGGCCCGTTTCTTGTATCTCGAAATTTCCGCAAGTTCTTGACCCAATCGGCTTGATTTTTGGCAAGTTCACCGTTGCCTCTTGGCCCCTCCGCTCCTATGTTCCCGCACGACGCTATGCCCAGGTATCTGCCGAACCCAGGTAGCTATCGAACAAGGAGTAGACCAATGGCCTTCGAACTTCCCGAACTCCCCTACGACTACGAAGCTCTTTCGCCCTTCATGTCGAAAGAGACGCTCGAATTCCACCACGACAAGCACCACAAGGCTTATGTCGACAACGGCAACAAGCTTGCTGCCGAAGCCGGCATGGCCGATCTGTCGCTCGAGGAAGTCGTCAAGAAGTCCTTCGGCACCAACCAGGGCCTCTTCAACAATGCCGCCCAGCATTACAACCACGTGCATTTCTGGAAGTGGATGAAGAAGGGCGGCGGCGGCACCAAGCTGCCGGGCAAGCTCGAAGCAGCAGTCGCCTCCGATCTCGGCGGCTACGACAAGTTCAAGGCTGACCTGATCGCCGCCGGCACGACCCAGTTCGGCTCCGGCTGGGCCTGGGTTTCGGTGAAAGACGGCAAGCTCGTCATCTCCAAGACCCCGAACGGCGAGAACCCGCTGGTTCACGGTGCCGAGCCGATCCTCGGCGTCGACGTCTGGGAACATTCCTATTACATCGACTACCGCAACGCCCGCCCGAAATACCTCGAAGCCTTCGTCGACAGCCTGATCAACTGGGACTACGTCCTCGAGCGCTACGAAGCCGCCACGAAATAATCCGGCCAACCGCCGTCATCCTCGGGTTTAACCCGAGGATCCCACCCGGTGTCGCAAAGGCGCCGGGTGTTTTTTGTTTTTGAACTCGGTCATCGGCGCGAAAATAGGAGGGAAGCAGGATATGGACGAGCAATCGATAGAGATGATCCTGGCAGAGCTCGCCGCCCGCGAGCCGATCTTCCATCGTCGCGAATTAGGCACCAGTCGCGAGGCGCTGGAAGCCATGACCGATGAAGCCTTCTGGGAAATCGGCGCCAGCGGCAAAGTCTACCGACGCGAATTCGTCATCGCCAACCTTCTCGAACGATACCGCGAGCCGGAGCCCCACGACTGGCTCTGCCGGGATTTCACCATCAGCCGCCTCGCCGACGACCTCTACCATCTGTCCTATGTTCTGGAAGAACCCGACCGCCTCAGCCGGCGGTCCACGTTCTGGAGGAGCACTGCGACCGGCTGGAAGATCGTCTTTCATCAGGGCACGGTGATCGCTTGAACTAGAGCCCCGAATCCGGGCACATGGTTTGAAGCCATGTTTGCTAAGGTCTTCGGAAGCCTGGATCCATGCTGAAGACCGTTCGCATAGCTGCAGCCCAGACGGCCGAATATCGGGACGATATCGCTGCGGCTCTGACCTGCGTCAACGAGGTGGCACGACAGGCTGAGGCTGGCGGGGCACGCCTGCTGTGTTTTCCCGAAGGATTTCTCCAAGGTTATCTGACCGATGCCGATGCCGCCCGGCGCGTGGCCCTCGACCTGTCTTCACCCGCCTTCAAGGCCATACTTGACCGGTTTCCAAAATCCGGGCCGATCATCGCACTCGGCCTGATCGAGGCGGAGGGCGGGCGGCTGTTCAACGCGGCCGTAGTGATTGCGTGCGGCAGGCTCGTCGGGCGGTATCGCAAACGCCATCTCCTCAGGGGCGAAGGGGCATTCGATGCCGGCACCGATCCTGCCATGTTCGATGTCGACGGCCTGCGTTTCGGCATCAACATCTGTTACGACACCAATTTTTCCGACGTGGCGCGCGAGGTGGCCGATCTCGGCGCGTCGCTCATCGTCTGCCTCGCCAACAACATGATGCCGCGGGAGAAAGCCGAAATCTACCGGGATCAGCACAATGCCATCCGAGGTGAAAGATGCCGCGAGACTGGCCTTTGGCTCGTGTCTTCGGACGTGACCGGCGAGCGCAATGGCCGGATTGCTTGGGGACCAACGGCGGTGCTGGACCAGCAAGGTCAAGTGGCGGCGCAACTGCCGCTCGACAAGTTCGGCCTGCTGTTTTTCGATATTCCACTGTGAGGAGATCCGTTGTCGGTACATGCTGGAAAGATCTGTGCCCACGAGCCCTCGCCACGCCCCAATCGTCACACGCCTGTCACAGCCACCGGCTAACTCCGCGAAATGCCCCACGAAAAACCGCTTCTCCGCTTCGGCGTGATCGCCGATCCGCAATATGCCGACCTGCCGCCATGGCTGGAGATGGACCGTTATTACGCCAACAGCCTCGACAAGCTGCGCCAGGCGATCGGCGTGCTGAACGGCGAGGATCTGTCCTTCGTGGTGACGCTGGGCGATCTCATCGATCGGGGCTGGGAGAGCTACGATCCGGTGCTTGCTGTCTATCAGGGCCTGCGCCACGAAAGTTTTCTGATGCCGGGCAATCACGATTTCTTCGTCGCGCCAGCGCAGCTCGGCGATGTCCACAAACGGCTCGGCATGCCGGCCGCCTGGCACGATTTTGCCCGCGGCGGTGTTCGCTTCGTGGTGATCGACGGCAACGAGATCAGCCTGTTTTCCACCCCGGAAGGCCACCCGCGCCACACGTTGGCGCAGCAGCGGCTGGAAACATTGCTGGGCGAAGGCGCGATCAACGCCAAGGAATGGAACGGCGGCATCGGCGACGACCAGTTCGCCTGGCTGGAGGCGGTGCTGGAGCGGGCAAGCGCTGCGGACGAGAAGGTCGTGGTCATGGGCCACTATCCGCTTTACCCAGAAAACGAGCACAATCTCTGGGGTGCCAAGCGGCTGACCGCTCTTTTCGCCCGTTCGGGCAATGTGATCGCCTATCTGAACGGCCATAACCACGTGGGCAATCTCGGCCGGGCCGGAAACACCTGGTATGTGAACTTCAAGGGCATGGTCGATACGCAGGCGGAAAACGCGTTTGCCGTCATCGAGATCTTTGCCGACCGTATCGAGATCATCGGCCACGGCCGCGAGGAAAGCCGTACCCTCGCTCTCTAGGCTCAGCCGCGCGCCGCCCAGGAAAGCCCGCGCCGCAGGATGCTGCGCATCTGCGGATGGTCGAATTCGGCCGCTACATGGCCAAGTGCCGAATAGAAAATCCGTCCCTTGCCGAAATGGCGCTTGAAGACGACGGGCATCGTCACGTTGCGCACCGCCTCGTCATATTCGCCGGAAAAAGTCGTCGTCGCGAGGATTTCGACTGACGGATCGTAATGCAGGTAATACTGCTCAGACCGGTAGTCGAAATCGGCTATGCCCTGCATCACCGGGTCGTTGGGGCGAGTGACGTTGACGCGGTAGTCGATGATATTGCCAGGATGCGCCGCCCAGGTGACCCCGGCAAGATAACGGAAGGCAGCACTCTCCTTGAAGGAGGTTGCAAGCGCCCCGTGGTGGCCGCCAAGCCCGAGCCCGCCGCGCACCGCCTCGACAAGCGCATTGGCATCCACCCTTTCCAGCTTTTCGCCGGTGATGATCGGCACCAGCAGGTCGGCAGCGGCGATGGTCTGGGAGCCGAAGATGCCGAGATCGCCGGTGATCTCGACCGCAAAACCGTCCTCCCGAAGGATCTCGCCGGTAATGCCTGCGCATTGCTCCGGCTCATGGATTTTCGATCCGCCCCAGACGATGATGGCCCTACGCATTCGATGTCTCCCATGTCCTGCTGTTTCCTGACGAAGCGGGCGCACCATAGGGACAAAGCCGCCGGCTGTCAGGAGAGGGGCGAAAGTCACGGGGCGGTCACATCGGCGGGCTGGTCCAGCCCTGAACCCAGAGCGACCGCAGTTTCTCGCCTTCGCCGCGGAAGAAGCCATCCGCCAGTTCGCAATGCTCCACCCGGTCGGCGCGGAAATTGCGGATCGCCTGCCGGAGCTCGCACCAGGCGACGATATTGGCTGTCTGCGAATAATAGATCAGCGCCACCGGCCGGATCGTCCGTTCCGTGGCCCGGGCATATTCGTCGCGGTAGTCGAGCGCCAGCTTCTGTTCGTCGCGGATCGCCCGGCGCACCATCGCAAGGTCCAGCGCGTCCGGCACCGGCGCGACCGAACCCCAGGCATGCAGCGCATTGGCGGAAAACGTCCCGGCAAGCGGCGCCGGCACCACGGCGGCGATCTTGCGGTTCACCTGCTTGGCGGCCTGCCGGAGCTCGGTGTCGCCGGTCCGCTCCAGCAGCGCCAAGGCCAGCACGATCGCTTCCGTCTCCTCGATCGACAGCATCAGCGGCGGCAGCGTGAAGCCGGGGCGCAGGATATAACCGATGCCGCGCCCGCCCTCGATCGGCACCCGCATCGCCTGCAGCGCCGCGATATCCCGGTAAATGGAACGGACGGTGACTTCCAGCTGCGCCGCGATCTCCGCCGCCGTCACCGGCTTTTTGGCGAGCCGCAGGATCTGGATGATCTCGAACAGGCGCGAGGCCTTGCGCATGCCGGTTTTCCTTGTGGTCAGACGATCGCTACTGACAATACGCTGTCAGTTGGGCTGCCGTATAGGACCGCATATCCGGTTGAAAAACAAGGCTTCGGCATTCGAAGCCGACATTGCGAGGCTCAAGAAACTGACATGACTTACACCGAAAATCTCTGGCTCTTTTTCACCCTCCTGTTCGGCATCATCGTCGTGCCGGGCATGGACATGATCTTCGTGCTCGCCAATTCGCTGACCCGCGGCCGCACGGCGGGGCTTGCCGCCACCGCCGGCATCATCGCCGGCGGGCTGGTGCACTCGCTTTATGGCGCGGTCGGCGTCGGCCTGCTCGCAAGCCTGATGCCGGTCCTGTTCAAGCCGCTGCTGATCGCCGGCGCGCTCTACATGGCCTGGATCGGCGTCAGCCTGATCCGCAGTTCGATCACCGTCGATCATGTCGGCCCGGCGGACACGCGGTCGAACTGGGAAGCGTTCCGGCGCGGCGCGGTCACCTGCCTCATCAATCCCAAGGCCTATCTGTTCATGCTCGCCGTCTATCCGCAGTTCCTGCGGCCGGATTTCGGGCCGCTCGCCCCGCAGGCGACGATCATGGCGGCGATGACGGCTGGGACCCAACTCGCGATCTACGGCGGCCTCGCCGTCGCCGCCGGCCACGCGCGACAATTCCTGGTCGGCAATGGCAGCGCGACGATCTGGGTCGGGCGGATCGCCGGCCTCCTGTTGCTTGCCGTTTCCATGCTGACGCTCTGGGAAGGGGTGACGGCCTGAAGGACGGCTTGAGCAGTCTCGGCGAGACATATCTCCTTCACATTCCGTGCCTGCCCGGCAACAGGGCGGAGCGCTCGCGGCCTCATGACAGAAAAGTTACTTTTTTCAAACGCATAAGCCGGCAATCATGAGGTTGCTAAAATGCGCCGGCATGACCGGCTCGATGAGGAGAGGAATGGATGAAGCTTAAACTGATTGCCGCCGCCGCGGCCGTACTCTGTCTTGGCTTTACGGCCGTGACCGCACAGGAAACGCCGATTACCAAGCGCCAGGCGCTGATGAAGGGTATCGGCGGTGCAGCCGGCGCGCTCGGCGGGATCGCCAAGGGCGAAAAGCCCTATGACCAGGCTGCCGTGCGCACGGCGCTGACCACGATCAGCACCAATATCAAGGCCTTCCCGGATCAGTTTCCGGCAGGCTCCGAGACCGGCGACAAGACCAAGGCGGCACCAGCCATCTGGGAAAAGAACGCCGAATTCCGTGGGAACGCGCAGAAGCTCGGTTCCGACGCGGAGGCGCTTCTGGCGTCCATGCCGGCGGACCAGGCCGCCGTCGGCAAGGCCCTGCAGACGCTCGGCGGCAACTGCAATACCTGCCATCAGAACTTCCGCCTGAAGTGATCGCTGCCCTGTCTTGGCATATGGGACGGCCGCAGCCTTCTGCGGCCGTCCTGGTATGATCTCGTAACGCTGGAGGAAGGCGATGGCCTCGATATGGTCCAAAATCCTGGCGGCGGGCGTCGTGGTGATCGCCGCGGGTGCTGCCACGGCCTGGGCGCTGACCAAGCCCGATCCCTATCCGGATTCCCATTGGGCGGGCCTCGGCGCGCCGGATCTTGCCAAGGGCGAACAGCTCTTCTGGGCCGGCGGCTGTTCGAGCTGTCATACCGCGACCGGCGCCACCGGCGACGCGCTGAAGGTTCTATCCGGCGGCAGGGCGCTGCCGAGCCCGTTCGGGACATTCCATATTCCCAACATCTCGCCCGATCCGAATGCCGGCATCGGCAACTGGACCTTGGCGCAGTTCGGCAATGCCACGACCCGCGGGGTGGGGCCGGACGGCGAACACCTCTTCCCGTCCTTCCCCTACGGCTCCTATTCGAGGCTCTCGGCCAGGGACATCAACGATCTCTTCGGGTACCTGAAGACCCTGCCGGCGAGCACCAATGTCGCGCCGCCGCACGAACTGCCGTTCCCCTATAATATCCGGCTGGCGGTCGGCGGCTGGAAACTCCTCTATTTCAACGATCAGCCGCGGGTGCAGCTTGCCTCTGCCGACGACAAGGTCAAGCGCGGCCAGTTCCTGGTCGAAGGTCCCGGCCATTGCGGCGAATGTCACACGCCGCGCGACGCGACGGGCGGTTTTCTCCCCGACCGCTGGCTCGCCGGCGGCCCCAACCCGGAAGGCAAGGGAACCATCCCCAACATCACGCCGGGCTCGAAGGATGTCGGCTCCTGGAGCGAGAGCGACATCGCCGGTTACCTCGAAACCGGCTTCACCCCGGATTTCGACACCGTCGGTGGCTCCATGGTCGAAGTGCAGCAGAACCTCGCGCATCTGCCGAAAGGCGATCTTGAGGCAATCGCCGCCTATCTGAAGGCGGTGCCGGCGAGATAAGGGAGTACACTATGGGTCCGCAGGATCACATGAAACTCTACGAGACGAAGATCAATCTTCGCCGCTTCGACGACGTTGAACCGCTGATCTCGCGCGACGCGACCTTTTGGTTCACGGACGGCACCCATCGCGGAATTGCGGAAATACGGGCCGCATTCGAGGAAACCTGGAAAAACCTCCAGAATGAAATCTATTGGCTGGAGGACGTGGAGTGGATTGCAGTAGGCGCTGAGGCCGCGAGTTGCACCTATCGCTTCCGGTGGAAAGCGGATATCGACGGCAAGACCTTCGAAGGGGAGGGGCGCGGTACGACCGTGCTACGCAGGGAGGGTTCGGAGTGGAAGATCATTCACGAACATCTCAGCCGTTTTCCGGAATGATGAACGAGTTCGGGAACGAAGCCATGGACCTACGGGAATACAAAGGCCATTCCGCCGTCATCGAATTTGATGCCGAAGACGAAATCTTCGTTGGTCATATCGCGGGCATTGCCGATCTCGTCGGCTTTCACGCCAAGACCGTCACTGGTCTTGGGACCGCCTTCCACGAGGCGGTCGACGATTATCTGAGAATCCTGGCCAAGGCCGCCGGATAGGCCTCGGCCGCAGATTCTACGCCAGCGCCTGCGTATAGCGCATGCCGGTGACCGGGCGCGGCTTGAAATCCATGTGTTCGTAGAAGCGGTGGGCGGCGAAATTGCCGGTGGCGGCGCTGACCGAAAGATAGTCGCAGCCGGCATTCTTGGCGATCTCGCGGGCACGCGTGACCAGGTGCTGACCGATGCCGTGGCCGCGATGCCCGTCGCGCACGAAGAGATGGTGCAGGTCCATGCCACGGGTGCCTTCCTGCGCCCGGTAGAGCGGCACGAGAATGGCGTAGCCGATCAGCTCCGAGCCGGTATCGGCGACAAGCGCGCTGATCCACGGCATCGCGCCGAACAGGTCGCGCTCGAGTTTTTCGGGGGTGATGCCGGCGGGATCGTTGTGATGCGCGGCAAGCAGCGCGATCATCTCGTTGAGTTCCGGCAGATCGCGTGATTTCGCGCTGCGGATCGTCACGACCGACGGGCGAGGCAGGGTAATATCGGTATCTTCAGTCATTTCCGGCATCCTTTTTCGGTCTTCTCGCCGTCAGGTGCCGTTTGAAACAACAAAGCCGCCTGACGGCGGCTTGTTGACATGGTGATCTGTCGAGCCGCCCTTTAAAGGAAGGCCCAAAAATACGAGCAGGCGATGGTTGTGCGCGTGTTGATCATGGCGCCTAGATGCTCCCGATCTCAAATCTTGTCAAGCGCCATCCGCGAAACGGTTGGCCGCCGCCATGATCGCCTCCGCCATGCCCCGGTCACTGGTTGAATCCAGGTTATTAGACTGGCAGGGCATGGCCCATACTGGCAACAGCTAGGTATCATATAATAACAATAGATGTTACATTCTCGCTGTCCGTAGGAGTGTAAAACACGATGGCCAGCATAGCACTGAATGACCACTATGAGCGCTTTATCAAGAAGCAACTGGAGTCGGGACGTTATAACAACGCGAGCGAAGTGGTACGCGCCGGTCTGCGCATGCTCGAGGATTTCGAAGAGGCTCGAGATAAGTGGCTTCGCAACGAAATTCCCTCGCGGTTCGAGGAGTTGCAGGCGGATGCTTCGAAAGGCGTGCCGCTCGATACCGCTTTCGCTCGGCTTGAAGCCAAGCATCACGCTCGCGTGGCGAAAGCCAAATAGGCGATGCGGCGCACGATCATCATTCACGAAAAGGCTGAGGAAGAACTCGACGCGCTATATGACTACATCGCCGATCGGGCCGGTCCGCCCGTCGCCTGGAATTACGTTGTCGGCATTCGCAAATTCATTGAGGACATGGCCGAATTTCCCGAGCGGGGGACTGTCCGCGAAGGACCTGTTCCGGGGCTGCGGATCATCGGTTATCGTCGCAGCCTCAGCATCGCCTTCGTCGTTCAGGAGGAGCGGGTCGTCATTCTGGGCTTCTTCTACAATGGTCGCTTGGCGACCACCGAGATTCTCGAAGAACGCCTCTGACCCGCTCTCAATGCTCCCCCTCGCACAGCCCGTGGTCGGATAGCGCCCGGATCACATAACAATCCTCGATCGAATGGCCGTCGCAGTGTGAGATGATCCGTTCGAGTTCGTGTTCCAGCTTCTTCAGTTTTTCGATCTTTTCACGGACGGCGATCAGATGATCGGCGGCGATCCTGTCGGCGTTGACGCAAGGGAGGTCGGGGTGCTGGCTGAGCGCGATCAGTTCGCGGATCGCCGGAATATCGAGGCCGAGGTCGCGGGCATGGCGGATGAAGGCGAGCCGCTCGAGGTCGTGCCGCTCATAACGCCGCTGGTTGCCCTCCGAACGCTCGGCCGCTTCGATCAGGCCCATCTGCTCGTAATAGCGGATGGTCGGCACCTTGACGCCGGTGCGTTTCGAAAGATCGCCGATCGACAGCATGGCTGAAAATTCCTCTTGAAGCTCTAGTCACTGGAGGAATTATTTAGTCAGTCACCGGCATGAAGGCAAGCGGGGCATGGCGCCGATCGCCCAACGTAAAACGGCTACAGCCCTGACTGACAAGGCCGCAGCCGCCGAAAGCTTTATAACCTTACATGGAGAACAGCGGATCGTCCTCGGTGCCGTTCTGCAACTGCTGCTTCTGCGCGTTGCCCTGTGCCAGTGCAGCAGGGTCGCCGCCCATGTCCATCGCGGTTTCCTGCTTCTGACCGTTGACGCCCATGGCCTCGAGGATCGCCTTGCGGATATCCGCCTCGATCGCCTCGCGGTCTTCCGCCGACATGGTCTTGAGATCGTCTTCGGTAAGATCCTTGTCCTTGAGATACTGTTCGCGGATGCGCTCGGCCAGGGTCTTCTTGGCGAGATCCATGAACTCGTCCTCGTATCTCGTCGACGGTGCCTCGCCGAGCCAGGTGTCGCCGGCGTCCTGATCGACCTCGGCGCCCTGGCTTTCCATCGTCCACAGGCTATCTGCCAGCTTTGCGCCGAACACCGTATCGCTGCCGGTTATGCCGCCCGAGACCGACTGCCGCGGCGCCGCGTAGTCGTTGGCATTCCCCGAAGCATTCTTGTCGCCGCCGTTCTTGCCAAGGATACCGTAAAGAGATGCGTAATAAGGATTGGTGCTTCCAATTGTCGTCATCGCGACTCTCCCCGTGTGAGACCACTAGCGGCTTAGGTCCCGAAACCTGCACGGAGCTTTCGGATTCCACTTGTATCGGCGGTGCGCAGAGATATAGGGTACCCCCCTATATTACATGGAGACGCTCGTGGCGCATACCATTCGGGAACAGGCAAAGCTTCTGGCGCGGGTGCGCCGGCTGAAGGGGCAGATGGAGGCGGTCGAGCGGGCGCTGGAAGCCGAGGCGCCCTGCGGCGAGGTGCTGCAATTGCTCGCATCGATCCGTGGCGCGCTTTCCGGGCTTACCGGTGAAGTCATGGAGGATCATCTGCGCGAGCATGTCCTGCATGCCGATGACGAGAAACAGAGGGCGCAGGCGGTGGACGAACTCGCCGATGCGCTCCGCACCTATATCCGCTGATCGAGACGAAGGAGAAGACCATGCCCCAATCCATCGAGGAGCTGAAGCATGAGCACGTTTTTCTGGGCGCCGACCATGAGCGCAACGAGCGCAAGGTCTGGCTGGTGATCGCGCTGACGGCGACGATGATGGTGGCGGAAATCGTCGCCGGCTCGATCTTCGGCTCGATGGCGCTGACCGCCGACGGCTGGCACATGTCCACCCATGCCGGCGCCATGCTGATTGCAGCGCTCGCCTATCTCTATGCCCGCCGCCAGGCCCGCAATCCGCGCTACACGTTCGGCACCGGCAAGCTCGGCGATCTCGCCGGCTTCGCGAGCGCCATCGTGCTCGCCCTGATCGCGCTGCTGATCGCCTGGGAAAGCTTTGTCCGCCTCGCCAATCCGGTGGCGATCGATTTCGACCAGGCGATCTTCGTCGCCGTGGCCGGGCTGGCGGTCAACCTGCTCAGCGCCTGGCTGCTGCGGGAGGATCATGGCCGGTCTCATCACGGCGGCCATGCACATGACGGCGGTCATCATCATGGCGGCCATCATGGACACCACGGTCATCACGGCGCCCATGCGCACGGGGCTGCCAAGGACCACAATCTGCGCGCCGCCTATCTGCATGTCCTTGCCGACGCGCTGACTTCGGTTCTGGCGATCGTCGCGCTCATTCTCGGCCGGTCCTATGGCTGGGCCTGGCTGGATCCGGTCATGGGCGTCGTCGGCGGTCTGGTGATCGCGCGCTGGTCCTGGGGGCTCATCCGCGCGACCGCGACGGTGTTGCTGGACGCGCAACCGGATGACGCGGAACTGGCCGGCAGGATCCGTCGGACCGTCGAGACGGAGGAGGACAGGATTTCGGACCTGCATGTCTGGCAGCTTGGTCCGGGACACCATGCGGCGATCGTCGCGCTGGTCACGCCAAAACCCCAGGCGCCGTCCTTCTACAAGGATAAGCTCCGGGGCATTCGGGATCTGTCGCATGTCACGGTGGAAGTCACGCCCGCCCGAACGGCGTAGCGGGATGTCTTAGAATTCGGCGAATTCCTGATAGCGGCCTTCGACCCAGTCCTGGGGGGCGGATCGGCCTTGCGTGTCGACGTTTGCGGAGCCCGCATCGTCGGTTTCCATGACCCAGAGCGCATTGGCAAGCGAAGACGACAGCAGCGTGGCGCTTCCCGTCAAGGCATTGGGAGACCGCTGGAATGCCGCAGCTTCACGCTGAGGCGCTTCCTCGACTTTCCGGTCCATCTCTTGTGCCCGGTTGGGATAATAATAGCCGTTGAGGCCGCTATCGATCTTCATGGCGCAACGCCCGTGTTCAGAATGGTTAACAAATAGTTAACGCACGAAGCTTGCGCGAGGCTTGCGTCCGGGATTGCCGATTGACGGCAGGGGCTTGACAAAAAAATGACAATGAACGGCTGTTCGGTGCGTTCCTTATCCGTTCTGGTTGCGGAGAAACCTGTCGAATATCGCCTGAGTGAGCCGCTGATTGTGCCGGTACCATGTGTCTTCCGTGTAGAAGACCGGTTCGGCCGGATCCCAGCCGCTTAAGGTAAAGTCGCTCTGGCGGGAGAAGAAAGCGACGAATTCTTCTTCGCTTGCCCAGGTGGCGATGGCCGGTTCCGGATGAAAGCCGTCCTGGATGTCACAGAGAATGACGCCGGTCTCGGTACGGATCAGGCCGTGGCCGCAGAAGTCGCGGTGGAATTCGTGGATCAGCCCTTCGCCGATCTTGGCCTCCTGCAGCTTTTCCCACACAAGGCGCATCCGCTCGGCTCCGAGCGCCCGGTGCGAAAGCCTGTCGCGCACCTCCGCCCGCCGCCGGTCCATCTCTTCCTCGGTCGCATTGATCAAGGGGTAGGGCGGCCAGGCAGGCTGCTTGGTCTTCCGCTGCCGCCAGACGGACCAACCGGCCACGCCCAGGACATAGAGGATCACGGCATAACAGACGATCGGAATGATGATGCCCGCCATCCGTTCACCTATCCCATCGCCCGTGCCATTTCGGCGAGCTTGCGCACGGTGTTGAGGTTTCGCGACGTGCCGGGTTTCAGCGCCGGCAGCTTCAGCTTCGATTTGCCCGAACCGACCGGATAATGGACATAGATCTCGCGCCCGGCAACGACCGCCTCCTCGCCATCCGGCGCGACCATCTTGTCGAGCGCATCGTTCGAGGCCTTTTCGGGCAGGAAATGCACGAGCAGAAAATTCGGCTTGGCATCGGGGAAGGGCGCGTTCTCGGCAATCGCCTCCATCTCCCGCGTCGAGCGCACCATGACGCCCGGCTTTTTGCCCAATTTCCCGCCCAACGCTTCGTCAAGCTTCTCGGCGACCTCGGCCTCCGTCTCGTCGGACCGGAACAGCACGTTGCCGCTCTGGATATAGGTCTTGACGTCGGTGAAGCCGAGATTTTCGCAGATCGCCTTGAGTTCGGTCATCTGGAGCGTGGTGCCGGCGACGTTCACCGCACGAAGCAGGGCAATGTAGACGGTCATTTTCTCCCCTCCCGAAGGCAACCTAAATTATGGTCCGGTGTAGCCGGGCATGCATTGAAAGGCATCGCCCACCACCCCCCCCTGTCCTGCCGGACATCTCCCCCTCAAGGGGGGAGATCACAAGCGGCTTGCTCCTCCCACCGATTAAACCTTACGCTGGGCGGTAGCGTTTCTTGTTTGGGGAAGCCGGTGCGCCCAGCCGATCTCCCCCCTTGAGGGGGAGATGTCCGGCAGGACAGAGGGGGGTATCGCGCGGTAAAACCTCTCTCATCCCCTCCACACCCTTCTACATCTTCCCCGCCACCTTGATCGCAAACGCATATTCGAAGGCGATCTCCTCCAGCCGCTGGAAGCGGCCCGATTTGCCGCCATGCCCCGCTGCCATGTTGGTCTTCAAGAGGATCGGTGCGGTACCGGTCGAGAACTCGCGGACCTTCGCAACCCACTTGGTCGGTTCCCAATAGGTGACGCGCGGGTCTGTCAGGCCGGAAATGGCCAGGATCGGCGGATAGGGCTTCGCCTCGACATTGTCGTAGGGCGAGTAGGCGGCGATCCACTGGTATTCTTCGAGGTTGTCGATCGGGTTGCCCCATTCCGGCCATTCCGGCGGGGTGAGCGGCAGCGTGTCGTCGAGCATGGTGTTGAGCACATCGACAAAGGGTACGGCGGCGATGATGCCGGCGAATTTTTCCGGCGCCATGTTGGCGATGCCGCCCATCAGCATGCCGCCCGCCGAGCCGCCCTCGGCGATGATGTTCTCGTAGGAGGTAAAGCCGTGGGCCACCAGGTGGTCGGCGGCGGCGATGAAGTCCTTGAACGTGTTTTCCTTGAATTCCATCTTGCCGGTCTCGTACCAGGCGAACCCCTTATCCTTGCCGCCGCGCACATGGGCGATGGCATAAACGAAGCCGCGATCGGCGAGCGAAAGGTTGTTGGTCGAAAACCCGGCCGGAATGGTGATCCCGTAGGCGCCGTAGCCATAGAGCAGGCAAGGCGCCGAACCATCGAGCGGCGTATCTTTCCGGTAGAGCAGCGAGACCGGCACCAGTTCGCCGTCATGCGCGGGCGCCATCACCCGGCGGGTGACGTAGTCGTCGGGATTGTGGCCCGACGGCACTTCCTGGGTCTTCAGAAGCACCCGCTCGCGGGTCCTCATGTCGTAGTCGTAGAGTTGGCTCGGGGTCGTCATCGACGAATAGGAAAAGCGGATGACGTCGCTGTCGTATTCGGCAGCCCCCTGCAGGCCGAGCGAATAGGCCTCTTCGGCAAAGGCGATAGCATGTTCCTCACCGGTCGTCCGGTCGCGGATGATGATCTGCGGCAGGCCGTCCTTGCGCTGCAGCCACAGCAGATAACGGGCGAATGCCATGTGGCTGATGATCAGCCGACCCGGCTCGTGCGGCACGACCTCGGTCCAGTTCTGCTTGCCCGGCGCCGTCACGGGCGTTTGGCAGATCTTGAAGTCCTTGGCGTCGCCGTCATTGGTGAGGATGTAGAAGACGTCGCCGCCTTCGGTCATCGAATATTCGATGCCTTCCTCGCGTTCGGCGACCAGCGCCGGCTCCGCCGTCAGGTCCTTGGTCGAGAGCAGACGATATTCCGACGTCTCGTGGTCGTGGATGTCGATATAGATGAAGTCGTCGAGCAGCGATCCGCCGACGCCCATGAAGAAACCCGGATCCTCCTCCTCGTAGACCAGTCTGTCTTCCGACTGTGGCTGGCCGACAATGTGGTGGAAGACTTTCGAGGGGCGGTGGTTCTCGTCCTGCAGCGTATAGAAGAAGCTCCGGCCGTCCGGCGCCCAGACGCCGCCGCCGCCGGTATTTTCGACCACGTCGGAAAGATCCTCTCCCATCGCGAGGTCGCGGATGCGCAGGGTGAAATATTCCGAACCCTTGTCGTCATAACCCCAGATGCCGCGGGAATGGTCGCTCGTGTGGTCGATGCCGGAGAGCCGAAAATAATCCTTGCCCACCGCTTCCTTGTCGCCGTCGAGCAGCAACTGTTTGTCCCCGCCGTCGCGCGGGGTGCGGAAATAATGCGGCTGCTCGCCGCCGGTGACATAAAGCGTACCGTAGGCAAAGGCTCCGTCCTTCATCGGCACGGAGCTGTCGTCTTCCTTGATGCGGCCGCGCATCTCGGCAAACAGCTTTTTCTGCAGCTCGGCCGTGTCGCCCATGGCCGCTTCCATATAGGCGTTCTCGGACTCCAGATGTTTGCGGATTTCCGGATCGAGGAGCGACGGATCCTTGAACATCGCCTGCCAGTTGTCGGCGCGGAACCAGGCATAGTCGTCGGTGCGGGTAATGCCGTGGCGGGTATCGGAGACCGGCTTCCTGGGCGCAACGGGAGCGGCGGGAAGATTGGCGAAAGGCGATAGGCGGGAGGTGGCCAAGGAAGCACTCCGGTTGTGAGGCAAGGAGTGCCAGAGATAGGGGGCGCTTAGGCGCTAGGCAAGCGGGGAGGCGAGGGCGAGCTTACTTCTTCTTCGGCTTCTGATTTGGAAGCACGCCGTCAAGCCAGCTCTGCCAGAATACGAAAGCAACAACGAACGCCAAAGCAACAGCCGGCATCAGAAGCAGGATTATTTGCTCACTTGTCATTTGCTGAGCCCTCTTAAAATCCAACTACCCGCAAAATGTAATACTCCCCCGAATAAAAAGCAAACCGCCATGGTTCCACCGATGGAGACCAGATCTCCCGATGCTGCGGAAGGCTCGTACATTGCCCGAACGATCGGCGTGAACACGCCGATCAGAATGGCACCGATCCCGATATTGTTCAGGAATGTCGCCCGCAATTTAATCTGTTCCTTCTTCGCATCAGAAAGCGCACCGTCTGTCATCCAGGCCCATTACTCCCACCCAATCACATCATCCTATTTCCCGTTCTGGTAGGTGGTCAATTGCGTAACCGTCTCATAGTTTCCGCCCGTCCGAGTCATATTGGATAGGAAATGACATGATAAAAACCTGGTCGCTTGCCGCACTCGCCCTTCTTTCCGCCCTGCCGGCGCATGCGCTCGATGCCCGCATCGTCCGACAGCTCGATGCGCTCGCCCCGGACGAGCGGCGCGAACAGCGCTGCGATATCGAGGCGATGGATCGCATCAAGCAGGACAACAAGGGCGAGTTCAAACCGGACAAGGTGATTGCCTACACGTTTGGCGATCCGATCGAGGCCGGCAATGCCATCCGTGCACCGGGCGCTGTTTTCCGCAGCGCCGGCGACTGGTACCGGCTCAAATACAAATGCGAGACCGGCGACGAAGGCCTGAAAGTGATGTCCTTCGACTACAAGATCGGCTCGAAGGTCCCGCGCGAGGAGTGGGAAAAATATTACCTCTACGAGTAGAGTAACATCTCGACGAACGAGGTCATCCCGGCAGGTGCGGCACGGTCTTCCGGTCGGGGAAAAGTTCGTTCAGCACCGTCATCATGATCAGGGAAAGCGGCAGGGCGAGCATCGCCCCGACCGCGCCCCACATCCAGGTCCAGAACAGGATGGCGATGAAGACGATGAAGGGATTGATCTCCCATTGCCGGCCCATGATCGCCGGGAAGAGCAGGTTCTCCATCGCAAGGTGGATGGTGAAGAAGATGATCGCCGGGATCAGGCCGAGGAACAGGGCGTCGTGGGTAAGAATGCCGGCGATCGCCACCGAAACGGTCATCAGGGTGATGCCGAGGAACGGGATGAAGCTGGAGACGAAGGCGAACAGGCCCCACAGGACCGGCATCGAAAGTCCGCCGAAATAGGCGATCAGCGCCATCACCACCCCGAGCCCCAGATAGAGAAGGCTGGCGGTCGCGAAATAATAGCCGAGCACCTGGTCGATCGAGTTGAGCACCCGGATCGCCATCAGCCGCTGGCGGCGTGTCGGGAAGGCGAGAATGATGGTGCGCCGCAGCCGCACCCGGCCATAGAGGAAGAGCAGCAGGGCCGCAAAGAAGATCATCCCCTGGATGATCGCCGGGGTCAGGTTGGCGGTGACGATGCCGAGGATGTTTCCGGAATTCTCGATCAGCGACTGCATCGACATCGGTCCGGTCTCGAATGTCGCGGGCGATACGTTCAGCCAATGTTGGCTTTCGAGGAACGGCTTGATGCGGTTGATGGTCCGCTCGATGAAACTGGGGCCCTCCTGGATCAGCGTCGCGACCGGTTCGGCGAGCGAATTGATGATCAGGAACAGGGCCGCGAAGACCAGCGTCGAAAGGATGAAGGCAATGCCGAAACGGGGCACGCCGGCCTTGCTGAGGCGATCCGCGACAAGACCCAGGATCAGGCCGACGACGATGGCGAGCGTCACGGGGATCAGGATCAGCGACATGTAATGGACGAGCGAGAAGAACACGATCGCGAAAATGCCGATCACCGCCCAGGCCATCGCCACGTCGAGCGCCTCGCGCCCCAGCGGCAGGTTCTCGGCGGCCTCGATATCTTCGGGACGGAGGACCGCCTCCTTGCGTTGCGCCGACATGTCCGTCAGGTGTTTCTTCAGCTTGCCATTGCCGCGCGCACTCATGATTGTCATGTCCAGAGGTCCCCGTGATGGCTCTCAACGCGAAAGCGGCGCTCCGGTTCCGGAACGCCGCTCGTGCGCAAAAACGGGGCTGGCTGCGCTCAGGCGGCCAGCGTCAGGCCAATGCCCCAGGGGTCTTTCAGCGACCAGCCTTCGGCAGTTTTGGTCGTGGCGATCTCCTGGGCATCGAGCGCCGTCAGCGCCCTGTCGAGCGCCGCCTTGTCGTTGAACCGGACGGTGTAGTCCGAGAGCCCGGTCATATTGCCTTCGCGGGCCTGCGCGCCGCGGCTGTTCCAGATATTGGCGGCGATATGGTGGTGGTAGTCGCCTGTTGCAAAGAAGCTGGCGCCGGGATACCGCGCCATCACCTTCAGGCCCAGCACGTCACGATAGAAGGCGTCGGCCTGTGGAATATCGCCGACCTGCAGATGGATGTGACCGACCGCCGTGCCGTCCGCCATGCCGTCAAACGCCTGCTTCGGAGCGCTGTTGTAGAGTTCCTGCAGGTTCAGGCGTTCGGTCGCCATGGCGACCGTGCCGTCTGGCTGATAGGCCCATTCCTGCGGGGTACGGTCGCGGTAGATCTCGATACCGTTGCCCTCGGGGTCGGACAGATAGATCGCCTCGCTGACGAGGTGGTCTGAGGCACCCTCCAGCCGGATCTGGTTATGGGCGGAATGTGCCAGCCAGCGGGCAAGCTCCTGTCGGTTCGGCACCAGGAAGGCGGTGTGGAACAGGCCGGCGGCATTGCGCGGCGCGCGGGCGACGTTTTTGCCGGTCGAAAGCGTCAGGAGCGGTTGGCTGCCGACGCCCAGCACCTCGCCGCTCGGGTTCTTCTCGATAACCTTCAGGCCGATGATATTCTGGTAGAAACCGGAAACCAGGGGCAGGTCGCTGACGACCAGATGCGCGCCGCGGACATGGGCGGGCCGGGTAAGGGCAAAGGGCTGCGTGACATCGGACATATCGAAATCCTCTCTGACATCGGGCGGGGGTAAACGCCCTGTTGCAGCTATATGGCCCACGCCCATCGTTCACGACAGAGCACAAATCGGCGATTCATCGTCTCCAAATTGTGGACAATGTACGGGTTTTGACCCTGATCAAGGCGGCTCGAAACAGGCGGAGCTACGACAGGACGAAAAGCATGAAGGAGATCGCATGTACAAGAAGATCATCGTTGCAGTGGATGTCTCTGCTCTGGAAAAGGGCGAGCGCATCCTGCGCACCGCGTCGAACCTGCTCGACACGGGCGGCACCATCCTGATCGTCAACGTGGTCGAGGACATGCCCGCTTATCTCGTCTCCGAGCTGACCGTGGATCTGACGGTCGCAGCCCGCCAGGATGCCGAACGGCAGCTCGTCGAGCTTCGCGAGAAAGCCGGCATCGAGGCCGATATCGAGATCCGCCAAGGCTCGCCGGCGCGCGAGATCCTGGCCGCTTCGGTGGATCAGGGCGCCGACCTGATCGTCGTCGCCTCGCATATCCCGGACCTGTCGAACTATCTGATCGGCGCCACCGCCGATCGCGTCGTGCGCCACGCCACGTGCTCGGTCCTCATCGACCGCTGAGAAGGAACGGACCCATGGATACGACAAGATATGGCGGTGTTCTGAGGGCGAGAAAGGCGGAGCTGGAAAGCCGCCTGAACCGCATCGAACAAGATTTCGTCGCTCCCCGCAATCCTGACGACGACGACCGCGCGGTCGAACGCAACAATGACGAGGTGCTGGAAGAATTGGGCGAAGCCGGCGAACGGGAGCTTGCGGCCATCGATGCGGCACTTCACCGCATCGCCGCCGGAACGTTCGGCATCTGCGCCAGATGTGGCCAGCCGATTGCCGAGCAGCGCCTCGATGCCGTGCCGCACACGCCGCTTTGCCAGACCTGCGCCGCCGAGGTGTCGGGCGAAGTTTAACGCGGGAAACGGAATGTGAATCGTCCCTCTCTTGCCTTCCGCCGCAGTCATGCTCATTCTTAAAAGCAGGCAGGCGGAAGGTCGGATGAACGAGTTTTTCAATTTCGGACGGAAATACGATTTTCACGAGATCGTCGCGGATGGCATCATCCACGGCGTCGGTATCGTATTCGCGCTGATCGGCGCCACCGCCCTGATCTTCTATGCGACCGTCTGGTCGAGCCATGGCGAAATCGCTGCCGCCTGGATCTACGGCCTCGGACTGATCATCTGCCTGTCGATCTCGTTCACCTACAATATCTGGCCTCACTCGCGCACCAAATGGGTGCTGCGGCGGCTCGACCATTCGGCGATCTTCATCCTGATCGCCGCCACGTATACGCCGTTTCTGCAACGCGGCGCGCACGACCCCTGGATATTCGCCATGCTTCTGGCGATCTGGGCGACCGCGATCTTCGGCATCACGCTGAAATGCCTGTTTCCCGGCCGTTTCGACAAGCTGACGATCCTGCTCTACCTCGCCATGGGCTGGAGCGGGGTGATGGTGGCGGGGCCGATATCCCAATATCTGCCGGCGGTCACCGTCTGGCTGATCGTCATCGGCGGCTTCATCTATTCGCTCGGGGTGATCTTCCACGTATGGGAGCGGCTGCGGTTCCAGAACGCCATCTGGCACGGGTTCGTCGTCGCCGCAGCCGCCGTCCACTACGGCGCGGTCATGACCTGCTTCAGCCTCTCCGGCGGTTTCTGATCCGAGGTTCGGTTATCGCGGGTAGCCGGCCGGCTTCAGGCTCTCTACTCCGGCATTCCGTCGGCCAAGCTAGGACCTCAGCAAATACCGCCCGCCGTAACCATTCCCATGAAGTTATCAAAGGAGAAGGCCGGCCAATCTGGACTCGGTATCCAGTCGTCTGATATAATGGACGGACGAGTATCATGATGGACGAAACCTGATGACCGAACCCCTTGTCCGCGACGCCACCGAAGCCGATCTCCCGACCGTCATGGAGATCTACAACGACGCGGTCGCCAACACGACGGCGATCTGGAACGATGTTCTGGTCGACCTCCAGAACCGCAAGGAATGGTTCTCCGCCCGCAAGGCGCGCGGCTTTCCGGTTGTGGTGGCGGACGTGAACGGCAAGGTCGCCGGTTACGCTTCCTACGGCGACTGGCGCGCCTTCGACGGCTTCCGCCACACGGTCGAGCATTCCGTCTACGTCCACCGCGATTTCCGCGGCGCCGGCATCGGCCGGCTGCTGATGCGGAAGCTGATCGCCCGCGCCTCCGAAAACAACATCCACGTCATGGTCGCCTGCATCGAGGCTGGAAACACCGCCTCGATCGGCCTGCACGAAAAACTCGGCTTCCGCACCGCCGGCACGTTCTCCGAAGTCGGCACCAAATTCGGCCGCTGGCTGGATTTGACCTGCATGGAGCTGAAGGTTCCGGGGTGACGTTGATAATAGTTATTGATTTTGGTATTCTCCGATGAACGGAGAAGGACCATGGCAAGCAGCGCAAATCTTGGACAGCATCTCGAAAGCTACGTCGACGAACTGGTGAAGTCCGGCCGCTACAATTCCCGTAGTGAGGTCCTGCGCGAAGGCGTGCGGCTGGTCGAGGAACGCGAGAAACGCCTTATGGCGTTGGACGCCGCGTTGGCTCGGGGTCTGGCAGATGTCGAAGCGGGGCGCTTCAAGCCTATTGACGAGGTTGCTGCTCGCTTGAAGGCTAAATATGCCGCGATGGCGAAAGACGGCGGCAAGTGATCGTTGTCATCACGTCCGAGGCCGAAGAGGACTTCGAGCGCATCGGTGACTATATTGCTCAGTTCAATCCTTCGCGGGCGGAAAGCTTTGTCGAGGAACTGCTCTTGCGGTGCCAGAATCTGGCGAGGATGCCATTCCGATTTCCGCTTCTTTCTCGGTTGCAACACGCCGATATACGCCGCGTTCCCCACGGGAATTACGTGATTTATTATCGTGTCGATGATGCCAATGTCTACATTCTCAATATCCTGAACGCCGCCCAGGATTACGAAGCCATCCTCTTCCCGGACGACTGACCACTCAGCTCCGCTGCAGCGCCAGATGCGCCCCCAGCCCCACCA
>NZ_PVBI01000026.1:0-36862 GCF_002968675.1 Neorhizobium sp. T25_13
GATCAGGCCCGAAGCTATCACCATCAGTCAGCGTTTCGAACCTGGTCACCAGAGCGGTGTCGTGCTGCGAGGGACGGTCGAGGCGGTCATCTTCCTTGGCCAGGCGCATGTGATCCTCGTCCAGATCGAGGGGCAGGGGGAGGCGCCGGTTCAGGTCCTGGTTCCCTCGCTCATCGGACAGGCGACATTCGTGCGGGGCGAGAAGGTCGACCTCGCAATCGCTCCCTCTGCTGTAAGGCTGTTTCCGGAGCTTGCGGGGTCAGTGCAATGACCGCTACCGCGACCATCGATGCCCCGTCTATGCAGCGGATCAGGCGCCGGCTCCGGACCGGCTCTGCCCGCCGCTATTCGAAAACACTTTCCTTGATACTCATCGCTCCGCTCGTGCTGTTGATGGGTTTCGGCTTCCTCTATCCCGTCGGCAAGCTGCTGCTCGGGAGTTTCTTCGCACCCGAGTTCGGACTTGAGCAGTTCCGACGGCTCATGCGCTCACCGCTTTATATGACGGTTTTGCTGCGGACGTTCGAGATCGCGTTCGCGGTGACGATTGCGAGCCTCATTATCGGTTATCCGATCGCGTTTGCGATGGCGAAACTGCCACGCAGATGGGCGGCCCTGACCACGGTATGCGTGCTCATCCCGCTCTGGACCTCGACATTGGTGAGGTCCTACGCGTGGATTGTGCTGTTGCAGCGCAAGGGTGTTGTGAACGAGTTCCTTCTGGACCTGGGCTGGATCACCGAGCCTTTGCGCCTGATCTACACGGAAGGGGCGGTTATCATGGCAATGACCCATGTGCTCCTGCCGTATACGATACTGCCGATATTCGCGGCGGTGCGCGCCGTCCCAAATGAACTCGGCCAGGCCGCGAGAAACCTTGGGGCAGGGACCCTAAGTGTCTTCTGGCGGATCATGCTGCCGCTAAGCCTGCCCGGCGTTTTTGCGGGCTGCCTGATGACCTTCATTTTGGCACTTGGTTTCTATGTGACGCCGGCTCTGGTCGGTGGGCCCCGCACGATGCTGATGGCGACGCTCATCGGGCAGCAAACCACCGAGACGCTCGATTGGGCTTTCGCGGGCGCACTCTCGACGGTGCTTCTTGCCGCAACGCTCACCTTCGTCGTCGCCTTTCGTAAAACTCTGTCTCTCAATCGAGGATTCGCCGGTGTCTCCTGACATGGACTATGCACTCGCCGAGCGCGAAGCCGCTGAGATCGAAGGGCGCCGCGCGAAACCCGCCCGTCATCGGGCAATGGGACTGCGTCACATCTACGGGGCAGCGATGACGGTTGGTCTGGGGGCGCTGCTGTTCTTTCTGATTCTTCCGACCGTGCTGGTGATCCCCATGTCGTTTGGACCGGCGGACTACCTCGAGTTTCCACCGAAAGGCATCACCTTCAAATGGTACGTGCGATACCTGACCGATCCCAACTGGATCGCCGCGACGCTATTCAGTCTCAAGATTGCGTTGGCGACCACAGCCACGGCGACGATCATCGGCACGCTTGCGGCGGTGGCCCTTGTCCGTGGCGACCTGCCAGGAAAGGCCGTTCTTCAGGCGGTGACGATCAGCCCGATGATCGTTCCGCATATCGTCATTGCGGTATCGGTGTTCGTGGCCTTCGCGCCGCTGAAACTGTCAGGCAACTTCGTCGGGTTTCTGATCGCCCACACCATGCTCGCCGTCCCCTATGTCGTTCTGACGGTCACGGCCTCTCTTCAACGCTTCGACACGACGTTGGAACTCGCCGCATTGAACTGCGGCGCCGGCCGGTCGAGGGCATTCTTCAGCGTCGTGCTACCCGGCATCGCGCCGGGGGTCTCAAGCGGCGCGGTGTTTGCCTTCCTCGCATCATTCGACGAGGCGACGGTGGCTTTTTTTCTCTCCGGGATCGAAGGCAAGACCATCACCCGCAAGATGTTCGAGGACATCGACTTCAATCTGACGCCGGTCGTGGCGGCAGTCTCGACGATCATGGTGCTCGTCTCGCTGCTGGTCATGGGCGGCCTCACGCTATTTCAAAAACACCAGAAGGCCAGGAGCCGGAATTGACGGGAGGACAGCAGACAATGCGTAGTTTTTTAAAGAATTGCACGAATGCAGGCCTGATCGCTGCAGCCGTTTTCGCTGTTTCAGGGTCGGCTTCTGCGTCTGCCCAGGAAAAGCTTGTCATCGCCACGACAGGCGGGACCCTGGAACAGGAATTGCGCACCCATTTCTTCGACCCCTTTACCAAGGAGACCGGGATCCAGGTGATCACCGTATCGGGCACGGGCGCCGAGAATGTCGCCCGCATCAAGGCGATGGCACAAACCGGCAATGTCGAATGGGACCTCTATCAGGCCGGCGAGATCCAGGCGGCCTCGGAGCTTCACAAATTGATGAACGAGGACATGACCGAGTTCTGCCGTGCCTATCAGGGCGACAAGGATCTGCTTCCGGGCGCCTGCGCGTCCTCCGGCGTGCTCTCCGCCTATGGCACAACACTTCTGGCCTACAATACCAGGTCGTTTCCAGCACCCGGCCTCAAGACTTGGGCGGACTTCTTCGACGTGAAGAAATTCCCTGGGCCACGTTCGATGCCGAATTTCAATGACCCATGGCGGGTCATGGCGGCAGCACTCCTTGCGGACGGCGTACAGCCTGGCGCGCTGTTCCCGCTCGACGTCGATCGCGCGCTTGCCAAACTCGACACGATCCGGCCGCATATCAGCCTGTGGTGGAAGACGGGCGATCAGAGCACTCAGGGTTTTCGCAACGGAGAGTATGTCGCAGGCGAGATCTGGCAGACACGCGCGTCGGCATTGAAGAAGGAAGGACAGCCGCTCGCCTGGAGCCAGGATCAGGCCTTTCTTGTCGGGGACCGCTGGGCATTGATCAAGAAGGCGCCGCATCGCGCCAACGCGATAAGGTTCCTCGAATATTTCCTCGCGCATCCGCAGGCGCAGGCGAGGGTCTGTGAGGCACTGACCTGCACGCCGGCCCGATACTCGGCGGCGAAGGCGATGAACGCGGAAGCGCAGGCGGCCGCGCCGACCTCACCGGACGTGTTCGAGAAGCTCATCCGGCCGGACGCTGCCTGGATAAACGCCAACAACCAGATGCTGCTTGAACGCTGGAACGAGTGGAACCAGCGCTAATCTAATCCCTCAACCGAACAGAAAGCCTGGAAATATGAACGTGCCCAGCCAGAGGCCACGGATTGCCGTCGGCCGTCTATATCACGAGTCTAATCGTCTCAATCCGCAACCGGCCACCGCCGACCAGTTCGAGATACAACGGGGCGAAGCGGTGTTTGAATGTGCCGGCTCGACATTGGGAGGCATCATCCGGTACCTCAGGCAAGCGAACGTCGAGATCCTGCCGCTGATCTCCGTCTCAGGCCCGCCAAGCGGTCTCGTCGACCACGACTTCTACCAAGCGATCCGCAAGGAGCTGGTCGAGCGGATCGAGGCGTCGCGCCCTGATGCAATCATCCTTGATCTGCACGGCGCGGCGGCTTCGACCGAGATCGCCGACCTGGAAGGAGATCTGCTGGCCTATCTCAGACGGCATGTCGGCCCCTTCGTGCCGATTGGAATCGGTCTCGACCTGCACGCGCACCTGACCGACTCCATGCTGGAAAACACCGACATCTGCATTGCATGCAAGGAGAACCCGCATTCGGACGTCGTCGAATGCGGCATGCGAGCCGCGGAACTGACCCTGCAGGTTTTGAACGGCGACTTGCGACCGGTCGTGATCAGCGCCCGGGTGCCGATGATCCTGCCAGGCGCCGGCGAAACCACAAGTGGGCCGCTTGGTGAAATTCACGACCGGGCTCGAGAGCTTGCAGCCGGAACAAGCGGCATTGTCGATATCTCCATCTACAACGTCTTCCGCTACGCGGACGACTACAATATCGGGCAGGTGGTGACGGTCATGACCGACGGAGCCGTTTCGCTCGCTTCGCAGGTGGCCAAGGACCTCGCATGGGCGTTCTGGAACAACCGGGAACGCTTCATCGATGATCTTTTCGAGATACAGGATGCCTTCGAGATCGTGCGATCGCAACCAGCCAACCGCCCGTATGTCATGGCCGACATGGGCGACCGGATCCTGGCCGGCGCGCCCGGTGACAGCACGGTTTTGCTGGCGGAGGTGCTGGACCATTTCGCCGAGCTGCGAGGTGCCTTGACCATCACCGATGCGGCTAGCGTAAAACACGCACAGGATGCCGGATTGGGCGCCACGGTCACGCTCGACGTCGGCGGACAGATTTCGCCGGGGCTATCGTCGCGCAGGATCACCGGGAAAGTGATCCACCTGAGCGACGGCGCATATACGCTCGCCGGGCCATTCCATGGCGGGGAGGCAAGCTCCCTCGGTGCGGCAGCTGTCGTTCTGGTCGAAGAACGAGTGTTCGTGCTTCTCACCAGCAAACCCGCCTTCAGTCACGACCCCGCGGTGTTCACCAGCCAGGGAATTGACCTGAAGTTCGTCGATTTCGTGGTGGTGAAGTCGGGTTATCACTTCACGATGAATTTCAAGGGGATCGCGACGCCGCTCCTCGTGTCGACGCCCGGTGTCGGCTACTACCGGAAGGGGATCTTCCGTTACGACAAATCACGCTTTTGGCCAGAGCATGACATCGACCTCAAAGCAATCGAGACAAAAGCTTTTGGGAGTAGATCTATTTCGGCCTGATCAGCAGGCTCCTCCCGAGATACAACCAATGGTGGCCAGGGGATGGCGTCTGGGGGCGCCATCCCCTTGGCAACGGTGATTTGGAGAAGCGACGATGGTCAGTCGCCCTTCTCTCTATCGCCCGCCGTTAGCAGCCAAGCTACCGCCGCCCCAAGCAGCATGACACCGACGATGGCTCCGGTTGCTGCCGAAGGGTTCCTATAGGCAGCCTTGCCAAGGCCGTAACTTTCCGTTTGGAATTGCCGTGCGAACTGGCGGGCCTTAGGAGCGATGTATGTCGCAGCACTTCCCGCTGCGTCGCCAGCGTGCCCAGCGAGCATCGTGCGGAGATCGGCAAGCTGCTTGCCGATGCGGTCAATCTCGGAAATGTAGTCGCGCTTCATCACTATCTCCGATCATCCCGGTCGCGATCATATTCCCGGTCGCTCCCACGGTCGCGGCTGAAGCCGCGTCCCGATTCGCCGTCGGCCGAAGATGACGTTTGGAGCCTGTCGAGGATCTGTACCAATGCGTCGGCGCACTCTTTTGTAGAATCTGAATCAGCGCAGCGCAGGTCGACCCGGGTCCGACCATTCTCGACTTGGATGCGGGCTCCACGTTCTGATGGCGGTGGGCGGTGGCTCATACCCGGTCCTGGTCCACGTGGACCAGGAGGTGGTGGTGGCGGATTGTCTGCTGTTACTTCCGGGGGTGCCTTCGGCAGCGGGGAAGTGTCGGCCGGCGGAGACTGAGCGAAAGCGGCAGTAGCGGAGAGTCCGACGAGCAGCGCCGTCAGTCGGATATAGTTTCGCATGGGATTGCCTCTGATTTCTAGCGCAGATAGAACGTCGGACGGATGCCATCGTTCCGCCAGCAGATATTAAGGTGGATCAAAGTCGATCACCGGGACGGGCTATGCCTCCGTCCGTCACTCAACGATCCTAACCACCACGAAGGTCTTGAGGTCGATAATCAGCCGCTTCTGATTGACGATAGCGAAGGCGAAGTTCGGCGTATCCGGGATAGGTGACAGCACGAGGTTGTTTGGTATCGGCTGGCCAACGGCGATCTTCTCGCTGACCTGGACAGGATTGGCCGGCATGGGTTGCCTGCTGACAAAATCCACCGCCTTGTCGGGTGGAGCCGCCGTAGGTTGCTGAGCAAACGCGCCACCGGCTACTGCAACAAGGGCGGCGGCGAGGATAAAGTTTTTCATGACTATGCCTCTCCCTTGATTGATCCACCGCTCCGAATCTTCGGCACATCAATATGGACGTCAGGGTTAGAAAGGAACGGGACAATCTCTGCTTCGTTCCGCTTCAGTTCAATTGAGCCGACTTATGGGCCGCCTCAAATTTCTCGCGTGCTTCATCAGGGGATTTCCGACCATCGAGGGCGGCCAGGGCGCTGTTCTCAGCCGCTGACCATTCCTCATTTTTCCGATGCGGCCATCCGTGCATCAAGAATTGGTGCGCCTCGAGCGGCCCGGCTATCAGCTGTCCTGCAGCTCGAACTGATTCCTCCCACTTCAGCGTCAACATATTAGATCCTCCTAAAGAGGAAATAGCGCAGCCGGAGAGTAAGGCAAAATGGTCGACTACGGCCGGACGACGTTTTGGTGCGTCGGAAGCGCTCATTCAGGAACCAAAATCGAGTCGCTCGGTGCAGTTTTTGGGCAACATCCATGCGTCGCCCGAGTAAATATTACCGTAGTCCGAAGAAGCCGAGAATAAAGAGGACGATAACGACGGCTCCGACAAGCCATACGATGCTATTCATGGTGTCACCTACTGGTGGGTCTGATTTCAGATCCGGTTGGATCGCCAACAGAATGCCGTTGTCCGCTATTACGTTCCGAAAGACGTAGATCTAGATCCAAATCGTTAGCCGGCCTCCAGTTCTTCTTCAATCGGCCAGGCCGGCGGCTTTTGGGTTGATTCCACAAGGCGATGTGCCTGGCATTGGGGAAACGAGCAGCGCACTGTTGCTCCCGTACGGGTGCATGACTCCCAAGATGCCATGAATACCTGCCGTTTTTCCCGTGCGGCCGGGCACGATGATGACACCACCCAACGAGAATAGGATCCTGAAGGAAGCAGTGTGCCGGGGCATCTTGTCAGGGAAACGCTGGCCTTCACTATGAAGCCAGAGGGCGTGGCTGATCTGAAGCTGAAAAGCAGTGCATCTTGAGCTAGTTGGATGGCGCAGGCGCGGCCGGATTTTGGAGGTCACGAGTTGAAGGGGTGGGATGGTCACCGACCGAACTCATTTGAGCTTGGTCGATCACCGCCGTGACAATCCCCACCACGAGAACCAAGCCTGCCACGATCACGATCAGCATTCGCCTGCTCATGTATTTCTCCTGCATGCTTAATCGACAAGACGAACACGAGTTGGGGGAAATTGTTCCGCTTGATGTTGCCGCACCAACAGGAGTGGTGTTGCTCATTAGTTCGTGTTGCGTTCTTTCGGAGCCCGACTTTTTACTGATGCAAAACTGGAGCCGACGAAAGAACCGCAGCCGCGACATGAGCAGCGAGGGCGGAACGGAAGAAGCTTTAGCGAACTCAAATCGGCGGCGGAGGTCTCTTACTCGCGATAAAGACAAGTAGTCCAACGGCAAACCGAGCGGTGTCCTATCGCCATAATACTTGGAACGGCAGTGGGTTCCGGTCGCGGCCACTCCCTCTCAAGGCGTGCCATTCTCTACAGCCAGGGCCAGCCAAGAAACAGATAACCGATATCGTGGACCAGCTTCAGGCTACGAACAGGACGCAGACCCGGTAATGATGTGGCTGGAACCGCAAACTAAAATATTAAACACGCCGACAAGCGATCGCGGAAAATCACCTGCCGACAATCGATCTTAGGCGAGCTCTATCGGCCGAAGTCGCAGACCGGTTGATGATAGTCCGACCGCGCCCGTCTCGCATGACATAGCGTCCGTTGAAAAGCTCTTCTTCGATGCCACCTTTATGGCGGACCCCGATCGAGGTTTCTGGCCCGCCAACGAACGCACCCGATCCCGTGGTTGAGCTGTTGCTTGAAGACGACGAGGATCTTCCAGAGTTGCCATTCGCGCTACCAGTTCCGTTCCCTCCAGCGTTGTCGTTTCCATTCCCCCCGCCGTTGCCGTTGCCTCCACTATTTCCACCCCCATTGCCACCACCGTTGCCGCCACCTTGCTGGCCTTGTGCCTTCGTCTCGATCGAAAGCAGAGCCGCTGCGCCACATGCAACTCGGATTGCAGTGAGAGCAAGCGGTGAGGAAAGCGTCTTGGTCAAAAGCTGCCTTCGAGAGAGCAAGAAGTCCTCCTGGTGTCGCCTTTGCCACGCCTATCCTGCCGCCACCATAGACTAGGCGTGGGTCAAGCTTTGGCACATTTTGAACTATCCGGCTGCTGCACCAATAGCTACAACTCCTCCAGCGAGGATGATGATCGCGAACAGTAGCCACCGCGCTTGATAAACACTTTGATCCATTTCAGCCTCCAGGTCTTCGAACGTTGCTGCAAATCTCCCGGGGAGGCGCCAGTTCCCGTCGTAGGACCGAATTCATCGTCCCTCAGGACCTTAGTCCTGTGACCACCGGGCGAAGGTCGTATTGAGATCGTACTGAAGGCCCAACGAGGAACATCGGGAGATTAGATCTGTTCAAGATCCCAGACGACTTCCACGGGAGGTCCAGGAGGTTGACATGAACTTGATGCGCCCAGTGACTTTGAGGACTCATCTTGCGGTGAAGTTGACCGCTATGAGGATCGCAAAGGGCGCGTTCGCTCTCCCGCTGATCCTGCTCATGTGCATCGGAATCAAAGCCTTGGCAGCCGAGCCGAGACTGTTGGTCGATGCCCATGTCTGGACCAGACATCCGGATGGCAGCTCACCGAGCCGCTCCGCCGAAACCAGTGCCCACCAAGAGGCACCGGCAGCGAGAATTGAACCAGGTGCAGATGCAGCCCAGGCGCTTATCCTCCTGGTTTCGCAATGATACCTGCAGGGCTTCGACAGCCGACGATCGAACGAAGATGGGCAGTACAGACGAGGCCAGCGCCAACGGCGCCGCACCACGCGGATCCCACGGGGCCACCTGCCGTCGCCGGGTGAATGCAGCATGTGGTATCGCGGCATTCCGGCAGGTCAACAGCCGCCGCACCGTTGCCAGGCTTTCCTGCGCGGGTTCCGGTAGCACCACCTCCGGGTGATCGACAGATTTCAGGATTTCGTCGTCAGTGCCAAGTCCTCAGGAATATAGACACGGGCAGGGGAGTTTTTGGAGGAGTCGTTGAGCACGACAAGGGCCACGACCATTCCCACCATGGCCATCAAAACCATCAGGACGGGGGTGCTGCTACGACTGCTTCTGGGCTGATTGTGCATCATGTATCCGTCGGAGAGGGTCGGGCGTGTATGCACGCCCGACCGTGCCAATTTAGTTGATGACCTGGATGACCTTCCGCGAGGAAGGCTCGACGATCACACGCTGCTCGTTCACGACTGCGTAGGCGTAGTTCGGATTGTCCGGCACTGCCTTGACGACGACAGTCGAGGGTAACGGCTGGCCGACAACCACCTTCTCCTTCACCACGACGCGCTCCGTCGGTGGGGGCAAGTCACGGACATAGGTGACGACCGTCGGCGGCGGCGGATCGATCGCCGTACCTGCGACCGCGCCGACCACGCCACCGACCGCAGCCCCGACTGGACCACCGACGATAGCGCCGGTTACCGCACCGCCAGCCGCTCCGTTGACAGTGGACGACTGAGCAAAGGCTGTTCCGCCTGCCAGCGCGAACATAGCCGTCGCCAGGATGAGTTGCTTCTTCATTGTGATTTCCTCCTTGTTTGCTGCGGCCGAAGCCGTGAGCCATCAACGTCGGCCCCCATACGACGTTCCTCCGTCTGGACTTCGGTCCAGGCGCCATAGGCCTTTGTGCCCAATGCTGGACGGATGGGTTGGGCCTTAGGTCCCAGAGCTTTCGGACCGAAGTCCGAGCCCCGGAACACGGTGATCCTTCCGCGGTTGTTCCAACACCTCGCGAGGCGAGTGCGGGAACAAGGAAAAGAAGGATAACATGATGAAAAAGTACATGATTTTCGCAGCAGCAGGCCTAGCCGCCATGGCAGGAACTTTCGCCGCTTCAGCACAGACCGTCGTCGTGGCCCCCGAGCAGGAAACGGTGATCAAGGAGTACGTCACCAAGCAGAAGGTGAAGTCCGTGGATGTTCCGAATGTCACCGTCAGTGTCGGTGCATCGCTTCCTGAAACGGTCGAACTCCACACGGTCGACGTCCCGGACGTGAAGTACCGCTATGCCGTTGTCGGCGGAAAAACCGTGCTGGTTGAGCCGAGCACCCGCAAGGTCGTGCACGTCATCAACTGATCAGCTTGGAAAATCTTCGCGTCCTGTAGTCGTCGGACATGTGGACGCCGCAAACCCAAAATGGAGAACCAACATGAGATTCTTTGATAGGAAAGCCCTCCTCGTCGCCCTGCTTGCAGGCTCCACACTTTCGCTTCCCGCGCTCGCCCAGAATTCGTCGGGCGGCTCTGCCGATCCGAGGCTTCTTCCCAAGGAGGGAACCTCCAAGCAGGGCTCGGCCTCCGGTAGCCAAGGCACCAAGGCCACCACTCCAGAGGCGGGCGCCTCGGGCCAGTCGGCAGGCAGCAACAGCCCGGAGGCAAAGCAGCCGGCGCAGAATCAGGCCCAGTCGGAACAGCTCCGCAAGCCCGGCGAAGCAGGTAGCGGCGCGTCGAAGGACGGCCAGAGCGCTGCCACGAAGGACAGCCAGAGCAAGACCGGCACCGACGCGGCCCAGACTGACGATCAGAAAAAGAAGATGAACCAGGACGCCGCCGCCGGTGCGGGCGCTGATCAGACAAAGCAGTCGGCCCAGGGCTCCGGCACTTCGACCGAAAAGAAGGATATGAACGCGGCCGGCAGCACCACTCAAACAAGCCCCGACACCAACACCAATACAGCGACCGGTACCCAGCAACGCCAGTCGAGCGAGACCGACGCGGCCTCGGCTAACCGGCCCTCGAACGAGGTCACCGGCAGCATCAATATCTCCACCGAACAGAAGACCGAAATTCGAAACGTCATCGTGGAGAACAAGGTCGAGCCGATCAAGCCGAGCTTCAGCGTATCGGTCGGCGTGGCAGTCCCAAAAACGGTGGAACTGCACCCGCTTCCGCCGAGGGTCGTCGAGATTCTCCCGGCCTATCGCTCGTACCGCTACTTCGTGCTTGCCGACAATCGCATCGTGATCGTCGAGCCGGATACCTACGAGATCGTCTACATTCTGGTGGTCTGACTTCGGTCGCCACGTCTGGAGGGAGTGCCGCGGGGAGGGTAGCGGCGCTCCTTCTTGTCATCAGTCAGGGGCGATGGAGCCCTGTATCGAGCACGGCTTCGGGATCAAACAACAGGCCCGAGACAAGGTGGCGAGCCTCTTGGTGAACGCCAGCCGGTGTAAAGGAAGGCGTCGAAAGCCGAATTCGATCGCGGCTTCAAGATCTCCGGCGATCCACTTGCCGGAGGAAAACCCGAACAGGCAGGCACCGACCTCGACATCATTTTCGTCATATCGCGCAGTCCGGCGCGACCAACGAAGGTCAGGTCACCGTTCGGCTCACGGAGATAAAGTATCCAGAAGCCATAGCCATAGCGATCCCATTCATCGAGATAGAGATCGAGACGAGCGTCGGATTCGGCCCGCGTCAACGGTTTGCCCTGCATGATAAGTTTTACGACAAGCGGATCGGTATGAAGGCGGTGCAGCGCGCCGCCGTCGCGGGCGGTCACCGGCCGCATGAACAGCCGTTCAGTCTCAAGGTTCATCGGCTGCGACCTCTTCTTTTAACACGCGGCGAGGAACAGTCGGTTGGCGCGGACGTTCAGTCAGATCTTGATCTGTCGGAGCGACCATGCCTTCTTTGCCTATTTCTGGAACGCCAGACCTTGAACCTCGCAAGGGTAGCCCGAGCCCTCGGCTGCCTGAGGAGGAATTTAAGCGGCGTTTCCTCAACCAGTTCCAGGATCCTGCCTATGAGCCGCTTTCTGCCGAACTTATCAAAATCACCGAGGCGGCTTGGGACGCCTATGAACACTCCCGCAAGAGCCCGAAGACTCGCAAGGCCGGCCAGGAATTCGCCGATCCCGAATATGATCTAGCCGTTGATTGGTTGGCTGCGCGACAAGCCATCCAGGAAGCGCAGCGTCGGCATGAAGATCCGAACGGCCCGATCCGCTTCCTGCTGATCAACGGGTCATCGCGTAGCGAACATACCTGTCCAGGCGAGCTTTCGAAAAGCTTCCGGATGGTGGAAGCCGCCCGGGAGGTCTTGGAGCAGGATCCGCGGGTTAATGTGGAAATACTCGATCTCAGCCGGCTGGCCTCCGAATATGGTCGACAGATCCACCCGTGCAAAGCCTGCTTTTCCACCTCCGCCGCTCTCTGCCATTGGCCCTGCTCGTGTTATCCCAACTATTCGCTTGGCCAAATCCATGACTGGATGAACGACATCTATCCGCTTTGGGTCGAAGCGCACGGCATCATGATAGTCACGCCGGTGAACTGGTACCAGACGTCCTCACCATTGAAGCTCATGATCGACCGCCTCGTCTGCGCCGACGGCGGCAATCCGGACCCGACATCAACGCATGGCAAGCATGCCAAGGAAGCGAAAGAAATAGAGATGAAGGGCTGGGACTATCCGCGACATCTGGAAGGCCGCTTCTTCTCGGTGATCGTCCACGGTGATACGGAAGGGGCGGAGAACGTTCGCCGATCGGTTTCCGACTGGTTGAGGTCGATGGACCTGGAGCCGGCCGGGGCGCTGGCCGAGGTCGATCGCTACATCGGCTACTGGGAGCCTTATGCGACCAGCCATACGGCCTATGACAGGGATCAGCCTGTTCAGGAGGAAGTGCGAAACGCAGCCCGGACGCTCTACCAAGCAGCCGTTGCCAAGCGGCAGGGACTGCAGGTCGCAGCCGGCTTAGACCTGACGCAGCCTCGGCAGAAGTAAGATGCTGGTTGAGGCGACATGAGCTCATGGAACTTTCGACGGTCGCGCAGGTTCATTTCGCCGCATACTGCGACGGGCTGCTTTCCAACAAGAATGTCCGAGCCTTCTATCGACTGTCCCTGACAATCATGCTCACCGCGCAATCAACGCGCTCTGGGCGTATCGTCTTCAGACGATCCAACGATTGGTTGCCTGTCTTTACCAGCACGAAGCGCCAACGAAGCCAAGCACTGGATCGACGAGGCCGGGCAAAAGGCGTTTCTCGTTTCGGGCGATATTTTGGGGACGCTCAATACTGCTGCAGGATTATCGAGACGGCGCGTGCGGAAACCGGCAGTGCCATCATCAACAAGGCTTAGATCAATGCCGACAGAGCTAGCCCGCACCTCCTAGCTTACCTCGTGCAAATAGATTCGGTGCAAACGCGACCGACAGGCGCCAGGTCACGCGATCCTTCTCGGCCAGCTAGTCCGGGCGCTGCTGCCGTCCGTGATGGTGTCCCTGACAGTGTTATAGCTTGGTTGATCAACGAGCGTGCCGGTCGGGGGTGGTCAGCTTGCCGCCGCAGGCTGAGGGCCTGCCTCCTATTTTCAGTCGATCTGGCCCGGCATCATAGTTCAACGACGATTGCAACTGGATGCCAACATTGTTCCTACCTGGCTGTTCGGTTTGCCTACCAGACCGTGCTATTGATTTCGTTCTTCAAGAATCTCGTCATTGATGTCACGGCCGCGCGCGAACACGCCGAGAATGAACACCTCGTCGCCGCGTACCGAAAATGCAATGCTGACGTTGCGTCGGTAGCCGATGATCCTCAGGCCGGGGATGGCGCTTTCCCGCACGGTGCCGCGCTCAGGAAAGGTGTCGAGCCCTTCGATGTGTATGTGATCACAGCGTCGACATATTCTCCAGCGACGCGTGTACCCGCGTCCACGGCTATATCGGCGTAAAGCTTGTCGAGTTCCGCCTCCGCCTTGGGATGGTAGATAATCCGGTAGGCCATGTCCTACTTGGCTTCCGCCGCATGTTGTCGACGCTTGGCCTCAAAGCGGGCACGCACGGTTTTTGCCGGAATGCCTATGGAAGGATTATGCGTCAGCTCGTCATAACGCCCCGGAATTTCTTCATTGAGCCACCGCTCACGCGCGGTCTCATGGTCTTCCAGCAGCCGCAGACCGGCGCGGACGACCTCGCTGGCGTTGTTATAGCGGCCGGATTCCAGCTGCTTTTTCACAAATTCCTCGTAATGGTTTCCAAGCGCGACGTTTGGCATGGCATCCCTTTCGTTACTGTCCAGTATGGGGCAAGCATCAGTGGATGGCAATAGATGTCAAACTTTGACCGATGTAGCCAATGCTCTCTCCGTGAAATCGGGCAGGAGGAGAGTACGAGGGGAGGGGCATGGGCTCTCCTCGCGCGGACGCGATCCGGGTCGAACCCGGCCGCGTCAGCCTTAGCCACCATGCGAAGTCCCCCGGCACCGAGTTCCGGGCTGCTCCAGTGGAACGTTGCCTTGTTCACTCGGCCTGCTTCATCCCCGGCAACACGCAACTGGGAAGGAAGCCAACCCTTGCCCGGCAATTGCTTTTCGGCCTCCGCGGCGGCCTCGGCTTTCGGGGCATTTTCAATCACCAGCGCCACGTGCAACGGCAACAGGCGGCCAGCACTTCGGCAATGCCTTCGGTGGACAAGCGGTTGAAGGGGCTGGAGCCTCGACCTACGACCAACAGTCCGCAACTTGGCGGCAATGCCGCTAAGATGAAGGCATCGGAAACGTGGCTGGTCGTTGGATCTCATAGAAACGAAAGGCCGTCCCAAGATGTTCGGTCATGCCGACGAACGAAAATCCCAACCGCAGCATGGCCTTCTGAGACCGGATGTTCGTCGGCCTGACGACGCAGACCAGCCGGCGCAGAGGAAGACGTCGAAAGCCGAACTCGATCGCGGCTCCAAGACTTTCTCTGGCGATCCCCTTGCCGGAGGAAAACCCGAAGAGACAGACACCCACCTCGACATCGTTTTCGTCATATCGGCGCAGTCCGGCGCGACCAACGAAGGTCAGGTCGCCGTTCGGCTCACGGAGATAAAGTATCCAGAAGCCATAGCCATAGCGATCCCATTCATCGAGATAGAGATCGAGACGAGCGTCGGATTCGGCCCGCGTCAGCGGTTTGCCCTGCATGATAAGTTTTACGACAAGCGGATCGGTATGAAGGCGGTGCAGCGCGTCGCCGTCGCGGGCGGTCACCGGCCGCATGAACAGCCGTTCGGTTTCAAGGTTCATCGGCTGCGACCTCTTTTCTCGCATGGGCTCTCGCGACCACCGCGCACAGGGCGTCTTCGAAGACTGCAGCAAGCATACTGATGTCCGTCGGCGTCATCGGAGTCGAAATCGCCCCAAGGCCGACTTGCGAAATCAGAACACCGCGATCACGCATGTGCCTGATAACGTCGGCGAGCGTAACTGAATGGCGCGAGGCGAGATGGGCGTCGGCATAACTTGAGATTTCGCGGGCACCGATGAAGATGCGAAACAGCGATCCGGCGCCGGTGACCGCGCCGGTCACGCCCGCGCTTCGAAACGCATCGGCGAGCACGTGTCGCGCATCGTCACCGAGTTGATTGATGCGCTGAAACTCGTCCTTCGTCATCGCGGCCATCGCAGCCAGGCCCGCAACCATGGTCATCGGATTGGCCGTGAACGTGCCTGAATGCGCGACATGCGGTCCTTTGCCCGATGGCGCAAACACCTTCATCACATCGCTGCCGCCCGCGACCGCACCGATGGGAAGACCGCCGCCGATGATTTTGCCGGAGGCGGTTATATCGGGCTTGATCGAGCTTTCGCCGAAGGCCCCGGTGTATCCGAGCCTGAAGCTCAATACCTCGTCAGAGATCAGAAGAGCGGATCGGGCTGACGTCCATCGTCTCAGATAGGCAAAATATTCCGGAGTGATTTGAACGAGGCCCGCACGAGAGGGCAGGGGGTCGATCAGCACGGCAGCGAGATCGCATCCGGCAGCGGAGAGGATGCGATCGCTATTTTCGATGTCGTTGAAGGGGATCGCGACCGTCTGCTGCGCGACCGAAGCGGTTAATCCGTCGTGCTCAAGGCTGCAGCCCCCACAGCCATCGGTCCAGCGGATTGGCGGCGCGGAGACGTTGATTTCGATCGGGTCGTAGTTCCCGTGATAGGCGCCCTCGCATTTTGCCACGAGCGTCCGGCCGGTCAAAGCCCTTGCAGCCTTGATGGCCATCATCACCGCTTCGGAACCGGTGTTGGTGAAGCGCACGCGCTCGAAATGCGCCACCCGGTCGCAGAGAAGCTCCGCGAGTTCGATCTCGGGAAATGTTGGGTTCGCAAAGCTCAAGCCCTTCATCAGTTGCGCCAGCAATGCGCTTGTGACGTCGGCATGACCATAACCGTGGATCAGCGCGGTGAAGTTGTTCTGAAAGTCGAGATAGCGGTTGCCATCCACGTCCGTGACATAGGCTCCCTCACCTGATGCAAGATAGATAGGATATGGCGTGGCAAATGCTGAGCTTCGTGTATTTCCCATGGGCATGACGCGTCGCGCCCGCCGATTTGCTGCCGCGGAGACGCCGGTGATCAGCATGGACGCGGTCCCGATCCGTCGGCCGCAGGTCCGTCGATAATGGACCTCAGCTCGCGGCCTAACCAATCGACTTCTTCAACCAGATGGGTGGCCGTCGGGCAAACGCGCAAACCCGCTCTTCCCTGGGCCACCGTCGGAAAAAAGATCGCGGACGTATAGAGGCCACGGTCGAACAATTGGCGCGCCGCTGAAATAGCTGCGCGCTCGTCTCCGAGCATGATGGTGCGGATCGGAAAGGGCAGGGAGGTCTGCTCGGTTTCGATCATGGCATCAAACTGTTTGATCCGCTCTCCCAATGCAATCTGGCGATCGAGGAGTTCCTGGGTGCGGTGAAGATTGGCCGATGCGATCGCGCCGCCGACGCCGGCAAGATTGACAGGAACCGAAAAGGCGAATGCCAGCGCGAACCGCCGAAAGAGATCTTCCTGGCGTTGCGACCCGAGCATGAGCAGCGCGCCGGAGGCGCCAAAACCCTTGCCAAGCGACGCGGCAATGATGGTGCGATCGCCAAATTCCTTGCCGATGGACGAGCGTGCATAGCCTTCCCCTCGGAAACCGAAAAGCGATATGCCGTGGGCGTCATCGATGTAGAGGAATAATCCGTATTGCCGTTGCAGCCTGAGCAGTTCATCGATCGGGGCTGCACCGCCCATGGAATAGAGACCATCGCAGACAAAGGCCACGATCGGGTTTGCCCGACAGATCTGCTCGAGCATATCGACATCATTGTGATCGATGGTGAGCACTGTGGTCTCGGCAGCGACGAGCGGCTTGTGGACCGCTAGCGTCGCGTGGACCAGCCGGTCGAAGACGACAAGTGGTTTCTCACCCCCGGTCAGGTAACCGGAAGCCAGGATCGGCATGGCACTCAGATTGGCGGCAAGCACGGTGGAGAACGTGATGACATGCGCCTGAAACAGATCGGAAAGGTTCTCCTCAAGGTCAGCGAGCAGCCCAAAATTGAGGCGCGTGCGTGCGCAGGACCAGTGCAGGGAGCCATAATCCGCGATCGCTTCGATGGCCCCTGCGATGATGGCTGGGTGATTGTCGAGACCAAGGTAGGAACAGCGGACGAAGTCGACGACTTCGCGGGTGCCACTCTGCCGATCCTTAACATGGACGAGGCGTCGTTCAACCGACTTCGCGCTCAGTCCCATCACACCTGCATCAAACGCAAGAGCGAAGATGGGGTCGGCGCGTTCGATGATACGTTGGGTATTCCGCATCGATCGCGGTTTGGCTGCAGAGGTCCGACTGTCTTTCGTCATGGCACCCTCCCGATATCAAGGAAGGATGGTCGCGTGACAGCAATATTGCAAACAATATCAATGATATAGAGACGATATATCGACTGGACGGAGCACGATTGGGAGTTGGCGTGCGCTGGCGCAGACCGGATGCGGACCTGCCCAAATCCGCGCAAGATCGGCAAGGATTGTCCTAAGCTCCGGCCACGGGGCTTCTGGAGGGCAGAACCTGGATCCTCCTTTTCCAGGAGGGAATGCAGCTTCACCGCGACGCCGGCGGCAGATTGAGGAGCCGCGCTCAACAAATCCTTTGCCAACGCCTCCTCGATATCGCGATTTCCTCCTCGGCTTTTTTTCGCCTTGGTATATCCGACCCGCTTGTCCGCCGCCTTCCATTCGCTCCGGCGGGCGACCAATGCGGCCCTTGCTTGCCGCCGCATTTCATCCTGATCAGCGTTCGCCAAAAGACGGTCGATCTCCCGGCCGCAATAGGCCCAAAGGAAACCACAGTCTTCCGAGTAAGGGACTTTCCTGCGAGGGAGATGCATCATCTGGCTGACAAGGAGGCCCAAAGCAGCCGTTCCGCAACGCGAATCTCGATGCCCGTTTTGGCCGTAAGTCGTCATGGCAGGATAGCGTGTAGGCGATCATCTGCTCCCCGGCAAACAACTGCTTTCCGCCAGCACCTGAGTGTCGAACCAAGCAAGAGAGCGACCATCCCTCGATCGAACTTCAAGCTGTGCGATCGGTGCGCCTTTCTCCCTGTCCACGAGTAAAGACCGCTTTTCGCCGGGAGCGAACAGGTGGTCCTCACCCCATTGACGGAGCGATACGATCACTGGGAACAAGCCGCGCCCTTTCGCCGTGAGGACGTATTCCCGATAGGCGGTTCCATCTGAGGCTGGCGCGGTTTCGAAGATCCCCCGTTCCACGAGGTCGCGCAATCGCGTCGCCAGCACCCCTTTGCCTATGCCCAGTCCTGACTGAAACTCGCCGAACCGGCGCGATCCGTCGAATGCGTCTCGGATGATCAGCAGGGACCACCAGTCGCCGATTACATCCAGCGAACGGGCTACGGGGCATCCAGCATTCCATTGGCTGACACGTTTCACCATCGGTAATCTCCCTCGGCTCAAACTGGTTCTAACTTAGAACTAGAATCAAACCAGGCCAAGTGGTCTCAACAGGGGCTAGAACGAGATTGCGAGGAACTTCCAAATGGATGCCAGGTCCACCCGATTTACTCATGAGGCGCAAAGAGATGGCTTGTCGGGAATGCAATCGCTCATCATGGCGGCGGCGGCGGGCCTCAGCGTGGCCAACGTGTATTATGCCCAGCCATTGCTTGACCTCATGGCGAAGGACCTTGCAATTTCGCCAGCCGCCATCGGTCTCATCGTGACGCTGACCCAGGTCGGCTATGGGTTGGGCTTGATCTTCATCGTGCCGATCAGCGACCTTGTGGATCGGCGAAGTCTCATCAAGGTCCAAGGACTGCTGGCGTCTATCGCTCTCGTGGTCGTGGCGACTGCAGGGTCGAAAATGATCCTTCTCCTCGGCATGGCCCTTGTGGGGCTGCTGGCGGTCCTGGTGCAGATACTTGTCGCCCATGCGGCGGCCTTGGCTACGCCCGCCCAGCGGGGGAGGGTCGTCGGCATGGTCACCAGCGGCGTCGTCACCGGTATCCTTGCTGCGCGTTCGGTAGCCGGTGTGGTTGCTGATGTCGGCGGATGGCGGGCGGTGTATATGGCCTCTGCGCTATCCATGGTCGTCATGGTCGGAGTCCTGAATTCGGTGCTGCCCAAGCATTCCGCAGGGCCAGGTTCCGGGACTTATGTCGATGCGCTTATCTCTATCCCACGCACGTTCCTGCGCGAACCGGTCCTGCTTCTCAGAGGGGCCCTCGCGCTCATCATCTTCGCGTCCTTCAGCACGTTCTGGACAGCCTTGGTCCTGCCGCTCAGCGCTTCGCCGTTTTCCTATTCGCATACCAGGATTGGTCTATTCGGTCTCGTCGGACTGGCTGGAGCGATTGCCGCGAACTATGCCGGAAGACTTGCTGATCGCGGCCATGGCAAATGGACGACCGGGGTCTCTCTGGTGCTCTTGCTGGCATCCTGGGGGCTGATCGCCTTCCTTCCGTTTTCCATTCCGCTAATGCTGGCAGGCGTGTTGTTGCTCGACCTGGCAGTCCAAGCCGTCCACGTCACCAATCTCAGCGTCGTCGTGGCTCTGGATCCACAACGCAGCGGTCAGCTGATCGGAGGCTATATGATGTTCTACTCTGTCGGCAGCGCCATTGGGGCGATCACGGAACGTCCGCCTACGGCTGGCTCGGCTGGCCGGGAGTCTGCTTGATGGGAGGAACCTTCAGCTTCTGTGCGCTCGCATTGGGGGTCGCCACGCGGCTGACAGCTAGTGCCGATCGATAACCTGTACTCGCGCCTGCCTCTTGAGGAAGTCGCCGACAAGACTGTTTTGCTGAACCTACGTCAGGGTCAAGTGGCGGATGCAGGCGGAACCGTTCCATCCGGTGTAAGGCCGTCGACTGCATTGGGCAGGTTCTCGGAGAGGCGCTTTAGGATTTCCTCTTCTGACATGCCGGTTCGCGCAGCTATGTCTCGCAGGACATCTGGTCCCAGCGCTGAAGCGAGCTCGCTGTTATTGATCGGATCGTTCGCCCCGGGCTTGACCCATGACTCAGCTTTCTTCTCCTGCCCGGCCTGACGGAATTGGTCGAGGAGGTCGCTCAAGCCGCCGTTAAGTATCGACCCGATGCTGCCACCACTGACCAAGCTTCCAAGTCCGCCCGTCCGCAACCTGTTAAGAATGTCGTCGATGCCGCCATCCGATCCTGGGGCTGCATTCGCCGCGCTTCCCTGTGTCGCTCCACCCGGCGACGTCCGTTGGCGCTCGGCTACGCCCTTTAGGATTTCGGCGATCCGATCGCGGTTCTGGTATCCCGCGACCGCGAGGACGGCGAGAAGCGCTTTGAGTGGTCCGCTGGCCATGTCTGGTCTCCTTGATCTCGACGACAAACAAGCGATCTTGGCTGTGGTTCCTCATGAGGCATCCTTATGAATCAGAAAACATCTCGCTGGAAGGCGAATATCGTTGCCGATCACCTGGTAGTTGGTGTCGAGCATGGTTGTCGCGTCTCTGATCTCCATGGAGCGTCTCTGTCGGGTGTCGGAGCACGGCGCCTGGTCGACGTGCCTGTCTGCGTGGTGGTGTGGGCCTTGGCATCCTCGGCAGCCGCGCTACCTTCGTCGAAAAACGGGAGAAGCCGATGAAAGTCCAGAAATTCAATGTCGCCGACGCGAACCTGGTGAGGTCTCCGGGACAGGATGCCGATATCGTCATCGGAAACCTGATCGACGAGAAGAACGGCGGCCCGATCACCATCGGCTAGCTTCTCCTCAACCGCGCGTCCTGATCGCTAATCTGGCGCCGCCATTTCGTCATCAGGCACCACATCACCTACCGGAAGGCACTTCCCTGTTCACGCGCACTGAAACACGTCCTTGATCATCCAACGGATGTGAAACACGCGCCTCTTTGCTGCAGGTAATCGCGACGAGGCGAAGGCAGCAGATCGTCATTACAAGCGCCTGATTCTTGGTAACTCAGTCGCAGTCACAATTTCAGCCATTGCGTGACCATGCCCGCCACGACATAGCATTCTGCAGAATGCACTTGATGCGTGAAAGATAGTTTGGCAGTGGTGTCGCGGCTGGCTCTATGGCCAGCGCCTTACTAGCAGCGGACATAGCCTGGAGCTACACGCTGCCTTCCAGGCGCGCTCCTGCGAAGCCCGTAAGCATCGCTTCTATCGATCCGGCATCCGGCATGAGACACGCGGCCGTTGCCAAAGCATCTGCCACAGCCGCCGAGGGAGCAGAGATCGACACGGTATCCCATCCAACCAGGGTTGGCATTCCCGTTGCGGGATCAAGAATGTGACCGTACTTTCCGCCGTCATCGAAGGTCGTCCCAAGGGGAGCCGATGAGGCGAGCGCGCGCTGGCGCAACTTCAACGCCTCGCCAGTCTTGAGGAAAACCGGCCAGCCGCCGCCTTCTGGCTGACCGCCAAGAGCCCGCAGTTCCCCTGTGTCAATCAAGATGTTGGTGAGACCTTCAGCCTCCAGCAGTGCCGCCACTCGGTCGGCGACATACCCTTGGCCCACCCCATTGAGCGACAGCGCCATTCCATGCTTCAGGCTGATCCCTGCCACATCCAGCTCAACCATGTGCCAACCAACATTGCGTCTTGCTTGTTCGATCGCCTGCGCCTCCGGTCGTTTGCCTTGGGCGGCAGCTTCGGCCCAAAGTGCCCAGAGCGGCTGAATGGTGGGATCGAAGCGGCCGCCGGTGGCCGCATGAACACCGCCAGCCAGCGACATGCACTCCAGTAGCTCGAATGGCGGACTGGCGAGGTGCCCTTCACGATTGAGCGTGGCGAGGGAACTGCTAGGACGATAGAGGCTCAGGATATCCTCCAGTCGATTGATTTCTGCCATGACCCGTCGGCTAATGGCTTCGCCGTCTGGATGGTCGATGCGGATCGAGGCGCGCGCGCCCAGAGCCTGCCCGGTCCAGAGCCGCGACGTCCGCTTGGACGCGTGAGCGGCAGCCGGCAGCACGGCGAGCGCGGCGGAAATCGTGATGAGGCGACGGCGGGTTATCGGCATGGGTCAGCCTCCAGTTTTGTTGTTCAGGGCGCGCAGGCGGCCTTGAAGGTCCGCGTTGCTGCTCTCTTGGTTGGTATCGTTCTCGACCGGCGCGAGAACCAAGTCATCGGTGATCTCAGCTAGCCTCAACACCTGCCCCCCCTCAGCACGAGCGAATTCCTCCGCGCGCGCGCGGCTCGAGAAGGGCACCGTCTCCGGCGCCCCCATACCGCCTTGCCAACCGGAGCCGACGACATAGAAGGCATTGTCAGCAGTGATCCAGTTGCCGTCGCCTGGCTCATCCCAGGTGGCGCTGGCAGCACCCATGTCATTGATATAAAATGCCATGATGGGCGCAACCTGCTCGGGCGCACGGGTATAGGCAATGGCGTCGCGGATCTGACTGAAGAACAACGGCGCCGCATTGTCCTTGAGGAAGACCTGAGCTTTGGGGCCAGGATGCTCCATGAGATTCATCTGGCAGTAGTGACCGAGCGTTTCGGGCGTAAGATCCTGGGGTGTGATGTTCTGGCTCACCTCCTGCTTGCACGCAGTCAGTAGCGCGAGCATGGCCAAGAAGAGTGCGGGGCACATACGGTTGATCATGGTGTCACCTTCCGAAAGGCTGCGGTCGCAACCGCGACGGATGCCAGCGGCCAGAGAAGAAGAGACACAGCCGACTGCCAAATTGGGATAGAGTTCGCCGCCCCTCCGATGCCGCCTGCCGCAGCGACCGCCGCCGCCGCCGAGAGATTGAACACGCGGAATGCATCGGCCGGATTGGCGAGCAGAGCGATGGGAAGCGCCTGCGTCGTGAAGGCTCCGCCGCCGTCCGAGACGATCAGCGCCAGCAAGGCGAGATCGTAGAGAACCACAGCAACCAGCCAGGCGGCGACAGCGAGCCCAGCTGCCCCAGAGGGCCGTCGGGCCAGGGCCGAGAGTGTGTAGCCGGCACCGAGAAAGGTCGCGCCGAGCAGAACCGAGGACCAGATCAGCCGCCATAGAGAGGCCAGACCGGCGACCGCACCGGGATCCGACCAGACGGCGACCAGCGCCGCCGCGCCATAGCCGAGGCCGACCGCAAGCGTAAGGATGGCAAGATGCGCAAGCAGCTTGCCGAGCAGGATCTGCAGACGCGAGACCGGATAGGTGAGCAGCAGAGGAAGCGTGCCGCGCTCTACCTCTCCGGCCACCGCGTCAAAGCTCATCAGCAGCGCCAGCAGCGGAACGAGATAAACGGCGAGCGAGGTCAGCGACGCCACCGTTACAGATAGCCGGTCGACGCCGACATCGCCGGTGGGAGCGGAACCGGCGGCAGCCAGAACAAGCGCAAAAAGCACCATCATGCCGGTGGCGATGGAGACCCAGCGGTTGCGGAATGCTATGCGGGATTCGGAGATGGCGGTGGCAAGGATACGTTTCATTGGCCGTCCCTCCGGCTGAAATGGCTGTAAATGTCCTCGAGGCTCGGCGGGATCACGTCAAGATCCGCGACTTGCTGGCCCAGGGCGGCGATGGCGGCAAGGAGCGGCAGCTTCTCCGACTGGAGGCAGGCGATGCGCAGGACGTCGTCTTTGCCTTGTATCCCCTGGGGGAAGGCTGCGGCCACCGCTGCAGCATGGCCGACAGCTGGGCGAACCAGAAGCACAATCGGCAGCGCCGCGCATGAGCGCAAATCAGCAAGCGTGCCTTCCGCCACGAGTTTTCCGCCAGAGAGGATCAGAATTCGGTCGGTGCGCGCCTCCACCTCTGTCAGCACATGCGATGACAGGAGGATCGCGGTACCGTCCGCCGCAAGTCCGTCAAGCAATTCATAAAAGTCTCGGCGCGACACCGGGTCGAGGCCAGATGTCGGCTCGTCGAGCACCAGCAGGCGGGGGTGGCCGATCAGCGTCTGGGCGAGCCCCACACGCTGACGCATGCCCTTCGAATAGGTGCCGATTCGCCGCTGCGCAGCATGCGCGAGGCCCACACGCGCCAGCAGTTCCATGGCCCGGCTCGGGCGTTCGCCCCGTAGAGTAAGATAGTGTCGGAGTTGCTCCTCCCCGGTCAAAGCCGGATGAAAGGCGACGTTTTCCGGAAGATAGGCCACTTTCGCCCGCGCTTCAGACGAGCCCGGGCGCGCACCGCAGACCGTCACGTCGCCGCATTCGAACGGGACGAGACCAAGGACGATCTTCATTATTGTCGACTTGCCAGCGCCGTTGTGACCGAGCAAAGCGGCGCGCTTTCCAGGCTCCAGACACAGCGAGACATCTTTCAACGCCTCGACGGACTGAAACCGCTTAGTGAGACGAGAGATCGTCAGAGTCGGCGTCATCATGATTTCCTTCGGTCCAGCGGTTGGCGGCCTCGGCTTCATAAGCGAGAATTTCCGGCCGGACGGATATGGTCAAAGAGTGCATCAGGGGCGCGCTGTCGCGCACGCCTCCGGGCAGCGTTGCGGGGAAATCCCGTTGACTCCAGCGCACGAGTTGGACAGCGGGCGAGCCGGTGAGGAGGCCAGCAGCCGGTTGTGACCAGAGGATCTGGTCCATCAGGTCGTTGGGTCGATAGAAGCTGTCGGCGACACCGTCGCCGTTGAGATCGAAGGCAGGATGGTCGGACCAAAAATTGCCCTTGCCCTCGTGGCTCCATTCCATGTTGCGGGTGCCGACATACTTCACCTGTTCCCGGTTGGTGATGAAGGCATTGTCGGTCAGCACGTTCTTTTCGGAGCCGGCGGTGAAGTGAATGCCGATGCCGCAGCCCTCGAACCGGTTGCGCCAGATGACGTTCTTGTGCGCGTTGTAGATGAAGAGACATTTCTTCGCGCCACCGCGGATCAGGTTGCCCGTGACGTCGGCATTGTTGGCGTAATTCAGCATCAGCCCATGCTCTCGGTCACCCAGGCTGAGATTGTTCCGGATTTTCGTCCGGTCCGAGAACATGATGGCAAAGCCGAGATGATTTCCGATCGAAATATTGCCAGAGACCTCGGTGTTACGGGTGTACATAAAATGCACCGCAAAGCGCAGATCCCGCATGACATTGTCACGATAGTAGCTCTTGGCGCTCGCATTGGAGAATATGCCGTCACGGCCGTAGCGAATCCTGTTGCGCTCGAGCCGCGTGCCCGGGCTGTTCCAGACATAGATGCCGTTGCCGCGCTCGTTCATCCGGGGGCTGCGGGTGCCAATGATCTCGTTTGCCAGAACGGCCGCGTCGCGTCCGCCATGCACGTCGATCCCGTGCATGTTGCCCGTGACCAGCAGTCCTTCAACCCGGGCGCGATCAGCGCCCTCGTTGATCTTGACACCGGCATCGAGGTTTTGGTTGACGCGGCCGGAGCCCGTGACGGTAAAGCCGGTCAGGATCACATCAGGCGCGGCAATCGTCACAACGCTGCCTTCGCCGAGCCCATCGACCACGGCCCCACGTGGGCCGGTGACCGTCAGGGGCCGATCGATGATGACGGGGCCCCGATAGGCCCCGTCCACGAGCTTGAGCACGTCGCCGGGCTCGGCACCGGCGACGGCTGCGGCCAGGCTGCCCTTCCCAGGCACGACTTCACGCTCCGCTGCTGATAGCGGCGAAGTAAGAAGAAGGCCGATTAGAAGGAGAGACAGGCGCATCGTTCAAGCCGCCTTCGGTTCGACGAACATGCGGCCGCGCATCTCCATATGCAACGCGTGGCAGAACCACTGGCAATAGTACCAGTAGACACCGGGGTTGGCGGCAACGAAGGTCACTGAACTCGTCTGCAGGGGCCCGATCTCCATAGCAACGCCGTGGTTGCCCATGGTGAAGCCGTGGGTCAGGTCATCGATCTCATCAAGATTGGTGACGATGACGGTGACTTCGTCGCCTTCCTTGACCGTAAAGCTTTCCTGGCTGAACGCAGGCGCGACCGAAGTCATGTAGACTCGGACCTTGTTGCCGTCCCGGACCACCTGATCGGCCCACTCGTCGATATTGACGCCATCGGCTTCGGCCTGTTTGCGGGTTTCCGCCCACATTGGGTCCTTGCGGTCCCAGGTGGAACGGATGTTCGACAGGATGGAAGGCGCAACAGCGATCGCGTCATGCGGTTCGGCGAAGTTCGGGCCGTCGTGTACGAGCTTCATCTTGTCGCCGGAAATGTCGATCAGCTGATCGTTCTCCGGCTTTAGCGGGCCGACATTCAGGAAGCGGTCCTTGGAGAACTTGCACAGGCACACCAGCCAGTCATTGGACGCGTCAAGCGTCTCGCCCATGACCGTCTTCAGGTGGCCGGGCTGGTACTGTACATCCAGCTTGTCCTTGATCGGGTTGACCTTTTCGCCAGCAAACGCCTTGATGGCATCCGCGATGTTCCACTTCACCACCTGGCTGTCGAGGAAAAGCGAGGTATAGGCATTGCCGCGACCGTCAAAAGCAGTGTGCAACGGGCCGAGGCCCAGTTCCGGTTCCGCCACCACAGCGCTGCGCGGATCGGCATTGTTGTAGAACAGGGCATCGAATTTTGTCACGTCGAGGACTGTGACGGTCGGCGAGAGCTTGCCGCCAATGCAAAGATGCTTCTTGTCCGGCGCCATGTTGCAGCCGTGAGGATTATTGGCGATCGGGATATAACGGGTGAAGAGGGATTTCGCCTCCTTGCGACCATCCAGCACCTTGACGCCGTTGATCTCCTTGTACCGGCCTGCGGCAATGGCCTTTTCGATCTCGGCGATATTGAAGATGACGACGTGGTCCATCTCTGACTTGGTCATCTCTTCCAGCGTCATGCCCATTTCTGAGTTGTAGCTGGTCGAAAAGGCCCATTTGCCTTCGTAGTCGGCATCACAATTGTCGAGATTGCCGGATACCTGCACCTGCCATGCCACGTCCCACTTTTCGGCATCGACCGCGGTGAAAATGTTCACATAGCTTGATAGGTCCTTCATCGTCGAGCCGTCGTTTACCAGCGGCGCTTCGTCCTCGCCGTTGCAGAAAACGTAGTTCGTCTTCGGCCATTTCTGCGGACGCATTCCGTGTATGCCCTTGGCGTTGGGGATTTCCAGGATGGCATCGGTCTTCATCACATCGCAGCGAACCCGCCCCACGCGAGTGTTGGCCTTGTCGTTCATGAAGAGATAGCGGCCGTCATACTTTCCGTCCGTAAAGGACATGTGCACGTGGTGCAGGTCGCCGTTGTCGTGAATCTTCTTGCCGTTGGCGGCGAGTTGCTTCTTGGTCTTTTCCGACATCGTGCGCTGATGGATTCGGATCGATTCATTTGTCTGACCCCAGCCGGTAGCGGAGCAGCGGTTGAACACAGGTACCCGCATAAACTCGCGCATGGAGGGAATGCCGAGAATACGCATTTCGCCGGTCTGGCCCGAGGACCAGAAGCCGTAATAGTCGTCAAGCTTGCCGGGCGCGACGGAGCCGTCGCTGCCGGTCGCAGCGTTGGCCGGTGTCGCAACGCCGACAGCGCCGAGGCCAAGGGCGGCAGGTCCTGTCATTCCAGCCAGAACAGCCCCACCGGCTGTAGCACTGAACAGAGCCCGGCGGCTCAGTCCTTTGTTTTCGTTCGGATCCATCTTCGATTTCCTTCTTGGGTTAGACTTTGTTTGCGGGAACTTGGACCGGAGCGTTTCCCGGACTTGCGGCCAGCTTTGCCCGTGATTTCATTTTCTTGATCACGACCGGGCAGACTGATTCTGACTGGTAGAGGACCTGGCAATGCAGACAGTTGATGCATTCGTTTGGATTGATTTCCCCGGTCTTGTGGATTGCCTGGACCGGGCATTGGATTGAACAGGTTTGGCAGGGATTTCCGCATTCGTGATACCGCTTGAGCCAGTCGAACATGCGCAGCCGAGCCGGGATCGCCAGCGCCGCGCCGAGGGGGCAGAGATATCGGCAGTAGAAGCGTTCGACGAACAGCCCGGCGACCAGGAGGGCTACGGCATAGGCCACAAACGGCCAGGCGCGGATGAACTTCAGGACAATTGCGGTCTTGAACGGTTCGATCTCTGCAAGATGCTCGGCCTGCTCGATACTCATTAGCGACGCGCCGAAGAGACCGAGAAAGATCATGTATTTTATCGGCCAGAGCCGTTCATGGAGGCCCCATGGCAAAGTCCATTGGGGGATTCGCAGCTTGCGGGCGATCTGGTTGGTAAGTTCCTGCAGCGCGCCGAAGGGGCAGAGCCAGCCGCAATAGGCCCCCCGGCCCCAGAACAGCAGGGCCGCCGCAACTGCAAACCAGAGGATGAAGGTCAGGGGATCGAGCAGGAACGCTTGCCAGGAGAAGCCGCTGACCAGACTGCCGAACAGCGCCATCAAATTAACGACGGAAAGCTGAGCATTGGCATACCAGCCAAGGAAGACCAAGGTCACGACCAGGAAGCCCATACGGAAGACGTAGAAGCCGCGGGCATTCTTGGTGGCGAAGCTCTGGAAGAAGAATACGCAGGTCAGCACCAACAGCATGGCGGCGACCATGGCGATCTCGACCTGCTTGTCGCTCCAGATCCGCTTCCAGAGTTCCGCCTGGGCGGTGTCCTCACTCTTGTTGACGGCCGCGGCGACTTCCTTTGCCTCCTTGGCCGGAGCCGCGATTGCGCGCAGATACCTCTGCGGCAGTTGGTAGCCGAGATCGAATGTTTGGAAGACCTTCTCTACCGGACCGACCTCGCGCTGCACCAGCAACTGGATGCGGAACGGCTTTGCGGGATCGAAGCCGACGTCCGCGGGAATACGGAACAGGTCCATTTCGGTAAATTCCGGCGCGCCTGGGAGCGCGATTCCGCCAAGGCGACGATGGTCGCGGTCTCGGAAGCGCACGGACACATCGTCCTGGATCAGCACGATCCGGTCGAAAATACCGCCACGCACATAGCCCGAGCCCTTGAAGGAATAGAGGCCGCGTCCTGCTACGGCGATGGCATGCTCGCCGACGCCCAGCCATTTGCGAAGGTTGGCCTCCTCGGACGGCCCGAGGAGGGCACCGCCAATTGCCGGAACCGAAACCAAGGCCACCTGCATGTCGACGAAAGTAGTCTGCGGCGCAGCGGTCAATGCCCGATCTCGGGCGCGCGGATCGGGATGGGCGGCGAAGGAGCCGTTGACCTGCGCCACATCAAGAGAGAGCCGGCGTACCGTCCCGCCGCCTTCGGCCTCCGACCAGTCGGCGGGCTGCTTCGCCGCCGGATCGATCTCAGAACGTGGCCCAGCATCAACGGCTTCCGGCACCAGCCCACCCAAGCCGAGGGCCCGGGCGACCTTTAGGCCGGAGCGGACAATCGAATCGTCGATCACCATCACGGTCACGGTTGCACCGGAGATGATATTCACCTCATGGGCAGTCCCGCCGGATTTCGCCTCGGCGACGAGATCCAGGCCGGCATAGCCCGCAACGAGTGCCTTGACCTTCGCTTCAGGAATCCCGATCAGGACGATTGGCTCCGAGTGCTTCACCAACTGCACGCTGACGATTTTCGCATTCATGTCGACGGCGACGAGCGTATGGATCGGCTTGCCAGAATAGCCGGTCGTGCCGACGAAATCGGAGGTTACGAAAACCCACGCGATGGTTTGGCCGTCCTTTAACACCGGAGCGACGGCCAAGTCCTTCCGCATTGGTCCAAGTGTGTCTGCACCCGGGACCAGACCCGAAATGTTTGTTTCAGGCAGATACTGTTGCAAAACCGCCGCCGCGCCGGCTGAAACCGTAAGACAAAGGTAGGTGCAGAGCAAAAGGATTGGACGAAAGATTCGCATTCGGGTTCCCGGAAATCAGAGCTGCAGGAATAAGCGGTCGTGCACCATCATCATTGCGCAAGATCAAACTGCCGATTGTTTTCTCGAAAAGCAGCGCAGCTAGCGGATCGCGCTCTACGTCGTTGCCCCCCTTCGTGGCCGTCGATCGCGAAACCAATATTCCGGCCAAGGATGGCGACATATCTGCGAAATGAGCACCCAAGAGAGAAGGCATGCGGAATGCCGTCGGCGTTGGTTAGCCGCCTTTTGTAGGGATCTCCGCCCTTTTTCCTGGTCAATCATACCTCTCTTGTCGAGGCGGATGACGAGATCGCGGCGGCCCAGAGGACGCTGGCCAGGATTCGAGATGGCGGTAAACAGACTTTCACCGTCAGGTTCGATGAGGATAACGTGACCCAAGTCGTTCTCCAGGTTGCGCAAGCGGTGCCGCCCCCTGATTCGCATCCCATCGCACCGGTAATCGGTGCCAGCGACGCTCTGAAGAAAACGCCTGCGCCTATTTCCGGCGGCATCCCCGATGCAACAGTGCACAGGGACCGTCTGGGCAAAACCATCACCAGCCTTCTTATTTTTGCGGTCGGTCTTTCTGTGGGCTTCGGTGCCTACGCCTTCACCCAATTGTAGTCGCTCGTCCAGGAAATCCCGCCCACGGCGTTGACTATGGACGCCGCCCGTCCATATGGTTTTGCAACGCCACCCGGACTAGCGGCATACATCATTGTGGCTACACGGGTGCATGCGACGCCGGACGGCTATGGCGAAAAAGGCAGGAATTCCCGCAGTATTTGGGGAGCTTGGTCTGAATGTTCGAATGGGGGGTACGAAATGGGACAGCTGACGACAGGGGAAAGGGACCTCGCAGCGGTGGTTCTGGTCTTAATGGCCGTTGTCGGCATAGCCATGGCAGCTCTGGGGGGAATGGAGCCGCTCGGCATTCACGGCGTCATGGTGCTCCTCTGCAGCGTTGGCCTTCTGTTCGTACTGATGTCCAGCGCGTTTGGTCCGGCTCCCGATCCGGCCCGTCTGAGCAAATACTATGACGACCCGATCAAGGCCGGCGTGGGCTTTACCCTCGCATGGGCGATCTTCGGCATGTTCATCGGTGTCTGGGCCGCCGCCCAGCTTGCATGGCCGAGCCTCAACTTCGATACGTCCTGGGCCAGTTTCGGCCGTATCCGTCCTGCTCACACCTCCGGGGTGATCTTCGGCTTCGGCGGGAATGCCCTGATCACGACATCCTACCACGTCGTCCAGCGCACTTCCCGGGCACGTCTTGCCGACCAGTTTTCTCCCTGGTTCGTCCTCCTCGGCTTCAACCTGTTCTGTCTGATCGCGGTTTCCGGCTACTTTCTCGGCGTCACCCAGTCGAAGGAATACGCGGAGGCGGAATGGTACGCAGATATCTGGCTGGTGGTCGTCTGGGTGGCCTATTTCGTCCTCTATGTCAGAACGCTGGCGCGGCGGAAGGAGCCGCACATCTACGTCGCCAACTGGTACTACATGGCCTTCATTCTCGTCGTGGCCATTCTGCACATCGTCAACAACCTGGCGGTACCGATTTCGTTCACGCAGGCCAAGAGCTATACGATCTGGGCGGGGGTGCAGGATTCCATGGTACAGTGGTGGTATGGCCACAATGCCGTCGCCTTCTTCCTCACTGCCGGCTTTCTGGCCATGCTCTACTACTACCTGCCCAAACGGGCGGAGCGGCCGATCTTCTCCTACCGCCTATCGATTCTGAGCTTCTGGGGCATCACCTTCTTCTATATGTGGGCAGGTTCCCACCATCTGCACTATACGGCCCTGCCGCACTGGGTGCAGAACCTCGGAATGACATTTTCGGTGATGCTGCTAGTGCCATCCTGGGCTTCGGCGGGGAACGCCCTGCTGACGCTCAACGGCGCGTGGCACAAGGTACGGGACGACGCCACCTTGCGCTTCATCATGATGGCGGCGTTCTTTTACGGTCTTTCGACGTTCGAGGGTTCCTTCCTCGCGATACGCCCCGTCAATTCCCTGTCCCACTACACGGACTGGACGGTGGGCCATGTTCACGCGGGCGCGCTGGGATGGGTCGCGATGATCACGTTCGGGTCGCTCTACACCCTTGTGCCGTCAATCTGGAAGCGAGAACGGATGTACTCGGCGACGCTCGTGGAGGTCCACTTCTGGCTCGCTCTCGTCGGTACGCTCATCTACGTCTTCGCGATGTGGAATTCCGGGATCATCCAGGGGCTGATGTGGCGGACCTATTCCGAAGACAATGCCCTTGTCTATTCCTTCGTCGATACTCTGGTCGCGATGTATCCCTATTACATTGCCCGGGCGTTCGGAGGGTTGCTGTTCCTCATCGGCGCGATCGTCGCGTCGTACAACGTCTGGATGACCGTCCGGACCCCGAACCCCGCGCCGTCTCTTGCGGGTGATGATTTGCCCGTTGGCGAACATCCAGCCACAGTTCCATCGGCCGCGGAGTAGGAACATGACCGATACGCCTCACAGGAAACTGGAACGGTCCGCGACGGGGTTCATGCTGGCTATCGTCGCTGCCGCCAGTGTCGGCGGAATCGTCGAGATAGCCCCGCTCTTTACGATCGGCAACACCGTCGAAAACGTTGAGGACATGCGCCTCTATACGCCGCTGGAGCTCGCCGGACGTGACATCTACGTTCGCGAAGGATGCTACGCATGCCACAGCCAGATGATCAGGACGCTGCGTGACGACGTGGAGCGCTATGGCCCCTATTCGCTCGCGGTCGAGTCAAAGTATGACCACCCGATGCTCTGGGGATCGAAACGCACCGGACCGGATCTGGCCCGCATCGGTGGGAAATACTCGGACTTCTGGCACGTCGCACATCTTAGCAACCCGCGGGACGTGGTCCCCGAATCCAACATGCCGTCTTACCGATGGCTCGCCACGACGCCCCTGAAGCTCAGCAATCTGCCTCTCATGCTCCAGGCGCAGCGCGCCGTGGGCGTGCCCTATACCGAGGAGATGATCGCCAACGCTTCGGCCGATGCCCGCGGCCAGGCCGTGCCGGACAGCGACCAGTCTGCGGGCGTATCCGAGCGGTATGGCGCGGCAACACAGGTTTCCGCATTCGACGGCGTGGCCACGAACATCACCGAAATGGATGCGCTCGTCGCTTATCTCCAGGTTCTCGGACAACTAACGAAAGCCGCTTACGAAAGCACGGCGGCTCCCGAACAGATGCCTAACCCCAACAATTAGGAGGACGCGATGGAGTTTACCCACGATACCGTCGTCGCAATCTCAAAGAGCTGGGGCCTGTTTTATCTGATCGGGTTTTCGATCTGCGTGGTTGTCTACACCTTCCTGCCTTCGAACAGGAAAAGGTTCGAAAGCGCCGAGAGGGAAATTTTCGACAAGGAAGATGGCCCATGGAAGTAGAAGAGGTTGACCCCGTCAGCGGCCGCAAGACCACGGGCCACATCTGGAACGGCATCAAGGAGCTGGATACCCCGATACCGCGGGGCGTTCTGCTGTTCCTGATCGTCACGCACGTGTTCGCGGTGCTGTGGTGGTTCCTGCTTCCGACATGGCCGCTCGGCCGGACCTATACCAAGGGGCTGCTCGGCATCGACCAGAAGACGACCGTGGAGGAGACCTTGCGTGAGGGGGCAGACGCCAGAGCTTCATGGATGAGCAAGATAGACAGCATGTCCTACGACGAGATACGGGCGGACGAACGGCTCATGGCGGCGGTGCGGACCACCGGCAACCAGCTCTTCGGCGACAACTGCGCAGCCTGTCATGGCCGCGACGGAAAGGGTGGCAACAACTATCCCGACCTGACGGACGATGACTGGCTTTGGGGAGGCGGGCCGGAGAAAATCCAGCAGACCTTGATGGTGGGCATCAATTCCAGACATCCCGATACCCGCATTGCTCAGATGCCCGCATTCGGCAGGGACGAGATGCTCGACCGTCAGCAGGTTCTCGACGTCGCCGCCTACGTCATCTCGCTGAACGATCCGACAACGTCGACCGCCAAGAACGTCAACCAGATCGACAAGGGCCGCGAAGTGTTTCTCACCACCTGCGCCGCCTGTCACGGCGAGAATGCAAAAGGTAAACCGGACGTCGGCGCACCAAACCTCACGGACGGCCAGTGGGTGTACGGCGGCAGTCTGCAAAGCATCGTTGATACGATCCACGGAGGGAGACAGGGACATATGCCGACGTGGGACGAGCGGCTTTCGCCATCCGAGATCAAAATCCTCGCGCTTTATGTGAACGCGCTCGGGCAACGGGAGCCCTGAATGACGGAGACGGCGGAAAAGAGTCGCGGATGGTTCAGGCCGTTGTTGATACTCTCGGCGGCGGCGCTGCTGGTGCTGCTGGCGAACGCCCATCTCGTCTATGTCGCGGTCTCCACACAGCCGGACTGCGTCCCCCATCTCAAGGAAAGGGGCGGCTCACCCGGAGCCTACCGGGCCGCCAAGTCGGCATGTTGATGTCAGGAGATCACGATGGCCACTAGAGACAACACGCCCGTTCTGGTTTCCGAGCTGTCGGATATCGAGGAGACCCGCAACAAGCGATACAAGCGTGACGTCTCATACGAAGCGCCTTTCCGCTGGCTTGCAGCCGGATGGCGTGATCTCTGGACCCGGCCTTTCCCGAGCCTCATCTACGGTGTGGCAGTGTTTGTCGCCTCCCTGGTCTTCATCGTCTACATGTACGATACCGGGAGAGATTATTTCCTGTTTCCGGCGCTCGCGGGCTTTATGATCGTCGGGCCGCTTGTCGCCGCGGGGCTCTATCTGAAGAGCCGCGATATCGAAAGCGGCCAACGCGTCACCCTCGGGTCAATGCTTTCCGTGCAGCCTCTCGCGGGTGCTCAGGTGTTCTTTACCGGGATGGTCCTCACGATGCTCATGCTCCTGTGGATGCGGGCCGCCGTCCTGGTCTATGCGCTGTTTTTCGGAGTGCGGCCTTTTCCGGGGCTCGACCACGTCGCGGCCATGCTGGTTACCACTCCGGTCGGCTGGGCGATGCTTGTGGTCGGCAGTCTGATCGGAAGCCTGTTCGCGGGCTTTGCGTTCGCCATCAGCGTATTCTCGATCCCGATGCTCCTCGACCGCAGGGTGGATGCAATGACGGCGATGGGCGTGAGCATGGCGATCGTATGGAACAACCTCAGGCCGATGTTGCTATGGGGCGCGATCGTGCTGGCGCTCTTCCTGATCTGCGTCGCCACCGGGCTTGTCGGATTGATTGTGATTTTTCCGTGGCTCGGCCACGCGACCTGGCACGCCTACAAAGAAATGCGGTAGAAGCCATGACGTGCTGCGCATCGAGCACCGCTGCGATAGGCATTGCGCATTCCGACCGATGTTCGCCTGAGGAAGTTGCTCTCTCAAGCAAGGAGCTGAGAGACGGAGTTCGGCAGACCACCCTGTCCGTCCCTGAAATGCACTGCGCCTCCTGCATCCGGGCGATCGAGAATGCCCTGGCGGCAGTCGACGGCGTCGAGGCCGCCAGGGCCAACCTCTCGCTGCGGACGGTCGTCGTCAACTGGAAAGAGGATCGCGGAGCGCCCCCCGATCTCACGGGCGCGCTGTCAGCTGTCGGCTATTCATCCCATCTGCCGACCACCGATATGGCGGAGGAGGATCGCGTTCATTCGCACCTCTTGCGCGCTCTTGCCGTCGCAGGTTTCTGTTCCATGAACATCATGCTGCTTTCGGTTTCGGTCTGGGCCGGTGCAGACGCAGAAACGCGGCAGGCCTTTCACCTGCTGTCTGCGGCTTTGGCTCTTCCCGCCGTCCTATATTCCGGGAGCGCCTTCTACGCCTCGGCGTGGCGCGCGCTGGTCCACGGCCGGATGAACATGGATGTGCCGATCAGCGCGGGTGTGCTCCTGTCGTTCGGGCTTAGCCTCTACGACGCCATTGGCAACGCGGCGCAGGCGTATTTTGAAGCAAGCACGTCGCTGTTGTTCGTACTTCTCGGTGGGCGTCTGCTGGATCATATGATGAGGCGCAGGGCGAAGTCGGCGGTAGCAGGACTGGCGCGCCTCATGCCTCAAGGTGCAAACGTCGTGGCGGCCGATGGGTCGGTCGGTTACGTCCCCTTGAACGAGGTTCACCCTGGATCGCGATTGCTGGTGGCAGTCGGCAGCAGGGTCCCTACCGATGGCGTCGTTGTCGAGGGCCGTTCAGAACTGGACGGCTCGCTCGTCACCGGAGAAAGCGCCTGGCAGGCGGTCGATCTCGGAAGCCAGGTTCGGGCGGGCGCGATCAATCAGGGTGCACCTTTCGTGTTGACCGCGGCCGTAGCTCCTTCGGATTCGCTTCTCTCGGAGATGACGAGGATGCTCGCGGCCGCAGAAAACAGTCGTTCGAGCTACCGACGCCTGGCGGACCGGGCAGCGGCTCTTTATGCCCCGGTTGTTCATTCCATGTCTCTGCTTGCCCTGATCGGCTGGTTCTACGGTACAGGCGATTTCCATCGAGCGCTGACCATCGCAATTGCCGTTCTCGTCATAACATGCCCTTGCGCCCTGGGGATCGCCGTGCCGATGGTTCAGGTGGTCCTCGCGCGCCGCCTGTTTGACCGGGGAGTGATGGCGACCGACGGTTCCGCGTTCGAACGGCTCGCCGAAATCGACACCGTCCTCTTCGACAAGACAGGCACACTCACGACCGGCCAACCCAGCCTTCTCAACCTCGACGAGATAAAGGAGGAACACCTTGCCATTGCAGCGTCCATGGCGCGTCTGTCAAATCATCCGATCTCCCGGGCTCTGTCGGCAGCACACTCGAACTCCGGCCCGAAGCTGATCACCTTCGACGAGACGCGGGAGCTTGCTGGCTACGGCCTCGAGGCCGCGATCGGCGCGGATATCTATCGACTTGGCAGGGCTG
>NZ_PVBI01000027.1:0-33475 GCF_002968675.1 Neorhizobium sp. T25_13
GCCAAGCAGTTTACGCACCGCGATAAATCCCGCAGGGATTTACGCTTAACGCGGGGTGGAGCAGCCCGGTAGCTCGTCAGGCTCATAACCTGAAGGCCGCAGGTTCAAATCCTGCCCCCGCAACCAACGATACCTGCGATCCCAACAAAGTCCCCTCGTGGGGCTTTTTGCGTTTTTGTCCTTCAATCGTCCTGGCTCTGCTCATCAGTTCTTCAAGGATTGTCCTCTCGTTGAGAAACTCGGGTTTCCTTTTGCCAGATGCGAAGGTGAGGATCGCGGCAAGATCGCCGCGCAGCACGATCACCAGTTCCTCACCATCCGGAACAAGCTCGACGCGGCTGACCAGCGTGCGGAGCTTGTCGGCCGCCAGTCCCCGCGTTTCCTCGTTGCCAAGCTGGTCGTGGAGAGCAGCGATCTCCTCATGATAATACTTCGCCAAATTGGGATGCAGCAGGGGAGGCGGCTCTTCCGCACCGTCGAGGAAGCCGATCAGCTCTTTCTTGCGTGCCTCAAGCTTGGTGCTGCGCTCCTTGACCATATCCACCGGCAAAGCATCCTTGAGATAGAGATCGAGGATCTTCTCAAGCTCCCGGTCGATTCGTTTCGTCTCAGTTTGCGCGGCGTCGATGGAAACACGAGCCTCCATTCGCGCCTTGTTCACTTCGCGCGTAAACTCCTCGCAAAATTCCTTGTAGAGTTCGGGTTCCATCAGGTGCTTGTCGAGACCGTTCAGAATGGATGCTTCGAGCGAGTCGCGGCGGATATTGAGCCGGTTGTCGCACGTTCCCTTTGTCCGCGCATTTGTGCAGCCAAGCATGTCCTTCGAAATCATCGAGTAACCGCCACCGCAGCAACCGCATTTGACAAGACCGGTAAACAGGTGTTTTGGCCGGCGGCGTTCGTTCAGGATACGGTTGTCGCTGGGCTGGGTTCCGGGTTCCAGCGCCAGTTGCTCCTGACGCCTCTTCACCGCATCCCAGAGGTTCTGATCGACGATGCGCAGATCCGGCACGTCATTAACGACCCAATCCGTTTCTGGATTGAGACGCGAGACACGTTTGCCCGTATCCGGGTCCTTCAGGTATCGTAGTCGGTTCCAGACCAGTTTCCCGACATAAAGCTCATTGTTGAGAATGCCGGTCCCACGCTTTGGATTGCCGTGGATTGTCGATGGCCCCCATTCGCTGCCTTGTGGCCCTGGCACCCCTTCGCCGTTCAGCACCATGGCGATCGTACGCGATGATTTACCCGCCAGATATTCCGTAAAAATCCGCCGGACGATATTGGCTTCCGGCTCGTTGATGGTGCGCTCACCGCGGTTCGTTTCGCCTGATGGTTCGACGTGGCGCGCGACGTCATAGCCGTAGCAGAGGCCGCCGCCCGATTTACCTTCTTCGACCTTGCCACGCAGGCCACGCCGCGTCTTGTCGGCCAAGTCTTTCAGATAAAGCGCGCCCATCGTGCCCTTGAGGCCGATATGCAATTCGCTGACTTCACCTTCGGAGACCGTAACGATGCTGACGCCGGCAAAGCGCATGCGCTTGTAGAGCCCGGCAATGTCTTCCTGGTCGCGCGAAAGACGGTCGAGCGATTCCGTCAGGATGACGTCGAAGCGCCGCTTCAGTCCGTCCGCTATCAGTTCCTGAATGCCCGGCCGGATCAGAGAGGCGCCGGATATGGCGCGATCCGTATAACTGTCGACGATTGCCCAGCCTTCACGCTCGGCGCGCGTGCGGCAAATGCGAAGCTGGTCTTCAATGGAGGCGTCGCGCTGATTGTCGGATGAATAGCGGGCGTAGAGTGCGGCCTTCATGACATGGCCTCCCTATTTGAGGAGGCGTTCGCGGGTGGCGCGCTCCTGTTCGGCTTCGACGAATTTACGGGCTGCCTGTCGCGCAAGCAAGCGGACAAGTTCCCGGAGGCGGGGATCGGGCTTTGAAGGGTCGTAGATCGGCATGTCGTCGGCGGGTGCGAGAACGACCCGCACGCTGTTTGCCGCTGTCCCTTTCCGCTTTGCCACAACACTATCCTCGCCCCTGAGCGGACCATTCCGCTCCGGGCAAAGACTGGGCCGGCAACCGGCGTATTTGAATGCGAAATCGCGGGAATGACAGCGACCTCCAGCGTAAAGTACCGTTCCCTTGTCGCAGCGCCATGGACTTGACCGCAGATCATGCGGCGGAAACAGAGGGCATTGGCGTAAGAATACTTGAATTTTGCGGCGGGCGAATCCCCCTGCGAGTAGAATTATTTTGCGTTCTTCCTCCTCACGACCGGCCCCGTGTCTTTGCCTGGTCATGATCCTGCACTTTCCAATGAACACAAGGAGAGCTTCGCTCGCTTTGCCCTGATCGGCTGCGGCCAAGCCTTGCCGACCCGTAGGGAGCCAAGGGAAACTTTTCCCCTTGCTCCCCACAAACGCCGCCTGCGCATGGCAGGGCCGCCCGCTCGCAAGCCGGTGCGATAGCAGTCAATGTCCAGACAGTCCGATCCGTCCCACTCGCCGCGCAGCCCGGCGATGCTCGCCGGCATTTGCCCCCTCCATCCCCGCGCGCTCACGCGCCCCCGGGAGGCATGTCGGGGACATGCCTCCGGCAGTAACGGAAAAAGGATTGGAACAATGGCAAGGACACAGAAGAAGGCCGTCACGGTTGTGACGGCGGAAGTGGTAGAAGTGACGGCAGCAAATGCGGAAATCCGCAGCATCGGGGAAGCCGTAGTGGATGTGGTTGCTGCGCTGCCAGCACCGGAAGTCATAAGCGGCGCAGAACTCTTCGTTCCCCTCGACAAGCTCAGGAAGTCACCGCGCAATGCGAGGAAGACCCCGCACAGCGAGGCACATATCGAGGCGCTTGCGGCCAGCATCGCTGCCAAGGGCATGCTGCAAAACCTCGTGGTGGAACCGGAGGCAGACGCAGTGGGCGAACCGACCGGCTTCTATCTCGTGACGGTCGGTGAAGGCCGCAGGCTGGCACATCTGCTGCGCGTCAAGCGCAAGCAGATCAGGAAGACAGAAGTCATCCGGTGCGTTCTGGACACCGCGAACGATCCGCAGGAAATCAGCCTTGACGAGAACGTCACCCGCGAAGCGATGCACCCGGCTGACCAGTTCGAGGCGTTCCGCGAGCTCGCCGAACATCGCGGATGGGGAGCGGAGGAAATCGCCGCCCGCTTTGGTGTGACGGCGCATGTGGTGAAGCAGCGGATGCGTCTTGGCGCGGTCAACCCGAAACTGATGCAGGTCTATCGCGACGGCGATCTGACGCTGGACCAGCTGATGGCCTTTGCTGTCACCGACGACCATGAACGGCAGGAGCAGGTTTACGCCGGTCTTAGCTATAACCGTGAGCCGTGGATCATTCGCCGCGACCTGACACGGACGCATGTGCAGGCGAACGACCGCAAGGCAATATTTGTCGGCCCTGACAACTATACCGAAGCGGGCGGCAGCATCATCCGTGACCTCTTTACCGAGGATCGCGGCGGATATTTTGACGATCCAGCACTTCTGGACCAGCTTGTCATCGCCAAGCTGGAAAGCATTGCCGCAGACCTCAAAGAAGCGGAAGGCTGGAAATGGGTGGAGGTATTCATCGATTTCCCGCATGCCCACGGCTTGCGGCGTGCCTACCCACAAACGGTGGAGCTTTCCGAGGAAGACGAAGCCGCCTATGCCGCAGCGAGGCAGGAATTCGATGACTTGACGGCGGAATGGGAGAATAGCGACGACGACTTGCCGCCCGATGTGGACAAACGTTTTGCCGAGCTTAAAGCCGAGATCGAGCGGATCGACGCGATGCGCGAAGGTCATGATCCCGACGACATCAGCCGGGGCGGCGTCTTCGTGACGCTGAACCATGACGGAACGGCCCGCATCGAGCGCGGCTTCATCCGCCCGGAGGATGAAAAGCCGGAACCGGAACAGGTGGATGCCGCAGGCGTCATCAATGGCGTCCGCGTCGATGAAGACGGGGAAGTTATCGAAGACGACGAGCGTGACGAGGTGGGCAACCATGTATCCGGCCTTGCGTCGCAGGAAGAGGAGGACGGCGATGCGGGCCAGCCGCTCACCGATCTTCTCACCCGCGACCTGACGGCGCAGCGGACGCTTGGCCTTCGCCTCGCGCTTGGAGAGCAGCCGGATATCGCTCTGATTGCTGTCACTCATGCCCTCGCCTCACAGACGTTCTATCGCAGCGTGGACGCTCATGCCCTCGAAATCCGGCCCACCAGTCCGCACCTTTGCGGGCATGCGGACGGTATCGAGGACACAGCGGCGGCGAAGATGCTGGCGGATCGTCATGCCGGATGGGCGGCAGATATGCCGCAGAACGTGGGCGAACTCTGGGACTTCATCGCCGGGCTGGATCAGGTGAGCGTCATGACGTTGTTCGCCCATTGCGCCTCGCTGACCGTCAATGCCCTCAAGCTGCCATCGGAGCAAAGGCCGCGTGCGCAGCGGACCGCCGACAAGCTGGCGACGGCGCTTGTGTTGGATATGAACCAGCACTGGACGCCAACCGTTCAGACTTACTTCGGACGCGTCACCAAGGCGCATATTCTCGCAGCCGTACGGGAAGCAGTAGGCGACGAGGCAGCGGATCGCATCGCGGCTATGAAGAAGCAGCCAATGGCGGAAGCCGCAGAGCAGTTGCTCGCCGGTACCGAATGGTTGCCGCCACTGCTGCGCACCGAGCGCACCAGATCGCAGAAGGCAGCGGATGCAGTTGTGGAAACCTCGGAAGCTGTCGACCTTGAACCGGAAGCACCGACCTCCGACACGGCAGACTATAGTGTTGAAGAAAGCTGCGCGGAGGTTGATGGCGCAACCTTCCACATTGCCGCCGAGTGAACCGCCATAGCCGGAGCCGCGCAAGCGGTTCCGGCCTGTTCCCGACAGCCCCCGAGGAAATTTCCGGCCGCGCCGATTAGGGGCGGCCGGAACCTCGACCGGATCACAGGAACCACGACAATGAAAACCACTCCGAGCAGCGGCCAATGCTGGCCCGCATCATTGAACCCCGGCTCGGCATCCACACGATCGCCGGCCATGCCGGAATGATCGTCGCCCGAGCACAGTCCGGCGTGTTTATGATGATGACGCGCCGGATCGACCATGCACAGAAAGAAAGGGAGTCCGTAGATGGTTCCGCTGACAATGTTGTCCGTTATGCTGATCGGCGTAATGTGCGCGCTTGCCTATACGCTGGCGACTTACGCTCTGCCGGTCCTGTTCGCTGTCACCGTGACGCGCCTTGCCTTCGCGACGGGCGCCGGATTTGTCGGCGCGGTCCTCATCGGACTGTTCGCAGGCGTGGCGGCTTACGGCTTTCTGGTCTACCTCTTTGCGACGCTACGCTCATCCAACCTGCGCCTTGCGATTGCCCTGATATTCGCGATTCCCGCCGCCATCGCAGGCTATGCTCTCGTGCATGGCATCACCCGCGAAGTCATTCCTTCCGAAATCTGGCGACAAACCTTCTGTGTAGTTGGCGGCATATTTGTCGGCTTGTCCGCACTTTCGAAGCTGGCCAATCCGTCACGGCTCCATGAACGATGAAATGTCCCGGAAGCTCGACCAGCGCGCATGGGGCGACGGTGGCACTGTAGAATCCTACAGTTTTAGAGCCGGAACTCAGGGGTTAGGTTGGTGTCGTCGTTCATGAAATCCGGGAAACCGGGCGTGGTATGTTGGAGGAAATCGTGTCTCAGGAACCGTCTTTTACTTTTTACACCTATTCAGCAGCCACAGAGCCCGAGGAACAACGGTGGGCCTACACAGGCATTCCAGATAATTTTTTTGGCGACGTTCATTCAGCGCGAGCAGCTGTTCTGGAACTTCGAAATGATGTCATCGACGATCCGGATGGAGAGTGGCCGCGCATGCATATCGAGAAGATCGAGACGCTCCCCGTGTCGAAAGATACGCTGCTCGCATTTCTCAATGATGGTGTTGGTGCGTTTATCAAGCGCTACGAGATCGTGGAAACCATCGATTAACGGCAATTTCCACATTGCTCGCAATGGAATGATGTGCGCCGAAAGGGTGGATATGGCGTCCCCTTCGGGACGCGTACTACTCGCTGCTTGCGGCAACTCCCGAAGCCCCTCGCGGGTCTTCGCCTTCGGTAACGACCGCTGACGAAGGGATGGCGGCGGTGGGTATCTCGCGAGGATGCCAGCCACGTTTACGAAACCAGACCGTGGCCTGTTTAGTTGAGGTCCGGCGCCGGACGAGGGAGTATCAATTCTCGGCATCCACCTCGACCATGCCCCGCGTCGCGATGACCCGAGTGAAAGGCCCCGACCGTCCAGCTTGACCGAGAGATGGGGGATGGCCCTGCTGTGACAGAACCCACGCGCGGCGAATTCGTTGCTCTGGGCAAATACGAAGGTGAAAGTCGCGTCCGTTACTGTTTTCACCGAATGGGGAACGGGGCGGTTTCATCGACCTGACGTTGAGGGCGAGCGTGCTCTTCTCAAGGGAGCCAGCAAAGCCGTTTGTGTTCCGGCGTGCAAATTTGACCCCCTTGTCGGGGTATTTGCCGTCGTCCGCCCGGACTTGATCACCTTGTCGCCTAGCGCTACGCGTGCCATGCGCTTCGGCACGACATCAAGGCCGTAGACGGAGCGATCATATCCACGCAAGCGGATGCGCGCGAGCGCGCAATCGCCCGCAGCACCAAGATGGCTCCTAAGCAGTGTTCCTGCCTCGTTGAGGGTTGTGTTGTTGTCGTCATAGGGACCGGGTTGCACGATCGTGTCACCGATCTCGCCCGCGTTTCCATTGAGCACATGCCAGTTGGACAGGATACAGGGCGATCCTGTGGTACGATCGAAGACGACGAGGCCGACCGTGCCCGCAGTTTCGGCGATATGGGCGACGCTGATTCCGGGACGGAGTGGATCGACACGCTGGCGGCGCAGGTCGAGTTGCTCGGTAGCTACAATCTCATAAGAGGGGCGGTATGACCGCTCTATAACATCAGTGGGAACGGGCTTGCCATCAACCTCGATCGTCTCGGGGATACGATTTGTGGCGAGCGTTTCCAGAGCAGATTCGCCTTTTTGCCCGACCGTGAACTGCAGGCAGATCGGACCGTCACCGTTTTTCAATCCGATACCGACGGAGGTGATGTTGGGATCTTTGAGATAGTCGGCGCCCTTGGCCCGAATATGCCGGCGCAGATCGGCCTCGGTGACCTCGGCTGAGGCTTTACCGCTACGTGTTGACTTTCGGGCCATGACTTTCCTCCTCAAAATGGCTCACCCAAGATTTGAACTGCACCAACCCCCCGGGATCAGACTGGGTCGAGAAGCAGATCATAGAAATTGCGAATGACCCGGCATGAGCCGAGCTTCAGAACGATCTCTTCCATGTCGGCAAGATCATGGTCGCCATGACCATGCCCGCCGTGACCGGAGAGGACTTCTTCGCGCACGGCGGCGGTCAGCGCTTCCGGCTGGCCATGGGACCAGCCGTCTTCCAGCTTACCGGTCCAGGTGCCAATCCACGGGATGTCGACGACAGCGTTGACAGCGGCCCATCGGTCGATGCAGGAATCCACCCAGCCATGCAGATACCAGAAGACTGGGTTGACGTGGCTGGAATAGGTGTCGCCGAGATAATCATAGTCGAGCGAATCCCACCGGGTATCGATCCCAATGGTGTCCTCCAGGTTGGGCGACGGCATATAGCCGACGGGTGCGCTCGCCCATCGCATATGCAGGTTGTTGTGAAGCGTCATCTCCAGGAGATTGCCGAGCGCGCCGAGCGACAGTCTGCCGAGATTGGAAGGATTGGTGTAGAAGGCTTCCCACGCGCCGATCGGGTCACGGGCGTATGCGTCGGATTTGACACTGCGTAGGCGTGCGCTCATGCGCGCGTTGGCCGCGGCATCCCGCAACGGATCGGCATAGTCCCAGGCCGGCGGTACAGCGAAGTCTGGGTTCTCGTTCGGTTTTGGAATGCCCGCCCAGACGTCGAGCCGCGGCTCCCCCATTTGCACAAGCAGCTCATTGACCTCGCGGATCATCTGCCGGTGCATGTAGAGAAAGTCCTCACCGGAATAATTGTCCAGAAGGAGTTTTCCGGCCGCGTCGAAAGGTGCCCGGTCATTGGGTGGCGCCCAGCCTTTATCGCGAATGAATTGCTTGACGTCCGACGTCAGCTCAGGATTGTTCCACGCGCCGCGTACGGAATGCCACAGGAAGTGTCGCAGCCGGTGGCGGCGCGACGCGAGCATAGCGACAACCTTTTGCGGCAATGTGCTGATAGTCATTTACCCCCTCCGGTCAGACTACGAACATGCTTTGATATCTGTACTGCCGAGAGGCGGGGGTACCAGCGTGCTAATTAGGTGATGTTGCTACGCCCAACACCGCAGAGGAAAATCCGCGTTCCCGCCCAAAAGCATTGCAGTCTGTAAACCGATTTCTGGTTGTTTAACTGAGTTTTTCGTACGAAGTGAATTCCCCCACGGATACAACCAGAAGTCAAGCGGATTGTTGGCCAAGCTCCTAGTTGATGTGATCCATGATGAGAAAAAACTTTAATTCAAACGCAAGGGAGCAACGAATTGAACATGGAACCCAAAGCTGTACTCCCCGAAGGCTTCGAGATTTCGCGTGAAGACCTATATGAGTAGGTTTGGGCCACTCCGATCAACCATCTGGCCGAAAAGTTCGGGGTATCCGGCTCCTATCTTGCGCGGGTTTGCGGGGCGCTGAATGTGCCACGGCCACCATTGGGATATTGGCAGAAAAAGGCGGTTGGGAAAGCCGATCCGCAACCTGAGTTGCCATCTGCGCTTCCCGGCGATCAACTGATCTGGGCGAAGGACAGGCCGCTTGCCGCCCCTGTTAAAAGAAGTGTTCGGAGAGCCGTAAACGGCACAGGCAAAGGCAAGGCCGACAGAGCCGGACGCCACTCGATACTGATCGGCATGGAGGGGCACTTCCGCAAGACACGCAAAGTCGAAGAGGGTGAATTTCTGAGGCCTTACAAGCAGATTCTACCCGACGTTGTCGTCTCGGAAGACTGCTTGGCTCGAGCGCTCGATCTTGCAAGTGAAATCTACACTGCCCTTGATAAAAAGGGGCATCGCGTCCTGTTCTCGCCACTCGATCAGAAGATGCGTCGCGTCAATGTAGAAGAGCGTGAGGTGCCTGGGAGAGACAGGAAGTATGGGCGCTACTCCACGGGGAGTATATGGTCGCCACATCGGCCGACGATCACCTACGTTGGATCCGTGCCTATCGGTCTTGCACTTACCGAGATGACCGAACGGGCCACCATGCGTTATATGGACGGAAAATACGTTCGCGAGGACAGCAAGGTAGTAAAGTCGGCCAGATCGTGGCAGCTGGCTAATTCCTGGACGACCGAGCAGGACCTTCCCTGCGGACGCTTTCGTTTGATTGCCTATTCGCCTCTCAACGGTGTCGATTGGGTTGAGAGTTGGCAGGAGACTGCGAACAGCTCGATCAGTTCGATGATCGCAGCGTTTGTCCGGAAGCTGGAAAGCTCGAAGGGTGAGCTTGAGGCCCTGATGACTGCCGCCGAAGACGCGGCAGCTCAGCGGCAACGGGAATGGGGGGAAGCGCAGGAACGCTACCGGCGTCAAGATGATCAACGGTGCGTGGAGCAAGCGTTGGCAGAGAGCCAGAAGCAGCTCTCGGACATCATGAACAGGTGGGAGGCCGCGATGTCCGTCGAACGCTTTTTTCAGGAGGCGGAGAGACGTTTGGAGGGCGTGGAGACCGAACGACGTGCCCAGCTCACGGAACGTCTCGCGTTGGCGAGAGCCATGCTCGGTACGCTGGATCCCTTCGGCTATCTTGGAGAGTGGCTGGCACCCGAGGAGCGGTATAAGTCGAAATACAGCCAAACTTGAGCCTCAGGGCATAGATGTGGGTCCCACGGAGATTGGGTCGCATATCTTATGCGGCGCTACTTGATTCGAATGACCATCTGGAGTCCAGGCGCCGCGTTGGATGTATGGTAGGCGCACGATTGAAAAGTTGCGGCTCGCCAGAGCTTCCCTTGATCGTCGGAATTTGATACGAATCCTCGGATAATGCACCCTTAGTTCCGAGCTATCGTATCAATGCCCGAATCTATCTCCCAGCGCCAAATCGCCCACGCCCTCCTGACGGCGCGTGGGATCGCGCGTCTTGTAGAGCTGCGCGACGCTGGCGTAACGGCCGCCACGATGAGCCGCATGAAGCGGGATGGCGAAGTGCTCCGGCTTGCACGGGGCCTTTACCAACTCTCCGACGCGCCGCTCGACGCCAATCATAGCCTGGCTGAGGCCGCCAAACGGGTACCCAAGGGCGTTGTCTGCCTTGTGTCGGCCCTCGCGTTCCACGGCCTGACTGACCAGCTTCCGAAGCAGGTGTGGCTGGCGATAGGTCGGAAGGACTGGGCTCCGAAACCCGACAGCGCGCCTATTCGGATCGTGCGTTTCACCGAAAGGCTGCTCAATGAGAGCGCAGAGACTCATGTCGTCGAGGGTGTGCCCGTAAAGGTCTTTGGGATCGTCAAAACAATCGCGGACTGTTTCCGATATCGCAACAAAATCGGCCTGTCGGTGGCGATCGAAGGCCTCCAGGAAGCGCTCCGCCAGCGCAAGGCCACGCCCGGCGAAATTGCAAGACAGGCCGAGCACGGCGGCGTCTCTACCGTGATCCGGCCGTATCTCGAGGCGCTGACCGCCAATGGCTAAGGAGATCAAGAACATTGGCGCCTCGGTGCGCGCACGCCTGCTGCAACTCGCCAAGGCAAGTGGCCAGAGCTTCGACCTGGTTCTGACACGCTTCGCCCTGGAGCGGCTGCTCTTCCGGCTTAGCCAGTCACGACATGCCGACCGCTTCGTGCTGAAGGGCGCGATGCTGATGATGAGCTGGTTCGATGATCCGCACCGCGGCACCCGCGACCTTGACTTGCTGGGTTTTGGCGATCCGAGCGCAGAGCCGATGCTGGCGACGTTTCGGGAGATCCTGGCGCAGGACGCCGGCGATGGCGTCGAGTTCGACGCTGGCGCACTTCGCGTCGACCGCATTCGCGAAGAGCTGGAATATGGCGGACTCAGGCTGCGGACGACAGCTTCGATCAGCGGCGCCCGGATCAGTCTGACGATCGACATCGGCTTTGGCGATGCACTGGAGCCTGGCGCCGAAGAACTGGACTATCCTTCTATGCTGGCCTTTCCCATGCCCCGGCTGCGGGGTTATGCGCGGGAAACCGTCATTGCCGAGAAATTCCAGGCGATGGTGGCGCTAGGGCGGGCGAATAGCCGGATGAAGGATTTCTACGATATCTGGATTCTCAGCAGGTCTTTTGATTTCAACAATGATAGGTTGGTGCGCGCAATTACCGCCACTTTCGAACGGCGTGAGACGCCGATCCCAACAGTCCTGCCGGATGCTTTAACGGAAGCATTTGCCAAGGATCAGCAAAAGCAACGACAATGGCGAGCGTTTGTTGAAGATGTTGCCCATAATCCGGGTGAATTGATGGTTGTCATCACGGATATCGCCGCATTCCTGATGCCTCATGCCGTTGCAGCCGCGAATCGGGGCAAATGAGCGGCTTGGTGTCAAATGATCACGCAGGCACTTTCTCGGCCCATCAAAGGGAGTGGGGCCGGATTCTGGGAGATGCTTATCTAGGGTTCACTATACTCCCAAAGTGGCTTTGATACGCAGGTGACGGCGAGCTTGAACACTAATCACGCAGACACCTTCTAATATTTCGTGATTTTTCCGTGATTGTTGATATTCAATGATGCTACTATGCAGAGAATTTTATTCGAAGTAGACCAAATAAGCGTTGAATCTGTTTGGGAGCGGGAAGGTATGATAGAAGTATCTCTTCTTGGGTCATTTTCCATAAAGCTTGATGGAAAACGGCTCTATCCGGACCTTGGCCATTCTGGCTTACGGATGGCTGCACACCTATTCGCCTCGCCCGGTAGGTTGCATCGACGGGAAAAGATTGCGGATATGTATTGGCCTGAAATGACGCTTGAGCGATCGCGGGCCGCTCTGAATTCGGCTATCTGGCGACTGCGGAAAATCCTGTGTCAGGATCCGCATAGCAATGGCGGAAAAAATCTGCGTTCCATCGGTGAGAACATTGTTTTCGATCTCGAGCCGTGGATCAAGGTGGACACCGCTATTGTTTCTTTCATAGCGAAGGCCACAACCAACGGGAGGAATACGGCCTCGATTGCGGAGCTACAGCAAGTGATCGATCTTTACACAGGCCCCTTCATGGACGGAGACGACAGTTCGGCGTTTCTGGAAGAGCGTGAGAGACTTCACACATGCTTCGTAGGGGTCGCGTATGAGCTGCTCACACACTATATCGTGCAGGAGGACTACCCTGCCGCGATCGCCATTTGCCGGAAGGTCCTGACGTTCGATCCTTACCGAGAGTATTTCGTTCGGAAGATATTGGGTGCGTTATGTCTCAATGGTCAGCGTGCGGAAGCAGCGAGTTATTTTGAGCGATGGCAGAGGTTGTTGCGTGAGGAAATCGGTGTCGCCCCACTGCCAGAAACGCTCGATTTGCTGCGTATCGTTCGCCATTGCGAAACTTTCGAGGACGTCAACGCGATACGTGCCGTCGTACATGCGAGTAAGCAGAATGCGTTCCTTCAGCACAGCTGGTAGAGTTAGTAAAGTTTGATGAGGTCCATTTGGTCGGGACCATTTGGTGATGGACTAGAATATCGACTGCTGCAGAGTCGCGACAGGACCAACTCTGGAGCAGCGCCCATGTTGACCGTCATTTTTCCAGAATCTAATGGGCCGTCTCGGCTGGTGGTCGCGGCAAGTGCCGTGGCAATCCTGGGGCTGACATTCCAAATCGGCCATTTCGCAGAGCATGCGCTACAATTTGCAATTTGGCTCTTGGGTGATCTTTCGAATATTTGTGGCCGTGACACCCCTTGGATGTCGCCCTGGGTCATGGCGCTTTGCGAGCGGCTCGGCTTGTGGATTGCGCCGGAAGCTCCGTCAGCACGTCAGGTTATGCTCGGCATGGAGGTTCTCCATCTCATTGGCAACAGCATTTTCCTGACGGGTCTGATCTGTCTGTACAAAATAATCCCATCGAAATGGGTTCGCTGGGCCATATATATTGAAACGTTCCATCTGTACGAGCACATCATGTTGGCGGCAACGGCTTTTTTCCTCGGAAAGCCAGTGGGGATGAGCACGTTGTTCGGCGCCACCAGCTTGGTCGACAGCCGAGAATTTGCGGTAGGCGTCCGTGTGTCGTGGCATTTTGCAATGAATCTGCTTCCCATGCCATTCGCAATGCTAGGAATCATGGAATTCGCCCGAGATCACTCGCTCAGAGCGGCGTTGGCGCGTAGCAAGGGGATATGAGCCCTTAGGACAGGCGGCGATGCGCCTTTATCGAGTGCGAAGAAACTCCCGCCCTACCTTGGAAAAAAATCATGAAAAGTCGATCGCAATGTGAACGTGTGTTTATCATCCGGGTTCCGTGCGAAAGTGGGGGCATTTGGCGCCGGGGAAGAGTTGAAGTAAAGGAAATTGCCGTAGCCCGTGCGTTCGATCGTCGGAAGGTGGTGAGCAACATTCCGGCTGCCTTCGATGTAGTTGCGCAGTGGCTGCACAACCCTTCAAGGACCGATGCCTGAGTGTTGTTGACGCCATCCGCTCAATATCGGACGCCGGTCGAAAAGCGGAAATTTCCAATCGGGTGCTTTGACCAATAACGCCACGATACTCAACTCCCTGCGAATATCCGTGATGATCTCGTGACTCTCCAGCAAGTATAGGCGGAGGTTCGAGCAAGAGGCCCGGACACTCGACCGAATTCGGGTCTGCTACTCCTAGTTCTATAATACTGCGGCGGTGGCGCGAGAGCGCAGTCCAGGATCGATAAGTCCGTGCATACACCGCTTGCATTTCGTTTTGACGAAAGAGGACTGTGCGGTGGCAGATCACCTTGTGAACAAGCCAGACGATGACGTTGGAGCCGCTCCTCCAAGTGGATTGACATTCAGTGCAGCCCGCTTCACGCGACGGTTTGCGGGTTTGGGGCTACACGAAGCTCATCTTTCTGTCCGCGGTTTCGAGGCCGTGACTTCCCAAGCTCGAAGCGCGCTGGAAGAAGCGGGAATGGCTTTCGTTCAAGGCTACAACTACACCCTTGGGACTTCAGAGACTGCGGCGATTGGGCAATCATCAAGGATCTGCACTCCACGGCTGCGAGGCTTCTTCATGGAAGGGGCGGCCATGGGCGTTGGCGTTCGGGATGCCATGCCATGGCATATGCTCTCCAAAGCCAAATTGCCCATTTTCCTCACCTCAGCCGCAGTCGAGCATCCCTATCTTACGACTGTTGGCGCCGGGTGGGCCATGGCGCGATTGCCCTGGAGGCGATCCCGGATTTTCCAGAGCCTTGACGGATTGCTTGCGCCTCTCGCTTTCGATGGTTGGGGGTTTCACGACTGCTATTTCCGCCGCGCCGACGTTTTGATGGGTCCGGCGCGTGCGGTGTCACAAATGGCTGGCCCTCTTGGTGTCAGGGCGTGGGACCAAGGGGCGGGCAGGGCGCTTTGGTTTGTATGCGGCGGAAGCATCGATAAAGCCGCCGGGCTGATTGCGACAACGCTTGCGGAACGACGTTCGGATCTTTTTGCGGGATTAGGACTAGCTGTCACATATGCTGGCGGCATTGAACCGTCAGACGCCGAGGCGCTGCTCTCTGCTGCAGGGCCATTCCGTTGGCATGTCGCTCAAGGCGCGGCATTCGCGCTCGAGGCGCACATAAGAGCACGAACAGAGACACCCGACTCGCTGTTGCGCGGGGCAATCCTCACCGGCGTCGATGCGTGTTCGGCTGTGGAAATCGTTCGAGCGGCAATGCCGGCAAGAACGGGCAATTTCGGTGGCGTCACCGCACAGAGTTGGACGCTTTACGAACGGTGGCGCACATGCGTCTCCCATCAATTAGAAAAAGCCGCAGGGGAAACTCGATGAGAGAGGTGTTGCTGCGTCATGCTGGCAGAGCTACGGCGGGGGTCCTCGCCGGGCTACTTATGCTTTCCGCATCAATGGCCCAAATGCCGTTTGGTAGCGTGGTAGGGATTTCTGGTCGCTTCGTCTTCGACCGAATAACGCTCAATCCTGCTAACAAGGATGGATTTCGAACGGTTCGGCCGGTTCATCCTGAGTTCGAGCGGATTGCCGCGTGGATATCATCGGTTGGAGCCTCAGTGGCGATAGGCGACCTGAATGGTGATGGACGTGCCAATGACGCCTGCTTGATTGACCCGCGAAACGATTCGATATCTGTCCTTCCTTTAGGGCGTCCTGTAAACACCGCATTTTCTCCGTTTACACTTTCGACGCCCGCCACCGGATACGACTCTAGCGCCACTGCTCCAATGGGATGCCTGATAGCCGACGCAAATGCTGACGGCCGTGACGACATTGTCATCTACTATTGGGGTCGGTCGCCGGGAATTTTCGAGAACACCGGGCGCATGTCGCCCGACGCTTTCATTTTTCGCGAGATTGTCCCGAATCGGGAGATTTGGTTCACAAATGCCGCTGTCTTTTCCGACATTGACGGTGATGGATTCGGAGACTTCATCTTTGGCAACTACTTCCCGGATGGCTCCGGCGTCCTTGACGCAACCGGACTGCGGCCGGTCGAAATGCAGCATTCGATGTCGCGCGCCTTCAATGGTGGGCGGAACAGATTGCTACTGGGCTCGGGGGCGAAGGACGGATTGTTCGAGTTCAAGGATCGCTCTGACGCCTTTACCAAGGAGATGTCCGACGGCTGGACGCTGGCACTGGGCGCTGCCGACCTCAATCAAGACAATTATCCCGAAATATATGTGGCCAATGACTTCGGCCCCGACCGTTTGCTGCTCAATCGATCGCGGCCCAGCGCGCCGTCCTTCTCCATCATTGAGGGGCGACGAGGCCTCACAGATATTCGCTCGGGCGTTCTCGGACGCGATTCGTTCAAGGGGATGGGGGTGGATTTCGCCGATATCGACGGGGACGGCGGCCTCGACATCTATGTGAGCAACATCGCCCAGGACTATGCGCTGCAGGAGAGTCATTTCCTTTTCCTACATCAACCGGGACAAAATTGGGACGAGGGAATCGCGCCGTACCGAAACGCTGCGGGCGCTCTGAACCTCGCGCGTTCGAGCTGGAGCTGGGATTCAAAGCTGGCCGACATGGATAATGACGGGACATACGAGGCGATGCAGGCAACCGGCTTCATGAAAGGAATACATGATCGTTGGCCCGAGCTGCAAGAGTTGGCCATGGGGAACGATGAGCTACTGAAGTACCCACAGGCCTGGCCGCGCTTTGCGGAGAATGACGGATTGTCGGGCAATCGCGCCGATGCATTCTTCGTCCGCGGTACCGACGACCGGTTTCATGACATCGCTGCACAAATTGGCCTTGACGAACCGAGCATTACACGCGGCATCGCTCTTGCCGACGTTGATGGTGACGGCGACCTCGATTTCGCGCTCGCTCGTCAGTGGGAAGACTCTGTCCTGTTCCTCAACAAAGCGGGTCAGAAGAACCACTCGCTGCTACTGGACCTGCGCTTGACCAACAAGGATGGTTCGACACGGCCGGCTGTTGGTGCAGTGGCCACAGTTGTCTTTCATGACAAGCACGTGCTGTCGGCATTTTCGGATGTGAGCAATGGGCATTCCGGGCACCGTGCGGCGGAAGTCCATCTCGGCCTGGGCGATCGGGTGGCAAGCACAAGAGTGCTGGTCACTTGGCGGACGGAGAGTGGTCGCCAAGAACGGCAATACTGCCTCGCGCCAGGTCGGCATCGATTGGTGCTTGACGAGCCTGGAGACCTGAACAGCGACTGTCCTATGGAGGTAAGTAAGCGATGACCATAGCCATCGACCGCGAGCCGCATTCGCTTCCCACGAAACCGGGCTTGAGCCTTGGGGAGCGGTGGTATATCGACAAACGTCTGAAGGGCTTGGCGCGTTTTGCAGTGGCGATAACCTTTCTTAACATTCTCGGCCATCTGTGGCTTGGTTTTGAGCAATCTTGGATAACGCCTTTCGTTGCACTTGCGGCGGCATATGGCACAGAGCTTGCCGCCGAAACGATGCAGGCACTAGCCGATGGGCGCCGAGCACGATATCTCGGCTCGCCAGGCCACTTGATCTCATTTCTGCTGTCAGCCCATATCAGTGGACTTGCGGTCGGCATGCTACTTTTCGCCGCTGAGCAACTCTTGGTCGTCGCTTTTGGTGCCTCGCTAGCTGTTGCTTCGAAGTGGCTGTTCCGGGTTCGGTTGCCCCTTGGCGACGGCCGCACAAGCCGACATTTTCTAAACCCATCGAATTTTGGTATCACTGTTGTCCTACTGCTCTTCCCGTCGGTTGGAATTGCACCGCCGTACATGTTTGCTTCGAATATCTCCGGCGCGCTCGACTGGGTCCTGCCATTAGTTGTGATATTGACCGGCAGCCTGCTCAACACGAAACTCACCGGGCGCATGCCGCTGATTGGAGCTTGGGTGATAAGTTTCGCCGCGCAGGCGGCGGTCCGCAGCGCAGCGAACGGCACTCCGCTCGAGGCCGGTCTCATGCCGATGACTGGCTTCGCCTTTATCCTCTTTACCTTCTACATGGTGACCGATCCCGCCACGACGCCGGGAAGGCCACGCAATCAGCTCATCTTCGCGATGGCGGTAGCGATTGTGTACGGCATACTAATGCAGCTTCACATCGTCTTTGGTTTGTTCTTTGCCCTCACGCTTGTCACCGCGACGCGTGGAGTATTGTTGATGCTATCTGCAAGAAAGGTGGGGAGGCATCCAAGTTTGATTGTTGCCAACGGAAGAACTGATGAGAAACAGACCCTGACGGCGGGCGATGCATCTCAAGCTGTGCGATTGGCGTCCAATTCGTAGCGGTCACACCTTGGAGCTGTTCGACAGACTTGGCTTCAGTGATTCGGCCCATTGCACCGGGAATCCTCAAATTGCCGAATGGCAGGAAAGTCGAGGAGAGTAAATGAACGTTCGAGAAGCGATTGCTATCTGTTCGCTTTCTTGTCGTTATCCAGACGCGAACACGCCGGCAGAGTTGTGGGCAAATGTGATGGATGGCCGCCGCTCATTCCGGTCGATCCCCCCCGAAAGACTTTCGCTTAGTGCGTACGCGCAGGACATTATCGGCCTAGCAGACTCCATCACTCCCGTGCTTGCTGGCTTGCTAACTAACTGGCATTTTCCTCGCGACGCGTTCCTCATCCCGAAAGGGGCATTCGAGAACACGGATCTCACGCACTGGCTGGCACTTCAACTCGCATCTGAAGCAATTGACTCCTTGGGTGGCGTCGAACGTCTTAACCGGGCGCGGACAGCGGTCGTCGTCGCAAATACACTGACAGGTGAGTTTAGCCGGGCGACACTCCTTCGTTTGCGCCAGCCTTTCCTTGACGAGCTGCTGAATGACGCATTGAGGACGGTTGGAACGCGTCCAGACGAGGTGACACAGATACGAAGCGAATTCACTCGGTTGCTCAAATCCCGGTTCCCAGAACCTAATGAGGACTCGCTTGCCGGCGGTCTTGCCAATACGATCGCCGGAAGGATAGCGAATTATTTCGATCTCAAAGGAGGAGCCTTTACCGTCGATGGCGCCTGTTCCTCCTCACTTCTTGCAATCGCCAATGCTGCTGACCTTCTCCGGAGTAATGCAGTCGATGCGGTGATTACAGGTGCAGTGGATTTGTCTCTTGATCCGTTCGAGCTGGTCGGTTTCTCCCGCAATGGCGCGTTGTCAAGCACGAGAATGCGCGTGTTTGACGCGAGATCTGACGGCTTCTGGCCAGGGGAAGGGGGGGCCTTTAGCGTGCTCATGCGCTTAAAAGACGCCCGCCACATCGAAGCCCCCGTACTTGGCATTATTCGAGGATGGGGCATGTCCACTGATGGTGCAGGCGGTCTAACTCGTCCCGATAGAGATGGGCAGTTGCTCGCGTATCGCCGCGCGCATGAAATGGCAAATACTGATCCACGCGATCTAGCTTACGTTGAGGCACACGGAACTGGAACCCAGGTTGGAGACCCGACGGAGGTCGCAGCGCTCGCCGTGCTCCGCGAAGGAGCGAGGGAACCCTTGGCAATCGGCTCGATCAAAGCGAATATTGGTCATACCAAAGCTGCCGCGGGATTTGCCGGGCTCATCAAGACCGTACTGTCGCTTAAACATGGAATCCTACCGCCGCACGTCGGCTGCGAAGTACCTCACCCAGTGTTTAGCGAAACTGACGACCGCGTTCTCACAATCAGGCAGACTAGTATGTACAATGATGGGCATCAGCCTCTCGCGGCAGTATCGAGCTTTGGCTTCGGTGGTATTAACCTCCACGCGGTTTTAGAAGCGCCGGAGTCCCGAGGAGCGCCCGCAGTATTCGCTATGCCGAAAATACGTGGTGAGCAGGGTGCTGAGTTATTCCTGTTCCACGCAGCCGACGCTGATTCAATGCAAGCTCAGCTGGGTGCACAGCGTTCCGCTGCTCCGAAACTTTCGCTCGCCGCGCTCGGGGACATGGCAGCAATGCTGGCCCGCAACCCCGCGTATGGGCCTGTTCGGCTCGGCTTTGTCGCCCGCGACGCAGACCAGTTGTGCCAACGGCTCGATCAAGCACTCGAGCACTTGTCTAAGGGGGAGATTGCTCCAAACCCTTCCCCACATCTCTTTTTCGGCTCCGGGCGCGAAGCAAAGCCGATCGGTTACTTGTTTTCAGGTCAGTCGGCTCCCGTGCGAAAACCGTCGTCGGTGTGGTTGCAACGCTTTCCCTTCTTGCACCCGCTAGCGGATGCCTTGTCGGTTGAGATTGAGCCGGGTGCAATTGATACTGCGATCGCGCAGCCAGCCATCACTTATGCTAATTTGGCGGCTCTGTCCGTGCTGGATCGGTTTGGGATTACAGCGGCTGCTGCAGCCGGTCACAGCTTGGGTGAACTGGCGGCTCTCAGCTGGAGTGGGACCCTGGACCGCGTCGACACGCTCAGGCTCGCGGTGCAGCGCGGCGCAATCATGGCTCGCTATGGCAAGGTGGGCGGGTCCATGCTTCGCCTTCAACTTGACACGCGCGATTGTGAACAGCTCGCTGCTGGGTTGGCGTGCAATGTCGCCTGCATCAATGGTCGGCGCGAGACCGTGATAGCAGGCTGCGAAGCAGCGATTTCCCAGCTAGTTGATCGGGCGCGGCGAGCTCAAGTAGATTTTCAGATGCTTCGGGTTTCGCACGCGTTCCATAGCCCGGACATGGCTCCAGCAGAGGACCCGTTTCGCGCGGCTCTGAGTACTGTGGCTTTCACCGTTCCGTCGAGGTCAGTGATATCCAGCGTTGATGGAGGAGTTATAGGTTCTGCTACTCCCATTGCAGCAAAATTGCTCCAACAACTCACTGGGCCGGTGAGATTTGTGGCGGCGCTCGACGAAATAGCGAGGCGCTCGGAGCTCATAATTGAAGTCGGCCCTGGCTCTGCACTAACGCGGCTTGCGACAGCTCATGGTCTGCGTGCTCTGACCGTCGATTCCCAGTCTGACGACCTTTCTTCTATGCTGGAGGTTCTCTCAGCCGCTTTTGCCGCCGGGCATGAACTCAATTGTGACGAACTGTTCGGCGAGCGCGGCATCCGAGACTATCAAGGCAGTAAACCAATAGCGCTTCTTTGCAACCCGTGTGGGACACTAGTCAAACCGAAGGACATTGCGACGGTAGTCCCGGTTCTACCTGTTCACGACGCCGATCAAAATGAGCTTCGGCGACAGACACCGACCTCAGAGCGAGTTCTATCTCAGGAGATGCTGCTCGAGACCACGCTCAGAGTTGTGTCGGAAGAGACGGGGTTGCCCACGTCGGCAATCAGTTCCAGCGCAAGGTTTCAATCCGATCTACATCTAAACTCTCTTGCGGTTACAAGAATTGTTGTTACCGTTTGCCGGCAAGTGGGACTGCCGACAATGAGCAGTCCGACCGACTTTGCCGAAGCGACGCCTGCCTTCTTAGCTGCTCAATTGACGGAATTGTCGGAATTTGATGGTGGTGGCAACGATCACCGGCGTGTCACTGGCATCAGGCGATGGGCTGCACCCTATCGTGTCAACTGGCAAGTACGTGAACTGCCGCCGCGGGGCGGCAGCGCTATCGTTTGGTCGCCCGACCCCGACCTGACCCAAAGAATGACGACCTCTGAGCATGGGCTGCTGCTAACGCTGGCAGGGAAACTTGGAGCCGACGAAAGCGTTCGTTTAATCTCGTCCTTGCAACGTATGGCGAGGGTGGGACTAAAACACCTTGCGGTCGTGCATGACCGCCTGCCGATCTCTGCTCTGCTCCGCTCAATTTATCAAGAAGCGGTATTTGAAACGATATTGTTAATTGATCGCAACGGTCAGAATGTCGAGGATGGACGAATTGGCAGCATTTTGGATCGCCGTCTCCCTGGGTTCTCCGAAAGCCGCCTAGGGATCGCATCCACCATCGAGTCGCCGGTATTCGAGCGGCTGCCCTTTGATGGCAGTTGCGCGGTTGGTATGCCGGTAGCTGCTGATATAATCCTTGCAGTGGGTTGCCATCGTGGAATTGGCGCCGAATGTGCGTTCAAGCTCGCGGAACGTGGCGCCAAGCTTATTTTTGTCGGACGCAGCGATCCGAGCGACGCCGGAGTGAGCGCTACATTGACCCTTGCCCTCGAGCGTCAGATCGACGCAACGTACCAGCAGTGCGATGTCACAGATCGATCCGAGGTAATGCGGCTCTCGCAATACCTTGATATGTCAGCCCTGACACCGAGTGTTGTGGCATTTGCACCTGCGGTCAATGAACCAATGCGTTTCAGCTCTCTATCTGGCGACATCATTAGGGCTACTCTTGCCCCAAAAGTGACGGGGCTATCAGTTCTGCTCGATTGTTTTGGTGGGGCGCTGAACAGGCTGATCGCTTTTGGATCTGTTATCGGTCGGATTGGTCTCGAAGGTGAGTGCCACTATGCGCTGGCGAATGCTTTGCAGAGCGAGATTGTTGAAGAATTCGCGCGATCTCATCCCTCTTGCAGTTGCATATCGTTTGAATGGACCGTCTGGAGCGGAGCTGGCATGGGAGAGCGCCTCGGCACTGTGGAAAGATTGGAAGGCAAAGGGGTTGATGCTCTTCCTTTTGACCTTGCACTCGCGACCTTCGAGCAGCACGTTGCTTCAGGCTCCAGGGGTACAATTGCGATAACCGGCCGTTTTGGGCCGCCCCCTGGCCTTGAACTTGGGGGCCTAACTAGACAACCGCTAAGATTTGCCGATCGCATCCTAGTCGATTTTCCGGGAACCGAGCTGGTCGCGGAGACAGAACTCAATCTCGGGCGTGACCCTTATCTTACAGATCATTGTCTTGGAGGACATCCCATCCTGCCAGGAGTAATTGGGCTGGAGGCGATGGCACAAGTGGTTGTTGCGCTGGCCGGAGATCGGTTCACGCAGAGACTGAGCGACGTCATTTTCCATCGACCGATCGTCCTCACCCGAGGGGTATTGAAAATACGCGTCGCAGCTCTCCGCACCGATGATAAACAGGTCGAGGCCGCAGTGTTCACTGAGGAAGACGATTTCCAAGCGCCGTACTTCACAGCATGTTTCAAGTATGCGGCAGAACACGTGGGCGTCGAAGCCGTGAACCCCGGCCCTACCGCCGCGAGCGGCGACGGTGGATCAACTGACGAATTATATGGCCCCCTGCTATTCCAAGGAGAGCGGTTTCGTCGCATCGCGAGGTTAAACCAATGCACGTCGCGAGTTGTTGAGGCGGATCTGGCTGAGGCGGTTGTCGCAAACTGGTTTGGTGCTTTCGAATCTAGTACCTTAATTCTCATCAATCCAGGAATTGCTGATGCGGCGCTGCACGTCCTGCAAACAACAATTCCGCATCGCCGGGTCCTCCCGCTTTCGATCGCAAGCGTAGTATTGACAGAGCGCGCGACCACGGGTTGCAGGCTAGTTGGCCGAGAAAACTGGACTGCCGGTGATATCTATTCCTTCGACGTCATATTGTTTGACGTTCACGGAAACCCAGTCGCTAGCTGGCTGGATGCTCAATTCAAAGCAGTCGACTCACTCGATGTCGTCCCACTCCTGGCAACAGTCCCGAGCCTCTGCAGTGCCTATCTCGAGCGCCTGGCGCGAGAGGAACTAGGTGACGATGCCATACGGCTGAGCTTGATATCGAACGCGGGGATGTCCCGGTCGGAGCGCCGGTGTCGGGCGATTGAAGCACTAGGGCTGAAATGTGACGTTGTTCATCGGGCGGATGGGAAACCGATGCTCGCTTCTGGCGAGGGATTCGTGAATCTCAGCCACTGCACGGATACAAGCCTTGCTATCTATGGATTGAGGCCGGTCGCTTGCGACCTTGCCGCGCTTGATGCGCACTATCCGGATGTTGCGGGGCAGCGCCTCTCGGCAGCGGAATGGGCCGAAGCGGAAGTGCGAAGGAAGCTTGGCGATCCGCGTCCTTTTACTTTGACCGGTGACGGCGCCGATTCGGGAGCGCCGATCGTGATTAGCCGCCTCTTGCACCCGGTTGGGATAGCGATTGCATTGGGTGGATCGTGCAGGGCAAAGAATGACGGTACGAGGCAAACAAAGATGCAAGCCGAGGTGATAGCATGAACGTCTGGGAAAGAACTCAGCCTCAAAGGACGCAAGAGGCGAATGAGGGTCTTGGAGACAAAAGACCTGCCTTTTTGCACCGCCACGTGGTGTCATTTGAGGAAACGAACGTAGTCGGAAATGTCTATTTTTCGAGGCATGTGTCGTGGCAAGGGCGATGCCGGGAAATGTTCTTGAAGAATTACGTGCCAAGTATTCTGGATGAACTCGGTAGAGATTTGAGGCTTGTGACCCGTAAGGTGTCTTGTGAGTATCTTGCGGAACTTCGTGCCTTTGACGAGGTCGAGATGCGAATGCGTCTCGCGTATATTGAGCAACACCGCATCGGCCTCGATTTTGACTATTTCATGATGCGTGGCAGTGTTCCTGGACAGCTAGCGGCGCGTGGTTTCCAGGAAATTGGCTGCATGCGAACTCAAGGTGGGTTGCTGGTCGCCGTATCGCCGCCGAAAGAGATGAGGGACGCGCTTTGCTCTTTTATGACTAGGTAGGCGTGCTTGTTCTTACGAGCCTACCTAGCGAATTCGGCACGCAACGGTGCTGTGGGGGCTAAGATTTTTTGAAAGCCAGCTGGCTCTTTGCAATGCAAATCACGTAAAGTCTGCCGGATTGACGATCTGGATCCAATATCCATCGGGGTCTTTGAAGGTTGGCTCATTGATAGAGCCATCGTTTCCCGAAGGGTAAATACCCTGAGCGCTCAGCTTCTCGATTTGTTGCGGCAGCTCGTCGCAATACAATACGAGCGCGATGGCGGTGTCTTTATACTCAGTTGAGCGATTAGTGGGCGATCCGCGTCGGAGTAGCAGTTCGCTCCCGCCCATTCGTAGCCAAACGCAGCTATCTGACGCCTGCGTCACTTCCCAACCTAACAGCTCGTAGAATGTCTTCGAGCTGTGCAGGTTACTGGCAAAGAGTTCAATGTGGCCAAATTGCATATTTGACCTTCCGTTCAGCTCGATAACGCGAATCGCCCTCAGGGCTCTTCCTCAAACTTGGCATTTGATATTGCCTTGGAGGGAAATTCAGTTTCGCCTGGGTCTAAATAGCACAGAGGAACTAGCCAGCCCAGCTTTATCTGTCCGATAATATGCCCAGTTTGAGCGTTGCGGAGAGGAGCAATTGGTTCCACCGGATTAAACTTGACGCCAAAGGGCGGAAACATTTGTATGCCTTCAGCGAGGAAAACTTCGTTATCACGATAAAAATCCCCTACAGGAGTAATATATGATTTTCCAACGTCTAGGCTCATGCGAGCGGGAAAATCTGTGTTCGGGCTCATTGAGGTGATCTTGCCAGGATTTTGGGCACCGAACATTCCAATCTGCACTTTTCCCAGTCCTTGAATTTCGGCTCCTCCCACACGTATTGCACAACCAATTTCCTGCTCGCGAAGACCATCCGATCGAGTTACAGCCGCGCTTCTGGCAATTATCACCTGGGCTGGCTCCATCTTCATTTCTACGTCCTCGAACTGGCCGAAGATCGTCATCATAGCCGCACACTGACCGGCCATGGCCGTTATTGTTACAAAGTTCTCAAATTTGGGCGCAACGGCCTGATCTGGTTCGATTTGCACCGAAGCCACCGTCCTCCCTGACGCTCTGTCTTGAACGGAAATGTAGCTCAAACCCTCGACAATATTCCTTTCCTGGGCGCGGGAATAAGACCAACTGCCAGTACGCTTCCCAGGTTCAAGCTCCCAAAGGGCGTCTGTTTTCCAACCTTTCGGAACAAAGCCGTGCACCATCACTTTGTGTTTCGAAAACTCTTGCGGAAGATCGAAATCAACGACCTTGTCAATTGTGTTTATGCTAAACTTTCCAAGATTAGCGGTTCTTGACTTGCGGAGAGTTGCTGCCGCAGGCATTGCGGTTCGTGGACGTCCGCTCATCGAAATCTGTGGTGCGTAGGTACTAGGCATGACTCTGTCCTTTCTATCTCAGTACGCTTCGTGACTGATTGTGATAAGGTTTCATGAGGATGCTCAGAGCTTCGCTCTGGAATGCCAGTGACGGAAATCGAGCACGAACGAGACCTTCGTACATTGCAAGTACCCAAATCGCGTTTGCGAAACTGGGTGCTCCACGGAGCCCAAAGCGTCTTTGTATCTCGAATAGCTTGTACGCAAACTCAGTGACAAGGAAATCTCCGACTGTTACGCCCCGAACGGTGGAAACGAGCCTTTCAACTGATGCTTCAAACAGAGTGGTATTGATTTCTCTTGGGATAGAGCTAGCACTCTCTAAGATAACAGAAGAGACAAGCTTAAAATCACCAGTAATTACTCCAAAAAAAAGGCACCTTAATCTTCTTCTGTCGATCTGATTTATTCGAACTACCAGTCCAAAATCAATCAAAACCACGTTATTTCTATCGTCTAGCACTACGTTTCCGGGATGAATATCTCCATGGATGATGCCGTGCACGAAGACCATGTTGTAGACTTCTCTCAACACAAATAGCGCGTACGATCTGAAGTCAGAATCTGGTATTTCCTCGGACGAAATTCGACTTCTGATATTTATGTATTCCATCCCAAGTGAAGTTTCTTCGATCAGATCGTCGTGCAAGATAGGGATCCGTATTTCCAGCAGGGGGCTTAAATCGATCATATTTCTTGCTTCTATTCGCATGTCACATTGTTCAATAAGTATTGAACTGAAGGAATTGAATATTTCCTCCAGAGGAACGCTTTTTGTTGCCGGAAATATACTGACTAGTTTTATGATGAGCCGGGATATAGCGATATCGATAAGAATCTTCTCTTTTACATTTTTTCTGAGAAACTTGATGGCGATGTCTTCGTTTCGTATTGTTCTGGCGCGTAAAACGAACGAAACACTTCCAGACGCGATAGGCTCACAATCAATCTCGAGCAGACGCTCCCCCGGTTCATTCGGAAACGCGCTTCGGAACGTCCTCAGCACCTCTCTTTTCGAAGGAACATTAGCTGTGTCACACAACCGCTCTAGGGGAGCCAAGCAACGAGGATCGAAGAGGTCTCGTCGGGCCGATATAATCTGAGCGAGTTTGACACCAGTTGGCCCGGCGTGTTCCGCAAAAAACGAAGCACCTTTGCCAACCGCGGCAAATCCGGATTGATGCCCTTTCCCTAAAGCGTTGATCAAGTAGTGGGAAACAATGACGCAAATTGAAGCAAGGGCGAGCGCCAGGATAATTGCTATCCTGAACATCGCTCGGGTTGAAGTCCACGTAAACGTGCGTACGCGTTCCTGCAAATGGCGGATTGGTCGAGAGTTCATCTGACTCGTTCCATCAGGAAGCATGCTGCTTCCATCGATCGAAGGTCATACAATGCTGTGATCACGCAATTCTCTAGTGCGGGTCACCGTAGGCTAACGGATCGATATGCGAGTATTTCAATTCTGTGTTCGGCTGAATATGCCGATGGATGCATTTGAGGCGCCAGCTAAGTGATCTCAGCAGTACCGAATTATGTGCCGCCGAGCATTCGTGCGGTCGATTTCCGGAGGGTGTCACCAGGGAAGAGCTTGTCGAACACTGGCGGCGGAACAGCCGTCTGCGCTCGTCGCGCGGGAATTCGCTGTTTGTCCGTTCACCGACGAGCGGCTCAAAAAAACGAATGAGAATGGAATTGTTCTATAGATCGGCAGGTTTTGAAGAACTCGATCTTCAAGATTCGATATTGATTGGACTGATCTTCACGATCGGAGGGGTGAGCCCAGAATTTGGTAATTTTCCGAAGTTGTGATGCAACCGCAGCCAACTCGGAGCGGTCGCACGTGGCGATGCATCTCGCATCTATTACGCTTAACGAGAGCAGGAAGGTGGCGCGGGGCCTCCGCTATCGTTGCGGCTACTCGATACAGCTCGAAAAGCCTCTTATCGGGGAACCTCGCCCTAAATTATAAGCGATCTCTATCGGAGCATTATTTCGCAGACATTTATGGGGGTTTAGGCTGCCAGTCTTTGTATCTCGCACTCGACCAGCTGCAGGAATCGTTGGTTGCGTGCCCCCGCAACCAAATATTACAAAACTCCCGCAGCAATCGCTCCGGGAGTTTTTTGTTGTCGAAGGATATGGTACCGTTCCTAACCAACCCTCGTCCTTCGGAAGAGGCGATCTTCGCCATCAGATCGTTCTGGGCCGCAGCTACAAACTGCTGCTGCATGATGTCGATTACCTCCATCGACGCCATGATGTTGGCGATCGAACGCACCTGCAAGGGTGCTGGCTGACAGCGTCAATAGCCTCGCAAGCATCCGTAGGACGAGCGTTTTCAGCGAACTCGTTTCGGTATCGGCGCCCCGATCTCCAACGGCCTCGGCATTTCACCGCATTGTAGGAACAACAGAGGCCGACTTCACGTTTTGAAATGAACGGTCATCGAAAATGAGTTCCCATTTTATGCCAGTGCGGTCATGTCTTTGTGAAAGCTCGTATGAGCCATTGCTCGACGACAACGAATCAAAGAGCTGACAGCATGGAAAATCCGGTTGCACTGAATCGTCTTTCCGAGAACACGGTCTTCCGTAAAGGCGATGTTTTCGTGCTCTTCGGCGAACTGTTCGGCCGCGGATACGCCACCGGCTTGCTCGAGGAAGCCAGACGGGCTGGAATGGAGATTGTGGGGATCACCGTCGGGCGGCGCGACGAGAACAACGCGCTGCGGCCGCTCGACGCCGAGGAACTGTCTTCGGCGGAGGCCCGGCTGGGCGGCAGGATCATCAACATACCTCTTATGGCGGGTTTCGATCTCGATGCGCCCGCAGACGGCCCAACTCCCACCGATTTCCTGGCAAAGATGACGCTTGAGAGCTGGGAACACGACAAGCTCGACTGGGACTATGTCGGGCAATGCCGCGACATCGCCACTGCGCGTTTTACGGAGTCGCTTTCAAAAGTCATGACCGTTCTCGACGGAATGATCGCCGCTGGCCGCAATGTTTTCTTCGCCCACACAATGGCCGGGGGCATTCCGAAGGCGAAGGTATTCTTGGTCGTCGCCAATCGAATCTACAAGGGGACCGGAGCCCGCCACATGTCGTCGCAGACCTTGCTCGACAGTGACATGGGAAAACTCATCCTGCAGAATTTTGACGACGTCTCCGCAAGCACCTTTCGCCATCTCATTGATTTCAGCGCGGCGATCCGCGAGCGCGTGGAGGCTTCGGGCGGTCAAATACGATATACGGCCTATGGTTACCACGGATCGGCGGTCCTCATTGACGGAAGCTATCGTTGGCAGACCTACACCAACTACACCCAGGGTTATGCGAAGATGCGGCTCGAAGGCATTGCAGAGGAAGCCTGGGCGACAGGGATCAAGGCGACTGTCTATAACTGTCCCGAAATCCGGACCAACTCGTCCGATGTGTTCACGGGTATCGAGCTGCCCCTGATACCGCTGCTGCTTGCGTTGAAGAAAGAAAACGGTGGCCCATGGGCAGACGAACAGTGGCAGGCCTGCCAGCAGCTTCTGGCAGACGGCTTAACCATGAAGGATGTTTTCCGGAAGATCACCGACATGCAGGCCAGCGAGGTTATGCGTCCGTTCTATGACTTTTCGGCATGGCCCATGGCAAACAGCCAGGCACAGGCCGATTTGACCATCGGCACGTCCAACGAGATCACCCAGATGCATCGGGATAGCAAGTTGATGATCAGCGACCTCCTGAGCGGTCTCGTTGTGAAGGCAACCGGGGAGCTAATTTTTGGCGAATCTTCCGAACCCTCCGGTCCCGTCCTGTGGCTCAACCACGATATCGTGGCTCGGCGACTTAACGCTTCCCACCCGCATTCGAAGTCTCCCGCGCCGCTTATCGCGCAGGGAATGGAATCCTCTCACCTTGAGATGGCGTGAAGACTTCCCAGCTTAGCTTGGAAGCTGAGTGTTTTGGCCATGGAGCGACGAATCTTGCGGAAGGAATGCGCCCTATTCCGGCCGTTCGGCATCATTAGCGAATGCCTCAAAGCGGACATTCGATTAGTCGAACGTGACGTCAGCACCGGGGGTGGTAGAAATGGGGGGCACTTCAGTCGCCCTCTCGCAAAATTATGTAGCCCACTTCGAACTACCAACTGGCGTCATTGACTGTTTCGAATCCCTGCCACCAGAATGGCCGGTACGGCCCCTTCGGCCAGAAGGTACTGGTGGCCGCTTCGAGTGGGCAACCGTCGGCGTTCACCGTTTTGTACTGAAATGGCGCGCCATTTCCAGTCTACTACAACGTTAGTTCGCCAGTCCTAGTCACAGATGGGCCACTCCTTTTTGTGCTGGCGTGCCCGCCCGCTCAACTTGAACCGGCTGCCGGGCCTGTGACGCTGTTCATGAGGAACGGCTTTCGAAGGTGCGGCACTCGATGAATAGAGCATGGAACGTGAACGACCCCGGTCCTCGAGAGTCTTACCCGGTAATCGAGGGGTCCGTTTCGGCCTCCCCGCATCACGCGTGACGCCGCGAACTGACGCCGATTGTCAGTCCGCTGGCCGAAGTCAGTTGTAGAAATAGGGATCGAGCACCCGAACTTCGGTGATCTTGTCAACCGGCAGGCCGTTACGCTTGGCGGCGCTTCGGATCGCTTCGGGCGAGGCGGCGTCGTAGATGCAGAAGGTCCGCGTCTTGTCGGGCGAGACATATGAATGCACCCAGGTGACGCCGTCTTCGCCGTTTCGGGAGACGACCAGTCCGCAGGCTTCGATGCCAGTGGCATCGACGGGAATGGCAAGACCATCGGGGAACGTTCTTTCGACGAGATAACGAGGCATTTCGAAGCTCCTTGCGTTGAGGCGACATGCCGAGACTGCGCCACCAAAATGGCGGGCGCATCGGCGGAATTCCCCATGCGCGGGCGCTAGATTCCCTATTTTTGGGTAGCCCGATCGACTATGCTTTCCCGGTCACCGGAGTTTGCCTTTGCTTCTGGAACGCGAGGACCATATCGAGCGCATGATGCAGTTGCTTGGCCGTGCCCGGGCGGCAGAGGGCTGCATCGTTGCGCTGGTCGGAGAAGCCGGCGTTGGCAAGACAAGTCTGGTCGATGCTTTCGTTCGCAAGATCGGGGATCGCGCAAATGTCTTGCGCAGCGCCTGCGAGGACCTTTCCATTCCCGAACCGCTCGGGCCCCTCTATGACCTGGTCCGCGTGACAAGGCTCGACCTTGCCATCACCGCACATGGCGGTTCGCGCCTGCAGCTCTTCTCCGAATTGCTGCATCGGTTGAGCGCGGCCGACCGGCCGACCGTGCTGATCATCGAGGATGTGCATTGGGCCGACGACGCAACGCTGGACCTTATCCGGTTTCTCGGGCGGCGGATTGCAGGCACCAATATCCTCGTGGTGCTCACCGCACGCAATGAGGCGACCGAGGGGCAGAGGCGGCTCCGGCAGGCGCTCGGCGAAATCCCCACGGGAACCGTGTGTCGTGTGGAGGTTCCGCTGCTCAGCGAAGCAGCAGTTGCGCGCCTTGCGGCCGAAGCCGGCCTCGATGCCGCCGCCGTGTTTCGCGCAACCGAAGGTAATGCCTTCTTCACCAGCGAGGTAATCGAGGCGGGGAATGCCGAAGCGCTGCCAGGCAGTGTGAGTGACGCCGTGCTTCGCCGCGCGGAACGGCTTTCGCCCGGCGCGAGGGAGACGCTCGATACCGCGGCGGTATTTCCGCGCCGGGCGGAACTCTCGATCCTGATGGACCTGCTTGGAGCGGATGCAGCGCCCAATATCCGCGAGGCCGTCGCGGCGGGACTGCTGACGGAGACGGGCGACCATCTGCAGTTCCGCCACGAGATCGCTCGCCGCGCCATCGAGACCGCGCTGCCGGAGGGCGCTCGGCGTTCGATCAACGGCAAGGTTCTTGCCGCGCTGAGCGAGACCGCCGACATCCCGGCTGTGCGGCTTGTGCATCATGCGCGGCAAGCCCATGAGCCAACCGTGGTTCGACGCCTCGCGCCTGCTGCTGCGGCGGAAGCCTCGGCGCTCGGGTCGCATCGCGAGGCGGCCGAAATGCTTTCGGCGCTGCTGAGCGGCCTCGGCGGCAATACCCTCCCCGATTTTGCCGAGTTGTCGATGGCGCTTGGCATCGAACTCTATCTGCTCGGCCGCATGGACGAAGCATTGGTGAAGGCCGAGGACGCACGTCACCGGTACGAACAGCAGGGCGACCTGCTCAAGGTGGGCGACTGCCTGCGATGGATTTCGCGTTTCAACTACCTCAACGGCGACCGTGTGGCTGCCGAGCTTCATGCAGCGGCGGCCGTGCGACTGCTTTCCGCCCAACCGCCGGGTGGCGAGCTGGCAATGGCCCTCTCCAACCAGTCGCAGCTCTCCACGCTGGCGGATCGCGTCGAGGAATGCCTGCGCACCGGAAAGGCGGCCGTTGCCCTGGCCGCCTCGATCGGGCGCAGCGACATCGTCTGCCACGCTCTCAACAATATGGGATATGTGCGACAGTGGCAGGATCTCGACGCCGCCCAAACGGGGCTGACGGCAAGCCTGGAGATGGCGCTGGCGGACGATCTGCAGGAGCATGCCGCGCGCGCCTACTGCAATCTCGGCTGCCTGTTGATCAACTGGTTTGCCTATGCCGAGGCCGAGCGGGCCTTGTCGGTCGGCGTGGCCTACTGTGTCGAGCGCGATCTAGACACATGGCGGGACTATATGAGGGCATGGCAGGGTGAACTGGCTCTCCGGCTCGGCCGCTGGGACGAAGCGGCGGCAATCGCGCTTTCGGTCCTCGACAATCCATCTGCGACGCCGCTGTCCCGGTTTCCCGCCGGCCTGACCCTGGCGCGCCTCCGCATCCGGCGGGGCGACAACGCCAGCGCCCTGCTTCAACAACTGGACCAGTATCTGGTCCGCGGCCGCGAGTTCCAGCGGCTCGCCGCCTATGCTGTGGTGCGGGCGGAAGCCGCCTGGATCGCCGGCCACGGGCAACGGGAAGCGCTCGCCCTGTTGCAGGAGTCCATTGAGCTCATGCCCAACCGCAAGCTCTATCCGGAGCTGATCTTCTGGCACGCGAAACTGAACAGCATCCTCCCCGACGCAAACGAGATTGCTCCCTTGGCCTCCGCGGACATGCCGTTCGAGCGGGCGCTGCTGCTGCTCGACGGGACGCCAGCGGAGCGCATGGCCGCGCTGTCCGTTTTGCGCAGCCTCGGTGCAACCGCCGTGATCGAAAGGGAAAGCCGTGCTCAGGCCCCACGCGCGGTTGTTCCCGCGCGCGGACCCGGCCGGAGCACGACGGAAAATCCGCTCGGCCTCACACAGCGCGAGATGCAGGTTCTGGCGCTGATTGCCCAAAGCCGCAGCAACAAGGCCATTGCGCGGGAGTTGGCAATCTCCGCCAAGACTGTGGACCACCACGTCTCCGCCGTGCTGGGGAAACTGGCCGCCAGCTCTCGTTTGGAGGCTGCGAACAAGGCTCGAGACCTGGGGCTGGTTTAGCGCTCCCCTTTTCCGTCGGAAGACGGGCGACGCAAGCAGGGAAGCGGACAAGGCTGATCTGGTTGAGGTTCTGTCACCGGACCTGCATCGCGCACGCAAGCTCGAATGGTTGGCCAGGGCTCGGCAAAACGTCGTCGGTCACAACGCATTCAGTATGGCTGCTTTCCCAGCGTCGCTCTCAAGAAGCTGCCAGTCCGCTCCCGTGAAGAGTTTCGGGCGCCGGCAGGCGTACGAAAGTCCCCGAGGAAGGAACCCGCGGGCCACAGTCGGAGGCTATGGAGATTTCAATCTGCGGCTCATGTCTGCGAGGGCGCGGCCGCAGCCAGG
>NZ_PVBI01000028.1:0-22321 GCF_002968675.1 Neorhizobium sp. T25_13
TCCGAGGGGTGGGGCGCCAGGGGCACCCCTCGCCCCTTCCTTCGCTCCTAGCCCGCGCCGCTTCGATAGCGGCCCGGGAAAGGCAAGCCGCCGAGCACCCGCCCGGTCTCGTCGTCCCATAGAACATGGAAGGGACGCCCAACCGCCGCGATCAGGCGTCCCTTCGGCACGATCGGGTTACGGCGCGATCTTCGCCGCCGGTCCCCTGGAGATCAGTCGCCGGATATGCGCCCGCAACTCCGTTTGCGATCCCGAAAAGCGATCCCATCCTTCGGGATAATTGATCGTCCACGGTTCGTTGATCCACTCTTTCGTCGCTTCGTAGATGTCGCCATTATCGGCAGCCACGGTGACCATGCGGGCAACGTCTGCCGATGATCGCAGCTGTTTGGCTATGGAATAGGACGCCAGCCAGCTCGGACCATAGGAATTGCGCAACGCCTGCAAGATGCCGGTCGTGTCGACATTCATCCGGTTGTCGCGCAGCTTGGCCTTCCAGCATCGGCCGTGTTCGAAGGCGTAAGCCAAAAGGGCAGCATGTTCCTTGTCGGTGAGAGTGCAAAGTTTCGTCATTTCTGATCCCTCCCGGAAGGTTCGCTCGTGCGGGGGACTGAACAAAAGCCAAGGCGATTCCGAACGATGCAGGAAAAGCCGCTATCGGTTGAAACCCGGAACCCTTCCGGAACCTCCTCCTCAAACCACCGATCACCAGCTTCAATGCAGTCGCGAATGTCGTTTAAAGTGATGAAAAACGTGCCGCCCCACGATGAGGGGACGTGAGCGTGAATTGCATTGGCCAACGCCATGGGACGAACATGGCCGGTGATCTCGCGCAAACTGGAGATGACGATGGGATACGCGGGCTTCATGGTATATCCTCCGATATGGTAGTGATGGGTAAGAGCGCCGCCAATGCCGACGGCGCTCCCGCGATCCTGGTCACGATTTCAGCGCGGCCATGCGTTCGCCGAGCAACCAAAGGGCCTTGTTGAGCTTGATATCCTGATCGATGCCGTTCACCGGGCGGGACTTCACACGCCGAGGCCTCCCGAGATCATCGCGGCCAATACCCCTCAACCCCCCTTTGATCGCGTTCTCCTGAACCACATTCCAGACGGTCCAGAGATCGTTGGCACGGTCGTCATGGCGGCGGGGGACAAGCAACTGCTGCGCCTTGATCGGGGTGGCCGTCTCGCCATCGTTGTCTCCGAAGCGCAAAACATGGGCGGCGTCCGCGAGAATATCGGCTTCCTCATGATTCAGCTGCAAGGTCGACCAATCCTGCGGAGCAGCAAGGGTGCGCTCGGCTTCGCCAAGAACGCGATAGGTTCCCTCGATAACCTTGTGCTGCACGTCACCGGAATGGCGCACCTTGATGGCATCGATGGTGCCGCTCTGCGTCACCAGAGAATTGAGGCAACGGACTCGGAAGAGCCCGGCCATGAGTTCGTAGGCGCTGGTGCCGTCATTGGCATTCTTGAGCAAGATTTCGCAAACAGTGTCGCCGACGTTGTAAATCCTTCCGTCGTCGATGCGGCGCATGCGAATGAGATGCTTGGTAAAATCTGCCTTGCCTTCCGCCCGGCTTCGCGACTGCTTGGCGCCGACCGGCATGAAGCCTTCGTTCATTAGGCCGCGAAGCACCTCGATGGTCGGGATGGGTTTGAAACGCTCGGACCGGCTCTCATGGGCGGTCACGGCGAAGATCGACGGCGCCACGCGGCGCATCTCGGTTTCGGTCAGCGCGCGGCCAGTGTCGAAACGTGCGGTCTCGGTGTAAATGCTCATTGTCTGTCTCCAAGGTTTCCGTTGCTATCCCAAAGGGGGCAAGCCCCTCGGGCGAAGCCTTCCCGATCTTTCCGGGGAATGGCCTCTGACATTCCCCCGGACAGAGGGGGGAGGGCGAAAGCCCGCCCCGCGGCGGCGAACGGGACTGTCAAGCGGCGTGGTGCGGAAGGCGGGGGATCTTCACGGGTCCGGCCAAAGGCCGGACTGGTGCGGAAGATGTGCCGGCTTCACGGGCCGCTTGACCGGCTCGGGCACTGCTGTCATGGGGGCGGAAACAAACGTGCGGTCCGGAACGGGCCTCCGAGTCGGGTGCGCAGCCACCCGATTGGACAAGCGATCGTTTCCGGACCCGGCGGAGACGGGCGCAGGCCGGCTCCGTGCCCGCGGCATAGAGCGCGCTCCGCTCAACGCGCGGATGGCCTGAACAGCGCGAACGATCTTTGCGACAGACATTCGGGGGGAAAGGCCGCTTCCCATGACACCCCCAAAATGCTCCCGCGCGCCATGTCGCCGGCCACACTTCGGGCCGGCGCGACGCTCTACCAAGATGGTCCCGGTACAATAGGTTGAGGCAAAACGAAGAGTATTGGATAGTGGCGAAATCACTTAGCCATCGCCTCGACCAAACTCATTGATCACGGAAATGAATCGACCGCCTCCGATCGATTCACATATGTCGTTGGACGCCCCGATCGCGTGTGACGATGATGCCGGCATGATCGCGCAACCCTACCAGCTTTATATCGAACGTTCGGATCCTGCGAAAAAGATGGCGCGGTACTACGCCATGCAGATCGGACAGACATTGTTCGGAGAGGCCTGCCTCACCCGGCGTTGGGGACGGATCGGTAAGCATGGACAAGAGAAGCAGCACGTGTTCGAGCGAGAGGAGGAAGCAGTTCAACTGTTCCTAGAACTTGTGAAACAAAAACGTTCTCGCGGTTATCGACCGCCAACGACACTAGCGTAGTTGCCAAGCTGATTCCAAAACTAGGCCTCAGCCGCTGACTACTCAAAGATCTAGAGCTTTGGCAACAATCCAGGCAGGTATACCCGCAACTACCGCGCCGAGCAGCAGAGCCGAGATCATCTTGATCGCATTCGCACGTCGCGCTCGCCGCGCGTCCCACTCGTAAGCCATCAGCCCGCCTCACGCACTCACTGCCCTAAAGTGAAACACTGCCGGGCCAGGGAGTCGAGTCGCTATTTAAAATATGGTAAAATTCGGGAAGCGGGCAGCCGAGACTGAGCAAGATGACACGTCTTTCGGCGCCTGCCGAAAAGGGCCCGCACTGGTCCGCCAGGGTGCAGGCCCCCAACCCGACGCAAAACATCAGGTCCAAAAAGAAGAGGGCTCGGCCGTTTTTCCCGTTCGAGCCCTCACAGTCTCTTGGCAGTCGAAGTATTGCACAACCTATGAGATAGTGCATCACCCGAACAGATTAGATCAAGTGGGGCACCAACCGCGGAGGCTTTGGTCGCCCGCACGATGAGGTCCGAACCGTCGACTGTAAGCATCAACGGTTAGGCTGTGCCAAGCCGGGAAGAGCGTTCTGGTCAGACTGATGTGCGGGACGACTGATTTCTGATGCTTGAGGGTCGGATGCCACCTGGGGAGCGGTCGGGGCGGATGAGACATACAAGCCCAAGATGAGGGCCAGGCCGGCGACTATGAATGCGCCCGCAATCGCAACGATGGACCGTTTCCCGTTCTGTTTGATCATGCCGAACGCAAGCACGCTCCCCAATATAGCGGCGCCGCCTGCGACGATAAAATGCCATATGTAATTTGCCATCCAGCTAACTCCATTTTTGGCAGCTAACAGGCCTGGCCTCGTAAGGTTCCTCGCCTAGCGACCTCGCACCTAAACATCACCCACTACGAAGGACATCACCATGAGCGTCATCTCTGCCGCGCAGATCCGCGCGGCTGCAAAATCGCGTGTCAACGAAAGCAACGTGAACTCGGTCCTGGTCGCGCTCGACAAGTTCGGGTTGGGGCTGGGATTGAACCGGCCGCACCGGGTTGCGCACTACCTCGCGCAGCTGATGCACGAGAGCGGCGCCTTCCGCTTCGATCAGGAAATCTGGGGGCCGACGGCTGCGCAGGCCCGATATGATACCCGCACCGATCTTGGCAACACGCCGGCAGCCGATGGCGACGGCTACCTCACCGCGGCCGCGCCGGCATCCAGATCACCGGCAAGGAGAACTATGAGGCCTTCCGCGACTGGTGCCGTCAGAAGGATTTTAATCCGCCTGACTTCGTTGCTCAGCCGGACCTCGTTAACACCGATCCGTGGGAAGGCCTCGTGCCGCTCTGGTACTGGTCGACCCGGAACCTGAACGCATACGCCGACCGGAACGACATCGAGACGATCACCAAGAAGATCAACGGTGGCAAGAACGGCCTGGTCGATCGCATCGATTACTATGGCCGGATCTCGCTCGTCCTGCTCGGCTACCAGCCGACCGAGGCGGACATCCGGCGCTACCAGTCCGAACGCGGCCTCGATATCGATGGCGACGTGGGGCCGAAGACTCGAGCGGCCTTGCACAAGGATCTCCTCGCTCTCTCGGGGGCGTCGGTGCAAATGGCAGCCTTCTCCGCCTCGCCGATCACCGAAGAGAAGGCCGTCGTGCCGGTCGCCGTCGAGACGCAGGTCAAGCGCAAGTTCAACATCTTCGGCCTCTTTGGTGGTGGCGGATCGTTCGGCGGCCTTGGCCTCGCGGCCTTCGCCGGTATGGATTGGCAGGTGGTCGCGGTGATCGCCATCCTCATCCTCGTCACGCTGATCCTTGGCCTCCTGCTTCAGAACTCGATCGTCTCAACGGTCGGCAAGATCCGTGCGGCGGTAGAGCCATGATCACCGACAAGATCAGCATGGCGATCGGTGCGGCCGGCGGACTGGTGCTCGGCTTCGCCGCCTTCACCACCATCAATGCCGTCTGGTGGCTACCAGACGCCAAGGAGGAGGCGCGCACCGTCGAGCGCGCCACCATGCAGGCAGCAACCGACAAGGCAGTAGGAGAACTGAGCAATGAAGCTGACAAGGCTCGCTTTAACCGTCGCATGTGCCGTGAGCGCGGCGGCGTGTACCTCAACTCAACAGGTCAGTGCCTCGAAGGGCCAGCTATCCCGCACGGCTAGGTCAATTGTTGGAACGTCGCTGATCGGTGCCAGAGGCGCAACGCCTCACGATCAGGAGGCAATCGATGACACGGTCGCTGGGGTTTGCGGGGCAAGTGTCTGGACGCAAGGGGAGTGCCTGGCGCATGACCAGAAAACGGCAGGAGCACGCTGATGGCGAAAGAATTTACCTGACCACAAAACACGGTCTCGGTTGGCGGATTTCGAAGAGTCCTCCCGGTGCTGGCGAGCGAAGTGTTCCGTCCAGGAGCGAGAATGGAATTGCTTATGACGTGTTCCCCAGATCAACGGGGAGAGGTGAAGGTAACCCGGCCGAGCGCAGATGATGACCCAACCAACCCTAGGACGTGAAAAACGGCAAATATCCGAACTACAGGAACTGATGGTCAGCAAGCGTGTTGAAGGGGCGCAACCAAGATCAACAAACCATTATCTTTCAGGAGGTTCACCATGGGACGCGGCATACTGCTCTGGCTTCTCGGCATCCCACTGCCGATCGTCATCCTTCTTGTTCTCTTCATGCGTTGAGGAGGCGGAAAATGCCCATTTCATCCGCAGGCTCCGCGATCGCAACTCCGGTGGAGTCGTCGAAATCTGCGATCGCATGGGGGCCGATCTTCGGCGGCGCGGTGGCCGCCACCGGCATCAGCCTCATCCTCATCCTTTTCGGATCCGGCCTCGGCCTCACCATGATCTCTCCCTGGTCGGGCGAAAGCAGTTCGGCCGCCACCGTCGGCATCAGCGCGGCGATCTGGCTGGTGGTGGTGCAATGGCTGTCGGCCGCGCTCGGCGGATATCTGACCGGCCGGCTGCGCACCAAATGGGCGGCCGTACATACCGACGAAGTGTTCTTCCGCGATACCGCCCACGGCTTCGTCTCCTGGGCCGTCGCCACCGTCTTCGTCGCAGGTTTCCTGGCGTCGTCGCTCGGCTCACTGGCGAGCACCGGAGCGCAGGCTGTCGGATCGGCGGCATCTACCGCAGGCATCGCCGGTACCGCAGTGGCCGCGTCCTCGTCGGATAGCGGGCCCGGCGGCACAGACATGGCGACGTCGTACTTCACAGATGCGCTGCTGCGTCCGCAGCAGGCCCAGGCCCGAGCCCAGAACGATGACGGGGCGGCAACCGCGGAAGTGTCGCGCATTCTTCTCAACGGCGCCGTCCAGGGCGGAGTACCGGAAGACGACAAGGCCTATCTGGCAACGATCGTCGCGGCCCGCACCGGCCTTTCGCCGCAGGATGCCCGCGCTCGCGTCGATGCGGTCCTGAAGCGGATCGACGATGCTAGGGTCGCGGCCCAGAAGGCAGCGGACGAGGCCCGCAAGGCAGCCGCCACGACCGCCTTGGTCGGCTCGCTGTCGCTGCTCGTCGGCGCCTTCATTTCGTCAGCGGCAGCCGCACTCGGCGGCCGCCAGCGGGACGAGGAAGAAGACCTGCTGGTCGCGTCACGCTACTGAACATCGCGATCCTGATGGAGCGGCCATGCGAGAGCCCGGCCGCCCTTTTCGCGTCTACCGCTTGACGGCGCGGATGTGCAGGAAGATCGGCGCGACGCGGGTGTCGGCGACGATCGGCTCGGCCCGCTACCGGGGCATGCCTTCTCCGTGGCGCTGACCAACTCGACCTCCGATGGGATCGCGCTGCTCCCGCCACTCCTATTGCTTATGGAGATAAGGGCGACGTAACGAGCAATTAAGCGGCTCCTGGCAATCAGATCGTCCCATGCTGCCTGTCCAGTGTGCCGAGCTCCAATTGCGGCAGGGTTCCCTCCCGGGAGTACATGGTCAGGACTTCGACCCGGACTGAGAGGCCGGCTCTGTGGTTCGTCGAATGGCGGCGTTCAGGATGCGGAGCGCTTCGGCCATGTGTTTTTGCGCTTCGGCGCGTTCTTCAAGTGCGGAGAGTTCTATGTTCATGCGAGCAATTATGGCGGTTGTTGTTGACTCTTTCCAGTCCCGCCCCCTGCCGGCTTTCCACTAACCCAGGCAGGCCCAACCGATAAGCAGACTGGCCCTTGAAGGCCGGCTCCGTCGCCGTGTCGCGTTGAATTCGTTCCAACAAAAAGGCCGACACATGGCCGGCCTTTTGATTCATTTGATGGAGGTTCAGCAGTCTGAAGACTGACCATTGGTGTTGGTGCCAGCGGCGCCTTCAACAGCTGTCGAAGCCTGGCCCTCCTTGTTCGGCGTCGTTGCGGAGCCCTTTGTTGCCAGATTGGGAGCGCAATTAGTCCGCGTCGAATTGGTGACAGTATTGTCCATTTTCTGCGGCGGGTGCATCGGACCAGGATCAGGCTTTCCAGAATCGGTGGACTGGTTTTGCTGATTGCTCGAACTTGGGTTCGATGCCGATTGAGCAAAAGCGATACCGGTAGCGAGACCAATAGACACGAGCGAAACCGAAATAATCTTCAGCATGGATTTCCTCCTGATTGTTGGCGACTCTGCCAATGCTCCCCAACCTCAGTCGGAGATTTCGTTCCAAGATAAATGCGACCTTGGAAACGTCATTTCCCCCAGGACCGTGAAGGGCCCTCGCGAAACTCACCTTCTCGCCGGCGAAGCACGCGGCAACTCTCTGCCCTTCGACACCACTGAAGGGCATTCTACGCATCAGCATATGAAAGGGCAGCGGGGCTGATGACAGGGATTGATGAAATGCAGTTTCCGAGGAGATCACCGAGGCTGGAGTGGAACCTCAACACTATCCTGAACCCGTTGACGCTCGTCGGCATATTGGCCGGCGGGGGTGTATATCTGGGCCAATACGATGCGCGAGATATCGAAGATCTCACGAAATCGCGGCTATCCCATGAGGACGATCACAAGGAGCGCCTCGCGGAGACCGGGCACGAGAGGCCAGCTTCAACAAACGTCTTCGCGCCGAGGAGGTTCCGGGGATGACGTTGACCGAAAGATCGACAGCAGGCCAAACCTCACCTATCGCGTGACCGTTGCCGAACAGTCTGCCGTCAGCATCATGTCTTTCATCAAGGACCTCCAGACCGGCTTCAATAAGCAGGCCACGGACATTCAGGTCGTGGAGGAGATATTGCAACGCATGGAGGCACCACAGCAGGACCGGCCGCCGCATTGACCACCCCTTGAGTTCGTGAGCATATTCCGTCTGCGATCCACAGCGGACCTGTAGCCCCGTAGCCTTCACCGACTGCGGGGCTATTTTCGTTCCGGCCGGCTATCGCCACTTGCCCAGGCCAGATCGACAAGCGGAAAGCGACGGACAGGGGGAGCAAGCACGAAAAGCCCCACCAGCAGGACTAACTGGCAGGGCTCCATGTCGGGAGTAGAGCGCGGTCGCACTGCGTCCGTTCTCCCGGAAAAGTCCTGGATCGCCCAAGATGTCCTTGGCGATGTGAGCTTTCCCGGCCTCCTGATAATGTTCTAACCGTTCGAGTGCTGAACGGTTCCTTGTGCCGGCTCAAAGATCGGGCTGCTCCCGCTCAAATCAGCGCCCTGTAAACGAGTATTGTAGCTATGGCGATCAGGCTGACGCAGGCGTTCCTCTTTTTCGACCGAACCATGAGAAAACGGTCCGCATCCCATTCATAAGTCATCGGCGCCTCCCTAATTTAGCCAGAGCTTATTTGGCGAAGGAAACTTGCGCGGCGCTTGAGCAATCAAATTTTGGAGGGGCGGAGCGCTAAGTCAGAGGTGGCGTAACGATAGAGGAAACAGACGGCACGCTCCGGCCTCCCAACATAGGTCAGGGGCTTTTCCGGTCGATCTGGATCTCTGTCCCCGTATCCAGCACAATATGCAGGTCGCGGATCACGCTGGCGGCATCGAGCTATGCCGTCTTGATCTGTTCATGGGATCGATTGCCCAAGCCCAAGGCCACGGCTGTCGTCTGCAGGTCGATAACGGCGTCGGCCGCGGTATGGCCGCCTGGTATCCCGATTGTCTTCCGCATGTCGCGGATCGTCGTTATCGCGCGGTTGAGCAGGCGGCGAGCTTCTTCCCCCTGTAGCTTCTCAACCTCATTGGCGGCCCGGACTAGCTCCGCGATGAAATCGGTCGTCGAGCTCAATGCAGTGTGTCCTTGTCAGGAACCATGCCCACTGAGTTCATGAAGTCGGCCAAGGTGCCGGCGCTATCTTGCGGGAGGTCGAAATACGGTTTTCCGCCGATGAACACGGTCCGGCCGGTCGTGGTATCGAATATCTCCCACGTCGAATCGCTGTCTTTACGGATATCGAAGCGTAATCCGGCCGTCGTCGTCAAAGTCTTGACCCCTGGCGCCGGTAGGTGGTCGGTGGTGGGAGAGCTTCATGTGCTTGGGCGAGCGTTTCCAGCCAAGCCGCAAGGCCAGCGGGCACCTCTTCGTTGCCCGTTTCCAGCGCTTCGATCCATGAAAGATCACATTGCAAAGCCGACGCCAGGTTGATTGGCGTCCAGCGAATATGGCGCAGGCATTCGTTGAAGCGGTCAGGACTCATGAAAGCAGCATTGCCACCCTCTGTACGGGAGTCAAGTTGCAGCAGTAGATCGTGAGTAGCAGATCGGCTGCTTGAGTGCCTCTCAGATCTGAGGGTTGCGCCGGAGCCACGATATGCTCAATTGCCGGCATGACCAAAGAAGAAATAGAAGCCTTCGTGATTGCCATGATCGAGGCCGGGAGCAACGTCCAGGCGATCGGGACAACTGGATATGTTGTCGTTGAACCAGTCGATCCCACGGACAGAGGAGCTTACCGCCGGATCGAGCTTGTCTCTTCGGCATTCGGCGAACGAGACCATCTCAAAGATGAGATCATCGCCTACCTTCACGAGCTCGGACGTGTGGTGGAGATCCCAGAGGAGCCCGACACAGACCGTGCTTGATCCCTGTGCCGGGCGACGGGCACGCGGATAGGAGAGTATCCGTCAGTGCGCCGCGGCATCGATATGGCGGGCAGCATCCATGAGTGCAAGCTGATGGAATGTGGCGGATTGGCGCATCTGAGGTGAGGGTGTCGCGAGAGCGTGTTCGTGGGGCGACGAACAATCTATCGGGGACTGGGGATTTTGCCCTCGCGACATCCCTAGAATGCGACATAGGTTAATTGGTTCCGTGAGCCTCTAGTACTCCTCAGTCATCCGGCAGGGGCGGACAAGTGAGATACGCAATGAGGGTTGCCAGCGCAAAGATGCCAGCGAAAACGAGGAAAACTAGAACCATCGAGGAGATGCTGGTTACTGTCCCTACGGCTCAGTTTCTGAGCCCGAGCATTTTCTAGCGTCGGTGGAAGGTTTCGAGTGCTGCTCTATCCGGTGAACTGAAGGGAAGTCTTCTTGACGTCGCGACTTCAGCTTACCCACCTCAATAAGCCCTTTGAGTGAATTGATCCCTTCTGCGCCATTGGCTTAAAGTTCGGGAATAGGCCGGGCAGAGAAGAGCCCCGGCTGCGAAAGCCCGCGGTTCCGGGGATTGACGCGGGCTTTCCACTTCCATTGATCTGCACGGGAGCGGCTAGATCGTGTGAGTCCAATCGTCAGTCATAGCAAAGTCGGGACCTCTTCATTCGGACTGGTTGGCGGCTCCACGATCACCAACATGTTCCCCGGTAGCGGCCGCTGCAGATGCTTGGCTTCATCCCAGGGTGCTGTCAGCCACAGGTCGACCTCTTCCGGGGTCGTGAGGATCGTCGGCATTGCCTTCTGGTGGATCGGAGAAACGATCTCGTTGGGCTCCGTTGTCAGGAAGCCAAACAGCTCATATTCCCGCTCTCCATCCCGCACCTTGCGAATACCCCGCCACGGCGTCCAGAACCCGGCGAAGAACATCAGTGGGCGTTCCTCGCTGCCGGCGAACCATGCGTTCGGTACTCGGCCGCTCATGGCCTTCCTGGCGGGGTCCGGTTCCGCGAAAGACGTGAACGGGACGACACAGCGGCTGGTGGGGCCGAGCCAGCGCCTCCAGTGCGGCGAGCTGACATTGCGGATGTTGGTGACGCCGGGGTCGTAGTTTTTCACGAATGCCGGAGGTGAGGGCATGCCCCAAGTCACGCTAGCGATTTCCCGCTGTCCATCCTCGCCGACGCGCACGACCGGCGCCTGATAGCCGGGATAGACATCAAGCGACGGCTGGTTCCAACCGGCCTTGTCCCGGAAGGACTTGGTGAACTGCAGGACAGCCTCGCGGCTCGTGGTGACATTGTAGAGGTTGCACATTCGCTCTCACCGTTACAATTTGATATCGCGCCAAACCGGCCGCTTCACGGTCCTGATCTCGACGAGTTCCCGAACAGGAAATCCCTTGATCCTATCGCCGATGACCATTTCGAAGGACACTTCCATATAATCGTTCCTTCTGCATTTTTCGCAACGGAAGCGATGTTGAAGTTCCATCACGTGGCGGTCGCCTACAAGCTTGGCGATGTCCATGGGACGATAATTTCTTGTAATCTGGGGACGACACCATTTGCAGGTTACCTTGACGAATTGCCCGTTCTGGTCGGCGTCGAGCAACCGGGGGATCTTGGCTTCAGAATAGGGATGGCTGCCGCCTTTGTATTCTACGCTGGGCACAGATCACCGTTCATAACGCGGCCGCCAGCCGCGGGCGAACCCTCGGCTTCCCGCGAACTCCGCCAACGCCAATTGCTTTCGCAAATGCCTATTATTCTCCCGCAATGTCGCTATTGCCGCTTTGGCGTCATCGTCGTGCCAGGCGAGCACGGCCTCGACTTCCCATTGGATGTCGACCTCGGATTGCGTCTGCGGTTCGGTCTGCATGGTGGTCATGTGTCCAGATTGAGCATAAGAGGAGCGGCGTCGGCATCGACCGCTTCGGCCACGCTTGGTTTCTTGGGCGCCAAGACCCGGCGCTTCGCCTGTTTCCTGGGCGGCAGATCGGAGGAAAGCTCCAGGGGGGCGGGCATGGAACAAGCGTTACCGTCCGCCTCGACCAAGATCACATCGGGTACGGGCTCAATCTCGACCGCAGAACTTGGCAGTGAGGATCGCGCTGGTTCGCCGGGAGAGCTGGCTGATGGGATTGGCTTGAACTCTATCATTGAGGGCCCTTTTGCAGGTCCGGATTGAAGTCGAAGCCGACGATCCTCGGAGCATCTCGATAACCGCGCACGCCGTCGCGAACTCGCTCCACGGTGCATACTCCCAGCAACGGCCGGCCTTCCTCCTTCATCTGTTGCGTCATCTGCTCCAGCGCATCTTCCGGGTCGGTACCGTTGCCCCAGTCGGTGAGCAGGTTGTCCGGAAGTTCCGGAGTTGGCTTCATTCCGCTTTTCCAGAGGATGCGGAAGTCACCCGTCGATTTACTGAACCCCACCTCGAGCCAGGACATTGTAGGCCACTCGTTTTCAGGGTCGGTGCCATAAATATCGGCCCGGAAATAATCAAACGACTGGTCGCGTCGCTCTACCAGCCCTGCCAGCAGTTCTTTGCTGGGATCATCGATCGGCCGAACGAATGCCCACATGTATTCAAGTTCACCTGCGGTTTCGTCGGAAGGCGAAGGTAAGGTTGTTTCAGGCATAGCTATTCCTTCACGCCGAAGCGTGCTCAAGCTGTGGATAATATGTGGATAGCCACCACACCGGGCGGCCGGATGTTCTAATTATGTTCTCATCTCGGGATGAGTCAACAGGGATTCTTTTTAAGATTTTGCTGATGCAGTGCGGGGGATAGAACACCCGCGACAACCTTCCCCAAGGTCCATGATGCAATTTTACGCTGGCAATTGCCCGAATTGTCACAACGGCCGGCTCTTCTTGTTTCGAGAGAGCGAAACCGGTGATGTCTAGGGACATTGCGAGGAGTGCGAGCAAGGGTATCGATCGCCGCACGAAATCGAGTGCAACAGTGGGTTTCTAACTCTGCTCAACGACTCCGACGCCGAATGGGCGATCGGAGATGAGATATCTCGAAGCCGCTGGGCAAACTATCGGATCTTCGACGCATAGCCGCACTCTTGCGGTCGGACTATCTTCAAGAAAATTCCCAGGCGCCCGAAACTTCTGTGAACTGCTCTTGTTAAAGGATGGAACGTGGATGCTGATTTCAGCGCTTCTCCCAATGCCTGTTCCCCGTCAGCATTCGCGTTCACCAGTGATCCACTCGACGAAGCCTCTTCTTGACTAATCTCAGAGAACGCCCGATCCAGGGACCGCTTGAGCCTCGTCCGACTTGAGCAACTGCGAAGCGATCTCGTTAACCGTTAATTAAGCATCTGCTTGCAGAGCGCCGCCGGTGTGCAATGCTCCCCTGACATGGGGAAACAGAACATGGATATGCGAACTCAGACACCCGATGAACCATACGAACCTCCGCCTGCGCACCGTTTCAAGGTCGAAGCCGCGATGCTGGAGATGATCGAGCGCCTTCAGCAGGAAGGGCTCAGCCGGCAAGAAATCGCCCTGATCCTCGCCGACGCCGCGGATGAGTACATCATAATCTTGGCTAACATGACGGCTGAGACAGCGTCCGACCAACAGTCGTACCACCTGCACCAATAGGGAGGCCGAGACACAGAAGCTCCGAGAGGGGCAGCCGTGCGCCTGACGCATCCGATACTTACAAGCAGCAGCCCTAGGCGCTTCAGAATATTGAATTCAGTCAGCCACAAGACCCACAAGCTTCCGATCGACGACAATGGCGTCGAGCAGCGCGGCCTTCTCGTTCAGCACGGCAATCAACCCATCGGTATCAGGCCAGGCCAAGGTAAGCCGGTAGATCGCCATCGCCCCCATCAGTTCGAGATCCGGGTCATTCCGCCGAAGCTCTTCGCGCTCGTGCAAGGCTTCGCGCTGGCATTCCTCAAGCGAAGCCGCGAAGGCCAGGGGCTCGTCGCGGCCAGGCACGATCTGATACCCAAATACAACCAACTCCATTCCGTCTCCCTCGGACCATCACCCGCATAGGTATAGCCGCGCAGGGGTAAAGGGTAACTCTCAAAAATGAGGGGGCGACGACGATATAGGCACGAGGAACGGGAACGTTTTTCTTCTGGCGAGGTTCGAAGAAACAGACGTAGCGGCCTTTCCATCCATCAGCACTTCACCGATGTCCGCTGCGTTCCAGACTACTCCGCCAAAATGTCCCTTAATTCAGCCCGCTTCGGCGGGCTTCTCTTTGAGGTTAGTCCGGTCTGGGTATTGGAAGGCATTGACACCCCATGGCCCAGCCTGCGCCGTAAGCGCTCAATGTGTCTCCTTGCGTTTCTGCCAACGCCCGTCGACTACTGTTCCGAAAACTGGCCCAACGCGCCCACCGAGGTCCAATCGTCCGCTCGCAAATTTCGACCCGATGGGGCAGTAGGCCGCTATCGCCAGACGCGACTGTAGGTCGCTCGTTATACGACGCCAGGCATTGGTGTGAACGAACATGAAGCCGCCTGAATCTTTGTAGCCGACGATATAAACCACGCCTTTTTGCAGCCAGGTTTCTAGCAGCATACATTCAGCCTCACACGCGACAGGTCTCCGGCCGATGCCATTCGCGGGTCTGGCCCCGCCTTATGCGGCGGGTCTGGCCCCGCCTTATGCGGCGGGTCTGGCCCCGCCTTATGCGGCGGGGCCTTGGTGGGATTCTCAGTCCCGGGTGGGGCGGGACCAGATCAGCTGGTAGGCGTCCTCGTCTTCGACCTCGGTGAGGGTGGCATAGATCGGGGCAGGGAAGCTCGGATCGTCCAGCTTCACGGACAGGTAGTCGCGGTCGCTCTCGTTGGAGCGCTTCTGCCAGGCCGCACCCAGCTCAACGTTGCCGGCGTAGATGCGGAAGTGCGGACCCTTTTCAGAGGGGTTGTCGACGCGGGCGATGCGGGCCTTGACATTGAGTGCGAGGGTGCGGATCGAGCCGGTGAAGCCGTTTTCGTTTGCGGTAAACGTGCCGATGGTAGCCATGTCTAAGTTCCTTTCGGTTGTTTCGGGCCGCGCCCTTCGCGACCTCGATGGCTGTCGCAAGGATCGGCGACGATCGGGACCGCACCTTGCCGGGGCCGAAACGAAGTGGAGGGCGGCCGGAGGCGGCTTTGTTGCCCCGCGAGGAATGCGAACGCAGTTCGCAGGGGAAGAAAGCTGGGGAGGGCCGTTGCGGGAGAACGATCGAGGCGAAGCCGGTCTCCGATCAGACATGCCTCATCGAGCCCGCGGAGACGTGGCCGATTACAGCGGTTGGAGGGGGTAGCACACGGCGCCTCATCAGCGCATTGCCGTGCCAGAACGTCTGCCAGCCTGATCCCGTTGTTCGGTCTCTAAATCATCTGCCCGCTTGGGACGCGACGAACGCGAATGCAGAGGCAGTTGCCTCCTCACATCAACGCGATATTGTCGAGCCGCGATTCGTCGCCTGGAGGATTTATGCGTCAGCAGACAAAGCCGTTTATCGTCGAAATCAAGCATGCCCGAAAGCTCAAACAGACCGATCGGAAGACGTCAATCTGGGGGAAGCTGGACCTCACGCCAGATCAGCACACGCTGACGGAGAGCGCGCCGCAACAGCCATCGGCCGTTGCGGGTGACAACGACCGGCCTTGACGTGACCTACCTAGCCTCTCGCTGTTCGGCCTGAATGCCTGGAGACCCTGCGGGAAGCTGACAGCACACTGGTGCCTGCGCCGTAGGTTGAAAATTGGTCCAAATGTCGCCGGATAGTTTTCAGCCAGGACGTTTGGTTCGGCCGGGGCTCCAGCTTTTGGCGCGGAGGTCATTGGGCGCAGTTTCCGAGCACGTGGAGGCGATCAGTGCCTTGCGGTCGGCATATCGGCTGAGGTCGCGTCCAAGACGAAGGGGTCTCGTGATAAAAGGTCACTCCTTCTCCAGCGGCCAAGGCTTTGATTTCCGGCAGTCGGCCGGAAAATGACGGCCTGGCGCTTGTCGAATCCTACAAGTGAAGGCCGCTCGGAACCCGATATAATTAGAGCTGAAAACAAGGCCCAGCCCTTCGCCACGGGATACGGTTTTTCGCGAACTCGGTGGGCGGGCTTGAGCGAGACCGCAAGAACTGGATTAGCTCGATTTGGCGCAGGATTTCTATAAGAGCGCGTCTCAAGATAAAGTATTCGAAGCCTATGGCAGGATCCGAGCTGCGCTCAACCACCACCGCTCGCCCCCAGGTTCCTTTCTCAACATCCGCCTTGTTGCGGCGAGATTGAAAATCAGCACCACGCCGGTGCGAGAAGCGCTCATACGGCTTGCGAATGAGGAGGTAGTCGGATTCATCAGAGGGCGGGGCTATCACACGCTGTTCCTGAGTTCTGAGGAACTCACCGCCGACCACGAATTCGCAATGGTCATGATGAAATATGCGATGGAGGCGAAGGGGAGCGGCGTCCTGGAGAAACCGGCAATTGGCCCAGGACAGCTTTGGGAAGGCAGGCCGGTGATAGAAGAGCTGCAGGCGATCAAGATAAATGCTCTTGTCGAGGAATTATACGCAACAATTGCGAGGCTCTCTGGGAATGGAAGGGTCGTTCGCAACATGGGTGGTTTCTGTGCGCGCACTGGACACATTCGCCAATACGGGCTGATGTCCAGCTCGGCAATCCGTGAAGCGCTTTCGTCGCTTGATGAACTTGCGGCAGCTTTGCGCAACGGTTGCCGCGATCATGCCGTCCGCATAGCCCAACGGCACACGGATCTTATCATTGGCGCGCTTCCAGGCCTGGTTCGGGATCTCAACAATCGTGCAAACTCGGGTCGGACAGCCGTTGAGGACCTCCTTTGATGCTTATGCTGGTAGAAATTCGCCGCCGTTCACGTCCAGGATCGCACCGTTGATGAAGCCCGCCGACGCAGATGTCAGAAATTCGACGGCCGCGGCGACATCGTCAGGTTGGCCGAGCCGGCCGGCGGGAATCCGGGCAAGCGCTGCCCGATTTGCAGGTGAGTCGCTAGGCATGGTCATCTCTGTCAGAATTCGGCCGGGGGCGACCGTATTCACTGTCACGCCGCGACCTGCATATTCCTTGACGAGCGTGCGCGCCAGCCCAGCCAGTCCCGCTTTCGAGGCGACGTAACTTGCGCCGGCGATCCGCGGCATGGTGCGTGCAGCGACCGACCCGATGAAGACGATGCGGCCAAAACCCTGTGATGCCATGGCCGGAACGACCGTTTGGCAGCACACCATGGCCCCTGTCAAATTGACGGACAGAACGTCGTTCCATTCCTCGAGGGGAAGTTCGTCGAACCGCCCAGGAGCGCCGTTTCGTTTTGGAGAATATCCTGCGCTGCAGATCAGCACCGAGGGCGTGCCCCAGCGGTCAATGACCGTTCGAACGAAGCTGGTAATCGCGCCGACGTTGCGTATATCAACCGTTTCGGCGATGACATTGTCCCCGTCGAAATAACTCGTGAGCTGCGCTTTCGCCTCTTCCACGCGATGGTTCTGCTGGCTGAACAGGGCAACCCGATAGCCTGACGACAAAAGCCTCCGGGCGCAGGCGAGCCCGATGCCGGATGTTCCACCGGTGACAATGGCAATTGGCGAGACAAGGGCAATTGGCGAGATGGGCGTCGCCATCACGCGGCCACCTCAAGTCCGGCAAACAGCGACAGAGCCGGGAAAGCATCTGGGTCTGTCATGATTTCGACCAGCAGAGGGCCATCCGTCTCGAACGCTCTGTCCAGTGCCGCGGACACATCCGCGATCGAGTGTGCCCGCACAGCCGGGCAACCGCATGCCTCGGCAATCTTGACGTGGTCAACGTCGTGAAAGTGGATAGCGCTGGTATATTCCCCAAATTTCACGGTTTCGGCGTGCTTCTGAAAGCCAAGTATCCCGTTGTTCAGAAGAAGGATGGTGACCGGCAACCTTGAGCGCACGAGTGTCTCGAGCTCCGCCCAGCTGTGGGCGAACCCACCATCGCCGACGACCGCGATAACGTGTTGCCCAGGCCTTGCAGCTTTTGCACCGAGGGCGAGAGGCAGGCCCCAGCCGAGGCCGGCAAGGCCACGCGGCGCAAGGAAGCGCATTCCGGCTCGCAGCGATCGCAATTGTCCGACGATCCACATTGATGAATAGCTCGCGTCTGCAACCACGATTGTCTGCGCGGTCATTCGTTCCTGCAATTCCTTCATCACCGCTTCAGGCCGGAGCGGCCGCCCGTTCTGCTCTATCAACGAGAGACGGTCCCGTGCAAAAGCCGACCAGGCTTCTGCGATGGCGGCTTCCAGTCCGCGCCGCCTTTTTCTACGGGCCGAGAGATCGACATTCCTCAAAGCAATGCAAAGCGACTTCAGTGTTTCGCACGCACTGCCAACCAGTCGGATAGCCTCGTAGTTTCTGCCGATCTCGACCGGATCAATGTCGATGTGAACGATCGTTGCCGTCGGCGGGATCAAGCGCCAGTTGTCGGTACCATTCTGGTTGCTGCGCGTCGCGACCATGACGATGAGGTCCGCCTCTTCGAGGAGCCGACGCGTCCGCGACCCCAGCGACAGGGGCCCCGTCAGGGTCATCGGCCCCGCGGAAAGCGGATGGAACTCATCCACCGCGCCTTTCCCCATATTGGTTGTGAAGACGGGCAAAGAGGCGAGGTCCTGCAGGTGCGCCAGAGCATGTGATCCATCGGCCGCATGGACGCCACCGCCCGCGATGACCACCGGGGCTTCAGCCCTGGCAATTCGTTCGGCGAGGTCGATGATCTGTTCATCTGACGGCCGGACTTTGTCCAGCGGCCAATATCCGAGATTTGCGCTCCGTCGAACCAGTGGCGCTGCCGCCGCCTGCCGCAACAGGTCGGCGGGGAGGAGCAGGACCGCAGGCCCTGGACGGCCTGACGCCGCCGCCGTGAAGGCCATGTCGATATAGTCGTCGATGCGGTCGGCGGTCACCACGCGCCGGACGAATTTCGAGCATGATTGGAAGAGAGCGATATGGTCGAGCTCCTGGAACGCGTTGCGGTCTGCCTGGTCCCGCTCCACTTCCTGAACAAGTGCCACGATTGGAATGCTCGCTTTGAGCGCTTCGGCCAGCGGCGGCACCAGCAAGGTCGCGGCCGGCCCGTTCTGCGCGGCGACGACGGCCACACGGCCGGACATGCGGGCATAGCCGTCGGCCATGGCACCGCCCATGTTTTCCTGGCGGTAGGAAATCTGACGGATGCCTATTGCTTCCGCGGCAAGGATCACAGCCGAAGGCAGGCTCTGGCCGAAGATGACATCGACGCCATGGCGGCGCAGCGCCAGTGCCACGCGCTGTGCAACAGTCTCAAACTCAGTCGTCATGGTGAAAATCCCGGGTGTCGAGAAACTTTTCGAACGTGTCCGCGACGAGATCGACGTCGCTTGTGGTCATCGCAGTGGAGAGGGACGAGGCAGCACCTTTCGGCATCAGCACGCCATGGTCCTTCATGAAATGGTCGAGCCTGGTCATTGCCCGGCTTTCCCCCGGATTGAGGAACGCCTCTCGGTACTCGGACGGGGCCACCGTTTTCGGGTGGATGCGGAAAAGCGAGGCGGAGCCGGACACGCTGAACGGCGCCCGGGCGTGATTGATCGAAGCTTGCAGCCTCGCCCGCAGACCCTCGCCAAGCGTTTCAAGACGATCGAAATTGTCTCTGGTCATCGCCCGCATCGCCTCAAGGCCAGCGACCATGGATACCGGATTTGCGGAAAACGTTCCTCCCTGTGACAGGAGGGCCGTCCCGAACACCGCCATAGAGCCCCGTTTTCCGCCGATCGCACCGATCGGAAATCCGCCGCCGATGATCTTGCCCATGGCGACGAGATCAGGATCAAGACCGAACCGGGCGGATGCGCCTTCATAACCCTGTCTAAGGTTCAGGACCTCGTCGGCAACAATCAGTAGCCCGTTTTCCCTCGCCACCCGCGTCACAGCCTCCAGAAAGGCCGGGTCCGGCGCCATGAGCCCGGCTCGGCTCGGCATGGGATCGATGAGAATGCATGCGAGTCTCGATGCGTTCCCCTTGATCCGGCTAACGGCGGCGTCGATGTCGTTGAACCGCAGAATGACAACGTCGTCCAAGACCGCACCCGGCTGGCCGTGATAGGCAGGGACCGGGCGGGGATTGTCTCGAGGTCCCCAGGTGACCGGGCTTCCCATCTGCCCGACTTCCGCCCAGTCATAGGCGCCGTGATAGGCGCCTTCGATCTTGGCGACACCTGCCCGGCCTGTCAGGGCCCGAGCCGCCTTGATCGCAAACATCACGGCCTCGGTGCCGGTATTGACGAAGCGGACCTGCTCCACCGCTGGCACGCGATCGCACAAAAGCTCCGCCAATGCGATCTCATGGACTGTGGGGTTCGAATAGCAGGTCCCATCCCGCAAGATCCTGGTCACGGCATCGACGACAGGTTCGAACCCATGCCCGTGGATCAGCGTCGTGAAATTATTGTTGAGATCGAGGAATTGCCGGCCGTCGACGTCATGCAGATGGGCGCCCTGGCCCCAGCCGATATAATAAAGGCCGGGATCCCGATCCACCGTGTTGCGGGTGATGCCTCCCGGGAAGACCCGTGTGGCCCTTTGTGCGAGTTGCGCAGAAATTTCTCCGGGCGAGCCGCCCGGCCTTGGTATTGCCAGTTGCATGTTGACCTCCCGGCGGCAGGCTAGCCGCGTTGATGCAACAAAAGAAACAGGATTCTATTTTTGTTGCAACAAAAATCGGAGGCTTCGGCCTATTTTTTTGGAGCGCGGTCGCTCAATGCCTGGCGCAGGCGGCGGTATCCGTCGCGAATATCAGTCTCGATCGCAGCCTTGACCTCTTGGGGATCCTGATGACGGAGCCCTTCCAGCGCAGCGCGATGGTTTTGAATTCCGTATTTCGAGATCGCGAATTCCGGATAGAGATCGTTGAATGCCGCGCCGACGCGAAGCCAGAGGGTCTCGATCGTCGCAAGCAGCATCGGCATGTTGGCGCGACCATAGATATGGAAGTGAAATTCCTTGTTGCTCCAGAGCGCATCCGCATACCGCCCTTCCGCCAGCGCGGCTTCGATCTCGCCCTGAAAGGCCTCCAATCGAGCGATATCAGCCGCTCCGGCGCCGATTGCGCCCTTTTCTGTGGCCAATCCCTCAAGGCGTAGGCGCATCTGGGTCACTTCATATAGCTCCGCAAGCGACAGCGTCGGGACGACGACCGTCTTCGGACCGGAAAAGACGAGCGCGCGCTCGGCAACCAAGCGGTTGAGCGCATCGCGTGCCGGTGTGGTGCCGTAGCCGAGTTCTTCGGCGACCGCGCGGACAGTGATTTTATGGCCCGGCGGGTAGGCTCCACGAACAAGCTTTTCCTTCAGATCCTCGTAAGCGCGATCGCCAAGGCCCATCACCTTGTTCGAGCCGCCGACCAGTCCATCAACCTCTTCCATTGAAGGCTCTGCCAAAGTTTTTTTCTCCACCACCACAATTTTGTTGCAACAAAAAAATCCCAAATGTATAGACGTTACATCTGACAGACGAACAAGCACGTCGAACGTGCGCAGGGGAATAAATCCAACCCGCCGACGGTACGTCCGGCTGCGGGAGCGTGGACACATCGCGTCTTCTTGCGATCATCGGCCGTTTTGTTTCTGGAACATATGGCTCTGCCATTGCTGAGAACTCGCTCAATCTTGTGGAGGAAAACCGACATTGAACGGAGAACCTATCGATATACTGGGGATCGAAAAGCAGTTCGGCGACAAATCGGTCGTTTCCGATGTTTCTCTTTCCGTGAAGGCGGGCGAATTTCTGTCGCTGCTGGGGCCATCCGGATCTGGCAAGACGACCTTGCTGATGATGATCGCGGGGTTTGAGTTCCCGAATTCCGGACAGATTCGTGTTGGGTCTCGAGACATTACGTATTTGGCTCCCAACCGGCGCGCCGTTGGCATGGTGTTCCAGAAATATGCGCTTTTCCCTCACATGACTGTAGAGCAGAACATCGCTTTTCCACTGAGAATGCGAAGCATTGCAACCAAAGAGATCAATCGTCGGGTATCCGACATGATGGGTCTTGTCCAGTTGACCGGCTTTGAAGGCCGCTATCCGCAGCAACTGTCGGGTGGGCAGCAGCAACGGGTTGCCGTCGCCCGCGCACTGATCGCCGAGCCGCCGGTCCTGCTGATGGATGAACCGCTCAGTGCGCTCGACAAGAAACTTCGCGAGACCATGCAGATCGAGATCAAGCGGATTCAAAACCGGGTCGGCGTCACGGTGGTCTACGTCACCCATGACCAGGAAGAGGCCCTGACCATGTCCGACCGTATTGCGGTGATGTCGGAGGGCCGACTGGTACAGGTCGGATCGCCGCATGACCTCTATCAAAGACCGGCCACCTCCTTTGTGGCCGAGTTCGTTGGCAAGATGAACTTCCTGAAGGGGGAATTTGTCGGGAGCGACCATGGCACTTTCCGAGTGCGAATAGCGGGGAACGCCACTCTCCCGTCTGATCTGGTCTTGAATGGAGAGGCAGAACAATACCG
>NZ_PVBI01000029.1:0-20769 GCF_002968675.1 Neorhizobium sp. T25_13
CCATCCACCTGATCGTCAAACCCTCCGAACCTGGGCTTGTTACCTCGATGGTCGTCACGACGTCGCGGCGCACCTATCATATCCAGCTTAAGTCCCATCCCAGCCAATACATGGCGCGTGTCGGCTTCGAATATCCGGAGGACGTGTCGACCAAGCTCGCGGACATCAACGCCCGTCTCGAAACCGGCGGCATTCCGGGCACGGCACCGGACAAGCTGAACTTCTCCTACTCGGTGAGCGGCGGCGCATCGTGGAGGCCGAAGCGGGTCTATTCGGACGGGGTCAAGACCTACATCCAGTTCCCGAAGTCTATCTCCGGCCAGGACGCGCCGGTGCTGCTTGTCGTATCCGGTGGCCAGAACCGCATCGTCAATTACCGGATGAAGAACGACATTATGACGGTCGACTATACGATCGACAAGGCGATCCTCATTTCCGGCGTCGGTTGGCGGCAACAGAAGATTACCATCCGGCGGGGAGGCTGAACTATGCGGAAGCTTCTCCCACATTTCGTCGTGGCTGCGCTGCTCTCCAGCTGCCAAACGCCCGACGACGCGCTGACCACCAGCTCGACCCCAGTGGCCGTCACCGGACCGGCTGCAAGCGCCATCGCCGGCGACATGGCAAGTCGTCTGGCTGAACAGATCGGCCCGGCGGGCGCTACGACGACGATCAAAATGGAGAAGCACACCTCTGAGTTTGCGACAGCGCTCGAGGCGGCCCTGAAGGGGTGGGGCTACACGGTCGTCACGGACGGAAAGGTCGCCAAAGACAGCAAGCCGATCGAGCTTGCTTATGCGATCGACGGCTTCGACGGACAGGTGTTGGCGCGGCTCTCGACGCCAACAGTCGCTCTAGGCCGCGCCTATACCCCGACGGCAGCCGGCGCCACGCCGGCTAGTCCCCTTTCGATCATGCAGCGCAACTGACGGAGATTGAGATGGTCCAGTCGCTCCAGCTTGGCACGTCGAGTCAGGCCGACGCGAAGCAGGGCATGCGTCGGCTCAACCGCCTGCCGATCATCGTCGCAATCGGCGTCACCGTGCTGTTCGTCGGCGTCGTCGTGATTGGTCTGTCGCTACGCGGGTTTTCCTTCAATCGTGGCAACACCGAGAGTGTTTCCAACAATCCTGCGACCAGTTTCGGCGACCAGCTTAAGCGGGGTGTGACCGATGGCATTATCGGTGAGCCAGATAAGCAGGAGGTGTTTCAGCCGACCCCCGTCGTGGTCGAGAAAAGGGAAAAGCAGGAAACCTTCGTCGAGCGCCAACAAACAGATCGACAAGACCGCCGACAAAGGCTCGAATCCGAAGAAGAGTGGAAGGCTCGCCTGAAGCGAGTGCAGGATGAACAATATATGCGCGAGGCCCAGCGCCAACGCATGGCGCGTCTCCAGGCTCGTGCCACGGCGCTCGACTCTCCGCTCAAGGTAGACGTCTCCGACGTCGAGAAGGCCGCAAACTTTACGAACGACACGAGCCGACGGCTGACAAACGTCGCAGACGACAGCGCATCAGATCTCTATGCCGCCGCCCTGAAATCCGGCCTGATAGGGCAAACCGTCGATCAGAACGGGCAGCCGTCGAAAGAGGATTTCTTCAATCAGGACATCAAGGATCTCGGCTACCTGCCGAACCAGGTCGTGCCGCAGATGTCATCCAATGAATTGAAGCGCGGTTCTGTCGTCCCGGCGACATTGATTACTGGTCTGAACTCCGACCTGCCAGGGCGCATTACCGCCCAGGTCAGCCAGAACGTCTACGATAGCGCAACGGGATACCGCCTTCTCATCCCGCAGGGTTCGAAGTTGTTCGGTCGCTACGATTCCAAGGTCTCATTCGGCCAAGAACGGGTTCTTGTCGTCTGGACCGACCTCATTTTCCCTAACGGGTCTACTCTGCAGATCGGCGGCATGGCCGGCACGGACGCAGAAGGATATGGGGGCTTCCAGGACAAGGTCGACCGCCATCTCTGGAGAACCTTCGGGTCGGCGGCGCTGGTGGCAATCATCGGAACAGGGATCGATATGTCTATGCCCGAGAGTTCGACGCGGGCAAATCAGGATACCGCCTCGGATGCAGCACGCCGGAATTTTGCCGAGAGCTTTGGTCGCGTTGCCGAACAGACCATCTCGAAGAACCTGAACGTGCAGCCGACCATCCGCATCCGTCCGGGTTACAAGTTCAACGTCCTGGTCGATCAGGACATCATTTTTCCGTCCGTTTATGGCGTCCGCTAGACCGCGCCAGAATCTAAGAACCGGCCATTTCTTCGTGCTCCGCCAGGTGGGTGGCACCCGCACGCAAAATATATGTTTAAGTATCATGTTTTCGGCATGCGAGGCCTTGAACACTCGGAAAAGGAGAGTAGATTTACGATCTGCAACGAATGAGGACATGCAGCTGGGCAATAGGAGAAATGTCAGTGGACGGTGACCTTCGCTCTCTTATCGATATGACAGATGCCGCGCACGATGAACGTATGATCAAAAGTGCTCTCAAGACATTTTCCCACGCATGTGGCTTCGAACGTTTTGCTTACCTGCAGACTGAGGGACTGGAAGTCCGAACATTCAACTCCTACCCGGAGGAATGGCAGGGCGTTTATCTCGAAAGCCACTATTCCCGCATCGACCCCGTCGTCACGGAAGCCAAACGTCGCATGGAGATGTTTTCCTGGACCGCCGACAACTGGCCCGCTCGTAGATCCTCCCAACTCAAGTGCTTTCGGGAGCAGGCAATCGGTTACGGTATTCGGAGCGGGGTGACGATTCCCGTCGAAGGAAGCTTTGGCTCGACCATGATGCTCACGTTCGCATCTTCAGCGCAGGCGGCTGATGTTTCAAAGCTGCAGGATGCCCAAAAAGCGATCCAGGCGGTTCTGGCAATCCACTACCGCCTGAAAATCATCGCTGCGACGACGATTGTCGCTCCGAAACGGTTGCTTTCTTCAAGAGAAGCAGTGTGCCTGATGTGGGCGACGAAAGGCAAACATGCTCCGGAGATCGCAATGTTGACTGGTATCAATCCGAGGACAGTGCAGCACTACCTCGACAAAGCGCGCAGAAAACTGGAAGCGGCGACCGTTCCGCAACTTGTCGCAATCGCCAAGGACCACGGATTGGTATAGGGCTCATTCTTCGTCGTCTGGGGCAACTACAGGGACGTAGCCAAGGGCATCGATGATTTTCGACAGCGCCTCCTGCTGGGCCTCCGATTTCTTCTGACGCGCAACATACTCATCCTGCAGGCTTTTGAGTACGGCGGCGGAAACCGACGGATCGTCGCTCGCGCGGGTCCATTCCTCATACACAACTTCATCGGCGGCCATAAGATGGCGGTGCTCGCGGATTGCAGCGACCGCCAGCACTTCTAATTCTGACTGTTGCATCGAACTGTACCTAGATGAGCCGGTATCGTTCATCCGCTTCTCCCTATCCTCTGCTGCCGGGAAGCAAGGTTGCGGCGGTACCATCTCGCCCCAGTGGCACTACAACATCCGCTGAACGTCATCCATCCAACGGGCAACTGGATCCTGTGTAGATTCCTCTCGCAACTCTCACGCCAACGCGGAGGAGTTGCTCTGACCTGGGGAAGCTGCCTCGCAACTGGCTCGAATGACCTCGAGATTGTAGAGAATACTCCGTGGTAGGATACTCATCAAGGCGCTGTTCTCTCGATCATGGAGATCCGAGAGGTATTCGCGCGAAATTTGCGAGCTGCACGGCAGGCTAAAGGCTTGTCCCAGGAGGAACTCGCGCATCGCGCGGACATCGATCGCACCTACATCAGTTCGCTGGAGCGTAGCGTTTACAATGCAAGCATCGATGTCGTTGACCGTTTGGCGACAGTCTTGGGCATCGAAGCCTGTGAGTTGCTGAAGCGGCCTCCGAAGGAGCCACAGATGCCAACCGCCGAGCTTGACGATTAAGAGAGGTTGTCTTGCGGCTGCCGGGTTCATGCCCAGCCGGCAACGACGAGAATTCATTTATGCCAGCACATTGCAAATTGCCGGTGCATCATATATATTCTTTTGAAGGAGAATGATTATGGCTGCAGCACTTCGCGAATATACACCCACTGAGGCGGCTGCCGTGAGTGAGATCGGCATTAAGTCGGTACACAATGCGATCGACAAACGAATCATTGGAAGACCCTCTACCAGCCACCGAAGCCGCGCGATCACTGACGACGATCTGCTGCGCCTGAAGCTCTGGTTCGGCGTCGGTTCGATCCTTTCCGCCGAGCGCCGGAAGCGCCTCTTTGCCGCCATCGACGAAAATCCTGAAGCCGACACGGTCAGAGCGGACGACTATCTGATCGTCGACGTCGCGAGAGCGAGGGAGCACTTGGCCGCGCGCGGCGAAGCGCTCAGGGAAGCGGACAAGATCATCCACAGCGTGAAAGGCGTGGTTGGCGGCGAAGCCGTCTTCAAAGGCACGCGTGTTCCGGTCCGAACGATCGCTGCGATGAAATTGCAAGGCGCTGCCACGGACGAGATCGTCGAGGGCTATCCGGCTCTCACGGCCCGCATGGTGGACCTCGCCGAAATCTGGGTAGCAGCTCATCCTGCCCGTGGGCGGCCACGAAAGTTGTCGGAGCAGGGACTGAAAGTAAAGTCGGTGAAGCGCTTGCCTCTTGGAAAGGCCGGGACCGATAACCCTTCGGGCACGGCTTCGTGAAGTTTCTGATCGATGAATGCCTGCACACATCGCTCGTCGCCGTGGCTCAAAATCACGGCCACGATTGCTTTCACGTCAATTGGCTGGGCCTGAGCGGCGAGACCGACTGGGATCTGATGCCTCGGATCGTCGCGGAAGATTTCACCTTCGTGACGAACAATGCTCGTGACTTCAGGAAACTCCATGCGCGAGAGGATCTGCATGCGGGCCTGGTAATCATCGTTCCGCAGGTTCTGCCGGTGCAGCAGCGGGAATTGTTCACGCTCGTTCTGCACGAACTCGCCGGTTCTCCGGATCTGGTGAACGAGGTGATCGAAATCGCCATCGAAGAGGGCGAGGCTCTGCTGACACGCTATGCACTGCCAGAGTGAAGTTCAATTCCCGCCAATGCGGGACAGTTGATTAGAATCCCCGCGTGCCCAACGTCCTGCGCTGCCTCCAACGCCCCTCTTCCTCGGTGAGGCGTATGTCTTTGCTTTGCTGCGAGATGCGCAGACCGCCGCATCCTTGAAGACCTTTGGTAGCGCGTTGACCCAACCAAGCTGAACCCTCGTGAGGGCACATTTTCGTACTGGCTGGCCTCCGCAACAAGCTTAAACATTATGCATCTGGGTCACACTAATTTTAAGCATCGGAAACACACTAATTTCCTGCTTTTTGGCTCGCGCTAAATGGGTGGCCAACCCGATTGATTTCCAGATAGGCTGCTGTTCCGCTCGATGTCGGTTGCCGACATCCGCCTGAAACATTCCCACCGATACTGACGGTGCGCCGCTTCCTTACGTTTGGACCTGTTATGAAGATCATGCTCGCCACCTTCGTCGCATTGACTGCGACCACCGCAGCGCACGCCGAAAGGCGCTGCGGCTGGCTTAGCAACCCGGCCACGGCCAAGTGGGAACTCTACGACGCGCAAGGTGGGTGGGAGATAATGTTCCGCGGAGGCGACGGCCATGCCGCCCAAGGCATGGATAAGATTCCTGATCTGACGACCGGCGAATACGTCCGCACCTTTGCGATTCACGGTTATGCCTGTGCCTGCTTGAACGTCGACATCGATACCAGCACCACTGAACACATCATTTCCCGCATCTATTCGGTCAAGCAGCTACCGCTCGCGAAATGCCGAGATGATCCCGCTGTCCAGTATTTCCTTCAAAATGACAACTAGGCAGCGCCGCCGTTCACTAAATTTTGGTTCTCGCTCGACCGAATAGGCGTCACGGGAAAAGACGAATTCAACGCTATTGCCGGCCGCCAATGCGAGATAGATCGACCCGTATCCCCGCAGTGCCAATTTTCTTTTCGTCCGAAGGTTCTGCCTCAGCCTGCAGCGGAGCCCCGGCATCGACCGTGTCCGCCTCCGATTTATCGGCCCGCGGTTCCTCTTGGTTGGCCGGCGACCCGCCAGGGTCCTCCGCCTGAAACACGCTCACGCCCTCGAACTCACCGGTCTTCCATGCGTAAATCGCATCCTCGAAAATCTGCGGGAAGACGTCTTTGTTCTTGGGGTTGCCATACCATTTCGCAACGATCCTGAGGACCTTGGCGAACATCGCCGTGCCCTGGCGGAGGTTCAGGCAGGCATCGACAAGGTCTGGTTTCAGATCCGCCGGTTCCTTGACGCCAACGCCTGCGGGAAACTGTGTCAGGCCAACGCGGACGACCGCCTGACCAGCATATTGCCGCACGATCGCCATTGCCTCGTCCGCCGTCCTGGCTTTCGGCACGAGGATCAATCGGCCACCCGATTTGACGGTGACGGCAAGGGGATCATCTGAGCCCGCCGCCGCCACGAACTGCTCGACGATCGCGGGCTTGAGGGAGGGGTCGGCACATTCTTTGATCAGGGCGGCGTCGAGCATGGGGCCTCCTTGGCGCTCAGGTGTTGAAGGCGGTAACAAGCGGTTTTGCGAAGAGCGTCGCCCAGGCGGTGGTAGCGGCGCGCTGGATGGCCACGATCGACGTCCCATCGGTCCACCAGCCGTTTCCGACGGCGATAACAAGGTCCGGATCGTAGAGCATGGACTGGAGGATCGGCCAAACGATCAGTTGCTCGTAGCAGATCAGTGGCGCTGCTCGGCCGGCACCGATCGGGACGACCGGGTTCGCAAAAAAATCCGCCCTGGCACCGCCACTCTCCACGAACAAGAAACGCCACGGCTGCCACATCGAGCCGGGAACCGGCATGCGTTCGCGATAGAGGATGCTGCTTCCGCCCTTCTCGTCGATCGCGACGAGGACATTGTCATAGCCGATGGCATCGAGCGCCGTGGCGCCGGCGATGACCGTCGCATCGGTATCGCCGGACGCGCTCGTCCAGAGCCGCGCCACGGTCGGTGTCCAGAAGCCGAGCGCAGTTTCCGGCAGTACCACAAAGCGTGCGCCATCGCTGGCCGCATTCCGCACCGTTGCGATCAGGTCACGCTGGCGGTGAAGATCGACGTCCCGACCGAGCGAAGCGCCCGATTCGAGGTCGACACCGCGCCAGCCATTGGGTAGATGCGGCTCGGTCCACGATGCGGCGGACCACAGCCAAAGGCCTGCGAAGGCGATGGCGACAGCTGGCCAAATGCGGGTTACGAGGCCTACGAGGCCAGCTGTCATGAAGCCAAGGCCCCACCATCCCCATCCCGGGAACAGAGCACCCGCAGCCGTGACAGGGTGCGCCCAGCCCGTGATGCCGAATGGCGGGATCGACATGATGATGGCCGCCAGAAGATAGCGAATCGGGCGAACTCCGCTGTTCTTCGTCCAGAGGACGGTATGCACGGCAACGAAGCTCAAAGACGCACACAGCCAGAGCAGAAGGCCCGGCCAGATGTCAGACGAATAGAACGCCGCTACGCCTTGCGGCAAACCACGCGACGCGGCCAGGAAATATCCGGCGGAGACAAGTGCCGCGACCAATCTCGTTCGCGCGATCGACCAAAGAACCGGAAACCCCAGCGCGACGGGAAGAAGCAAGACATGGCCGCTCCAGCCCACCACGCCGACCGCAATCGAAGCGAATATCAGCACCACCGGCCGAAGGTAATCACGGCACATAGGTGAACACCTCCTGCGCCAGGCCGAGGATGCCGGAAGCTGGCACCGGACCGAAGTATCGGGAGTCGTAGGAGCCGGGGAATGCGGAATGCAGGAAGACATATCCTGGCGGGACGATGCCGCTTGGAATGGGCGTCAACGGCCGGCCTTTTCCATCTCGTAGTGCGAGACTGGAAGAGGAAACGCGCCGCCCATCCACGCTCACGCTGGCGCCGATTTCGACATGCTGTCCTGCAACGGCGATCACTATCTTGATCAACGGTGCGACGCCGCTCGGGCAGAAACCAGAACGGAGATAGCCTCGTGCCCTCGCTGCCCGCATCGCCGCCGTTCCCGGCGGGCAGATGAACAGGAGGTCGCCGACTGCTGCCGGTCGATGAAGCGGGATAATGCGCCACAGGCCGAGTGGCTCGCTCGGTGTCAGATTGATGCGGTAGCCGCCGGCGACGGCAGTCATCACCAGCAGGATGGCGGCCACCGTCGCCATCGACAGAACCACAATGGCTCCTCGTTGTTGCGCGGTCATCGCCCGGGGCGTTCCAGTTCCCGTCGTCATTTCAGCGAGAGCCCTTGGCTCTTCGTCTGACGCAGCGTCTCAGCCTGCTTGAGCGCTTCCGTCGTTCGTTCATTAGCGGCAAGTTGCTGGACCGTACGCATGGAATTCCACGCAGACTGGACCTCCGCCTTCTGGCCGGCCGTCATTCCTGCTGTGACGGTCTCGAAAGTCTTGCCATCAGTGTCTTTCGCAGCCAAAGGCAGGAAGGTCCGTTCCCCGAAACGTTCGGACACCGCCTTGGCGAAACCTTCGAGTTCTGCCTTTACCATTTTGTCGGCGAGCGCGTATTCGAGGCTTGCGGACAAATCGTTGCGATCGATCGCATCGCGCACGCGTTCAAGCGTTTGCTTGGCAGATGGGGAAAGCGCCGGGATATCGACCGAAACCTTGAGTCGGACCGCGCGCTCCTCCGTCTCATGTTTGAACTCGGCCTCGGCCCGCTCACGAAGGTAGCGTTCAAGATTTCGGGCGAGCGCCGGTACATTGGCGAGCGCTTTTTCCCTGTCCTGCTTTTCGGCACGGCTGGCGAGAAGACCGGTCTTGCCCTTCAGCGCGCCAAAGCTCTCTGGCTCGCCGGCAATCCTTGCCAGGGTCGACTGCGCGACCGACTGGTCCTTCAACATGGTATCGACATTGATGGCCTTGAAGGCCGCTTCCGGCTGCGCGTAGACGAGATGGAAGCGCGTCGAGACGTCCTCCCATTGCCTCTTGAGCCCGGGATCGGCTGCGAGCTTGTCTTCGACAGCCTGGTCGAGCGATTTAGGGAAGGTGGTGATGCCTGATACCATGGGCTTGGCCTCCTTGATTGTGTCCGGGATGGATTGCTTGTTGCTGCTGCGGACCAGTCCAAATGCCGCACCGATGGCGGCTAGACGGGCGCCGAGATCGGCGAGCTTCTGTTTCTGCCGGACGGCCCATTGAAGGCGATCGTGTGCGATCGTGCGGGCGACGTTGACAAGATGAAGGCCCCGCGCTTCCGCGAAGCGCAGCGCTTGGCCGTAGAACGACGCCTTCTCGTAATCGAGGGTCGTCTCCTTGGCGTTCTGGCGCGACAGCATCGGGATGAGGCCGCCGGATTTCGCGAAGGAGCGACTGCCGTAGTAGACAGCGAGATCCTCGCGATGGCGCGTCATGGCCACATAGGTGAGATGACGATCGAGAGACAGCGAGGCCAACACCTTCACCCGGTCGACGGTAGCGCCTTGGGCTTTGTGGATCGTCGTGGCATAGCCGTGATCGAGGTTGTTGTAGAAGCGCTGCTCGATCGTCACCTGGCGACGATGTTCACCTTCGCCGATCTCAGCGACGATCCGGCCGGGTGCAGCCTCAAGCACCTTTGCGAGCATGCCGTTCTTGACGCCAAGGCTGCCCTCGTTCTTGAGGAACACGATTTGGTCGCCGGTGGCGAACATGCGGGTTCCGTCCTCGGTCTTGAACAGTGATCCTTCTGCGACGACGCCGCGTTCGACCAGCTTGGCGCGCGCCATATCGTTGAGCATTCGGACGTCGCGGCGAAGGTGTGCGAGGATCAGGCTGGTCTTCGAAGGATCGTAGTCGCGGTCCCACGCTGCGATCAGGCTCCCGACCGCGTCGTCCTTCAGTCTCAAACCAATCATTCGACCATGGGCGGTGTAGGCGTCGACAGCCCTGCGGACATTGCCATGCGCGAGATCGAGCGAGGCGTCGCGCATCCATTGCTGGTGCTGGCGATAGATCGTCTCGAGTTCGGCATAGCCGATCCGGTCGGCGATCGCGCGGAAGGCGGCACCCGCTTCGATCGGATGCAGCTGTTCTGGATCGCCAACAAGGACGAGTTTGGCGGCGGCTTTGGTGACGACTTCGACCAACAGCGCCATCTGTCGCGACGACACCATGCCGGCTTCGTCGAGTACGAAGACAGTTTTGTCGTCGAGCTGGTTGCGACCCTGGTTCCAGCGAAGCTCCCAGGACGACAGCGTGCGGGAAACAATGCCCGCTTCCTTCTCCAAACCTTCGGCGGCTTTGCCCGCCAACGCTCCGCCCACCACGCGATAGCCGGACGTTTCCCACGCCTCGCGTGCCGCCTTCATCATCGTGGTCTTGCCGGCGCCGGCGCGGCCAATGACGGCGGCAATGCGCGCGGCCCCAGCGACATGCTCGATCGCCGTTCGCTGCTCATCCGACAGACGGGAATGGCGCTCAAAGGTCGCGTGCAGCACAGGCTCACGGACGCCGTTGGAGGTGCTGCCGGAGAGCCAGATCGCGCGATTGGCCATTTCGGCTTCAAGCCGGATCATCTCGCGCGTGGTATACTTCGCGGGTTCCCGAATACCGGTCGCAAAGTTGATGCGCTCGCGTTCGAGCCGAAGCGCTTCCGGATTTTGCAGAATGCGGACCATCAGCCTTTGGAACAGCGCGGCATCGTCGATATAGCGATACAGGACCTTCGCGACGTCGCGTTCGTCGAAGACGCTCTTCTCCCGCATGATCAGGTCGAGCACGATTTCGGGACGGCGCTGGATGCGGCGGGCGTTCTCGCTGCGGCGCTCCTCCTGAAGCTCGATGCGTTCGAGTTTGGAAGCCGAGGTCTCAGACTTGTGGTCGGATTGCTCGGCCTTGCGCTCGATAGCCTTAGTGCCGACGCCTAGGTGAATGGTCGGCTCAAGGTCGATGCCCTGCTTTTCGAAGGAACGGCCGTCGATGCGGATATCGAGGCCGGCGAGCGCCAGATGCCTGTTCTGGCAGGCAAACCAGCCGTCGCGCAACGCATTGAAATCCTCAGTGCTGCCGGCCCATAGCTCATAGACGATCTTGCCGGCGTCATTGCGGATCGGCTTGCCCTTCGGGGCGAGAACCGCGACCTTCTTTGAGCCGAACCCGTCCTCGGTGAGCGGCCGCAATGTCGTCATCAGATGCACATGCGGGTTGCCTGGGGCGTTGTGATAGACCCAGTCGGCGACCATGCCCTTCGCGGTGATGTGGCTCGCCACAAAGTCGCGCATGAGCGCGATGTTCTGCTCGGCCGTCAGCTCGAGTGGCAGGGCTATGGTGACGTCCTTGGCGAGTTGCGCGTCGGATCGTTTCTCGAAACCCTCCACCTTGTTCCAGAAGGCCTCGGATGCGCCGGCGACCGAGCGATCGGCAATCATGCTGCGCACCCATTCCGGCGCGTCGGCAGGGATCACGAATTCCTCATGCAGGAGCCTCTGCTTTCGGGTGTAGTCGATCGTCCGGGCTTCGCGCTCGTAGTCCATCTTGGCGCAGTGCCGGTAGGCCGCCGACAGGACGGCGCTGCGGCCGGAGCCACGGGCGACGATGCTGACAGAGAAATGTGGGACGGCCACGGCGAAGTTCTTTCCCGGTTGCGAACGAAATCGATGCGTTCGTTGGGAGCGGCGGCCCCGCCAGGCACTCTCGGCAAGGGCGTCGCGCCAGCGACGTATAATTGCGCCCTTGGAAGCCGATCCTTCGGAACGGCCGGGATGATCCACCAAAGCATCGCCGTTGGCGATTGTAGGATTCACAGTAGTGCGTCCCGCACTCCCTTCGGAAAAACTGGGTTCGGAAGACAAGCTTTCTCACCCAGGAGACGATCGGAAATGAAGAAGCCACCCTCGAAAATCCGTGATGAAATCGCCAAGCTGCAGGAACAGCTCAAACTCGCCGAGACTAGGGAAGCGGAACGCATCGGCCGGATCGCGCTCAAGGCGGGCCTCGGCGAGATCGAAATCGACGAGGCGGAGCTTCAGGCTGCGTTTGAGCAACTGACCAAACGGTTTCGCGGAGGGCAGGGCGTTACGACCGGAGGGAAGAAGGGCACCGGCGACAGCAGCGGCGCAACGTCGACCGCGGCGGTCGCGTCTGGCGCGGCGGCGGGCGGGACTGGCGAGGCTTGAACGGATGGTGAGGACTATGACATCCGACGCCCGCAAGAAGGATACGCGGGAGAAGATCGAGCTCGGCGGCCTGATCGTCAAGGCAGGACTGCGCTATGAGAAGCGCGCGCTGTTGCTGGGTGTGCTTCTCGATGCCGCCCGCCGCATCAAAGGCGACGAGGGCGAGCGCTCCAGGCTCACGGCAATCGGCGTTGAGGCCTTCGGCAATGACGATCAATAGGATTGCGCTCGTTGTCGGGCCAGCGGCGTTGATGATCCTGGTCGTCATCGGAATGACCGGGATCGAGCAGTGGCTCTCAGGCTTCGGAAAGACCGAGGCCGCGCGACTGGCATGGGGACGGGCGGGGATCGCCTTGCCCTATGTCGCCGGTGCGGCGATCGGAATTCTGTTGCTGTTCGCGAGCGCCGGCGCGATCAACATAAAGCAGACAGGTTGGGGTGTCCTTGCCGGATGCTGCGGGACGATCCTGATCGCGGCTACACGCGAAACGATGCGCCTTGCCGCTTTCATGAAGACGCCCGCCGACCAGTCGGTCTTGGCCTTTCTCGACCCGGCAACGTCGATCGGCATAGGGGCCGCGTTCACGTGTGCCTGCTTCGCACTTCGCGTGGCGTCCATCGGCAATGCTGCATTCGCAAGGGCGGAGCCGAAGCGCATTCAGGGCAAGCGGGCCCTGCATGGCGAAGCAGATTGGATGAAGCTCACAGAGGCGGCTAAGTTGTTTCCCGATGCTGGTGGCATCGTCATCGGCGAGCGCTATCGGGTCGACAAAGACAATGTCGGCGCCCGAGTGTTTCGCGCCGACAGCGCCGAGACCTGGGGCGCCGGCGGCAAGTCGCCGTTGCTCTGCTTCGATGGCTCGTTCGGCTCGTCGCACGGGATCGTCTTTGCCGGCTCCGGCGGTTTCAAGACGACGTCAGTGACGATCCCAACGGCACTCAAATGGGGCGGCACGCTGATCGTGCTGGATCCATCGAATGAGGTCGCACCGATGGTTTCCGCGCATCGCGGCGGAGCGGGAAGGGACGTGTTCGTACTCGATCCCAGGAAGCCGGAAATCGGCTTTAACGTTCTGGACTGGGTCGGCCGTTTCGGCGGAACGAAGGAAGAGGATATCGCCTCCGTCGCCTCATGGATCATGAGCGACAACGGCGGCGCGCGCGGTGTCCGTGACGACTTCTTTCGAGCGTCAGCTCTCCAGTTGCTGACGGCGCTCATCGCCGACGTCTGCTTATCCGGTCACACGGACGAGAAGGAGCAGACGCTTCGGCAGGTGCGCATGAATCTCTCGGAGCCTGAGCCGACATTGCGCAAGCGGCTGCAAGACATCTACGACAATTCCGGCTCGGATTTCGTAAAGGAGAACGTCGCAGCCTTCGTCAACATGACGCCGGAAACCTTCTCCGGCGTCTACGCCAATGCGGTCAAGGAAACGCACTGGCTTTCCTATCCGAACTATGCCGCACTCGTGTCGGGAAAGAAGTTCTCGACGAGCGACATCGCGGCAGGGAATACGGACGTCTTTATCAACATCGACCTCAAGACCTTGGAGACCCATTCCGGTCTTGCGCGGGTCATCATCGGCTCGTTTCTGAATGCGATCTACAATCGCGACGGACAAATAACGGGGCGCGCGCTGTTTCTCCTCGATGAGGTCGCCCGCCTCGGCTACATGCGGATTATCGAGACCGCCCGCGACGCCGGACGCAAATATGGCATCACGCTGACGATGATCTACCAGTCGATCGGGCAGATGCGCGAAACCTATGGCGGTCGCGACGCGGCAAGCAAGTGGTTCGAGAGTGCCAGCTGGATTTCGTTCGCCGCGATCAACGATCCCGAGACCGCCGATTATATATCGAAACGCTGCGGCATGACGACGGTCGAGATCGACCAGGTCAGCCGCAGTTTCCAGGCAAAGGGATCATCGCGAACACGCTCGAAGCAGCTCGCTGCCAGACCACTCATCCAGCCCCATGAAGTTCTGCGCATGCGTGCCGACGAACAGATCGTCTTCACCGCAGGAAACGCGCCCCTCCGATGCGGACGGGCCATCTGGTTCCGGCGCGACGACATGAAGGCATGCGTCGGCACGAACAGGTTTCACACGATCGGGGATGCGCCAAAGCCTGCCCGATCCAATCCGGCCCGCAGTGCAATGGAGCAATCCTGATCCAAAAACACGTGATTATCAGAGATCGGCGACAGGAATATCTTGAACGGAACACTTCATTGATGGCTTCCGGAACCAAGACCCTCGGCCAGTATATCGCCTGCATCATCCGAAATCCGCACGCTCCAGAGCGTGTACTCTCGGCGTGTCCGGAGACGATCGGCTGCCAAGTCACGATGCCCTGTCTGGTCCTGGTCTTCACAGCCTCAAGATCGGGAAGTTCCGATCCGTCCGGGTGCCCGATGCAATCTCTCAAGTAATCGAGATGAAAGAAACACCTCTGCACTGCTCGCATCGCTGCGCTTAGACGCCGGGAGATGCTCCATGACACGCATCCGCCGCAACTTTAGCACGGGCTGCCGGGCTGTTGAATACGTTGGAGCTGGCGAGAAATGTGGCAATGCCTGCTAGATGCTCCGGGTCCCTTAGGCCACGTTTGTAGTAGCGGAAGATGATCCACGCGAGCAACTCTTCTTCGACTTCATCAGCTCCGTCGTTGAGGGCGATAGCAAGTCGCATTGCTTCTCGCATTGCCTTGAGGTCAGGCTCCAGCATCACATTCGGAAAAAACCTCCAATGATCCGACATCGGTGCACCTCACGAATTTGGACAAGATGAGGAACACTACATCATTCTCCGAGGATGTCTGGTTGCGTGCGATAGCGCACAGATGCCAGCCTTCAAAGGCTCGCGCGTGCCTCTCCCAACACGCGCGAGCCTCGTCCTAAAGCGCAGGTTGGGACAAGGACTTCAGGAAAACTGAACCTACTCAGCACCACCCCGCCAGCAACTTAGCAATTGTAGGTAGGCGACGGGGGCAGGGAGACCCTTGATACCGGATACCGACCGCGGACGACGAGTTATTCCCGATCGTGTAGGTTACCTTCTCCGGCGGCTGCCAACCCGGCAATTCTTGACCGAAACTCCACCGTCCTTTATTTTTCCGGAAGCACCGGAAGACGCCGCGCGTGCGTACGATCGAATGTCGTCATCGAACGCGAAGGTTCCGATGCCCAGATACTATTTCAATATCGTAACCGGAGACGGCATTCGGGAAGACCTGGAAGGAAGCGAACTTCTGGATCTTGACCATGCTCGCGTCGAAGCCATCAAGGATGCACGCGCCCTCATGAGCGACGCCATCCTGCAGGGCCAGGACATCTCTTCAAGGCGGCTGGAGATTTCAAACGAGGCTGGGGACGTCTTGCTGACTGTGGCATTCGCCGATGCGATCAAGCCAGTGGCTTGAACTACCTTACCCTCGATGGCAGGCCGAGCACCTTTTCGTATTCCCGCTCCGGAATGCCATAGCAACCGCCAGCGATGTCTAGGAGCGTGTCGCGACTGAGGACGCGGACGTTGCCGCGGGTTGCTCGGATGGCGTGCCTGCCCTCCAGGATGTGAAGATGATCCGTCACTCCGGAGCGGCGAACGCCAAGCATTAGTGCCAGGAACTCATGCGTCACCGCAAGGTTGTCGCCGTCGAGACGGTCATGACACATCAAAAGCCAGCGTGCGAGCCGCTCCTGCACGTTGTAGCGGGCGTTCGCCAGCGCCGAGTGGGCAAGCTGCAAAATGGTCGTGTGAACATAGCGGAGAAAGAATTCACGGGTCTCACGATCAGAGACGACGGCCTCAGTGAACACGTTCAAAGGGACACGTATTGCCGACCCCTCAACCTGCATGAAGGTTCGGCCAGGCGTCGCAGGTACGGCAAGCATGACATGCATACCAGATGCGCCTTCACGTCCGATGTGTCCGACCTCAATAGCCTCGCCGTCTGAACTCGTCGCGACTACCGAGGCGAGCCCGTCCTCAAGAAAATAGATGTGGCTAGGGGCGACTCCGTCTTCGACCAACACGAATCTCAGCGGCAGGGCGACCCGTTCCATTTCGGCCGACAAGCGAGCGAAGATGTGAGGGCTAACCGTCCTCAGGAGGGTGTTTCGGGTCGTGGATTGTTCGAAGGTAGTCATGGCGGCTCCATCTGCGGAGCCTGGGTGCTACCAAACGCCAAAGTGATTGGTAAAACTACGGAGCAAAAACGGGATTGGCCACCGCGAGACGAAGTCTGTACGATTTCGACATAAGTGGGCTAAACCATTGCTTATGAAAAACAATCCGTCCGGCGATGAGTGATCGTCCGATTGTCCGTTTTCGCATACGCCCTAGTGTACTCCCTTTTCCGGCGGTTTGTCGGATTAATCGTCAATTCACGCCTCCCGTGACGTCCTCACCCTATTATGGGCTCGGTGTCCGTACGCTGAATTATCTGACGGAATGTGAGCTGCATACTGCTGATTTTATTGCAGCCCGATGACCCAAACAGTGCGAACGTTCTTGCGGTATCGTCCTTGGTCACGGCGGTCGTTTCCCGCCAGGCTCCGGAAAACCCTACGGCGCTATATATGGGAGCGCGGGTTTCCTCCGCTTGGCTACCGCGCGCCTGCGGCCCGCTGCGGTCGGAAAACGAAATGGACAGCGCTGCGCGCAGACTTTGGCCGCCGATCGCGCCTCGGCTACGTGAAGGATTGGCCGCGCCAAGATCAGCACCACAGACGAGGCGGGACGGGAGAGAATCTCGCCACCACGAAGTTCCGGCGCGTTCGCGAAGCAGGCTTGCGAATGACATAAGTCTGTGCTTATGTGATATCCATGATCGAACATGACATTTTCCGCGCTCTGGCGGACCCGACCCGCCGCACGATCTTCGAGAAGCTGGCGACCGGCAGCATGAACGCCAGCGCGCTCCGCCAGGGCATGGATATCAGCCAACCGGCCATGTCCCAGCATCTCGCCGTGTTGCGCGCCGCCAGGCTGGTGCGGGAACAAAAGGAGGGCCGTTTCGTGAATTACGAGGTCGATCCAGATGGGCTCGCCCTCATCGCTCAGTGGCTGGCCAAATATCGCGCCTACTGGCCGGATCGCATCGACGCTCTCAAGCTCTTGCTGAAGGATATGGATCAATGACCGACCAAATGACCAAGGTGCAGGAAAGCGGGTTCGAACAGCACTATGATCTCGATGCACCGCCAGAAAAGGTCTGGCGCGCAATCAGCATCTCCGAGTTTCGGGAGAAATGGCTGCCGAAGGACATGCTCGCCGATCCGGAACCGGTTTCCGTGACACCCGGCGAGCGGGTTCGCTACAGGCTGCGCGACGGCACCCCGCCATTCCTCGAAAGCTTCGTCACCTTCGCGATCGCCCCGAATGCAGCGGGTGGAACGAGCCTGCGGATCCTCCATGAACTAACCGGCACCACCATCGAGCGGTTGTCGAGAGCCGTCGCCAACGCCAACAGCCCGCCCCTAATGCTCGCCGCCTGACGCGGCCAGCCTCACCCCATCAACGCTGAAGATTGGAGTTCGCCGATGCGCGAAGCGATGCAACTCGTCCCTATGGTCATCGAACAATCCTCGAGAGGGGAGCGATCCTTCGACATCTACTCCCGTCTGCTTCGCGAGAGGATCATCTTCCTCAACGGCGAGGTAAACGACACCGTATCGGCGCTCGTTTGCGCACAATTGCTGTTTCTTGAGGCGGAAAACCCCAAGAGACCGATCCATCTCTATATCAATTCGCCAGGTGGCGTCGTGACCAGCGGTCTCGCGATGTACGATACCATGCGTTACATTCGCGCGCCGGTGCACACGCTCTGCATGGGGACGGCCCGCTCGATGGGCTCGTTCCTGTTGATGTCAGGCGAGCCGGGCGAGCGCACTGCGCTTCCAAACGCCAGCATCCATATTCACCAGCCTTTGGGTGGCTTTCAGGGACAGGCATCGGACGTGTTCATCCATGCCGAGGAAATGAGGCGAACGAAACACCGCATGACACGGCTGTATGCCGAGCATTGCGGCCGCTCCTATGACGAATTCGAGCGCGCGATGGACCGCGACCGCTTCATGACAGCGGAAGAGGCAGTGGAGTGGGGCCTTGTCGACCGTATTCTCCAGGTTCGGGAAGACGCCACCGACCATGCAGGCACAACGTAAAGCGAGCCCGGCGCGAGCCGGAAACAATGAAGAGCATCGGAGAAATCAGCATAGATGGGCTAATCGGCTCCGTGCCCCATCTCATCCGTTCGGAAGAAGGAGCTGCATCGCACTGCCGATGATACAGGTAACCTGTCGGAAAGCAGGCACAACCATCATGCAGAGGAGCGCAGCCATGAAACACTATGCCGGCCTCGATGTCTCGGTCAAAGAAACGAGCATTTGCATCGTCGATGAATGCGGGAAAATATGCCGTGAGCGGAAGGTGGTCTCTCATCCCGATGACCTTATTGCGATCCTGAGTGATCCGGCGTTCAGCATGGACAGGGTCGGCATTGAGGCAGGCCCGTTGTCGCAGTGGCTTTTTGACGGACTCGCAAAGGCTGGCCTCCCCGTGTGCTGCATTGAGACGCGCCACACGAAAGCGTTCCTGGATGCCCTCCAACAGAACAAAAGCGACCGGAACGATGCTCGCGGGATCGCCCATATGATGCGAGTCGGGCTATTCAAGGACGTGCATGTGAAGACCCTCACCAGCCAGAAGCGCCGCGCATTGCTAACGGCCCGATCGCTACTGCAAGAGAAGGCGATCGATTTGGAGAACGAGATGCGTGGACTCCTGCGCAACTTCGGACTGAAAGTTGGGCGGGCCTCGGGCGGTGCGTTTGAGGGAAGAATACTTGAACTCGTCGAACACGACGCCGAGCTCAGGGAAATCATGGAGCCATTGCTCGCAGGACGGCGCAAGCTGCGCGAAGGTCTTGCCAAAATTGAAAAGAAGGTTTTAGCCGAGGCGAAGCAGGACGAGGTTTGCAAGCGATTGATGACGGTCCCTGGCGTTGGGCCAATCGTCTCGCTCGCCTATGTCTCGACAATCGATATTCCCAGCAGGTTCCGTCATTCTCGATCGGTCGGAGCAATACTGGGTCTTACGCCCGTGCTGAAACAGTCCGGCGAAATGAGCCGAGTCGGCCACGTCTCTCTGCGCGGGGACGCCATGATGCGGCGACTGCTCTTTGAGGCCGCCCAGTCGATGATGACGCGCGTGGTCAAATGGTGCTGGCTGAAGGCGTGGGCCATGAACATCGCCAAGCGGCACGGCAGCAAGAAAGCTAAGGTCGCCTTGGCACGTCGTCTTGCGGTCGTCATGCATCGGATGTGGGTAGATGGTTCAGAGTTTCGCTGGACAAGGGAGGACTCAGTATCAACTGCCGTTGCATGACAGTCAGGCACGAAGACGAGCAAAAAATTCGAGTTCAAGGTTCCGCGTTGTAGCGGGAGACGTCCTTCGCGGACGATGGTGATGTGAGTTCGTGCCGGCGCTTATACCGATGATCCGTCATCAGGATGCAGCATAGATTGGACCGCATTATCTACTGGACCCCATCATGGGAGGGCCGAATGGCGATCCCGGAGAGAAGCGCGGGCCGCGAAACGATGTTGAACGCTACACGAGTTATGCGCAGACAGGGGCTGCTGCCTTGATGGACGAACCTTGGGGGCCAAGACGCGCCAGAGGCGGCCGTTGCGTGAAACCTCGTCTCTGCTTACCATGACCGGTGGTTCGAGCACCGAAAGGAGACCCACAATTACCGGGATCAGATTGGCCGCGTTCGATGTCGATGGCACCCTACTACGCGGCGAAAACATCTGCGGATGTATCGCTCGAAATATTGGTCGCTCAAACGAGATGAACGCCTTCGAACTCCTACGATCTCGTGAGGAGATCATCGCGGGTCGCGATACTATGCTCCAATGGTATCTGCCTTTCGGTCAGGCGAATTTGACCAAGCATCTGATCGAGCTTCGGCTCGCGCCCGGCGTGAAAGAGGGGTTTGCCCGCCTGAAGAAAGCCGGGATCAAAACGGCTCTCGTTTCGATAACTTGGGCATTCGCCGTCGATTGGCTCGCTGCCGAATTGGACGCGGACTACGCTGTCGGTACGGGATGGCAGACCGACGACACGGTCCGGCATTTTTGGCCTGAGGACAAGGCAAGCTATCTCGAAGCTCTTCTATCTGAACTGAACCTCGGCCCGAAGGCTCTCGCAGCCACAGGTGACTCTTGGGGTGATATCCCCATGCTCAACCTGGCGTCCAAAAGCTACTTCGTAGGATACGATCTGCCGCCAGGGCTAAGCCACGCTGAGCATTGGCCGGATGCAAATATCGACCGGGTCGTCTCAAGCATCCTCGCATGAGATGCTTGATGATTGCTACGGGCCAACCTCGGACGGAAATCTGCCCAGAGCAGGCCTACGATAGGTTCGAAACAGCTTGACCTCACCCCGCCGATTAGAGAAGCGCCGGACGCAGTCCGGGATTTCGGGAATTCTCGACGCGCGAAGAGCGGACCAAAGGGCAGCCGCAGGAGCTTCAACAGAGTGGCCCGAAGGGGAAGCGGGACCGACTGCCCCCGCTCTTTGCACTCCGTTTTTCAC
>NZ_PVBI01000002.1:0-671278 GCF_002968675.1 Neorhizobium sp. T25_13
CCCTCCCCACAAGGGGGAGGGGCTCCTCGCCCCACCTACGCGGTTACTTTACCGGCTCCACCCAGGCATAACCGAACGTGACACTGTCCCGCCCGCCCGAGAAGAGATAAGGCACGACCTTGGTCGCCGGCGCCAAGCCTTCCGCTGCGACCCCGTTCGCCCGCAGATATGGCTTGAGGGCATCGAGCGTTTCACCGCCTCCCTGCCAGACGATCAGCCCCGGCTGTTTTCTCTCCGCCTCGCCGAGCGGCGGCGTCTGCCCGAAACTTTGCAGCAGCACGCGAGCCTGCGGCAGTTCCAGCCGGGCGCTTCCGGCAAGATAGGGATCGTCGGTGATCACATAGGCCGGCTTGGCACCGGCATGCTCCGCCACCGCCTGTTCGATGAACGGCCCGGACGGCAGGTTTTCCTTGCTATAATCGCCGAACATCGGGCCGATGACATTGCCGAGCGCGATATAGACGACGAAGCCGAGCGCTAGCGCCGCCACCGGAAACAGCAGCCGCGGGATGCTGCGGCTCGTATCCGCATTGGCCGCCTCGAGCTTCAGGCAGAGATAGAGGGGCAGCAGTACCAGGAACGGTGACAGCCACTTCTCGCTGATGCTGGTGGCGCCGAAACCGAGCCCGATCAGCCCGACGGCGATCAGGCAGATAGCGAGCGTCCGCCCGATCACCCGCGTCCATTGGTTCGTAGCCTGCCAGGCATCGATGAGCGACCGCCGGAAGGCGATCAGGAAAAAGGCGAGCACCGGCAGCCCGCCGGTCAATACCGCCGCCAGAAGCGTGCCTATACCGGACAGCCGGTCGAGAATGGGGTTGCCTGACGCGTCCTGACGCATGGCCTTGATCGTCCCGGCCGTCGCTTCGCCCAGGTTTCCGAGCACCCAAAGGCCGTGCGGCAGGCAGATTACCGCTGTGACGGCAAGTGCCGGGATCAGCCGCCAGTCGAGAATGCGCTTGCGAAGCTCCGGTTCCGGCAGGATGGCAAGGATCGCCGCGACCGGCACGATGACGAAATTATACTTGGCGATCAGCCCGAACCCGACCGCGATGCCGGTAAGCAGGTAGGTCCAGAGGGTCGGCCGCGTCAGCGTCTTGAGGAAACCATAGAAGAACAGCGCGACGGCAAGCAGCGTGGCGATCGCATGCGTCAGGTCCCGCTGCGCCATGACGCTGACCGCCGGCATGGCGATCACGCCGATCATGGCGATGGCGACAAACCGCTGGTCCTTCAGCAACACCCGGGCCGCCAGACCATAGACCGCACAGGTGAGGAACAGCAGCAGGTTCTTGACCAGCGCGACCGCAAGGACCGACGGGCCGATCAGGTGGACGGCCCCGTATTGCAGCCAATTGTAGAACGGTGGTTGACGGCCGTAGCCCATCAGCAGGAACTGCGACTGGTAGAGCTGTTCCGCCTCGTCGCTTTCCAGCGCCTCCGAGCGCAGCACCCGAAGGATGACCGCGAGCACATAATATGCCGCGATCAGCCAGAGGATGAGGTCGGGACGGCGGGCAAGCGCGTCACTGATGCGCCGCATCGCCCTCATAGACTTCCCTGACGATGTAGCTGAGCGAGTTGTCATCGCGGTAATAGGTGCGGGCGATCATTTCCGCGATAATGCCGGTAGTGATCATCTGTACCGCCGACAGGAACAGCATGACGCCGATGAGGAACAGCGGCCGGGTGCCGATGTCGTTGCCCATGACGAATTTGTCGATGAACAGGTAGAAGAGGATGATCGCAGACAGCGCGCCGAGCCCGAGGCCGAGCGAGCCGAAGAAATGCCCGGGCCGCGCCTTGAAACGCATGAAGAACATCACCGACAGCAGATCGAGAATCACTCGGAAGGTGCGGGAAATCCCGTATTTGGAAACGCCGTGCTGGCGCGCATGGTGGGTCACCGGCATTTCGCCGATCCGCGAGCTCGGCACTACGCCTGCGACCCAGGCCGGAATGAAGCGGTGCATCTCGCCCATCAGCTTGACCTGCTTGATCACCGATCCGCGATAGATCTTCAGCGAGCAGCCGTAATCATGCAGCCGCACGCCGGTGATGCGGCCGATCAGCCGGTTGGCGATGAAGGAGGGCACCTTGCGCAGCAGCAGCCCGTCCTGGCGATTCTTGCGCCAGCCGACCAGCAGGTCCAGCTCGCGCCGCTCCAGCTCGGCTACCATGCCGGGAATATCCTTCGGGTCGTTCTGCAGGTCGCCGTCGAGCGTGGCGATCAGCCGGCCGTTCGCCTGGTTGATGCCGGCCTGCATGGCGGCGGTCTGGCCGAAATTGCGCTGCAGCGCGACGATCTTCAGGTCGAGGCCGGGACGGTTCAGCGCTTCGCGGGCATTGGCGATCGTCGCGTCCGTGCTGCCGTCGTCGACGAGGATGAGTTCCCAGTTCGCCGCGTAGCCGGCCATCGCCGCGCAGATCCGTTCGATCAGCGGGCGCACGCTTTCTTCTTCGTTGAAGAGGGGCACGACGAGGGACAGTTCGATCGGCTCGGCCGTCTCGATGCGGCTGGTCACCGACTCTGCTGTTGTACGCACCTTGCGTTTCTCCTAAACCACGGGCTGGAAAGGCCTCTGATAATGGCCGAAACCCGAAATTTCACATGGGGCACCCTACTATATGAAGAATTCTCCGGTTGCCAGCCGCCGGGCGTGGATAATTCGCCACGCGATGACGCTCGCAACGGTGGCGATCATCCTTGTCTACGCCGCCTTCATTCAATGGGTCTGGGGCTGGCAGAGCGTCGTGTCGCTGTGGAGCAGCGCCGGCTGGGGCTCGGCGGCGGTAGCGCTGGCGCTGCTGCTCGGCACCTACGTTCTGCGCACCTGGCGTATCTACGACTACTTTCCGGCCGAAACCGGCGGCCGGTTCGGCACGCTGCTGAGGCTCGTCCAGGTCCATAACCTCTTGAACATCATGCTGCCCTTCCGCACCGGCGAAGCGAGCTTTCCGCTGCTGATGAAGCGCGAGTTCGGCCTGGGCGTTGCGCGCAGCACCGCGGCGCTGTTGGTCATGCGGCTCTTCGACCTGCATGCGCTGCTCGCCGCCGCCGGCACGGGACTGGCGCTGCAGACAGGAAAGCTCTGGGCCTGGGCGCTCTGGCTCGCCTTTCTCATCCTGCCGGCAATCGCCTTCGCGCTGCGCGGCCCGGCCTTCCGGCTTGCAGCCAAGGTTCTGCCGGACAAGGCAAAGAAACTGCTCGACGAGGTCGAAGCCGGCCTGCCGCTCGATGCAAAAGCCTTCGCCCGCGCCTGGGGCGCGACACTGATCAACTGGTTCACCAAGATCGCCGTCCTCGCCTGGGTGCTTGGCCTTCTGGGTGGTCTCTCCATCGCTGCAAGCTTCGGCGGCGCGCTCGGCGGCGAACTTTCTTCGGTGCTCCCGATGCATGCACCGGCCGGCGTCGGCACCTATCCCGCCGGCATCACCGCCGGCGCCATCGCCTTCGGCGCCGGCACCGCCGGACTGCCCCTGGCGGAACTCGGCCAGGCGGCGGTCAACACGCATCTGCTGGTGATTGTTTCGTCGCTGGTAGGGACGGCGCTGTCACTGCTGGTGGCGAGGCGGAGTTGAGCCTGCCAGACGACGCGCTTCAATCCCGAGACCTTCGCCTCATCTATTGACGAGCTGCGCCTTGTCGTAAGCCAAAATACCGGCCTGTGAGATAACGCCCTTGAAAAATAAAGGATTGTATTTCCGCTAGGCTTTCGACATGAAGGAGTCGGCTTAGGGGGAGTGCTATTGTTGATGTTGGAGCAAGTAAAACCGGAAATTTTGCTATGAAGCGCGCCATGGAAAAAGACTATGGCGATACATCTTTTATTACCGGAATGCGGGCATTTGCCGCTCTTGCGGTCATCATGATTCATACCGGCGGTGCCGGTTTTAGAGAATTGGGTGAAATCGGGAAAAACTTCGCCAATTTTGGTGCGGCGGGTGTCTTCGTCTTTTTTGTCATTTCCGGTTTCAGCGTATCGTCATCCTACGAAACGTCGAATAGTTATCGAAGCTATCTGAATAAACGGCTCTGGCGAATCGCCCCGCTATATTATTTTTGGCTTGGTGTATCGATCCTGCTTGGGACAACGGCGCTTTATTGGCAGCAACAATTCTCCGCACCGGTCGACATCTATAATGTCGCCATGCACCTGAGTTTTCTGAGCTTCCTCGATTTCCGCATAGCCAACACAATTATCGGCGTTGAATGGTCGATCCCGATCGAGGTTTTCTGGTATCTGGCCATCCCGTTCATGATGCGGTTTTCAGGAAGCGCGAAACAGCTTGCCGCGTTGATCGCGGTATCGCTGATCGTCCATGTCATTTCAGCAAGGGCCGACGTCCTATTTCCATTTCTTGGAGAAAACGCCCCGTTCGTCATGCGATGGAGCCCGGTTCCCTACGCGCTCTGCTATGCGCTGGGCATCGCCATCTACCGTGCCCGGGCCTATATCCGTCATTCGGACGCCATCGGGAATCTGGCCTTCGTAATCTCTGCGGCATTTATCGTGGCCTACGTGTGTGCGCCTCGGATGTTTGCGAAGATATTCTTCGACGAATTGATATTCACCTCACTGGTCACGACGGTGCTTTTGCTGTTCGGTTCCGCCAAGAGTCGCATGTTCACTCTGGTCTTCGGTAACCGGGTCGCCCAGTTCCTGGGTATTGTCAGCTACGGGCTGTATCTGGCGCACGTGCCGTTGCTGGACTTGTTGACGCGCTATGACGGATTCTGGATGCAGAATCCTACATTAAGGTTCCTTCTGGTCAGCCTATGTGCGACGTTCGTCTCCGTCATAACCTATTACTCCTTTGAGCAGAGGCTCGTTACCTTCGGGAAAAATATCGCACGGCGCTTCTCGCCGTCCGCGCCTCTATCTGAAATTCAGAGTTGAGGCGGGCTTACGCGCTCGACTCGGGGATCAATCCCGCCCCGTTCTCACTGAAACGCCGTCTCATAAAAGCTTCTCAGCTTGCGCGAATGCAGTGTCTCGGTCGGCATGGCCGCGAGTTTCTGCACGGCGCGGATGCCGATCTGCAGGTGCTGGCTGACTTGGGTGCGGTAGAAGGCGGTCGCCATGCCAGGCAGTTTCAGTTCGCCATGCAGCGGCCGGTCGGAGACGCAGAGCAGCGTCCCGTAGGGCACGCGGAAGCGGAATCCGTTGGCGGCGATCGTCGCCGATTCCATGTCGAGGGCGATTGCCCGTGATTGGGAAAGCCGCTTCACCGGTCCGCGCTGGTCGCGCAGTTCCCAGTTGCGGTTATCGATGGTCGCGACGGTGCCGGTGCGCATGATCCGCTTCAGTTCGAAGCCCTGGTAGCCGGTGACCTCCTCGACGGCGCTTTCGAGCGCCTGCTGCACTTCGGCCAGCGCCGGGATCGGAATCCACACCGGCAGGTCGTCGTCGAGCACGTGATCCTCGCGCACATAGGCATGGGCCAGCACATAGTCGCCGAGGCGCTGGCTGTTGCGCAGGCCGGCGCAATGGCCGACCATCAGCCAGGCATGCGGTCGCAGCACGGCGATATGGTCAGTGATCGTCTTGGCGTTCGAAGGTCCGACGCCGATATTGACGAGCGTGATGCCCGCATGACCCTTCTTCTTCAGGTGATAGGCAGGCATCTGCGGCAGGCGGACGACCGGGTCGGTTTCCGGCTTGTCGTTGCCTGCAAGCGTGACGACATTGCCGGGCTCCACGAAGGCCGTGTAGCCGTCGCCGCCGCGCGCCATCATCTCGCGCGCCCAGGTGGCGAATTCGTCGATATAGAACTGGTAGTTCGTGAACAGCACGAAGTTCTGGAAGTGATCGGCGCTGGTCGCCGTATAGTGGCTGAGCCGGGCCAGCGAATAGTCGATGCGCTGGGCAGTGAACGGCGCAAGCGGCGCCGGCTCTCCGGGCACCTGATCGTATTCGCCATTGGCGATCAGGTCGTCGGTGTTGTTGAGATCCGGTGTGTCGAAGAGGTCGCGCAACGAGATGTCGGCGAGCGAACTGGTCGCCGATGCTTCCACATGCGCGCCTTCGCTGAAGGCGAAATGCAGCGGGATCGGCGTCGTCGATTCCGAAATCGTCACCGGAACGCTGTGGTTGCGCATCAGGAGGCCGAGCTGCTCTTTCAGGTAATGCCGGAACAGCTTCGGCCGGGTGATCGTCGTCGTATAGACGCCGGGCGACGAGACATGGCCGTAGGAGAGGCGCGAGTCGGCGTGGCCGAAGGAGGTCGTCTCGATGCTGACCTGCGGATAGCAGGCACGGTAGCGGCCGGTCACGGCAGCACCATCGGCAAGCGCCCCGAACGCGTCGATCAGGAATTTCGTATTGCGTTCGTAAAGTTCGGTCAGGGCATCGACCGCTTCGACCGGATTGTCGAAGGCGCGCGGCTCTACCGGGCTCGGGCTGATGAAGGAAAGCGGGGTCAGGGAAAAGATTCGTGTGTTCATGCGCTATTATAGAGAGAACTCAATAACAATCAAACGACGTTGAAAGCCTCCCGCCGATTGAACACTTGAACTTTTTCAAAGCGCCGCGACGCAGTTCGGCGTGGCGGGATGATAGCAGGGCACCGCGGTGCCAAGATGCACGCGCAGATCGTTGCGCGCCGGAACGGCGACGAGTGCGGCAAAGGCGAATGCGAAAATGGTCATGATCAGCGTTACGATTGTCAGGCGGCGTGCAAGGATGGTCATGGTTCTCTCCCCAAAGCCAATGACGGCAGAATAAAGGCGCGGGGCTGAATGCGTCCTGAGAGAGGGTTTCATCTAGCGTTCAGAATGGTTAACGCCGAAGGGGGCGGAATGCGCGACGAATCGTCTATGACCTCCGTCGCTGGTTTCATCCGCTCGCCGGAGGAGTCGGCACACCTCGCAGAGCACCGCGTTCATGAAAAAGCCGGCCACGAGGGCCGGCTTCGAAATTGATCTGTCGGTGGAGAGGTCATCCCGTGCATTGGTGCGACCAGCGCGGGATGCGGTATCTTGAAGCAACTGCTTAGTTATGCGGACGCAACGTACCGTCGTAGTAGTCGCCTTCGTCCTGTCCACCATCGAGATCGGCGTTGCCGCTCGCGTTGTTGTTGTACATGTAGCCGGTGCTCGGATAGATGCTGCCGGTCGACATGGTATCCACGCCCTGACTGCGATCCTGGCCGCGATCCTGCTGGATGGTCGGCGGCGATTGCGGCAGGCCGTTCGGGTCAGGATAAACGGCATCCTGCGCCATGGCTGCACCAGTAAAACCTGCTGAAATGATAAGAGCGGCAATACCGGAAGTCAGATAGCTTCTCATTGTCCTGTCCTTTCCATCTGTTCTCATGGTGCGGAGCGACAGGTTCATCGCTCCGTCCGAGGTACAAATCCCTGGAAGGGAGGATCGTTCCAATAGAAATGGAGCGGAGCCGCCAACTAGCGGTTTTTTTTGAACGGCAAAAAAGCCTGTAATATTGCGGGAAACCGGCGGCGCAGCGCCAAATGCAGGAAATCTCACGAAGAAGAGCATCAACGTGATTGATTCGTGGAAAAGCTTCACTTAATCTTGAACTCGATGGCTGGTTTCAGAGTCCGGCCATCACGCACCGGAAAGACGATTGCGACCCGTCTTTCCAATCGGTGTCTTGAATGAACTGCGAATACCAGCCGCTCGCGCGGCTGGTATTTCATTTTTTCCGTATGTTTGCTGTCTGTTTGATCCCGCACCGGGCAGGGCTCTGTGCGGCTATCGATGGTGAACGAACTTCAGGGTTAGTTCGGGCGGTTGACGCCGCTGTAGTAGTCGCCGTTGTCCAGATCGGAAGCACGGTTATCGCGGCCACCGCCATTGTTGAACGGAAGCTTGCCGTCCTGACGATCGATGCTGCCGGTGTTCAGGCGATCGATGGTTGTGGCAGGCCCGGTCTTCTGGGCGCCCTGGTAATAGTCGCCTTCAGCAAGTGCTGCACCGGCGAACGAAACCGAAGCGATCAGGGCTGCGGCGAGGGCGGAAGTCATCTTTGTCATTGTCTTATGCCTTTCAGAGTTGCCCGCGGCAGTGAGTTTGCGACCCGGCCTGCGGACATATGTTCGGTGTCTTGAATAGGAGGCGGTTAGTTCGGACGAACTGCGCCTTGGTAGTAGTCGCCACGGTCCAGGATGACCGTGCCGTCGAACGACTGGTTCGACTGGTCGGAACCCTTGGCGCGAGCGATCGAACCGGTGTAGCCGAAGCTGTCGACGCGGGCGCCATGGACGGACTGAGCCTGCTGGGTGGGCTGTGCGCCTTCGTAGTAGTCGCCTTCATCGGCGAGAGCGGCGGTGGCGAAGGAGGCCGAAGCGATGAAGGCTGCGGCGATAGCGGAAGTGATCCTGGTCATTGTGGTAGTCCTTTCAGAGTGTTCCGCGGCTTCAAAGTTTGCGACCCGGCCTGCGGAAATTGTTTCGGTATCTTGAATGAGCTGCGATTAGCTCGGGCGGTTTGCGCCGTCGAAATAGTCGCCGCTGTTGACGTCGGCCTTCTGGGCATCAACCTTCTGGCCGATGCTGCCGGTCTGAACGTGGTCGACGGTGGCGGAAGCCTTGGAGGCGCCTTCGTAATAGTCGCCTTCGGCAAGAGCGACGGAAGCGAACGAGGCCGAAGCGATGAAGGCTGCGGCGATAGCGGAAGTGATCTTGGTCATGGTGGTAGTCCCTTCAGAGTTACCCGCGGCTTTCAGTTTGCGACCTGGCCTGCGGAAGATTGTTTCGGTGTCTTGAATGAGCTGCGGTTAGTTCGGACGAACTGCGCCTTCGTAGTAGTCGCCACGGTCCAGGACGACCGTGCCGTCGAACGACCGGTTCGAACCCTGGGCGTTGGAGACCGAGCCCGTGTAGCCGTAGCTGGCCGAACCCTTGGCGTTCTGATGCGTTGCCGAGTGCTGCTGGCCGGCCGACGGCGGAGTAACGCCTTCGTAGTAGTCGCCTTCAGCGAGAGCGACGGAAGCGAAGGAGGCCGAAGCGATAAGGGCTGCGGCGATAGCGGAAGTGATCTTGGTCATGGTGGTAGTCCCTTCAGAGTGACCCGCGGCTTTCAGTTTGCGACCTGGCCTGCGGAGATTGTTTCGGTATCTTGAATGAGCTGCGGTTAGTTCGGGCGGTTTGCGCCGTCGTAGTAGTCGCCGCGACCGATCGGAGCCGGGATCTGGTTCTGTTGATCCTGAGCAATGCTGCCGGTCTGAACATGGTCGACGGTAGCGGAAGCCTTGGAGGCACCTTCGTAATAGTCACCTTCAGCGAGGGCGACGGAAGCGAACGAGACCGAAGCGATAAGGGCTGCGGCGAATGCGGAAGTGATCTTGGTCATTGTCTTTATCCTTGGGTTATGTTCGGTTCGGTCTTGGGTCCGAACCAGAGTGAATTTCTGTTTGCGATGCTGATATCGGACCGATCGGTTCGATCCGAAAGCCCCCCATTTCGGCGACTGCTGTCAACGAAACGTTGACAGCGAAAATTGCTTGGAAAAAATGCACGTAAAACGTGCTTATCGTGGTTATTTCTCGGAAAAAGCCACGAATAAATCGATTAAGTTACGATTTGGTAAGATAATTAATAAGTGAAATCAGTAGGATATCCGGCGCTGAAAGGAATTGCACCGACTGCGTGTAATTTTCGTGAAATCATGTCATTTTCGAGGCTTTTATGTGGCGTAAATAGTGTTCAATAGGTATTCAAGCTTTTCACAAAACTGTGACATTGAAATTTTGCGAATTTTTACGCCCGAAATCGATGCCGTTCGCGTGATCAAATTGCCTTTTCTTGATGCGGCGCAGCAAAATAATCGGGCACCTCTTGACGGTTGGAAACGAAAAATGGCCGTGCCGTTGCCGGCGCGGCCATTTCTGCACTTCTTATATGGGACGATATTCGGGCGATCGGCTTAGAGGCGGGTCCACGTCTGCGATTTGCAAAGGATGGCGAGGACGCAGCCTTTCATTTTGAGCGAATTGCCGTTGACCGAACCGGACCCGCTATAGGTCTTGTCCTCCGCGGGATCGGTGATCTCGCCGCTATATTCGCCGTCCTTGCCGGAGAGCTTGCCGATCTGCTTGCCCGAATGTTTGCCGGTCTTCAGCGTCACGCAATAGGCGGTGCCGCATTTGCCGATCACCGCGGTCTCGCCGCTGGCGGTCTTCCAATTGCCTTCGATCGGCTCTGCGGCCCGGGCTCCGGTCGCGGCAAGTGCCAGCACGGCAACAAGCATCAGTCTGCGCATCATGATTGTTCTCCTCCTTCGCTTCCGCCGCTGAGCTCTTCGGGAGCAGACAGACGGCGCGGTTTCCTCCAGTTCGCACCCCTCTGGACGAACTCGTGCCGAAATTATCTTACGCACACGTAAAGGTAAATATGAGTTTGGGCCCGACATGGCGGAATTTCAGCGCTCGGGAAGGCCGGGTTTTCCATAGCCCTGGAGACAGGTTCACCGAACCGAACCGTATTCGTAGTTAGCGATCAGTTTAAATCGTTTTCTAAACTTTCCGTAAAAATCTCCGCAAATTCCTTAAAATGCAAGGCATCCCATGTTTAACAAAAACTCAAATTTACGAAGCGTTTGAACTTTGTTTTCGTTGAATTAATCATGCTTTTTAGGCGTCTTTTGGAAGGTTGGGCGCATAGTGAAGTCATCAAACGAGCGGAAAAAACCGCCGGCCGGAAGGATCAAAACAGCCGCTTGAAGACGGTGATCCGGATGGAGCCCGAAAGGGCAAGAAACAGGGCAGACGACGAACAACAGGCTTTAACAGGGATCAAACCGATGGCACGCTTTGAAATGAATAATTCCGGAATGGCCACGATGGGTGGCGAAACCCGCGCCGACACTTTCTGCGAAATGGGCCTGATGTATGCGACCGGTCGTGGTTGCGACGTTGATCTGATCTCCGCACACAAATGGCTCAACATTGCCGCGATCAAAGGCTCCGATCGCGCCGCCGAATTGCGCGCCGACCTCGCTCAGACGATGAGCAAGATGCAGCTGGCCGCAGCACTCCGCGCCGCTCGCGAATGGATGACCATGCACTGAGCGCCTTCAGGAGCGCCGTGGTCGACGAATTGACCGGCCCCGCAAGAGGGCCGGTGGGAGAACAATCCAAAAGACAGCACCCATGAGGGATTGGGAGACAGGGCGGTCGGTCTGGACGGGGACGATCGTCGGAAATTGAGACCGCGACCGGCAGGAACAAGGCCGGCGCGGTCGTTTTTCGTATAGCCTATAGGCCCTTCAGCACCTTCGGCAGAGCTTCTTCGAACAGTGCCATGTCCGATTCCGGGCCCGTGCTGACGCGGATGCAGCGGTTGAGCTGCGCGACACCCGGCATGCGGATAAAAACCCCGTGCTCCATCAGCCCATCGACGATCGAGCGTGCATAGGCGCCGTCGCGGCCGCAATCGATCGCCACGAAATTGGTGGCGGACGCCAGCGGCTTCAGTCCGTTGGTTTCAGCGATTGCCGCGATCCGGTCCCGCGAGGCCTTGATCTGCCCGATCACCTGGGAGAGGTAGGCCTGGTCTTTCAGCGCCGCGAGTGCCGAGGCGATACCGATCCGGTTCATGCCGAAATGATTGCGGATCTTGTCGAAGGCTTCAGCTGTGCCGGGCGTCGAGATCGCATAACCCACCCGCGAGCCGGCCATGCCGTAGGCCTTCGAGAAGGTCCGGGTGCGGATGATGTTCGGCCGGTCGATCAGGGCGGCGATCTCGGGCGTCGCGCCGGCGGGGCCTGTCTCGCAATAGGCTTCGTCGAGAATCATCAGGCAGGTTTCCGGCAGCGCCTTGGCAAAAGCAACGATGCTGTCGGCATCCCACCAGCTTCCCATCGGATTGTCAGGATTGGCGAAATAGACCAGCGGCGCGTTTTCACGGCGAACGGCTTCCAACAGCCCATCGAGGTTTTCGCGGTCGTCGACGTAAGGCACCGTCACCAGACGGCCGCCATGGCCGGCTACATGGAAGTTGAACGTCGGATAGGCGCCGAACGAGGTGACGACCGGCATGCCCGGCTCGATGACCATCCGGACGATCAGCCCGAGCAGGCTGTCTATGCCTTCGCCGACGGCAATGTTGTTGATCTGACAGCGCAGATGCGCGGCGAGCGCCTGCTTCAGTTCGAAATTTTCCGGATCCGCATATTTCCAGGTGCTTGTCGCCGCAGCGCTGATCGCCTCGATGACGGAAGGCGCCGGTCCGAAGCCGTTTTCATTGGCGCCGATGCGGGCCTTCACCATGAGACCGCGATTGCGCTCGATGGCCTCGGGTCCGACGAAGGGGACGGTGGCGGGAAGGGCGCTGATCAGCGGCGTAAAGCGCGAGAATGCGGGCATGGACTTCAGTTCCGGTTCTTTTAAAACCGGCACACAATAGGATCGATTCACCGGCATGCAAGTCTGGTTGGGCTCGATTAGGCTGCATCGCCGCTAAATCTTTTCGCCTCCCGTTTGAAAAGCGCGTCGAGCCTTTCGATGACCTGACGTACCTCCGGCCGATGCCGGTCGTCGTCATTGGCGACGATCCACATTGTATAGGTGAGCTCCGCGATGATGCCGCCCTCGCGCACCAGACCGGGAACGGAATCACCGATGAAGCACGGCAGCACACCGCGCCCGTTGCCGCGGGCGATCAGTCTCGGCAGGATATCCGGAGAATTGGTCCAGGTGCGAATATCAGCCTCGTGATGCTGGAACACCCATTTATCGGCCGGGGAATGGGAGTTGTCGGTGCCGAGCGAAACCCAGGGCATGATCTCGTCTTCGGCAAGGGCGCTCGCCCTATATATGCTCGCCCTATATATAGAGTGTGCGACGACGACTGATCGGCGGATCGCCACATTGCCTGATTCCGGTCTCCGGGCGACTATCCCGATATCCGCCTCGCGATAGGTGAAATCGACGCCCTTATGCAACGACTTGCAGCAGAGCCGGAACCGGTCCTCTCTGCCCCTGATCTCCGGCGTGTGCTCGCCGATGTAACCGGAAAGCCAGGCATCGGCGCCGATCGAGACGATCGGCATGGCAAAGGCCTGCGCGTTCCAGTCGGCAATGCTGTCAGCGGTCCTTTGCATGGTGCGGACGTGTTCGAGCAGCGTTTCTCCATCCGGCGCCAGCCGATAGCCCTGCTGGCTGCGCACGAACAGGGTCCGGCCGGTTGCCCGCTCGAGCGCCAGCATCCGCCGGCCGATCGTCGGGGCGCTGAGGCCCGTGCGGGCGGCGGCGCCGCTCAAGCCCCCTTCGCTCGCCACATGCAGGAACAGTTTGAGATCGTCCCAGCCCGCATCCGTCATATCAGGCACCCTATCGTTTCACCGGTGATCTTCCCATCGTTCATGGATGAAAAGCGGCTTTCGCCGGCGCGTCTACAAGCCGCGCGGCAAATCACTAGCTCGATGGCATCGCATCATAGATGGAGTGACCGCCATGCTTCTCAACTGGGTGAGACTTTGGGAACAGCTGAGCAAGGGAAAGGACAGGTACCGCCTGAACGGGCTTCGGCATCCGATGGCCGATCCTCTCGAGGGTGCCGAATGGGCCGGGCTGCTGTGGACCGTGCCGTTGCTGTCGCGGCTGGCGAGCGGCGGCCATGAGCGGCGGGAGGAAAAGGCCCCCCGGCCGCGGGACTATCTGCCCGTCAATGACTCGTCTCGAAGCTCAGCCGGATCACGTGATGCAGAAACTCGGCGTCGATCAGCATGTTGAAGCCGACGGTGACCTTCTCTTCTTCGCGGCGGATCACCGTGCATCCGATGTCGTCATGGATGCCGAGGATTTCGAGGAAGAAGTTGTTGGGCATCGGCAGGGTCGGGCCGACCTCGATTTCCGCACCGTAGAGCGAGATGCTGCGGATCAGGCAGCGGAAGCTGGTTTTGGTGCTGAGATGATGGCCGACAAGGATGACCTTGCCGGGGCGGTCGATCGTGAACTTCTCGAAGGCCCGGTCGCGCGGGCCGTCTTTTCTGGTGTCGTGGTCCATAGTCAAGGGCATTACACCCTCCCGTTTTCATTCCTACTCTGTGACTATATTCCTCCTGCGCTGACACATTCTGAAACGGAATGATAAAATTCGACGGATCGGCGGGGATATTGACGGCAAATCCCGGTTTTAACGCTGTAGAGGCGGTTTTTCCTTTCCGTGTGGGACAGCTGCGAACTCATTGCGCGTAATCGGCCATGTCGCGTTGTTGACGGACCAGTGTCGCGGGGATACCCCTTGCGATCGGATTAGTGGTGCTATCAACGAAACCATGATCGGTGTGGGGAGCGAGACGTGACGGGCAGGTTGGTGATAATTGGCGCGGGCCAGGCGGGTTTCGCGCTCGCTGCAAAACTCCGGGCCCTGAAGGATGCGCGGCCGATTACGATCATCGGTTCGGAAAACGTGATCCCCTACCAGCGCCCACCGCTCTCCAAGAAATATCTGCTCGGTGAAATGGAATTCGAGCGGTTGACCTTCCGGCCCGAAAGCTGGTTTGCCGAAAACGATGTCGAGCTTCTGCTCTCGACCTATGTCGAGGAGATCGACCGCAAGGCAAAGTCCGTCCGCATGCAGGACGGTGCCGTGCTTGAATACGACACCCTGGCGCTCGCCACCGGCTCGACGCCGCGCACGCTGCCGGCAAGTGTCGGCGGCGATCTCGACGGCGTCTTCACCGTACGTGACAAGCGCGATGCAGACCTGCTCGCCGGCGAGATGAAGCCGGGTCGCCGGCTCCTTATTATAGGCGGCGGTTATATCGGCCTCGAAGCGGCCGCCGTCGCCCGCCATCTCGGCCTCGAAGTGACGCTGATCGAAATGGCCGACCGCATCCTCCAGCGCGTCGCTGCAAAAGAGACCGCCGACGTGATGCGCGCCATTCACGACAGCCACGGCGTGATCATCCGCGAAAAGACCGGCCTGCACCGCCTGGTAGGTGGAGGCGGCCCGGAAGGAAAACACGTGCGCGCCGCCGAACTCTCCGATGGCAGCACCCTCGAGGTCGATTTCGTCATCGTCGGCATCGGCGTCAAGCCGAACGACGAACTGGCGCAGGAATGCGGCCTCGCAGTTGGCAACGGCGTGATCGTCGACGAATTCGCCCGCACCTCCGATCCGTCCATATTCGCCATGGGCGACTGCGCCATGCTGCCCTGGAAGGGCGAGCGCATCCGTCTCGAATCGGTACAGAACGCCGTCGACCAGGCGGAAGCCGCCGCAGCCATCCTTGCCGGCGGCTCGGCGCCCTATGACGCAAAGCCCTGGTTCTGGTCCGACCAGTACGATGTGAAGCTGCAGATCGCCGGCTTCAACATGGGGTATGACGAGACGCTGGTGCGCAAGGGTGCCCGCGAGGGAAGCCTGTCGATCTGGTATTTCCGCGAGGGCCGGTTCATCGCCGTCGACGCGATCAACGATGCCAAGGCCTATGTAAGCGGCAAGAAGCTGCTTGATTCGGGAATCGAACCGAGCCGCGCCATCCTCGCCGATCCGGCCGCCGACCTGAAACAGCTCCTCTCCTGAAGGGAAACGCCATGCCGTCTCCGAAGAATCACTTCAAGGCGGCGCTGAAGGCCCGCCAGCCGCAGATCGGCCTCTGGCTGAACATGGGCGAGGCGCTGACAGCCGAGATCGCCGGCCATGCCGGTTTCGACTGGCTGGTGATCGACGGCGAGCACGGCCCCAACGACCTGCGCAGCATTCTGGCGCAATTGCAGGCGCTTGCCACCTCGCCCTCGGAAGTGGTCGTCCGGCCGCCGGTCGGCGAGACCTGGGTCATAAAGCAGATGCTCGATATCGGCGCCCGCACGCTGCTGGTGCCGATGGTCGATTCGGCCGAGCAGGCGAGGGAACTCGTCCGGGCCGTGCGTTATCCGCCACGCGGCGTGCGCGGCGTCGGTGCCGCCGTCGCCCGCGCCTCCGGCTTTAACTCCATCGCCGACTATGCCGAGACGGCCGCCGACGAAATCTGCCTGATTGTCCAGGCGGAAACCATGGCCGCGATCCGCGACCTGGAGAACATCGCCGCGGTGGACGGTGTCGACGGCGTCTTCATCGGTCCGGCCGATCTTTCGGCCGACATGGGTTATCTCGGCCGCATGGAGGCCCCTGAGGTCCAGGAGGTGATCGAGAAGGCGATCGGCACGATCCTGAAATCCGGCAAGGCGGCCGGCATCCTGACGTTCAGCGAAACCCTGAATCGCCATTATCTCGATCTCGGCGCGAGCTTCGTGGCCGTCGGCGCCGATGTCACCGAATTTTCCGGCGCGCTGCGATCACTGGCCGGCCGTTACGGCCGTGGCGGTGGCGCCGGCAAGCAGCGTTCGGGCTACTGAGAATCACCGAAGCTGCGGGAATGGAATCACTTGTTGCGATTCGTGCGTCGCGGCCGGTGGGAATCGCATGACATTTCTATAAAAGACCTTGCCATCGATATCGTTTCCCAATAATCAGGCCCGACCGGAGAGGTGGCCGAGTGGTCGAAGGCGCTCCCCTGCTAAGGGAGTATACCCGAGAGGGTATCGTGGGTTCGAATCCCATCTTCTCCGCCATTCCAGGCTCGAAACGCCGGCCCAATCCTCAAATCCAATCCCGTTCTGATCGACCTTTGCGTGTTGCTCGCAGGACCGCGCAGTCACGCCGCGTGACGGGCGAGGTGATTCCCCTCCGGAGCTTTCCCGAGGCCCTAAGTGGCTGCCAGATAAGCTCTTTCTTAACAAAGCGTAAAATACCACCGAAGTCGGTCCCTGGCTTTGTGTCCTTTCGGCAACAGACTTATGGGAAGCGGGTACCGGAAGGGCGCCCGATTGAAGTTCCAGATTGCATGACCTCCCCCGTCTTGTATTTTCAAATCCAGAAGCGAGGCGGTGGATCGTCCTTCTTCTAGCAATCGACGGGGATGGGGCAGGGAACGCTGTCCTTCAGCAAAAAGAACCCAGACCCATACGAAACTTTGACTGGAGGTCAAAAATGAACATCAAGAGCCTTCTTCTCGGCTCCGCTGCTGCCCTCGCAGCAGTCTCCGGCGCTCAGGCAGCTGACGCCATCGTAGCTGCTGAACCGGAGCCCATGGAATACGTTCGCGTTTGCGACGCTTTCGGCACCGGCTACTTCTACATCCCGGGCACCGAAACCTGCCTCAAGATCGGCGGCTATGTCCGTTTCCAGGTTGATGCTGGTCAGGACGTAAACACCGCGAACGACTCGGACTGGGATGCCTGGTCGCGCGTTCAGCTCAACTTCACTGCGAAGTCTGATACCGAACTCGGTACGCTGACCTCGGTTGCTGCGGTTCGTTTCGAAGCCGGCCAGGACGCCCTCTACACGGTCAACGCCGGCGCCGCTTACATCGATGAAGCCTACATCCAGCTCGGTGGCTTCAAGGTTGGTCGTTACTACAACCCTTGGGATAAGGGCATCAACGGCGAGGCCGATTGGAACTCCGGTACCCAGAACACCCGCATGCAGTCTGTTGGCTACTTCTACACGGGCAGCGCTTTCACCGCCGGTGTTCAGGTTGACGAACTGTCGCGTGTCGCGGGTATCGGTGGCCAGAACGTCGGTCTCGAAGGTATCGTTACCGCCAAGTTCGGCGCTGTAGCTTTCGACCTTCTCGGTGCTTATGACTTCGGTGCAGAAGAAGGCGCTGTTCGCGCTCTCGTCTCGGCTCCGGTCGGTCCTGGCACTCTGCAGGCTCTCGTTGTCTATTCCACCGGTCTTGGCGATCACAATGATAACGCTTACGCCAACCGCGGCGAATGGACTTTGGCTGCTTCGTATGCCTTCAAGGTCGGCGACAAGCTGACCATCACTCCCGGCGGTTCCTACATCTGGAATGCAAATGACGGTACTGGCGACTACGGCAGCGACGAAGCTTGGCGCGCTGGTCTGACGGTCGACTACACGATCGTTCCGGGCTTCACCGCCAAGGTCACTGCGAACTACAACAAGGTTCAGACTGTAGCTGACGAGTTCTGGGACGGTTTCGTCCGTCTCGACCGCTCGTTCTAATCATAATGGAACTCCCCCGGTTCGCCGGGGGAGTTCTCTATAAATGGCTGGCCTCAATGTAGGGCCTCCATATGGGGAGATGATACTGGGGAATGGGGCTGCTTATGCGGCCTTTACGCGTTTGATCAATTTTCGGTCGGGCGCGAACTAGCATTCAGAGAAATTGACTGGAGGTCAAAAGAATGAACATCAAGAGCCTTCTTCTCGGTTCTGCAGCGGCTCTCGCGGCAGTTTCCGGTGCTCAGGCTGCCGACGCCATCGTCGCTGCCGAACCGGAGCCTATGGAATACGTTCGCGTCTGCGACGCGTTCGGCACTGGTTACTTCTACATCCCGGGCACTGAGACCTGCCTCAAGGTCGGTGGTTATGTCCGTTTCGAAGTCGGCTTTGGTGACGGCACGAACGACTTTAACAATGGCGACTGGGATTCGTACAGCCGCGCTCAGCTTGACTTCACGGCGAAGTCCGACACCGAACTCGGCACGCTGACCTCGGTTGCTTCGGTTCGTTTCGAAGCCAACCAGGACGTTGCTTACACCGTCAACACGAGCGCTACCACGGCCTACATCAACGAAGCCTATATCCAGCTCGGCGGTTTCCGCGTTGGTCGCTGGCTGAACTGGTGGGATGCCAACGACCTTCCGGGCGAACTCGACAACCTCGGTTCGAACCGTCTGCAGTCGATCTCCTACACCTATACCGGCTCTGCCTTCACGGCTGGCATCCAGGTTGACGAACTGTCGCGCGCCGCAGGCGTTGGCGGGCAGAACGTCGGTATCGAGGCTATCATCCAGGCAGCGATCGGCCCAGCCAAGCTCGAACTGCTCGGTTCTTATGACTTCGGCGCCGAAGACGGCGCTGTCCGTGCGATTGGATCGGTTGCGGTTGGTCCGGGCACCTTCTACCTCTCCGGCGTTTGGTCGTCGGGTGACAATGCCTACTACGGCGTAACCGATACCGGCGCCGGTGAAGCAGCTGTGGCCGTTGCCTATTCCTTCAAGGCGACCGACAAGCTCGAAATCATTCCGGAAGCCCAGTACATCTGGAATACGGAAGCTGATGCAGACGGCGACTTCTTCGGCGATGATGCCTGGGGCGCTGGCGTAACCGTCAACTACCAGATCGTTGAAAACTTCGCTGCCAAGGTTGCTGTAAACTACGTGGAAGTTGGCGACGAAGACGGTACGGTACAGGGTATCGTCCGCCTGCAGCGCGACTTCTGATCTGATTTGATCGGATTGAATTTGGAAGCCCGGCCTCGTGCCGGGCTTTTTTGTTTTGATTGACTTTCGGCTGCAACAGGGATGGTTGCTCGAAATTAGGCCCGCGTCGTCTCTTGTTTGAAGGTAGAAGATCAGACTCGATCAGGCCGGGATGTGATTACCGCCGTCCAAACCGCAGATCCGCCTCTATATCCGCCTTCTGCCCGAGCCTTGTCTTGTAGACCTGGTAGTTCTCCATCACCCGCTGCACGTAGTTGCGGGTTTCGGGGAAGGGGATGCGCTCGATCCAGTCGACCACCTCGTCGAGCGACTTGCCGCGCGGGTCGCCATAGCGGGTGATCCATTCGGGCACACGCTTCGGGCCTGCGTTGTAGGCGATGAAGGTGAGGATGTAGGAGCCGCCGAACGTGTCGATCTGCTCGCCGAGGTAATGCGCGCCGAGTGTCGCATTGTAGCCCGCATCCGTGGTCAGCCGCGCCGCCGCATAGGTGAGGCCGTGCCGCTTGGCGACGCCCTGCGCCGTGCCGGGCAGGATCTGCAACAGGCCGCGGGCATTGGCGGGAGAAACCGCGCCCGGGTTGAAGGCGCTTTCCTGGCGGGCGATCGCATAGGCGAGCGCCTTGCCGGAACCGGCGATATCGGCACCGGCCGGGATGACGCCGATCGGGAAGGCGAGTGCGGCCACATCGACGCCGCGGCTGAAAGCGGTCTTGCCGATCTGCAGCGACAGGGCGTGGTTGTCTTCCGATTCGGCTCTTGCCGCGAGGATCGCCAGTTCTCCCGGGCTGGTCATTTCTTCCGCCAGCGCGCGATAGAGCACCGCGGCGCGTTTGCCATGGCCGGCATCTTCGAGCCTTGCGATCGCCCGGACGGCTTCGCGGCTTTCGAAATTCTGGCGGTCGGCCCCGCTCGCAGTCGGATAGGTGAGGTCGAGCGACTTGAGGTCGAGCCGTGCGGCGGCAAGCTGGCCGTAGAACGTGCTGGAGAAATGCGCCGCCTTGGCGAAGAACTCCTTGGCGCTGCCCGGACCGCCGTCTTCCGCCGCGCGGCCGAGCCAGTAGAGGGCGCGCGACGCCGAAAGCGGCTTGTTCGAGGTCTCGAGGATCTTGCGGAAATGTTTCTCGGCGGTTGCCGGCTCATGCAGCGCCCGCAGCGCATACCAGCCGGCGTGGAATTCCGCATCGACGATATCGGTGGAGGAAGCGGCGACATAATTGGCCGCGGTCCGGTAGGCGAGCTTGAACTCGCCCTGATCGGCGAGGCCGCGCGCCACGATGCGGCGCTCGTTCCACCATTCCGTCGTGTTGACCAGTTTTGCCGCGTCGCGCGGAGCGTTTTCGAGCAGGTCCGCGGCGTCCCGGTATTTGTCCTGCCGCCGAAGATATTCGACGCGGGCGAAGAGATAACCGGCATCGTCCTTCAGGGAGCTGTCGACGCCGTTCAGCAGTGCCTCGGCATTCTTGGCATTGCTGATGACGGCGGTCCAGGCCTTGTAGAGCGATTGCGCCTTACCGAGATCGCTAAAACGCTTCGCCTGTGCCGCACGCCCCTTGTACATCAGGAAGTCCATCCGCGCTTTGTGGTCGGCGGCGGTGAGAAGCGCAGAGAATTCAGAGAGGATCCGGTCCTCGGTTGGCTTGTCGAGTGGCTCGGACAACCAGATCTGCCGAAGCGGCCGGGCGGCCTCGACCTGTTTGCCGGAGGCGACGAGCGCGCGGGCGAGGATGAGCATGCCCTCGGTCGTTTCCGGCCGGGTTGAGCCGAAGGCCGCGAGCACGGTCGGGGCGGGCGGGTTTTCGCGATAAAGTGCGCGTTCGGAATTGGCACGCAGCCCCTTCAGCCCCGGCCAGCCCTTCAGCTCCGTCTGGGCCGCCGCGATCTCGCCGGACGGCACGCCCGACGCGCCGGATGTGGCGATAGCCCAGGTGAGGATATGCCGGTCGAGCGAGCCTTCGGCGAGACCGTTGCGTGTGGCAAGGGCGGTGGCGATGTCGTTGCCGGCAAGCGCATCGAGCCCGGCTTTCAGCGCAGGTGCCACCACCAGCGGGTCGGTTCTCGGGATCGTGCCGGTGACGTCCGGCGCCGGCATCGCGGCGGGCATGGTGATCGCGGCCGGGTTTTCAGGCTTCATATAGGGAAGGGGGGCCATGCTTTCGGGCAGCGATGCGGCAAATGCATGCATGCTCGCAGCGCCGAGCCCCAGTGCTGCGAGGATCAGAACAGGCCTGTACATCCGGTAACTCGCGAAAATAGTCGTCCCCTTATTAGCCGCCAGCCACGTTAACGAAAGCTTACCGCATTTATGAAAATGCGTGGTTTCTTATATGAGATTCCATATGAAATCCCTGGCACTTGCGCTTGTCGCCGCTTTCCCGCCGCTTTATGGTGCGCGACCTGAAAGGCTTTCGGGAAAAAGGTCGGCTGCGTCGCGGCCCGTCCAAAGTTGTCGAGAGCCGTCATAGTCATGGATTGCGGCAGCAGAATGGACGCTGTCGATTGGGAGTTTTGCATGTTCAAGGGATCGATGCCCGCGCTGGTCACCCCGTTCACCGCCGATGATGCGGTGGATGAGCAGGCTTTTGCCGCGCATGTGGATTGGCAGATCGTCGAAGGCAGCAGCGGCCTGGTGCCTGTCGGCACCACCGGTGAATCGCCGACGCTGAGCCATGACGAGCACAAGCGCGTCGTGGAACTCTGTATCGAAGTGGCCAGGAAGCGGGTTCCCGTTATCGCCGGTGCCGGCTCCAACAACACGCGCGAGGCGGTGGAGCTTGCCGTGCACGCGGAAAAGGCCGGCGCCGATGCCGTGCTCGTCGTGACGCCCTACTACAACAAGCCGACCCAGAAGGGCCTGATCGCGCATTTCTCGGCGATCGCGCAGGCGATCAAGCTGCCGATCATCATCTACAACATCCCGCCGCGTTCGGTCATCGACATGTCGCCGGAAACGATGGGCGCGCTGGTGAAGGCGCACCGGAACATCGTCGGCGTCAAGGATGCGACCGGCAAGATCGAGCGCGTCTCGGAACAGCGCATCACCTGCGGCAAGGATTTCGTGCAGCTCTCGGGGGAAGATGCGTCAGCGCTCGGCTTCAACGCCCACGGCGGCGTCGGCTGCATCTCGGTGACGGCCAATGTCGCGCCGCGCCTCTGCGCGGAATTCCAGGCGGCGACGCTTGCGGGCGATTATGCCAAGGCGCTCGAATACCAGGATCGCCTGATGCCCCTGCACAAGGCGATCTTCCTGGAACCCGGCCTCTGCGGCGCCAAATACGGCCTCAACAGGATCCGCGGCATGAACCGCACGGTCCGCTCGCCGCTGGTCTCGACGCTGGAACCGGCAACCGAAGCGGCAATCGACGCGGCACTGCGTCACGCCGGCCTCTTGAACTGAGACGCTTCCGCGCTCACCGCTTCACTTTCGGCTCTCGCCGCATTACATAGGCAGGTAACCCCGCTCATTGCCCATGGGCGGGGATTTTGTTTTCGGATAAAAAGGGCGGAACGGAATATACCCATGGCCCCCAAAGGCAGCCAGCGTACGGTCAACAAGATTGTCGCGGAGAACCGCAAGGCCCGCTACAACTATGAAATCCTGGATACCTATGAGGCCGGCCTGGTTCTGACCGGCACAGAGGTCAAGTCTTTGCGTGAAGGCAAGGCCAATATTGCCGAATCCTACGCCTCGGACGAGGGCAACGAAATCTGGCTGATCAACTCGCATCTGCCGGAATACCTGCAGGCCAACCGTTTCAATCACGAACCGCGCCGCCGCCGCAAGCTTCTCCTGTCGAAGCGCGAGATCAACCGCCTGCGCGTCGGCATCAATCGTGAGGGCATGACGCTGGTGCCGTTGAAGATCTATTTCAACGAAAAGGGCCGCGCCAAGCTCGAACTCGCCCTCGCCAAGGGCAAGAAGCTGCATGACAAGCGCGAGACCGAGAAGGAACGCGACTGGAACCGCCAGAAGTCGCGGCTGTTGAAGTCGAACTGAGTAACCGCTCAATTCCGCCGCGCCATTTCGCCATATATCGATCGTGAACTTCCATGCCTCCCAGCCGTTAAGGGAGATACCAGGGAGTTTTCGTGCGGAAGACAAGTTATCCGGATATCATCATCGGTGCGATCGAGCGGCGGCGGATCATCGAACTCCGCTACAAGGGCGTAAAGCGCAAGGTGCGGCCGCATATCCTCGGTTATGTCGGCGAGGGCGCACTCGCCCTCAGCGCCTGGCAGATTGCCGGAACGGGTTCCGGGTGGCGTCTGTTTCACGTCGACGACATCAGTGATCTGACCGAGACCGAGGCGGGCTTCCACAGCCCCGCGTGCGGATATAATCCCGGCGATCCCGCCTTTTCGCGCATCATCGAGCGGCTGTGAAATCTAGCCCTAGGAACAAAATCCACCTTCGCCCGTTCGTTTTTCATCTCTGAGCGCGAGCGGGCAATGAGCAACGGGGCTATGACGCGAAAGAAAATCCTCACCTATGGCATGCTGGTGATCGGTGTCAGTGCCGCCGCCTATCTGCTTTATCACACCTTTCGCGAATACTCGGTCTCCGACATCGTCGAATCCGTCCGCGCCATCCCCATTTACAATCTCCTGATGGCGCTCCTTTTTGCCTTCGGTTCCTATCTCTGCCTGTCGGGCTTCGATTGGGCCGGCGTGCGATATGTGAGGAACGACCTCGCCTATCCGAAGATCGGCCTTGCCTCCTTCATCGCGCTGTCGATCGGCCAGAGCGTCGGCCTTTCCGGCTTGAGCAGCGGCGCGCTGCGCTACCGCTATTATGCCCATTGGGGCATGAGCACCGAGGATGTGGCGAAGATCGTGCTGCTGTCGGGCGTCACGGTCGGCATCGGCATGGCAATGCTGTCCGGCATCGTCATGGTCCTCAACCCGAAGGATGCCGCTTCGGTGCTGGGCCTGAGCGAAGCCGTGATCATCGCGACCGGTTATGCCTGCCTTGTCGCTACAGCCGGCTACCTGGTGCTTGCGGCCTTCGTCCGCACCCCGCTGAAGATCCGTTCCTGGACCTTCGAAATGCCGATATTGAAGATCGCCATTGCCCAGGTGGTGATCGGCACCATCAATTTCGCGCTGGTCTCGGCCTGCCTGCGCGAAGTCATGGCCGCCAGTGCCGACGTGAGTTACCTGAAAGCCGCCACCGCCTTCGTGCTCGCCAACCTGGCGATATTGATCACCCATGCGCCAGGCGGTCTCGGCGTCCTGGAAGCGACCGTCCGCCATGTCATGGGGGACCAGGCCTCGATCGGCTCCCTGGTCGCCTTCCGGGTGATCTATTTCTTCATCCCGTTCTTCATCGGCTTGCCGCTGTCCTTGATCGTCGAGGCGATCTTCCGCGCCAACAAGATAAAGCGCCAGTCGCAGTCGGGGCTTCAGCTTTCCGAGCCGGCATCGACGTGACCGCGCTGAGGGGCGTCACCCCCGTCTGAGCTTCTAACTCTTCCTCACCGCCATCCGCCGCTCATGCTCCAGCAGCCAGCGCTTGCGCCACAGCCCGCCGCCATAACCGGTGAGGCTGCCGTCGGCGCCGATCAGGCGGTGGCAGGGGATGACGATGGCGATCTGGTTGGCGCCATTGGCGCCCGCCACCGCGCGGGTGGAGGAGGGGAGGTTGAGCTCGGCCGCGACCGCTCCATAGGTCGTCGACACCCCGGCCGGGATCGTCCGCAGCGCCTCCCAGACCTGCCGCTGAAAGGGAGAGCCGTGCCCCGCCAGCCGCGTTTTGAAGCCACGGTCCTCGCCGGCGAAATAGGCCTTCAGCTCCGCCTCGATCTGGTCGATCGGCGGATGGCGTCCCATGACGATGCCGCTGCCGGTGAATTTTTGAAGTTTCTGGATTTCCGCCGGCAGCGCCTTGCGCTCGGCGAATTCGAGGAGGTGCAGCGAATGCTGGTCGGCGATCGCCATCATCGGCCCGATCGGCGTTTCAATCCAATCTGCCCTGAGCAGCACCTTGGTCCGCAGATTGGCGGGCGCCGCACCGAACAGCTTGGTCACCGCGCTGCGGAAGCCGCTGCCGGATTCATAACCGGCATCGAGCTGCGCATCGAGAACGCTCGCGCCTTCCTTCAGCGTCTCGGCCGCCTTGCCCATCCGCCTGAGCCTCGCGATCTCGAGGAAACTCATGCCGAACTGGCGCCTGAAGGCACGCCGTGCCGTGGAGGGGTCGATACCGAGCGAAACGACATCATCTTCGCTCCAGCGGCGGAAAGGCTCCGTATCGAGCGCCGAAAGCAGCCGCGTCACCATCGGATCCGCCTCGCCGAGCTTGAGCATCGGTCGGCAACGGCTGCAGGGCCTGAAGCCGGCCTCCAGGCATTCGGCAATCGTCTCGAAGAAACTGGTGTTTTCCCGCTTCGGCTTGCGGGCCGGACAGGTGAGGCGGCAGAAAATGCCGGTCGTCTTCACCGCCGCCCAGGCAAAGCCTTCATAGGAGGCGTCGCGGGCGACCAGCGCGTCGTAAAGAAGATCATCGGAAGGGCGTTCGAAAAGCATGGATCTTTTCTAGCCCAGAACGAAAAAAGGCGCCGCCGAAAAACGGGCGCCTATTCTTCTTTTTAGTGGTGCGGATGCCGGGTGATCAGACGTCGGTGGTTTCGGTCGACTCCGCCGGGCGCACTGGGCGTTCGGACGGATCGCGGCCGACTTCCGCCTTGAGCGACACGAGATCGATGAAATGATCGGCCTGGCGGCGCAGGTCGTCGGCGATCATCGGAGGCTGGGTTGCCATGGTCGAAACCACGGAAACTTTGCGGCCCTTACGCTGCAGGGCTTCCACCAGCGTGGTGAAGTCGCCGTCGCCGGAAAACAGCACCAGATGGTCGACGGTTTCCGACTGTTCCATGGCATCGATCGCGAGCTCGATGTCCATGTTGCCCTTGATCTTGCGGCGGCCCATCGAGTCGGTAAACTCTTTGGCGGGCTTGGTGACGACCTTGTACCCGTTGTAGTCGAGCCAGTCGATCAGCGGCCGGATCGAGGAGTATTCCTGATCTTCGATCAGCGCGGTATAGTAATAGGCACGTAGAAGATAACCGCGCTTCTGAAAAGCCTTAAGCAATTTACGGTAATCGATATCAAAACCGAGGCTTTTCGAAGCAGCGTAAAGATTTGCGCCGTCTATGAAGAGAGCAATCTTCTCCCTTGGGTCAAACATGTGGTCTCCATCCCCTTTTCTTATCAACCTGCTTGGCAGGTGGAGGCCTGGTCAATATAAGCCGAACCAAATCTCCGGAATAATCCACTACATTACGAACTATTCATATAACTGTCATTTATGGCACGATTCATAATAATCCAAGCAGCTTGGGGTTGAAATTCGCGGGCGCCCCCAGAAGACGCGGGACGCCTTGTCAAAAGTCAATTCTCAGGAAAAACTTGAATTTGCCGCGCAATGGCTGTATCGGGCGTATCAATTCCGAAAATCACCGATCAAAGGACAGGCAATGGCCCGTGTCACAGTAGAAGATTGCATTGACAAAGTCGACAACAGGTTCGAACTGGTCCTGCTCGCGAGCCATCGCGCCCGCCAGATCTCGCAGGGCGCTTCGATCACCATCGACCGCGACAATGACAAAAATCCTGTCGTCGCTCTTCGCGAAATCGCCGATGAGACGCTTTCCCCGGACGACCTCAAGGAAGACCTCATCCATTCGCTGCAGAAGCATGTCGAAGTGGACGAGCCCGAGCCCGATCCGGCTTCGCTGATTGCTGCCGGAAGCGGATCGACCGCTTCGGATCGCGACGAGGAAGAAGACGCTCCGGAAGCCGTTACCTTCGACCAGATGTCGGAAGAGGAACTGCTCGCCGGCATCGAAGGCCTCGTGCCGCCGGAAAAGAGCGACGATTACTAAGCGAAACGTTCGCTTCGCAAGTTTTCGTTCATTCTCTCGCCCTAATCTGCTTGAATGTTTTATGATGGCTGCGCCAACCTATCCGGTTGGCGCGCCATTTTCTTTTCGTCCGGTGCCCATTCGCAGGCACTGAAGCGGTATCGAGGACATTTTTCAGGATGATGCGGCAATACGAGCTGGTGGAACGGGTTCAGAAATACAAGCCCGAAGCCAACGAAGCTCTGCTCAACAAGGCCTATGTCTACGCCATGCAGAAGCATGGTCAGCAGAAGCGCGCGAGCGGCGACCCTTATATTTCCCATCCGCTCGAAGTGGCAGCCATCCTCACCGACATGCATCTCGACGAGTCGACGATCGCGGTCGCCCTGTTGCACGATACGATCGAGGATACCACCGCCACCCGTGCCGAGATCGACGAACTGTTCGGCGAGGATATCGGCCGGCTGGTTGAGGGGCTGACCAAGCTGAAGCGCCTCGACCTCGTCTCCAAGAAAGCCAAACAGGCGGAAAACCTCCGCAAGCTGCTGCTTGCCATTTCCGACGACGTCCGCGTCCTTCTCGTCAAGCTCGCCGACCGCCTGCACAACATGCGAACGCTCGAGCATATGAAGGCCGAGCAGAAGGCGCGCATTTCCGAAGAGACCATGGATATCTATGCGCCGCTTGCCGGCCGCATGGGCATGCAGGACATGCGCGACGAGCTGGAGGAACTCTCCTTCCGCTACATGAACCCGGAAGCCTACGACACCGTCACCCAGAGGCTTGTCGATCTCGAAGCCCGCAACGAAGGCCTGATCAAGAAGATCGAGGACGAACTGCGTGAGCTGCTGATCGCCAACGGCCTCAAGGACGCCTTCGTCAAAGGCCGCCAGAAGAAGCCCTATTCGGTGTTCCGCAAGATGCAGTCGAAGTCGCTCTCCTTCGAGCAGCTCTCGGATGTCTACGGGTTCCGCATCGTCGTCGGCGACATTCCGTCCTGTTATCGCGCGCTCGGCATCGTCCATACGCGGTGGCGCGTCGTGCCGGGTCGCTTCAAGGATTATATCTCCAACCCGAAGCAGAACGACTACCGCTCGATCCACACGACGATCGTTGGCCCGTCCCGCCAGCGCATCGAGCTGCAGATCCGCACCCAACTGATGCAGGAGATCGCCGAATACGGGATCGCCGCGCATGCGCTCTACAAGGACGGCCAAGGGGCGGTGAAGGGCGGCGAGCTGTTGCCGAAGGAATCCAATGCCTACTCCTGGCTGCGCCACACGATCGAGTCATTGGCCGAGGGCGACAATCCGGAAGAATTCCTGGAACACACCAAGCTCGAACTGTTCCAGGACCAGGTCTTCTGTTTCACGCCGAAGGGCAAGCTGATCGCGCTGCCGCGCGGCGCCACCCCGATCGACTTCGCCTACGCGGTCCACACCAATATCGGCAACACCACGGTCGGTGCTAAGATCAACGGCCGGATCATGCCGCTGGTGACGAGGCTCAACAACGGCGACGAGGTGGAGATCATCCGCTCCGGCGTGCAGGTGCCGCCTGCCGCCTGGGAAGAGATCGTCGTGACGGGTAAGGCGCGTTCGGCGATCCGCCGCGCCACCCGCATGGCGATCCGCAAGCAATATGCCGGCCTCGGCCACCGCATCCTGGAACGCACTTTCGAGCGCGCCGGAAAGGTCTTTGCCCGCGATACGCTGAAACCCGCTCTGCCCCGGCTCGCCCACAAGGATGTCGAGGACGCGATTGCCGCAGTCGGGCGCGGCGAGCTCTCCTCGCTCGACGTGCTGCGCGCGGTCTTTCCGGACTACAAGGACGAACGCGTCACGGTGAAGCCGGCCACCGACGACGGCTGGTTCAACATGCGCAGCGCCTCGGGCATGATCTTCAAGCTGCCGAACCAGCGGCGCGTCTCGCCGGAGGAAATCGAGGCTGGGCCGGATCCGCTGCCGATCCGCGGTCTTTCGGGCAATCTGCAGGTGCGGTTCGCGCCGAGCGGCGCAGTACCCGGCGATCGCATCGTCGGCATCATGGAAAAGGACAAGGGTATCACCATCTACCCGATCCAGGCCTCCGCCCTGCAGCGGTTCGACGACCAGCCGGAACGCTGGATCGACGTGCGCTGGGATTTGGACGAAGCCAACAAGTCCCGCTTCCTCGCCCGCATCGAGGTCAACACGCTGAACGAGCCGGGCACGCTCGCGACCGTCACCCAGACGATCGCCCATCTCGATATCAACATCCGCACGCTGACCATGGGCAGCAACCGCGCTGCCGATTTCTCGGAGATCACCATGGAAGTCGAGGTCTGGGACCTGCGCCAGCTGAACCAGCTGTTGAGCCAGATGAAGGACCTCGACTGCGTGGCGAACGTCAAGCGGGTGTATGACTGAGAGGCCGTTTGAAAACGGGCGGAAATTTAAAGTTGCCCGCGATTCAAGCTTCTGATGTGGAAACCAGCGAACTGGGCGTCGATGGCTGTCGGTGTTGAGGTGTCTGGAGCGTCCTTTGATTGACGAGGCGAGACCCTCTCGGTTGAAACGACACATTGGAGATTGGAAACATGGCCCTCAAGCGGATGGACAACGTCGGAATCGTCGTCGAGGACCTCGCAGAGACGATCGATTTCTTTCGCGAGCTCGGCCTTGAGCTCGAGGGGCAGGCGACGATCGAGGGAGAATGGGCCGGGCGCGTCACCGGACTGGGTAACCAGCATGTCGAGATTGCCATGATGCGCACGCCGGACGGCCACAGCCGGCTCGAGCTCTCCCGCTTCCTCACGCCGCCTGTCGTCGAAGATCACCGGAACGCCCCGGTCAACGCACTCGGCTACCTCCGCGTCATGTTCACCGTCGACGACATCGACCAAACGCTCGAAAGGCTCCGCGCGCGCGGCGCTCAGCTCGTCGGCGAAGTCGTCGACTACCAAGACGTGTATCGGCTCTGCTACATCCGTGGCCCCGGAGGGCTTCTCATCGGTCTCGCTCAGGAGCTCGGCTGAGATCAGCCCTGCGCCGTTTCCGCCTGGCTCACCACCGTTGCCGCCTCGCTCGCATCCCGCACGAAAGCGCCTTGAGCGCGCAGCGTCGACTGCAGCTCGGCTATATCCACATCCCGCGGCGCGACGCCGCGATTGGCCGCAATCCCCGCCGCAGCACCCGCCGCCTGTCCGGTCAGCCAGCACTGCGGAATTTCGCGCATGAAGCCGTGGCTGTTCGCATCGCAGGAGATGTGCCGCCCGGCGGCCAGCAGTCCGTCCAGCCTTGCCGGCACGAGTGCGCCGTAGGGTACTGAGATCACCGGAAACTTCGGCGAGACCGAGGGACTGACGCCGATTTCATCCGGCAGAACGGCACCGACCGGCCACTGGCTGCGCTCGACCCGGCCGACACCGGCGAGCCGCCGTGTATGCCGGACGCCGAGCTGCGGCGCGCTGAGCAGCATATAAGCGTCCTTGAACCCCGGCGCATTTTTCCTGAAGAATTCGCAGTGTAACTGCATGAACCGGTGCGAGCGGATTTCGACTTCGGTCATGTCGTCGACATTGAGCGCCGAAAGCCCCGATTGCCGCGGCCCGAGGAACAGCGCGATATCGTTGCGCCAGGAAACGTACGGCGTCTGGAAGAAGCCGAGCTCTCCGCGGCCGAGTGTGTTGAAGTCGGCAAACGCCTGTTCCTGCTCCGATCGGAAGGCGAGCCAGGTGGCCATGTCCACGCCGCCGAGCATGAAGCCGGTATTCATCGAGTGATGTACGTCGCCCTCTTCGATATCGGCCTCGAAACTCGCTCCCGCACGCGCAAAAACGTCGCCGTCGCCGGTGCAGTCCACCACGACCTTGGCCATGATCCCCTGGCGGCCTTCCTTGCTTTCGAAGATGACGCCCTTTACGGCGCCGTCCTCGACCACGGGTGTTGCCGCCCAGGAATGGAAGACGATCCGCACGCCCGCCTCGATCAGCATTTCCTGCGAGGTCAGTTTCAGTCTTTCAGGGTCGATCGTGGGCGCCCAGGTGACGATGCCGTGGAAAGCGGATGTGCGCAGCCGCCAGTATTTGGCGAGATCCGCGTCCCGCTGCCCCCAAAGGCTCCTGTCCGGGCCGGCGACGGCTTCAGGGGGAAGGCGGCCCAGAACCTCCTCGGCAAAACCGCGAATGACCTGCCGCCCGTCCCAGTCGGTCATCCGGTCGATCCAGATCACCACGCCTCCGGTGGAAAGCCCGCCGAGATGATTGTAGCGCTCCAGCACCACGACCTCCGCGCCGGTTCGCGCAGCGGCGAGCGCTGCGGCGGTTCCGGATGGTCCCCCACCCACGACCAACACGTCGCAGCGATGATAGACCGGAATGTCGCGCGCCTCTTCCCTGAGAACGCCCTCGCCGTTGCGACGGGGGAAGACATACTGCCCTGATTCAAAAATGTCGGAGCTCAGGAAGCGGTTCTCGTTCTGGCGTATCTCCTTCACCGATACGTTGCGATCATTCATGGCATCCTCCTCATTTCCGCCGGCCGTCACGCCCGACGAGCCCGAGGGGGGATTTAGCCAAGGAAAAGGCTGGTCGGAAAGACACCAATCCGCCGATAGAGCTTTCTCGATTCAGGGCAGGATCGGCCCCGTAGAGCAAGAAAGAAGGCTCGGATGACGGCTTCGAACCCGGAGCCGGACGTGGTCAGCTGGCCGATGCGGCTGTGAAAACAGCCAACTGGGCGGCGAAAGCACGCTTGTATGCGGGCCGCGCTTCGCCGCGGGCGACATAGGCGGAGAGGTTCGGATAATCGTCGAGCATATCCGATGATGCTTTCAACCGGAGCAGCACCGACACCATCAGCAGGTCGCCGGCGCTGAACTCGCCATCGAGCCAGTGGGCCTCGCCAAGGCGGCGGGAAAGATCGGCCAGCCGTTTCCGGATGGTGTCGTCGAGGGAGCGCAGACGCTTTTCATACCAGGGCTCGTCGCGCTCGAGGATCCTGGCAAGGCTGCGGTCGAAGATCGGCGGCTCCACGGTGTTGAGCGCGGCAAACATCCATGCGATCGCCCGCGCCCGGGCATTCGCATCGTCCGGCAACAGGCCCCCGTGGCGTTCCGCGATATGAAGCACGATCGCTCCCGACTCGAAGAGCGCGAGATCGCCTTCTTCATAGGTCGGGATCTGCCCGAAGGGCTGAAGTGCCAGATGCGCGGGTTCCTTGATCGCCTTGAACGAAACGAGGCGAACGTCGTAAGGCTGTCCCGCTTCATCGAGCGCCCAGCGTACGCGCATGTCACGCGCCAGCCCTCTGCCGCGGTCGGGCGATCGTTCGAAGGCGGTAATAGTGATAGTCATCGTCGTCCTCCATGGCTTGTCCGTCTTGAAGACGGCCGGCTAAACGAGATTCCGACACCCGTGCCCGAAATAATGCCTGCGATCATACCAAATAGGCTCAAAAGCGCACGTTTCCTATGCATGGTGGAACCGGAGAACTCGGCGCTCGCCTATTTCCTGCGCATCCCCATTAACCCGCCATGCTTCCCACGCAGGGCTGCCCGGCAGTTGCGGCGTTGGTAAAAGATGATGCCGCGTCTTATATTGCTGCAGTGCAATATTAGAAAGAAAGAAGACATCATGTTTGACTCAGTACGCAAGTTCGCTCGCGCTTTCCGCGTTCCTACCACCCAGGACCGTGAAGTCGCTTACCTGAACGAAGCAAACGACCGGATCGACCTCGAATACCGCATGCGCCAGATCGACCGCGGCATGTTCCGCAAGTCGCCCTTCTAAGCGATACGTTCCGATCAGCTACCCGTTCGCGCGGAAAATGACGCCGCGCGGCTGCTGCAGGTCTTCCCGTGTCGACGCGACCGGTGACCGGATCACCTCTGCGAAAGCCGCTCTCATGCAGGGCGGGCCAATTTTCGCCATCATCTTCGGCTTGGGCTAAAGCCTGTTTGCCCGAAGATTCCCGCAGTTGACGGATGAATATCCCGCTGCCGAACCAGATGCGCCCTGATGCCGTTTCGCCGCCGTACACCGCTTGGAATTCGTGAAAGACTGCGCCGTGCCGTCCTGCCTCCTAAGGGCTTTCGCCGCGTCCTCGCATATTATCGCCTGAAGGTGATGCGCATCGGCGGTTCGCCGCATGCGGTTGCGGCTGGGCTTGCGATCGGCGTCGTCAGCGCCTGGACGCCGTTTCTCGGCCTCCACATCCTGTTTGCTATCCCGCTCGCCTATCTCTTCGGCGGCAGCATGATCGCTGCAGCACTTGGCACCACCTTTGCCAATCCCATCACCTGTCCGATCATCTGGCCGCTCACCTGGAAGCTCGGCGAGACGATGCTTGGCCACGACGCCGGCGGCCATGACAGTCTCGATCTCGGCAGGTTGTTTCACCACCTCGACGTCTCGCAGCTCTGGCGGCCGATCCTGGAGCCGATGCTGATCGGTTCCCTGCCGCCGGGCATCCTGTGCGGCCTGGTTTTCTATGCCGTCACCTATCTGGGCGTGCGCAGTTTCCGCAACCGGCGGCTGGAGCGCTTGACGGCGCGGGCCGGAGCCCCCAAGTCAGTATAGGACTGACGAGAACCGGCCGGGCGCCGCGAGGAAGATTTCATGATCATCGGCATGGGCAGTGACCTCATCGATATAAGACGCGTGGAAAAATCCATCGAACGGTTCGGCGAGCGTTTTACCCATCGCTGTTTCACCGAGATCGAGCGGGCGAAATCCGACCGCCGCCAGAACCGGGCGGCCTCCTATGCCAAGCGTTTCGCCGCCAAGGAGGCGTGCTCCAAGGCGCTCGGCACCGGCATCGCCCACGGCGTGTTCTGGAAGGATATGGGGGTCGTCAATCTGCCCGGCGGGCGGCCCACCATGGTGCTCACCAATGGCGCCGCCGAACGTCTCGCGAGCATGATGCCGGCAGGCTATGAGGCGGTTATTCACATCACCATCACCGACGAATACCCTTATGCACAGGCCTTTGTGGTGATCGAAGCGCGCCTCGCGGCCTAATCGACCATTGCCGCCGCTTTGCGAAGGGTTTAGAGAACGCAAAACCGCTGGCAACAGCCGAGCCGAACAGAAAGACGTCAAACGTGTCCGACAAAGCCGAGACCAAGTCGCAGAACAGCCTCTGGGAAAACATCAAGGTCATCATCCAGGCTCTCCTGCTGGCAATGGTGATCCGCACCGTGCTGTTCCAACCTTTTACCATCCCGTCCGGCTCGATGATGCCGTCCCTGCTCGTCGGCGACTATATCTTCGTCAACAAGTTCGCCTACGGTTATTCGAAATATTCGCTGCCGTTCTCGCCCAATCTGTTCTCCGGCCGTATCCTGGAATTCAGCGAACCCAAGCGCGGTGACGTCATCGTCTTCCGCCTGCCGAGCCATCCGGACATCGATTATATCAAGCGCCTGATCGGCCTACCGGGCGACCGCGTCCAGGTTACCAACGGCGTGCTGCTCCTCAACGGCAAGCCGGTTCCCAAACAGGGCGACGGCACCTTCACCTCCGATTACAGCCTCGATCCGGGCACCGACGTGCCGGTCTTCCGCGAAACGCTCGACAACGGCGTCACCTATGACACGCTCGACCATTCGCCGGTTTCGCGCGGCGACAACACCCAGGAATTCGTCGTCCCGGCCGGCCATTATTTCTTCATGGGCGACAACCGCGACAACTCGCTCGACAGCCGTTTCGACGTCGGTTACGTGCCGGCCGAGAACCTGGTCGGCCGCGCCAGCGTCATCTTCTTCTCGCTCGGCAACGACACCTCGTTCCGCGAGATCTGGAAGTGGCCGACGAACATGCGCTGGGATCGGATTTTCAAGGTCGTCCGGTGATGAAGTCCAAGACGCTTTCGGCGGAGGAACGCGGCCAGCTTGAAAAAGCCATCGGTCATGAATTCGCCGACAAGCAATGGCTCGACCGGGCGCTCACCCATGCGAGCACCGGGTCGGCCAAGAGTGCCAATTACGAACGGCTGGAATTCCTGGGCGACCGCGTGCTCGGCCTCTGTGTCGCCGAACTGCTGTTCAAGACGTTCCGCACCGCCGCCGAAGGCGAGCTTTCGGTGCGTCTGAACCAGCTGGTCAGCGCCGATAGCTGCGCTGTGGTCGCCGACGAACTCGAACTGCATAAGTTCATCCGTACCGGCGCCGACGTCAAGAAGCTGACCGGCAAGCGGATGATGAACGTGCGCGCCGACGTGGTCGAAAGCCTGATCGCCGCCCTCTATCTGGATGGCGGGCTGGAAGCCGCCCGCGGCTTCATCATCAGGTACTGGGAAGGCCGCGCCACCCGCGCAGACGGCGCGCGGCGCGATGCCAAGACCGAGCTGCAGGAGTGGGCGCACGCGAAATTCGGCCTGACCCCCGCCTATCGGGTGGACGAACGGTCCGGCCCGGATCATGATCCCCGTTTCACGGTGACCGTCGAGGTAACCGGCGTGGCGCCGGAGACCGGCGTGGACCGTTCCAAGCGCGCCGCCGAACAGGTGGCCGCCAGCAAAATGCTCGAACGCGAAGGCGTGTGGCAGAAACCCTCTGCCGAACAATGAATTGGACACCATGACCGAGAACGACAACAATACCGGTGAAGAGAACGCAGCCGGCCAGACATCCGCCAGTGCTACCCATTCCGGCTTCGTGGCGCTGATCGGCCCGACCAATGCCGGCAAATCGACGCTGCTCAACCGGCTCGTCGGCGCCAAGGTCTCGATCGTCAGCCACAAGGTGCAGACGACGCGCGCCATTGTGCGCGGCATCGCCATCCACAACAACGCGCAGATCGTCTTCATGGATACGCCCGGCATCTTCAAGCCGCGCCGCCGGCTCGACCGCGCCATGGTGACGTCGGCCTGGGGCGGCGCCAAGGATGCCGACCTGATCCTGCTCCTGATCGACAGCGAACGCGGCATCCGCGGCGATGCCGAAGCGATCCTCGAAGGCCTCAAGGACGTCCACCAGCCAAAAATCCTGGTCCTGAACAAGATCGACCGCGTCCGCCACGAAGACCTGCTGAAGCTCGCCGCCGCGGCCAACGAAGCCGTGCCGTTCGAGCGCACCTTCATGGTCTCGGCCACCACCGGCTCCGGCTGCGGCGACCTGATGGATTATCTCGCCGAAACCTTGCCGGAAGGCCCCTGGTATTATCCCGAGGACCAGATCTCGGACCTGCCGATGCGCCAGCTGGCGGCCGAAATCACCCGCGAAAAACTCTTCCTGCGCCTCCACCAGGAACTCCCCTACGCCAGCCATGTCGAGACGGAGAAGTGGGAGGAACGCAAGGACGGTTCGGTGCGCATCGAACAGGTGATCTACGTGGAGCGTGACAGCCAGAAGAAGATCGCGCTCGGCAAGAACGGCGACGCCATCAAGGCGATTTCGACCGCATCCCGCAAGGAACTGGCCGAGATACTCGAACAGCCGGTCCACCTCTTCCTGTTCGTCAAGGTCCGCGAGAACTGGGGCGACGATCCGGAACGTTTCCGCGAAATGGGACTGGAATTTCCCAAATCCTGAGCAATGCCATATCCACCTACGCCGCCGCATGGCGGCGTCAGTTCTTCCGAACGTCAGCTGCGGACGGGGTGGCTAGCTAGGCCGTGAACCCATAAACGCGAACGGCTATCTGATTTTTGCGATGACGTGCCGTCGATTCCAGATCGTCACCGACGGGCTAGCCGTTTAGGGCGACTTCCAGGGGAAGACGGGTGGTCTATTTCTTTTGATTGCCAGCAAAAGCGGCCGTCAAGCCAAGGCCGATATACACGAAACCACTGACCCAGCGTTCAGCCTTCAGATACACGGGACTGCGCTTCAGCCACTTGCCGGCCGTGCCGGCGGCAAGTGCGTAGGAGCTGTCCGTCAGAACGCCAATCGCTGTGTAAACAATCCCGAGAAAAGCGATCTGCATTGCCACATGGCCACGGTTGACCTCAACGAACTGCGGCAAGAAAGCCAGAAAGAACAGCGCTGTCTTCGGATTGAGGAGGTTAACGATAAAGCCCTCACGAAAGAGGCGCATGCGGCTTCGCGTTGGTAAACCGCCCTCGACGTTGGGAATGTCCGAGGGGCCGAAAAGCTTCTTGAGGCCAAGCCAGATCAGATAGGCCGCGCCGGCATACTTCACTACGCTGAAGGCGAGCGCGGATGACGCCAGGAGCGCCGACAACCCCACGGCGGCGGCAACGACATGAACAAGCGTGGCCGTATGGATGCCAAGGATCGAAACGAGCCCGGCAGAGCGACCCTGCTCGACCGAGCGCGCGAAGATGTAAAGAACAGCCGGTCCCGGCACGAGAAGCAGCACCAGCGTGGCGCTGACGAACAGGCTGAGATTCGTTGCGCTGGGAATTGCCAAATCCATGATTGCCTTGCCCCGTTTTCTATTGCACTAACAATAGCATTGGGCTGCCTCCAATGCGAGATCGTCTTCTGCTTGGCTGCTTTTATGCTCTCACATCGCGCCGATTTCTGGTTCAGGGCTCACCATGGGCAAGGCCTTCCGATCCGGCTGAGCGTGACCACTGGGCAAAGTCATGACGGTCAAGCTGCCGACGATCTGGGTCCAACTTGCCTCGATCCGCCTGTGGCTCCGAGTTTATGGGTCTACGGCCTAGCTATTTTTATCCATCATTATAACGACTTGCTAACGTAGAGCCGACGATACAATTTATCGACAAAGTGGCGCGGAGAGTCATGAATGTCGGACGTCGATTCGGGAGAGGAAGAAACGGGCTCGGATGATCCCAATTCTCTCGGCTTCTACAGCTGGGTCGTGCCGGAAAACAAGGTGTATGGCGACCAGGTGATCGCCGACATATTCGGCGTTTCCGAAGAGGAACTGGCCGCCGGCGCCCCCATCGAAAGGGTCATCCGCTACATCAACGAGGGCGACAGGCAACGGGTCGCCAAGGCAATCCACGACGCGATCGTCGGCGGTGGTGCATATCTGGAAAATTACCGTCTCACGCATCCGGACGGGCGCCGGATCGACGTCACCGCCAATGGCCGCTGCCTGCGCGATGCCGAGGGCGTTCCGTATATCTATTCCGGCACCGTCGCCATCCAGTCCGCGGCGGTTGCCGCGACCGATCCTCTGGAACGCCATTGCCGCGCCGCCCTCTGGCTCGCCACCAAACGCCGCCAGATGCTCGCCGCACGTTATCTCACCTCGGCGCTCAACGTGCTCGGCAAATAGGCCTGCGCCTCACTTCTGCCGGTCCATCAGCGCCCTGACCTCCTGGTAGCGGCGTCGGTTGTCCTGGTCCTGCTCGTTGGGTCCGTAGCAGGTCTCGGAAATGCAGAAGCGCTGCAGGCGGAAGGGCGGCTGCCCCTTGTCGAACTCGCACTCGATCTGGTTGGTGAAATCGGTCGGCTTGGCGTCCTCGCGGGTGGAATAGGTGAGCCGCGCGCCAGGCGGATCCAGTTCCGGGAAGGACTGGACGATACCCGTCTTGATCGACGGCACCAGCAGGAAATTTTTGGCGACGGTGATGCAGGCCTGCTCGAGCTGCTGCGATTGCGCGGCGGCCGGCGAGGGGAGAAGGGTGGCAGGTGAGGCGGCCAGAAGGGCGGCGGCGAAGAGGGCGTATTTCATGAGGGCTCCCAAGGGTCGTATTGGCGGTGCGAATTTTCGCACAGGAATCCAAATGGAGGCCGATTTGTTCCAGGCAAGCCCATGGGCATATGCATCTTTGCCGCAAGCGCGCGACAGCAGAAACCGATTCAGTCCGAAGGACTTATGCTCTATTGTTGAATCGGCTCGAAAGGAGCTTGAACAGATACATGCAGTGGCAGGACGAAGCGATCATCATAGGCGTCAAGCGCCACGGCGAGACGAGCGTCATCGCCGAGCTGATGACCCGTGACCGCGGAAGGCACCTGGGCCTCGTCCGCTCCGGCCGTTCGCGGGCGATGCAGCCGGTGCTACAGGCCGGAAACCGGGTGGACGTGGTCTGGCGCGCGCGGCTCGACGAACATCTGGGCGAGTTCAAGCTGGAACCGATCCGCCTGCGCGCCGCCAAGCTGATGGAGACGGCGACCGCCGTCTACGGCGTCCAGGCGATGGGCGCGCTGCTGCGCCTGCTGCCCGAGCGCGACCCGCATCCGCATCTCTTCGATGCGCTGGACATCATCCTCGATGCCTTCGACGATCCCGCCGATGCCGGCGAGCTTTTTGTGCGCTTCGAGCTTGCTGTGCTGAACGACCTCGGTTTCGGCCTCGACCTCACCGAATGCGCGGCGACCGGCGGACGCGAAAACCTCGTCTACGTCTCGCCGAAAAGCGGCCGCGCCGTTTCCCGCGAGGCCGGCAGGCCCTATGCCGACCGCATGCTGGCCCTGCCGGGGTTCCTCGGAGAAGGCGCCGCTTCGGCCGCCGACCGCGACAGCATGGCGGAGGCCTTCCGGCTCACCGGTTATTTCCTGCACCGCCACGTCTACGAGCCCCGCGGCCTGACGGAAAACGCCGCCCGCGACGGTTTCGTCCAGGCGGCGCTGAAGGCGCTTTCGAAGGATGCGGAACGTCAGGCCGGATGAACGAGAACCCAGCTGAAGGAGGAACCTATGGAGCGGATAGCCACCTGCGCCTGCGGCAAATTGCGGGTCATCTGCGAAGGAGAGCCGGTTAAGGTCTCTCTCTGCCATTGCCTCGAATGCCAGAAGCGAACCGGCAGCACCTATGGCATCGGCGCCTTCTTTAATCTCGGCCAAGTCCGCATCGAGGGGGATAGCAGGACCTACGCCCGCACGTCGGACAGCGGCTTTTCGGTCAACCTGCATTTCTGCCCGAATTGCGGCTCGACTGTCTTCTGGGAGCCGCAGCGCAAGCCGAATATGATCGCGATCGGCGTTGGCGCGTTTGCCGATCCGGGCTTCCCGCCACCCTCGCAGGCAGTCTACGACCAGCACCGGCATTCCTGGGTGCCGGCGCTCGAGTGAGCGTCCGCAGGAAGCCGCTTTACTCCGCCGGCTGCGGCTGCAATACCCCGCGGTCCACCGCCTTTTCCTGTATCGGCCAATGCACGGCGGCGGCAAAAAGGCCGAGTGCCACGCCGAGCCACCAGACCGGATCGTAGGAGCCGAAACGGTCGTAGAGATAACCGCCCATCCACACGCCGAGGAACGAGCCCACCTGGTGCGACAGGAAGACGAGGCCGCCCAAGAGCCCGAGATGGCGCGTACCGAACATGATGGCGACGAGCCCGTTGGTCGGCGGCACGGTGGAGAGCCACAGGAGCCCCATGACGATCGCGAACACGATCACCGAGGTCGGCGTTTGCGGCAGGAGGAGGAAGGCCGTTACCGCGATCGACCGGGCGATATAAATGTAGGCGAGGAAATAGGGTTTAGAGTACCGCTGGCCGATAAAGCCTGCGCCGAGCGAGCCGATGATGTTGAAGAAGCCGATCAGCGCCATGGCGATCACCGCGTAAGCGGGCGCGATGCCGATATCCCCGAGATAGGCCGGGAAATGCGCGGTGATGAAGGCGACCTGGAAGCCGCAGACGAAGAACCCGGCGGTCAGGAGCAGGTAGCTCTGGTGAGCGAAGGCTTCCTTCAGGGCAGCCCCTACCGATTGCTGGAACTGGCTGTGCGACTGGCTTCCCGAGTTTGCGTTGCCGCGCAACGGAAAGGCGAGCAGCGGCACGACCAGCATCAGCACCGACAGATAGACCAGACTGTCGGACCAGCCGAAATTGCTGATCAACGCCTGGCTCAGCGGCGCAAACAGGAACATGCCGGCCGAGCCTGCGGCCGTGCCGATGCCGAACGCCATCGAGCGCTGCTCCGGCGTCACGTTGCGGGCAAAGGCCGAAAGGATGACGCTGAAGGAGCCGGCGGCGATCGCCAGGCCGATCAGCACGCCCCCGCCGATATGCAGCCAGACCGGCGCGCTGGCATTGGCCATGACGATGAGGCCGGCGGCATAGAGCACGCCGGACATGGTGAGGACGCGGCCTGTGCCGTATTTGTCGGCAAGCGCCCCGAAGAAGGGCTGGCCGAGCCCCCAGGCAAGGTTCTGGATCGCCATGGCGAGCCCGAAGGTGGACCGGTCCCAGCCGGTGTCGGAGAGCATCGGAAGCTGGAAGAAGCCCATGGCGGAGCGCGGGCCGAAGGTCAGCATGGCGATCAGCGCCCCGGCGACGATGATCAGCCAGGGCATGGAAGCCGGCTTCGGCCTCGAGGGGAGCACGGATGGCGACGCGGACGTGGGCATGGGAGATCTCCTCGAACACAAGGAGCGAAACATACCGCGTGCGCCGCTATTCTTAAAACAACTTTTGCTCAATCAATCCATCACCAGGATTGATGGTGCGCCGCCTTACGGCGTGCCCGGCGGGTCGATCACCGGCGGCGCGGCGCGGCCGAGCCGGGCCTCGCGCCAGATGGTAAAAATGCCGGCGCCGATGACGATTGTGACGCCGAGGATCATGTTGGCGGTCATCACCTCGCCGAACACGAAGACGCCGATCAGGCAGACCAGCACCGACTGGATATAGGACATCGGCTGCACGACCACCGCATCGAGCAGGTTGAAGGCGCGGATCAGAAGGTAATGCCCGCTTATGCCGGTCATGCAGAGCACCAGCATCCACAGCCAGTCGGCGGGCGTAACCTGCGTCCAATAGAACGGGCCGACGATGGTGATCGTCACCGCGCCGACGACGCCGGTATAGAAAAAGGCCGTGTCGGAGGTATCGGTGCGGCTGGCAAGCCGGGTCATGACGGAATAGAGCCCGAACATCAGCGTCGCGACCATCGGGATGACGATCCGGACGTCGAAGGTGGCGTTGAGCGGGTTGACGATCAGAAGGATGCCGATAAAGCCGATGCCGATCGCCGTCCACCGCCGCCAGCCGACCTTTTCGCCGAGGAACGGCACCGAAAGACAGGCGACCACCAGCGGCGTCGCCGCAAACATCGTGTGGCTGGCCGCAAGCCCGACATGCGAGAAGGAGAAGATCGAGATGACGATCTGCACCGCCAAAAGCGCGCCGCGGGCAACCTGCAGCCAGGGCCGGCGGGCGTTCGCCGCGACCTTCACCCCGCCGGCCGAGCGGCTGGCCAGTGCAAACGCGAAGCCCGCGAACGCCCAGTAGCGGATCATGGTGATGAAGATCGGCGGATAGGCGCTGCCCAGATGTTTGGAAATCCCGTCCTGCATCGAAAAGATCGTCACCGCCGCGATGGCGCAGATGAGGCCGGTGGACCGAGGGGTCATGAAGGCAGTCTCTTTCGGGGAAACCGCCCGAAAACCCGGCCGGCGCATGAGCAGCATATGGTGATGACCCCGTTGTGACCGTTCGGCAAGGGGCCGGACAACCTGCTTTTGCGAATAGCTGCCATGCGTGGGGCGGGGGAGTGGGGTTGGGTGAATAACAAAGAATTTGGACTCGTTACAATGTCGACATTGCCGTATTCACCAAGTTCACTACCGTTGCGCTTTGAGAACACGGAAAACCGCAAATGTGGACTACAGACAAAACACGGCGAGCGCATATTTTTCCCCGCCCTTTTCGGGTTGCTTATCTTGTACCTTTTGAATCGAGTCATGCTCTTCTGGATGCAATATTTGATGAGGCAATGTCCCGATGGGGCGGCCGACGAACACCAATAATCAGGACGGATGGTGCGACGATTGCCGATACTGATTGGCTGTTTCTCGACCTTTGGGACGCTGACCTGATCTATAGCTATGTGCCGTTGAAAGACGAACTTCGCGACAGGATCGCATACTGCCTAGCGCCTTCCAAATTGGAAACGCATAAAGCAGTTGAGGGCCCCGGCGATAAACGCGCATTTCGTCCTATCTCTGATCAGCTTGAATGGGCTCTGAAGTCCATATCCTCTCTTCCTCGAATTGCTAGGCTTCAAGAGATCCGCAAAGACTCGATCTTTGAAGTTCTTGACAAGGAGAGGGGGAGTCGCATTGAGCGCGACTTGGCTGACTCTTTTGGTTTCCTGAGTAACTGCACTACCGACTACGCCTTAATTCCCTATGCAAGGAGACTGAGCTTTAGAGAGATAGGTCACGAGAAATACGCTCCGCGATTTAGTGGCGAGGATGTGATCTCCTATATCTCAGATGTCGGTGAACTCGAGATCAGGCTATCGAAAGATGCAAAAGTCCTGTCTCCAAGCCAGATGTCTGACATGTTTTGCCCTTATCTAAACGTTTTGAGAGGACATCGCGCGAGTTGGGAAAATAGACTAACCATCGTTGTTGGAGATGAGGTTGATGATCGGCTTTTGTTTTGGAATTCAATCCACCGCTATCAAAGTCTAGATATCTTCAGAAGCAATCAGATTTTTCGATTTAGCTTGGTTCGTTTTCAGGAAGATGTCCCTGATTGGATAAAATATCTATGTGGCGGCGTACGAAACCATCGACATTTAAACGGAAACGGTGCGCCCAACGTTCACGTTGTTTCGTCATCTGTTGAGGCGATTAAAATTGAAGAAATTGCAAATAAAATTGGCGAAGGCACACATATAATGTCTACGTCTAGCAAGTTTAGCGTTTCCGATATTTTTGCACCGCTTATGGAAAAAGATCCCCGGAAAGAATACGAGCGTAGTCGAAACCTATGGCCCGCTTGGAATTGGCCGTCTACTAAGGTCACGGAGTCTGTTCGACTAGAAAACAATGAGATTGATTTGCCTTGTGTAAAGCCTTGGCACACAAATGAATTCCCGCTTGGGCCGACCACTGTCGGCGCTTGGATAAGCGATCTCAAAATCGAACGTACGGAAGATCACAGTCGATATTCAAATGCCATTCACCATTGGATGTTTCCCCGCCGGTTGGCGCTTCATAGCGCTGTAAAAGTCGAGGGCTACGGGAAGGGGAATATGGGAATTCCGCCGTTGGTTAGACCGACAGAGCGTGGATGTTTGTCAATTTGGGATGATGCGCAATGGCAGCGCCCAACGTTAAGCGTGCCACGAGATGTCGATGCCTTCTATCAGGCGATCGCATTGCACCATCCAAACACAATCGCTGAGCGCAATGGCCGAAGCGAGAAGGGTGCGTATGCCCGGATTGAAGACGTCAAGTTGTCTGACAAGGGTCGAGATTTGTTAGGTGTTCTGAAGTTCTTCCGTAATCTACACGAAGCCATAACATTCCTTACTAACCCCTATATCCTATCCGTCATCTCGAAACTGTCGGCAACCGATACTGCTGCGAACCCAGAAAGGATTTCAGAAGTAAAGGAGGAACTCGTTAACCGACTGAAAGATCGAATATTCGACGATGGTGACATCGAGCGAGCGGCGAAGCGTGTGCTCGAACTTGCTGCACGCGGGCTGCAAAAAGATGCGAAGGAAAATGAGAAGGTCAGCTATCAGACGTTGCGCCAACAGTTGAGAGCAGTTGCGAAAGATGGGGTTGATTGGAAAGAACTCGATGATTGCCTCAAGTTCTTGCGGAATCAAAATTTCTTGCTTCAGGGATTTGGCTGGAGATGCGCGAGATGCCAACACCCCAATTGGGTCGGTTTGACCGATATTACCAACTCACTGGAATGCGCGGTCTGCAATTCTCCTGAAGATGCACCGGTTGGCGGCGATACTCATTCCCATTTCAAAATAAACCCCTTCGTCAGCGCCGCATTCGCGCCTAATTCGGCCCAGGATTCCGTTATTTGGTGCTTGTCTGTGTTGTTGGAGAATGCCCGCCATTCATTCATGCTTACGCCCGCATTTTACATCAAGGACAAGATCGCGATGCCTAATGGAACAGACTTGGATGTTTTAGCGTGCGTGGATGGAAAAGTTCACTTCTACGAGGTTAAGAGAAGCTTCGCTGGAATAAACCAAAAACAGATCGACGATTTGATCAAAGTGGCTACATTAATTAGGCCCGATTATGCGGGATTTGCGATCCACAATGATGCCAATAAAGACGTTCTTCCCGAAGCTAATGTTAGAGCCATCGAAGACATTCTCCGAAGGATTGACGTCAAATTTGTGCTGATCACGGGGGATGCAAATCGAGGCGGCTTTCACTATCACGACGTTCCACCTAACATAGGCGACACCATGGAATGGAATATATGGCGGGATTAGATGCAGCAGGTTGCTCGTAGTCATGTAAGACGAGGTTAGGATTTGCCTCCTCTGCCACTCACCGCTCCACCAACAACCCCGAAACCAGCGTCAGAAACGCCTCTACCGCCTTTTTCGACACCGCCTCCGGGTCCTCGGCACTGGCGATCCAGAGTGCGGCGCTCAAGGTGGCGCCGTTGACGAGGCGGGCGGTGGCTTCGGCGTCGACGGGGCGGATCGTGCCGTCGTCGATCAGTTTCTGGATGCTTGCGGTGGTGGTGCGGATGCAGGCGCTCTGGCTCGGCCATTGCGACGGATCGCCGAGCACCGCCGGCCCGTCGAGCAGCATGATCCGCTGGATTTCGGGCTCCAGCGACATCTCGATATAGGCGACACATTCGTCGACGAAGCCGCGCCAGGTATTGTCGGCCCGGCTTGAGATCTCGCAGAGCCGATCGGATATCTCCGCGTCGATCTGCATGACCACCGCCATCAGCAGGCCCTTCTTGTCGCCGAAATGGTGATAGAGCGCCCCGCGCGTCAGCCCGGCGCCGGCGGTGAAATCGTCCATCGAGGCTTCCGCATAACCTTGGCGCGCAAACGCATGCCGTGCGGCGGCGATCAGCTTGGCCTTCGTTTCGGCGATCATTTCCTTGCGCGGCCTGGCGGCGCTCTTCGGGCCCGTGCCGGGAGCCATCTCGGGTGCGATCTTGTCTGCCATCTTTTCTGCCATGCGGACTCCGAATTATTCGCATACGTGCCGTATGTGAATTGACATACGAAACGTATGCGACTATTTACCTCACATACGCGGCGTATGTAAGTCCTCATTCAAAATAACCCAAGGAGCAGGTTATGCCCAATCCCTATCGCGAAATATTCGCAAGGCCGGGTACCAAAGGTTTTTCCGCCGCTGCTTTCGTGGCGCGGCTGCCGCTGCCGATGACGACGATCGGCCTTGTCGCCATGCTGTCCCAGACGCATGGCGAATATTGGCTGGCCGGCGCCGTCTCGGCCACCTTCGCACTCGCCAACGCCTTCATCTCCCCGCAGGTGTCGCGCTGGGTGGATGCCCGGGGCCAGTCGGCGGTGCTGGTGCCGACCACGATCATCACCCTCCTGGCGCTTGTCGGCCTTGCTGCCGCCGCCTGGATGCGCTGGCCGAACTGGACGCTGTTCGCCTTCGCCTTCGTCGCCGGGCTTATGCCGAGCATGATGGCGCTGGTGCGCGCCCGCTGGTCGGAAATCTATCGGGACCGGCCGGAACTGCACACCGCCTTCGCCTTCGAATCGGTGATGGACGAACTCGTCTATATCTGCGGCCCGGTCTTCGGCATCGGTTTGAGCGTCGCGTTCTTCCCGGAAGCGGGCGTGCTCGCCTCCGCCGCTTTCCTCGCCGTCGGCACGGCGCTGTTCGTGGTCCAGAAGTCGACCGAGCCGAAAGTCGATCCGCAGCGGATGAAAGGCGGCGGTTCGGTCATGCGGCTGCTGCCCATGTGGTTCCTGGTCGTGGTCTTTGCCGGCATGGGCACCATTTTCGGCACCGCGGAAGTCTCGGTCGTCGCCTTCTCGGAAGCGCTGGGCAACAAGGGGGCCGCCAGCTACATCCTGTCGGCCTATGCCGCCGGCTCCTTCGTGGTCGGCCTCGTTTTCGGCGCCATCAAGTTCAAGTCGTCGCTGGCCCGCCGGCTGCTCTTCGCAAGCCTGGTCGCCGCCGTCACCACGCTGCCCATGCCTTTCGTCGGCAGCCTCTGGGCGCTGACGGCTGTCATCTTCCTTGCCGGGGCCGCGATCTCGCCGACCTTCATCAGCGCCATGACCCTGATCGAGCGCATCGTTCCCTCGTCGCAGGTCACGGAAGGCATCACCTATGCGATGACCGGCGTCAGCATCGGCTTTGCCGCCGGCTCCTCGCTCGCCGGCTGGACGATCGATGCCTACGGCGCCTCCAATGGCTTCTGGGTCGCCGTCGCCGGCGGCGCGGTGGCGCTCACCACCATGCTCGCCGGTTACGGATTGCTGAGCCGACCGGATCGGCAGGCGGTGCCGGCGGCGGGGGTGTTGAACCCGGCGGAGTGATCTCCTCAGGTGATCTCTTGGGCGAGGCGGCCCCTTACCCCGCCTCCGCTACGCTCGGCGACCCTCTCCCCGTTTTTAACGGGGCGAGGGGGAGCCGCCACGGTGCGGCATAACTCCTTCTCCCCGTCAAAACGGGGAGAAGGTGCCGACAGGCGGATGAGGGGCGGCACCTCGACAATCCAGAGCCTCCGCCGCGAACGAATGTCCGTCAGTCGTCTCAGTCCCGCCGCTTGATCGCCCAGGCCTCTGCCCGCTCGGCAACCACCGTCGCGATATCGCCGACCTTGATATGGCCGGTGCCGCGCGGCACGGCGTTCCAGCCGAACAGCGGGCCGGGCACGCGCCGGTCGGCGGACATGCGGATGCGGCCCATAGCGGGGATCGGGTCCGGCACGTCGCGCGAACCGGTCTGCTGGTCCTGGGTGGTCATGATGCAGCGGGCGCAGGGCTTGACGAAATCGAAGCGGATGCCGGCGATCTCGATGCCGGTCCAGCCGTCCTCCGCCCAAGGTTCGTCGTGGTCGAGCACGATGTTCGGCCGGAACCGTTCCATGCCGACCGAGCCTTCGCCTCTCGCCGCCATGTCCGCATTGAGCGCGGCAAGCGACCCGGTCGTGGTCACCAGCACCTGGTAGCCGTCGGCAAACGTCACCGGCGAATTGTCGCCCGCCCATTCCGGGCTTGCGACGCGCCTTGCCTCATCATCGAAGAACACCAGCCGGATATCGCGCCCGAGCCATTCCGACAGCGTCGCATTGGCCGCATCGTCGGCAAGCGCCGCGTTGACGCTGGATTTCCACACCACGGTTTCCATGCGCCGCTCAGCCGGCGGTCGGGCGATGCTGATCTCGCCCTGACCTTCCATCGCGAAGCGCACGGCATCGGTTCCCGGATAGACCTGAAGCCGGGCGAGAGACTGCAGTTCCCGCTGGGTGATGAACATGCCTGTCGGATCGACGACCATCATCTCCCGGTCGCTGGGAATGCCCGCGGCCGTGATCTCCGCGTGGTCAAGCGCAATGCCGCGGCCGCTTTTCAGGGGATAGAAGTTGAGTTCGCTGATCCGCATGGTTTCTCCTTCAGATCTCGTCGATGAAGAGGTCGAGCACCTGGCGCAGGCGCTCATGCCGTTCGGTGGCAAGCGCGCGGCCCGTCGCCGTCTGAAAGCCGTCAGCGAGCTTGAACAGTTTCACCTCGAAATGGTCGATCGCAAAAGCCTTGTCGTCGAGCGGTCGATGTTTGGCGAGCGGATCGGCCGGGTCGTAGAGGCCGGACCCCATCCGCCCGGCGATATAGAAACAGCGCGCCGCCCCCACCATGCCGATCGCATCGAGCCGGTCCGCATCCTGTAGCATCTTCGCCTCCAGCGTCTCGGGCGTTATGTTCGCCGAAAAGCTGTGGGCCGTCACCGCATGTGCTACGGCCGCGATATTCGGCTTGTCCCAGCCGAAATCGGCAAGGATGGTTGCGGCCTTTTCCGCCGCCAGCCGCGAGGCCTGCGCCCGCAGCGGCGAGTTCTTCTCCACCGAAACGCAATCGTGCAGCAGCACGGCAGCGGCGAGCACCCGCCCGTCGCCGCCTTCCTTGGCATGGATGCGCATCGCGTTACGGAAGACGCGCAGGATATGGGCGATGTCGTGCGAGCCGTCGTCGCCTTCGGTCGCGTGCGGGATCAGGGTCTCGGCAAGCGCCTCGAAGGGTGAAAAGGCGGCGATAAGCGAAACGGTCACGAAGCGGGTTCCTGGGAATCGATAGCTGCGGGTTCACCGCTCTTGTTCACCAGGATGCGCTGGTAGAAAAGCCCGATCCCGATCAGCACCGCACCGAGCCCGATGAAGGACAGCGCCCGGAGGATCCCTTCGAGGTTCGACATGTCGACCAGGAATACTTTTACCACCGCGACCAGCACGAGAGCGGCGGAGGCAAGCCGCAGGCTCTTGGCGTCGAGCTTTGAGCCGATCGCCAGCAGCGCCACGCCGATCAGCAGCCAGACCACGGAATAGGTATAGGTCTCGGCCGCAATGAAGCCCTTCCAGTCGGCGATGTTTTCACCCTGCCAGAAGCGCCGCACGGAAAGTGTCGCCCAGAGGAAACCGAGCACCGCCCCGGCGAGCGCCAGCATGATCACGTAGGGCATCGGCCGCCGTCCGCGTGCGTAATAGGCAACGAGCGCATAGGCGAGGCCGGGCAGAAGATAACCGAGCAGCAGCAGGTTTAGGAAAGGCCAGGCGCCGGTGTTTTCGCCGCTGAAATAGGGGTTGAGCGCAAACACGTGCAGCGACAGAACGTTGATCGTCGCAAGCACGCCGGCGATCATCGAACCCCAGCGGAACACCGGGCTCGGCGACTTGAGGTCGAGTGTCATCAATATGCCCGAGAAGCCGACCGTCAGCAGCGTGTAGATCGACTGTTCGCCAAGCGTCGGCACCCGGTCGTCGAGCACGCCGCCGTTCATCGCGTGGCGGACCAGAACGGCAACCGTCATGAGAGCGGCAAGCGATGCAAGCGCCTGCATCAGGTTGCGGATGCGGAAATCGGAAGAACCCCTCAGGAGATAGGCCGTCACGATCGCCAGCAGCGTCGGAATGCCGTAGCCCGGCAGAAGCGCGTTGAAGAACGGCGTGGTGCCGAGACTGTTCTGGCCGATCAGCGTCGGCTCCCAGGCGATCCGGCCGAACACGATCAGGATCGCCGCCGCCATCATCCAGGGAAGCGCCGGCCATGGCCGCGCCCGCATGCCCAGCACATAGGCAAAGCCCAGCACGGACAGGAGAATGGTGGTGACGATGCCGTTGGTCAGCGCGTGCAGCGCGAACGTGAAGCCGGCAAACGAGCCGGCGATGAAGAAATTGGCCGCCCAGTCGATGCGTCCATCGCTCGTCTCGTCACGCTCGCGGAACAGCCATTCGGCGCCGGCCAGCAGCACGAGGCCGAGGCCGACCCCGTAAAGCCCATGCGTCCAGTCGCGTCCGAGATTGCCGAAATTGAGGAAGCTGATTGTCGCCAGCGCCACCGGCACGCCGGACATCAGCACGCTCCAGACTATCGAAAATTCCGGCTCCGTCCTGCGGAAGCGCTTCAGGAACGCAAAGCCGAGCAGCGTGAACACTGCCCCGAGCAGCAGGCTGATGGCGATTTCCGTCGCATAGGTCACGACCGGCAGCGGTTCGTTGCCGACCGGTTGCGGCACATAGGTATCGAGCAGCATCAGCGCCACGACGGCAAGGACCAGCACCGACCCGCAGGCGGCGATCATCGCCGGCCAAACCGTGTAGGCGCGGCTGGCGCCGAGTGCGGCGAGGGCCGCGATCACGGCAGCGGAGGCGAAGTACGGATCGATGCCGGTGACCGAGTCCGCCACCAGCATGGCGAGCGCCGGCAGCACCGACATGATCGCAACCGAGAGCGTGATGGCCAGCGGCTGGCGCCCGAGCAGCCCGCTCCAGCCGCTTTTTGCCACACGGTCGGTGCCATAGGCTGCGCCAGGCCAGAAGAAGCCGGTGCCGGCGATCATCACGATCAGCGTCAGCGTCGACGGCATCGGGTCGAACTCGGCGGCGCCGAACGTGTAGGCGATCGCCCAGAGCCCGATGCCGATATTGGCGAGCATCGGCACGATCGTCCAGCGGCGGAAGCGCGAGGCGGCATTGACGGCCACCCAGGTGAGGCAGAGGAAGGCGAACAGCGCATTGGGGTTCGGTTGTTCGCTGGCGACCAGGGCCGGCGTCAGCAGCGAAGCGAGCAGGCCGAGTCCGGCCAGCGCCTGCCCGTGCAGCAGCGACAGTCCAAGGGTTGCGAAGGATACGAGCGCGAGGAGGACGAAGGCCGGCGTTGCGCCGATGAATCCGTAGACGCCGTAGGCCGCATAGATCGCGCCCAGCAGCGTCACTGCACCCGCCGCCGTCAGCGCGCCGGGGATCATCGCATTGCTGAACCGGTCGGATACCTGCGGCATCGCCCGGCGCCGCACGATCTCGCCGCCGGCCATCAGGACGAGGCCGAACAGGCAGGCGAGCACGAGGCGTGCGCCGGGTCCGAGCAGGCCGGCCTCGATCGAGGCTCGCACCAGGAAGATGCCGCCGAAGGCAAGCGCCACGCCGCCGACCCAGACCGGCCAGCGGGCACCGAGATAGCTTTCGAGGTTTTCTTTGGTCTTCGGTTTGGCCGGCGTCGGTGCCCTCGCTACAGCCGGTGCAGGAGCCTCTTCTATTGCCGGAGCCTCCTCGGCCGTCGTGCTCGCCGCGATCGTCTCCTCCGGCAGGGCCGCGGGCGCAGCCGGAACAGCCTCGGGCACCGGCTCTGCCTGAGCAGGCGGTTCCTCGACGACCGTCTCGGTGGTGACAGCCGCCGCTGCGGCTGGAACGGCCGCAGGCGTCGCCATGGGCGTGGCAGCGGAGACCGGTTGCCGAGCCAGGAGATCGGCCTTGACCGCCTCGAGCTCCTTTTCAAGCAACGTCACCCGGGCCGATGTCTTGCGGTGGAGACCTGTCATCAGGATCACCAGCAGCAGAAGGAGGATTTCGATCATCGGCACGCTCGCGAGTGAAGAGTTCGGTCGTGCGTTTATACAATTGCCGGACGAGGGAAGGGAAGAGCCGTTCCACAGCCAATTTCCAATCGGAAGCCTTGGAAACTATTGTCGTTTCGGAGTTCCGTTTGCTGCATCCGGTAGCCGGCAGGTCCTTTGCAACGTGGTCCGGACGGTCCCAGGTGGCGCGGCGGCTCCTGCTGAAAAGATAGGCGGCGTCATGTGCACCAAAGTTGCATATGCATATTGAGTATGCGATATGAAAATATGATTGTTTTATGTGCAGTTTCGACTTGCGCGGCCCCTGAATAAGCGCTTGGATGCAGGCCATCCGCACAAAAAACTCCAGGGGGACGACCTTTCATGATCTCGCGCAGACTGCTCTCAAAACTTTCGGCCGTCGCGGCACTGGCGCTTGCTGCCGGCTTTTCCATGCCGGCCGGCCAGGCTGTGGCGCAAACCGCGGTCAAGTTCACGCTCGACTGGAAATTCGAAGGCCCGGCCGCCGGCTTCCTGCTCGCCCAGGACAAGGGTTACTTCAAGGCCGAAGGCCTCGACGTCACCATCGACACCGGCAACGGCTCGGTCGAGGCGATCCCGCGCGTCGCCACCGGCGCCTACCAGATGGGTTTCGGTGACATCAACTCGCTGATCAAGTTCCTCGACGAGGATTCATCCCAGAAGATCAAGGCCGCGATGATGGTCTACGAGCGCCCGACCTTTGCGGTCGTCGGCCGCAAGTCGCTCGGCATCACCACCGATCCGAAGTCGCTGGAAGGCAAGAAGCTCGGCGCGCCTCCTCCGGATGGTGCCTTCGCGCAGTGGAAGGCCTTCAAGCAGGTCGCCAAGATCGACGATTCGAAGATCACGCTGGAATCGATCGGCTTCCCGGTCCGCGAGCCGATGCTCGCCCAGGGCAAGGTCGACGCGGTCTTCGGTTTCGCGTTCTCGGTCATCCTCAACCTGAAGGCCCAGGGCATCAAGGATGACGACATCGCCACCATCCTGATGGCCGAGCACGGCCTCAACCTCTATGGCAACGCGGTGCTGATCAACACCGATTTCGCGGCCAAGAACCCGGCCGCCGTCAAGGGCTTCCTGAAGGCGCTTGCCAAGGGCTTTGCCGATGCCGTCGCCAAGCCGGAAGAGGGCGTTACCGCCGTTCTCAAGCGCAACGAGACGCTCAACAAGGATATCGAGCTCGAGCGCCTCAAGATGGCGAATGCGATGAATATCAAGACGCCTTACGTGGTCGCCAACGGCTTCGGGGGCATCGACCCGACCCGCCTTGCCGCCTCGATCGACACGCTGAAGGTCTCCATGGGCCTCAAGGGCAACGTCAAGGCTGAGCAGGTTTTCGACGCCAGCTTCCTGCCTGCCAAGGCGGAGCGTATGCTGCCGTAGTTTGTGACGTTGCGGGCGGACTTGGACCCCCTCACCAACAAAATCTAAGACTTAGCTTCGCTAAGATCTTGATTTTGTAACCTCTCCCGCCAAGGGAGAGGTAAACCCGCAGCGATGCGGCATCTCTATCTCTCCCCTTGCGGGAGAGAAAGCGATTTCAACATCTTAGCGTAGCTAAGTGTTAGAAATCGCAAGTGAGGGGACATTCATGACGGCAGCGGGAAAGAAAGAAACCCAATGACGCACCTCGTTACCATCGACAATGTCGACATGCGCTATGGCGGCGCGGCCGGCACGCTTGCCGTCTCCGGCCTCACCATGAAGGTCGGCAAGGGGGAGTTCGCGGCCGTCGTCGGCCCGTCCGGCTGCGGCAAGTCGACATTGATGAAACTGGTCACCGGCCTCCACATCCCGCAGAGCGGCGTGGTGATCGTGGCGGACAAACAGGTGACCAAGCCGGTCTCGATCGTCGGCATGGCCTTCCAGAACCCGACCATGCTGCCCTGGCGCACCACGCTCGACAACATCCTGCTGCCGCTCGAAATTGTCGAGAGACATCGCCACCGCCTGCGCGCCAACAAGAAGGAATATGTCGAGAAGGCCGAGCACCTGCTCGAAACCGTCGGCCTGAAAGGGTTCGGCTCGAAATTTCCCTGGCAGCTTTCCGGCGGCATGCAGCAGCGTGCCAATCTCTGCCGCGCACTCATCCACGAACCCGAACTGCTGATGCTCGACGAACCCTTCGGCGCGCTCGACGCCTTTACCCGCGAGGAACTGTGGTGCGTCATCCGCGACCTGCACGCGGCCCAAGGCGTCACCATCGTCCTCGTCACCCATGACCTGCGCGAGGCGACCTTCCTCGCCGACCGCATCTTCGTGATGAGCGCCCGTCCCGGCAAGGTGCTGAAGGAACATACCGTGCCCTTCGCGCGGCCCCGCGATCTGGAAGTCATGTACGAAAAGGCCTTCAACGACATGGTGCATGAACTGCATGGCGAAATCGCCAGCGCGAGGGTGGTCGCATGAGTGTCGTGACCGGAAATACCGCCGCCTCCGCCACGCCGGCGAAGCCGCTTGCCCAGCGCATAAACTGGGTGAAGCTCGCCCCCTGGCTCTACACGATCGGGCTCTTCGTCCTTTGGGAACTGCTGGTCATCGTGCTGCAGACGCCGCCGACCATCCTTCCGGCGCCCTCCCGCGTCTTTCAGGCGATCGTCCAATACTGGTCGCCGATCTGGAAGAACTCGCTGCAGACACTTTATACGACCACCGTCGGCTTCGCGATCGCCGTCGTCGCTGGCCTTGCGATCGGCCTCTTCATCGGCTGGTCGAAGGCGATCTATGCCGGGCTTTACCCTTTGATGATCGGCTTCAACGCCATCCCAAAGGTGGCGCTCGTGCCGATCCTGGTCATCTGGTTCGGCATCGGCGCCGTACCGGCCATATTAACCGCCTTCCTGATCTCCTTCTTCCCGATCGTCGTCAACGTCGCGACCGGCCTTGCCACGATCGAGCCGGAGACCGAGGACGTGCTGCGCGCGCTCGGCGCAAAGAAGCTCGACATCATGCTGAAGGTCGGCATTCCGCGCTCGATGCCCTATTTCTTCGGCTCGCTGAAGGTGGCGATCACGCTCGCCTTCGTCGGCTCCGTCGTGTCGGAAACCGTCGCTTCCAATTACGGCCTCGGCAACATGATGAGTTCGGCCCAGAGCCAGTTCAACGTGCCGCTGGTCTTCGCCGGCCTCTTGATGCTCGCCGTCGAAGGCATCGCCATGTATGCGCTGATGGCCTGGATCGAGAGGCGCATGACCGGCTGGGCCCACCGCTCGACCATGTCGCAGTAAGGATCTCCCGAGCTATAGAGGCCATTTGACCTTTACATTGAGTGCAAATGAACTACATTTGCTCTCGACTCAAAGGAGCCTTGCCCATGGAAGTCGCCGCCAGAAAAGAAAAAGCAGAGCAGCTGGCGGCCGTCGCGCTGAAGGCATTCAGCAACGTCGTCGCCGAATGGGGCGTGCCGGTGAACGAGGCGGCGGCCCTGGCGGATATGTCCGAAAGCACCTGGAAACGTGCTCGAAAACCGGGCTATTCGGGCGGCTTGACCAAGGACCAGATGTTGCGCCTCAGCGCCGTCATCGGCATCTATAAGGCCCTAAAACTCTATTTCAGCGACCCGATCGCTTCCAGGTGGATGACGTTGCCGAACGAGGGGCCGCTGTTCCGCGGCACCCGCCCGATCGATACGCTGATCGAGGAGGGGTTGCCCCAATTCCTTGCCGTCCGAAACTACCTCGACGCCCTGCGGGGCGGCGCGTGATCGTCACGCCGGTCAGCGACCGGGGCCTCGTGCGGCTGATCCCGGCGACCTACCATAAGCCGCCGAGCCTGCGCGGTCTGGTGGATAGCGACGAGGAACTGGCGATTCTTGCCGAGATCGAGGGCATGACCAGCGCGCGGCTGACAGCCGAGCGGGGATTGAACCTCTATCTCGACCGCCGCGAGCTCGCCTGGAAACGCCGCAAGCACGACCTGCAGGTCTACGGCAACACCCATATCAACGCGGCCTTCACCTACACGCGAAAAGGCGGGAACCGCTTCAACGATGAAAACCGCGGCGCCTGGTACTGCAGCTGGGACACGATGACATCGATTGCCGAGGTCGCCTTCCACAAGACACGGGAACTGCGCTTCGTCGGCCTTTTCGAGGAGACCGCGCGTTATGTGGAACTGCTGGCGGATTTTATCGGCGAGTATCCGGACATCACCGACGAACGCGGCCACCCGGCGCTCGATCCGGATCCGGCGATCGGTTACCCCCAGGGGCAGGCGCTTGCCGAAAGGTTGAGGCGCGACGGCCATGACGGACTGATCTATCCGTCGGTGCGGCACGATCAAGGCCGCTGCCTCGTCGCCTTCGAGCCGACTGCCATCCGCAACGTACGCCCGGGAGCGTCCTGGGACATCGTCTGGTCGGGCAGCGAGGAATACGACCTCAAGGCCGTGTGACGGCGATCGCCGATTCGATTCTCGTAAAAATTTGGGCATCGGGGCCGGCTTCCTCGTAAAAAGCCGGCCCCGATGCATCCTTTCCTTCAGGTCCGCTGCGTGACCGGTTCGTCCGCACCGTGAGGAGCCGGAGGTCCGCTCTCGCCGGTGACGTCGCGGGTTTCTTCCTGAGGGTCTGGAATCTGTTCCGGCGATTTGTCGCCAGGGAATTTATCGCCGGGGAATTTGTCAAAGGCGAGCTTGACCTCCCTGGTCAGGTCGCGGCCGGTTTCCCACCAGTCGCTGCTCTTCGTCCAGTAGCGCAGCGTCAGTTTGGCGCTGCCGGCATCGAATTCGGCCACGTAGACGGTCGGTGCCGGATCCTTCAGCACCCGCTTGTCGCCGCTGGCGATCGCCATCAGTTTCGCCTGGGTCCGGCCGATATCGCGGTCGGTGCCGATACTGACCGAAATCTCGTTGCGGCGCGTCTTCAGCCGGCTGTAGTTGGTGATCGGCACGTTCCACAATGTCGAGTTGGGCGCCAGCCGATAGACGCCGTCGGCGGTCCGAAGCTCGGTCGCAAACAGCCCGACATCGACGATTGTGCCGGTGACGCTGCCGGTCTCGATGCTCTCGCCGACCCGGAACGGCCGCAGGACCAGGAGCATGATGCCCGCCGCGATGTTCTGCAGCGTGCCCTGCAACGCGAGGCCGACCGCAAGGCCGATCGCGCCGAGGGCGGCAAGCACCGATGCCGTCTGCACACCGAACTGGCCGAGCACCATGACGACGACGAGAACCAGCATCGCATAACGGATGATGTTGGAGAAGAATTGCGACAGCGTCGCGTCAATGCCGTGGATGCGCGACAGGCCGCGATGGGCCCAGCGGCTGATCAGGCCGGCTGCCATCCAGCCGAGAATGAGGAGAACGATCGCGCCGACGGCGGAGAAGGAATATTGCACCGCCAGCGCGCTCAACTGAGCGAGCGCCGCCCTGGTCGCCACAACGAATTCCGACGCCTGGTCCATCCGGCGGTCTGCTCCTGATTTTAGTTTCGCCGTTAATTGGGGCAGCAGGCCGCGACGTCAAGATAAAAGTGGAGCTTTTTCACCCCGAGCTAAACAATTAGGAAAATTCAACTTTCTGGTTCAAGGCGAGATTTTTAGCGGCAGGATGAAGGAGGCCCGGCCATCGGTCTCGGCGCCGCGGCCTATCCCCTTGATGGCAGCAATCAGCCGGCCGTTGCGGGCGAGCAGCCGGTCACCGATCTCGATCAGCCGCGTATTCGGGGTCGCATGCGGCGCGACGCTGCGAAGCCTCGCAGCCAGCGCGAAATCGTCCTCCTCCGGGTGTAGCGAGAGAACGGCGATCACCGCTGCGGCAGGTGAGCGGGAGACGCCCATCCAGCAATGGATGACGATCGGCGCTGCCTGGTCCCAGTCGCGCACGAAGCCGATCAGGCTTTCCACATGCGCCTCGCTCGGCGCGATCAGGCCGCCGGTGCCGGCAAAACCGATGTCGTTCATCGCCAGCTTCAGGTGGCGCTCGGCGGAAATCACGCCCGGCCGGTGAAAGTCCTGGCTCTCGGCGATCAGGCTCACCATTTCGCGCGCCTTGTGGCGGACGGCTGTCTCGGCGATGGAGCTCAGCGGGCAGACGACGATCGCGGTCATGGCGCCTTGCCTGCGCGCTCGGCCTCGATCTGATGGAACCGGTCGAGGAAAAGCTGCTGCGCCGTCAGCGCCGGCATCGGCTGGATCGGCAGCATGTCTCGGGTGATGCCGCGCGGCTGGCCGAAGAATTTCCGCGCCTCGGCGACCGAGAAGCCGGCAAGTTCGGTGGCCTCGAAAAAGGCAGCGATCGTGTCGGCCTTTTTGATCAGCGCCTTCAGCTCGCGGGTCGGATGCGGCGGCAGGCCGAAACGCAGGTGGATCGCCGCCTCCAGCCGCTGTTCGACCGCCTTGTAGCCGCCACCGACCACCGATTTGAACGGCGAGATCATGTCGCCGATCACATATTCCGGCGCATCGTGCAGCATCGTCATCTGCAGCGCATCGGCCGTGCAGGCCTCGTTGCAGCGGCGAAAGATCTCCTCGACGACAAGGCAGTGCTGGGCGACGGAAAAGGCGTGGTCGCCGCGCGTCTGGCCGTTCCAGCGGGCGACGCGGGCAAGCCCGTGGGCGATATCGGAGATTTCGATGTCGAGCGGCGAGGGATCGAGCAGGTCGAGCCGGCGTCCCGACAGCATCCGTTGCCAGGCACGTGGTGCCGTCACCACTGGGCTCACGTCTCGGCCTCTTCAGCCTCGACGGGGAAGGAGAGCCCGCTCCAGGCCGGAAGCGCCAGGCTGACGGTCACGTCGCCGGCGGATAGCGGCACGCCGCGTGCCAGGGCGTCGCCGACGCGGTCGATGCGCACGATCGCCAGCCCCTTGTTTCCGGCGACCGATCCGAGCGTGCCGACCGGCTTGCCGCCGGCTATGATCTCGGTGCCGGAAGCGGGCAGGGCCGCTTCGCCCGAAACGATCGCGACCCGTCGCCGCGCCGTGCCGCGATGCTGCATGCGGGACACGACCTCCTGGCCGACATAGCAGCCCTTGCGGAAGGAAAGTCCGCTCGTCTGGTCGAGCAGCACGTCGTGCGGAAAGGCGTCCTGCAACGCATAGTCGTGCCCGGAGAGAGAGATGCCGGCTTCGATACGCAGCGCGTGATAGGCTGCTTCCGGCCCGTCATCCAGCTTGCCGGGAGCGCGGGCGAGGGGGATTCCGGCCTTGGCAAAGGCAGCATCCTTCACCGAGCCCTTGCCCGAATCATCACCCCAGAACACGGTGATTCCGTCTTCCGGACCGGCCGTGATATCCACGGCTGCGCGCAGCTTGTACATCGTCAGCCGCCGCATCAGCGCCTCGCGCTGGGTCGTCTCGGTTTCGATGAGGAAACCGTCTCCCTCCCGCCAGACCAGGAAATCGAACAGGATCTTGCCCTGGGGCGTCAGGAGCGCACCCGGCCGGGCTTCACCTTCCGGCAGCGAATCGATGTCGGTGGTGATTAGCCCCTGCAGGAAATCCTGCGCATCCTTGCCGGTGAGGCGGATCAGGCTTCGCGAGGGAAGAAAGGCGGCGGGCATGGCACGGGAATCCGGTTGTTCTGAACCTGAGAGTTAAGTCTTCGCAGGGGCGGCGGCAAGGCATGCCGGGCGGCAAATGCAGTGGCGGCGGAATATGCCGTGACACCCCCTCTGGTCTGCCGGGCATCTCCCCCCTCAAAGAGAGGAGATCGGCTGGGCGCGCCAACCTGCACCCATCAACACAGTCGCCATGAGGCCGGTGAAAAAAAACTATCGGAAAGCGCTCAGTCGCCGCCGGAGAAGAACTTCCATTTGCCGTCCGGGCTGATGCCGGCGCGGAAAAAGTTGTAGTTGCCGTTCTCTTCCATGCCGGCGAGGTCGCCGGCCGTCACGATGCGCAAAAGGTCGACCCGTTCGGGCGGCGTCAGCGTCGAAAGCTGCTTTCCTGCGAAATAGGGCCAGACATAGGCCTCGTCCGGCGTGCCGACGTCGAAATGCGCAGCACCGGTGGACAGGATGTCGAGCAGGATGGCGAGGATCTCCTGGCCTTCCGCGTCGCCCGAAAAGCTCTTCAGCGTTTCGATCGGGTCCTCGAACTCGCCGTTCATCACCTGCGTCTGGGTGGCACCTGTTCCCATCAGGGCACGCAGGCGGGCGATGTCGCCGGAGGCTGCGGCCTCGACGAGCTGTTCGCGCATGTGCTTGACCGGCGCCGGCAACTTGGTCATGTCGCGGATGATCTCCGCCGGCTTGCTGTCGGCCGGCGCGGGCTTGGCGGCGTTGGGATCCGCCGGGGGGGCGGTCGTCTTGGCGTCGCCGGCCTGTGCCGACCGATTGATCGCAGGACCCGGCTGCGGCAGGGTCGTACCTTCGAAGGCCTGGAGGATGGCGCGGCTCTGTCCCTGCTCGGGTTGGCTGGGCTCGTCGCCCGGGCGCAGCTCGGACAACGCAAGAGCGTGGCCGCCGACCGCCGCGGCAAGCATCGTTGCCGCCGAAAGGCGGATGATCAGTTGGGCTATCGTCGTTTCCGCCGCGTTTCGCACGGGAAACCTCTATCGTTATTGAACAGTGCGCTCGGGGGAGAATTCGCCGGCGAGCATGCGGCTCTTGAGCGAATCGAGCATGGCTTCGGCGCCCATTTCTCCATGAATGCGGATGGTTTCCCGCATGGCAAGTACCAGAGCTGCGTCGGCGATGATTTCCGGCTCGATACCGTCGGCACGGCCGTCTGCCCATGCCTCACTCTGATATTCCAAGGCAGCCTGCATCTTCTCATGCACAATCATGTCGTCGATGTCGTTGCGGCCTGTCTGCATTCTGTCGTCCTCGGTGCCCGTTTAATTACTAGCCCGTTAAAAACTTTATCAGCCTTTTATCAAAACGACACGGCCTCCTGCCAAAAGAGGTAAATAATCCTCTAATTTCCGAAGCGCGCGGCGATTTCTGTCGCAAGTGTTGCGCCTTCGATACGATAACGCTCCTCGGCGGTCCTTGCCGCATCCGTACAGGACGTGTGCACGGCGGCAAACGACCGGTACCCCCGATTGAAGGCCGCCGTCAACCGCTCGCGGCGCTTCGGTTCGGTGCCGGTATCGGCATCCAGTAGCTGCTGCATCGAGGCCCGCCATTCGGATGTCGGGACGCCGCACAGCGTGCGAAGATACTGGATCGAGCCGAGCACTTCCGCAAGCCGCGTCAACTGCACGTCATAGGGCGCCGGCTTTTCCTCGGCCGGCGGAGGCGGGGGCGGTGCCGCCGGCTGCTGTTTCGTCGGCTGGGCGGCAAGCGGCGTCGCCGCCAGGATTGCCAGTAGCGTCAGGCAGCCAAGTCGCGGAATGAGCGTCATGAACGGGTCCCGATGCGGCGCGATTGCGCCGGTTTTGCGAGCATTCTTAGCGGGCATTGATCTCCGCCGCCAGCCTCTCGGCGCATTCGAGCACGCTCGCCGGCACAGCCAGGCCGCGGATCTCCTCGACCGTATACCAGCCGGCATCGGCCGCATCGTCGGCGGCGATCGCCTGGGCGTCGGGATCGGCCTCCACACGGAACACCGACAGAAAGAAATGCCGCCTGTCCTCTTTCTCGCTCTTCAAGTCGTAGGTCGCGAAGAGGACGGGATTGCGCACCGGAATGCCGGTCTCCTCGAGAAATTCCCGCACCGCCGTCTGGTCCGGCGTCTCGCCGGGCTCCGCCCGCCCGCCCGGAAACGCGAACAGATCCATCGACGGCGGGTTCACCCGCCGAATCAGCAGAAACCGGCCATCTCGTTCGAGAATGGCGGAGGACGCGGCTTGGGGAGAGGAGGGCATGTTACGGTCTTTATGGTTCACTGGGCCGAGAATGCTTCACGCCGCGCTCAAAGTGGGAATCTTGCTGACATCCACCTCGCGTTCCGCGTGCCAGGCGTCATGGGCGGCCTGCATGCGCAGCCAGATAACGGCACCATCGCCGAACATCTTCCCGAGCCGGGCTGCGACATTCGGCGAGACGGGCTTGCGCTCGCGCAGGATATCGTAGAGTTGCTGGCGGGAGATGCCGAGCAGTCCGGCGATCTCGACCTTTGTCTTGCCGGTTGCCGGGATGATCTCCTCGAGCAACGCGCCGGGATGTGACGGGCAACGCTGGATCGGCCTTCTTACTTCATATTCCGCCATCGACATCATCCAAACCGCCGCCTCAATGATATTGCTCGAAATCGACACGGGCGGCGTCCTTACCGTCGAATTCGAATGTGATGCACCACGGTCCATTGACATGAACGGTATAACGGGTCGGATTGAAGCCATGCAGGGCATGAAAATCAAACCCTGGCAGGTTCATATCCTCCGGGCGCTCCGCCGCTTCGACACGGTCCAACCGCACAAGGATGCGCTTGTGCATCTTTGCATCGATTTTCCCCGTCTTTCCGGTTTCGAACAAGGCCGCCAGAACCTTATTCCTGAAGGATTTGATCATGGGATATGTAAGTACATTGCTTACGCGTCGTCAAGATATGTAAGCAGATAATTTACATCGGCCCTGATGAGGCCGACCTACCGCATCCGTCCAGCCGGTATTGTAAAAGTATTGCATTTTATCGTATGTTTCATGCAAAGGAGCTTGCCATGGCACGTGCGAAAACATTCTCGCTGGGCGACGCCTATGATGGCATCCTGTCCGATCTGGTCAAGAACGGCCGCTTTGGCACCGAGACCGAAGCCGTTCGGGCAGGCATACGTATGCTTGCGGACTACGAGATGCGCATCCAGTCGCTCCGCCATGCGATTAATGCGGCGGATGCCGAAATCGAGGCGGGCCTCGGTGAGGAATATGCCTCGGGTGCAGACCTGCTTGCCGACGTCATGAGCGAAGGCGACGGTCATTAGCCCCAAGCGCCTCATCGTAGCACCTCTTGCGCGCGAAGACCTGCGTGCCATCCGTCACTTTATCGCAGAAAGCAGTCCCTTCTATGCCCGGGAATTCCTGGCGGACATCACCGCCAAGATCGCCTGGATTGCCGAGGTGGATTTCACCGGTTCGCCGCGTGACCATATTTCGCCCGGCCTGCGCGGCTTTCCCTATCGGCAACGCTGCATCTACTATCGCTCCTATCTCGACCGGATCGTGGTTCTCCGGGTCATGCACGGTGCGCAGGATGTGAAGCCGCAGGATTTCGGGTAGGCAATCGATGAAAACCTACACCCTCTACTTCCTCGCCGCCCTTGCCGAGATCGCCGGTTGTTTCGCCTTCTGGGCTTGGCTCAGGCTGGAAAAGCCGGTCTGGTGGCTGGTGCCGGGCATGGTATCGCTGGTCGTTTTCGCCTGGCTGCTGGCGCTGGTGCCGAGCGAGGCGGCGGGGCGCACCTATGCGGCCTATGGCGCCATCTATATCCTCGCCTCGATCCTCTGGCTCTGGGCCATCGAGGCCCGGGTGCCGGACCGCTGGGATATTCTCGGCGTCACGGTGTGCCTGGTCGGCGGGGCGATCATCCTATTCGGCCCCAGGAGCGCATGACGTCAGCGCCTGATCGGCGCTTGACCCTTTGAAAGCCCGATGCCACATAGTTTGCATGTGCGGACGCTACGCCCTGACGGCGACCCCCAAGGATATTTCGGAATTCTTTAGCCTGGCGGATCTCGACGATTTCCCGGCACGCTACAATATCGCGCCGACCCAGCCGATCCTCGTCGTCATGTCCTCGGAAAAACGTGAGCCGGGCAGCAACCTGCCGGAGCGCCGTGCCTTCCTTGCCCGCTGGGGTCTGATCCCCGGCTGGGTAAAGGACATGAAGGAGTTTCCGCTGCTGATCAACGCCCGCTCCGAGACGGCGATCGGCAAGGCGTCCTTCCGCGCGGCCATGCGCCATCGCCGTATCCTGATCCCGGCCACCGGTTTCTACGAATGGCGCCGGCCGCCGAAGGAAAGCGGCGTCAAGCCGCAGGCCTATTGGATCCGCCCCAAGCGCGGCGGCGTCGTCGCCTTTGCCGGCCTGATGGAGACCTGGTCTTCGGCCGACGGTTCCGAGGTGGATACCGCCGCGATCATGACGACGGCGGCGAGCGGCGGCATCCGCCACATCCACGACCGCATGCCGGTCGTCATCGCGCCCGAGGATTTTTCCCGCTGGCTCGACTGCAAGACGCAGGAGCCGCGCGAGGTGGCCGACCTGATGCGGCCCGTCCAGGAAGATTTCTTCGAGGCGCTGCCGGTCTCCGATCTCGTCAACAAGGTCGCGAACATGGGTCCGGATCTGCAGAACCCGGTCGCTGTCGCCCAACCGGAAGAGGAGCCGCCGAAAAAGCCGAAACCCGACTCCACCCAGATGTCGCTTTTCTGATCCCTCGGCCTCCTCCCTAGACGGACAATGCCATGAACCTGTTTTCCGCCGGCCTTTCCGGCCTCGCACTCGGGGCTTCGCTGATCATCGCCATCGGCGCCCAGAACGCCTTCATCCTGCGCCAGGGGCTGATTCGCGCCCACGTCTTCATCCTCTGCCTGATCTGCGCCCTGTCGGATGCGACGCTGATCGCCGCCGGCGTTGGCGGGCTCGGCACGATCGTCGCGCAATCTCCCACGCTGATCTCTGTGGTAACGCTGGGCGGCGCGGTGTTTCTCGGGCTTTATGCCATCATGGCCTTCCGCCGGGCGGTAAAACCGGCCGCGTTGGTGGCGGGCGCGCCGGAACCGATGGGGCTGAAGGCGGCGGTTCTGACCTGCCTGGCCTTCACCTTCCTCAATCCGCATGTCTATCTGGATACGGTCGTGCTGCTCGGCAGCCTGTCTGCGGCCTTCGAAGGGGCGGAACGCGTGGCCTATGGTGCCGGTGCGGCAATTGCCTCGTTCGTCTGGTTCTTCGGGCTCGGTTACGGCGCGCGGTTCCTGGCGCCGCTTTTTGCCAGACCCGCCGCCTGGCGGGTGCTGGATGTCGTCATCGGCATCGTCATGGGCCTTCTCGCGCTGGGGCTCCTGTGGAGTTTTCTCAGCGGCGAATGAAGTCGGTCGCCTGGTCCCTGGGCCGGCTCAGCGGGCCTGATCAGCCGGCCGGGGTAAGCTTCGGCTTGCGGTTCAGCATCAGGGCGGCGGCAACCACGGCCTTCAAGCCGAGCGGACGGTAGGGCGTGGTCATTTCCGGTTTGGATTCAATCTTCTTCTCGGTGCTCATAGCTGTCTCCTCAACACGCGAATCTCTTGTTTGCATTTTGCGATCGCGGCTTTTCCCATAAAAGCGGGCGGAATCGTGGCCGGCAAGCCGGCAGTGCCGCCCGGTATTCGTAGAACTGTCATCTTGCGGGAAACTGTTGCGCGGAAGTTGCAACTTACCGAGTGCGCCTGCCCTCAGACGTTCGCACTGTCATCCTCGATCGTGATCGTGCCGTAGCGGCGGTGCCAGGCGCGCGCGCTGAACGGCAGGACGAGGAGGTACCCGACGACGGTGATCGACAGCACTTCCCACGTATAGCTCATCAGCAGCGCCACATAGAGCACCACGGCAAGCATGATCGGCAGCATCAGGTCGCGGCGGATACGGCTCGACTTGCCGGACCAGACCGGCAGGCGGGACACCAGCAAGTAGCCGATCAGCAGCGTATAGGCGACGCTGACATATACGAAGACCGGCGTCGCCTCGAGCCCGAGGAAGCCCAGATAGACCGGCAGCAGCACCAGCATGGCGCCCATCGGGGCTGGCACGCCGACGAAGAATTCCGATTGCCAGTCGGCCTTGATGTTGCGGTCTTCCATGACGTTGAACCGGGCGAGGCGCAGGCCGGCGGCGATCGCATAGAGCAGCGCCGCGATCCAGCCGATCGAATGCGCCTGGTCGAGCAGGAAGGCGTAGGAAACCAGCGCCGGCGCGACGCCGAAATTGATGATGTCGGCAAGCGAATCCATCTGTACGCCGAATTTGGAGGTGGCCTTCAGGAGCCGTGCCACGCGCCCGTCGATGCCGTCGAGGAAGGCGGCCAGCAGCACCATGGCGACCGCCAGTTCGAAACGCCCCTCGAAGGCGAGCCTTATCCCGGTCAGGCCGGCGCAGATGGCAAGCACGGTGATGAGGTTCGGCACCAGCAGCCGGAGCGGGATTTCGCGCAGGCGCGGCCCGCGGGCCTCTTCGTTCGGGCGGTTGTGTTCCCTGTGCGAATGAGGGGGCGAGGGCGGCGAGGCGGGCGTCTCCATCAGGCTTCTGGCTCCCTTTACGTGCGGCGGCTGATGATCGGGCCCTTGGTCGAGCCGAATTCCGCAAGCACGGTTTCGCCGCCGATGGCGAGCTGGCCGACGGACACGCGCGCCTGGCCGCCGGCCGGCACGAAGACGTCGAGCCGCGAGCCGAAGCGGATCAGGCCGAACCGTTCGCCGGCATTGACCGGTTCGCTCGGCTTCACCCAGCAGACGATGCGCCGCGCCACCAGGCCGGCGATCTGCACCACGCCGACCTTGCCGTGGCGGGTTTCGATGACGAGGCCGTTGCGCTCGTTGTCGTCGGAGGCCTTGTCAAGTTCGGCATTGATGAACTGGCCTGGGCGGTATTCGATGCGCGACACCTGGCCGCGCACCGGCGAGCGATTGATGTGGCAGTCGAACACGTTCATGAATACCGAGATGCGCAGCATGGGTTCCGAACCCAGCTGCAGCTCGACCGGCGGCACGACCATGGCGACATGGCTGATGCGGCCATCGGCAGGGCTGAGGATGAGATCGTCGTCCTGCGGCACCGCCCGCTCCGGATCGCGGAAGAAGTAGGCGCACCACAAGGTCAGCACCAGGCCGATCCAGAACAGCGGCTCGGCGATATAACCAAGGATCAGCGAGGCGATGAAGAAGGCGGCGACGAAGATGTAACCTTCCTTGTGGATCGGCACGAGCGTGTTGCGGATGGTCTCGAAGAGGTTGATCAACGTTTTCTCCCGTATGTCAGTGCCATCTGACTACAGCGAAACCGTTTTTGCGGCAATGCGGTTCCAAGACGCAACTGACGGGTTCAGCCGCAATGGCTTTCAGGGCAACGCCCTTTGCATCGTTTCAAGGCAGTCGGTGCCGGTTGCGGGTTGAAGCGAGCACAAGAAATCGAGCTCCTCCCAAGGTTACGACCTTGAGAAGTTTCGCGCCGAATCTCAATCTGTGGTTAAATGGCGCGCAGTTCTTTTGACGATTCAATCTCAAGATGGTTTTTCAGCTGTCATGTCGATTTCAGATTTCGTTTATCGCCCCTTCGAGACCCTGATCCAGCCCCTCGAAATCCCGCATGAGCGTCTGCCCTCCCGCGGTCCTTTCGTGCTGCTCCTGCACTTCATAAAAATGTTCCGGGGCGTGCTGATTTCCATCTCCGTCTTTGCAATGCTGGTGGAATGCATCAACCTTTTCCTGATCTGGAGCCTGTCGGCCATCGTCGATGGCGTCGCTGCAAGCGGAGCCACAGCCTTTCTGCACGACCAGTGGCGCCTGCTTCTGGCCATGGGAGTGCTGCTATTTCCAGTTCTGCCCCTCTTCGCATTCTTCGCCAACACGCTCGCCTCGCAAGCTGTCGCGGTCTGCATGCCGGTGGCAATCCAGTGGCAGGGGCACAAAGCCGTGGAAAGACAGGACCTCGGGTTCTTCCATGATCTTTTCGCCGGCCAGGTGGCCTCGCGCCTGTCTCAGGTTGCATCCGCGGTCCAGCAGCAGGTCGTCGTAGCCTTTCAGACGATCCCGCATTTCCTGGTGCAGTTCATCGGGTCGCTGTTCCTGCTCGGAACCGTGGCCTGGCCGCTCGCGCTGCCGGTTCTTGTCTGGATTGCCGCCAGCATTGTCATCGCCGTGATAGCGGTCCCCCATTTCACCGAGCGCTCCCGCCGTTCGGCCCGCCAGCGCAGCCTGGTCGTGGGTTCGATGACCGATCTCTACAGCAACATCCAGATGGTGAAGCAATTCGCCGCGGAAGACAGCGAAGCCGGCGCTTTGCGCAAGGTTTTCGCAAATGTCGTGGAAACCCAGCAGAAAGAACGGCGGATCTACCTGACGACCGACACCGGCATCACAACACTCAATGTGCTCCTGTGGTTTGCCATGCTCACCGTCGGTTTCTGGGGCATGATCGCCGGCTTTGTCAGCACCGGCCAGTTCGTCGTCTCGCTTTACATCACCCAGCGCCTGTCGGGAAATGCCCGCGCTTTTCTGCAGATGGGGCAGCAGATTTTCCAGGCCGTCGGCACCATCCGTGATGCCATGCCGGTAATGACAACGCCGCCAACCATCAACGATGCACCGGGGGCGCCATCGCTGGTCGTTTCGCGCGGCGATATCCGCTTCGAGAATGTCGGGTTCGCATACCGGCCGGACCGAAAGGTTCTTGATAGCCTGACCTTGAACGTCCGGGCGGGCGAAAAGGTCGGATTGGTCGGAGTTTCCGGCGCAGGCAAGACGACGCTGGTGAGCTTGCTTCTGCGGTTTTATGACCTGACGAGCGGTTCGATCCTGATTGACGGCCAGGACATTCGATCGGTCACCCAGGCAAGTCTCAGGGAGAAGATCGGCGTCATTTCCCAGGATGTCGCCCTGCTGCATCGCTCGGTCGGAGACAACATCCGCTACGGAAGGCCGGCTGCGTCGCAGGAGGAAATCGAACGGGCAGCCAGGGCTGCCCAGGCGGATGGCTTCATTGCCGAACTGAGGGACGGCGAAGGGCGCAAGGGATACGACGCCTTCGTCGGCGATAGGGGTGTCAAGTTGTCGGGCGGTCAGCGGCAGCGCGTCGCCATCGCAAGGGTCCTTCTCAAGGACGCGCCGATCCTCGTGCTCGACGAGGCGACCTCCGCGCTCGACAGCGAGTCGGAGGCGGCCATTCAGGATAAGTTGGCCGTGCTGATGAACGGCAAGACGGTGATCGCCATTGCTCATCGGTTGTCGACGATCGCCAAAATGGATCGGATTATCGTTCTCGACAAAGGCCGTATCGTCGAGGAGGGAACGCCCGAGGAGCTGCTGACCCGCGATGGGCTCTATGCCCGGCTCTGGAAGCGGCAGACCGGTGGTTACATCGCGGATGCTGATGATAGCTAGTGCATATGGGTGCTCTGGGACGACGGCTCCGTGGGGCAAGCCGTCGTCAGGTGCAGTCCGGGCTTAGTTGCCGTTGCGCCGCGCTATCGCCACCCCAGCCCCGGCGCCACATGCTTCAGAATGCTCTCCAGCACATGCGCGTTGTACTCGACGCCGAGCTGGTTGGGCACGGTGAGCAACAGCGTATCGGCCTCGGCGATCGCCTCGTCGGCCTTCAGCTGGTCGATCAGCCTGTCCGGCTCGGCGGCATAGGAGCGGCCGAAGATCGCTTGGGTCTGCGGGTCGATATTGCCGATCTGGTCCTGGCTTTCGCCGCTGCCGCCGAAATAGGCGCGGTCCGTGTCGTTCATCAGCGCGAAGATGCTGCGGCTGACGGAGACGCGCGGTTCGCGGGCGTGGCCGGCTTCCTTCCAGGCTTCGCGGTAGATGCGGATCTGCTCGGCCTGCTGGATGTGGAACGGCTTGCCGCTCTCGTCGGTCTTCAGCGTCGAGCTCTGCAGGTTCATGCCCAGCTTGGCGGCCCAGACGGCGGTCGAATTTGAGCTCGAACCCCACCAGATGCGGTCGCGCAGGCCCGCCGAATGCGGCTCCAGGCGCAGCATGCCGGGCGGGTTGGGGAACATCGGCCGCGGGTTGGGCTTGGCGAAACCTTCGCCGCGCAGCACGTCGAAGAACACTTCCGCATGGCGCCTGCCCATGCCTGCATCGGTCTCACCTTCCGCCGGCTGGTAGCCGAAATAGCGGAAACCGTCGATCACCTGTTCCGGCGAGCCGCGGCTGATGCCGAGCTGCAGGCGTCCGCCGGCGATGAGGTCGGCAGCGCCGGCATCTTCCACCATGTAGAGCGGGTTTTCATAACGCATGTCGATGACGGCGGTGCCGATCTCAATGCGCTTGGTGCGGGCGCCGACGGCCGACAGAAGCGGGAAGGGCGAGGCGAGCTGTCGCGCGAAATGGTGGACGCGGAAATAGGCGCCGTCGGCGCCAAGTTCTTCGGCGGCGACCGCCAGATCAATGGATTGCAGCAGGACATCGGATGCCGACCGCGCCTGCGACTGCGGCGAGGGGGTCCAATGCCCGAAGGAGAGAAAGCCGATCTTTTTCATTGCGTTACCACCGTGAATTTACTGTGTCTGAAGTTACACGTTAGATGGCATCTCGACAGCGACATGAACAGTCGCCGCCCTGTGAACAGTGCGTCCGCTTACCGTGCGGCCTGCGGATCGACCCAGCCCATCCAGGTGGTGAAGGCGAGCAGCGGCGAGCCGAAGAAGATCAGCACCAGCACATAGGCGATCGCGATGCCGCCGAGGACGAGCATGCGGGGGGTGAGGTATCGTTTCATCATTTCAATCCTGGTGAGTGGTTGGTGATTAGTGGTTAGTTGATAGTACTGGCGTTTCGCTTTGAGATCGGCTTCTTTTCACTACCCACTACCCACTACCCACTACCCACTACCCACTACCCACTACCCACTATTCCGCCGCCGGCACGCCGCGCAGCACGACCCCGAGGTCGTCGCTCTCGCGCACCTTGCGCAGCTGCTCTTCGGCCTGCACCGCTTCGCGCTGGCGGTTCCACATCGAGGCGTAGAGCCCGTTCTGTTCGAGCAGTGAACTGTGCGTGCCGCGCTCGGCGATCAGCCCGTCGCGCAGGACGATGATCTCGTCGGCGCCGATGACGGTCGAAAGCCGGTGGGCGATCACCAGCGTCGTGCGGTTCTTGGAGACCACGTCGAGTGCCGACTGGATCTCGTGTTCGGTCGTGGTGTCGAGCGCCGAGGTCGCCTCGTCGAGGATCAGGATCGGCGGGGCTTTGAGGACGGTGCGGGCGATCGCCACGCGCTGCTTCTCGCCGCCCGAAAGTTTCAGGCCCCGTTCGCCGACCTTGGTGTCGAAACCGTCGGGCAGGGCGCTGATGAAATGGCCGATCTGCGCCACTTCGGCGGCGGCAAGCATTTCTTCCTCGCTCGCCGAGGGGCGGCCGTAGCGGATGTTGTAGGCGATCGTATCGTTGAACAGCACCGTATCCTGCGGCACCATGCCGATCGCCGCGCGCAGCGAATGCTGCGTCACGTCCCGCACGTCCTGGCCGTCGATGGTGATCGAGCCGTCCTGGATGTCGTAGAACCGGTAGAGCAGGCGGGAAATGGTCGATTTGCCAGCACCCGAAGGCCCGACGATCGCCACCGTCTTGCCGGCCGGCACTTCGAAGGAAACACCCTTCAGGATCGGCCGGGCCGGATCGTACGAGAAATGCACGTCCTTGAAGGCGATCGAGCCTTGGGGGATGGCGAGAGGCGCGGCATCCGGCCGATCGACGACCTCCGGCTGCACTTCGAGCAGCTCGAACATCTGCTCGATATCGGTCAGCCCCTGGCGGATTTCGCGGTAGACGAAACCGATGAAGTTGAGCGGGACGGAAAGCTGCAACAGCAGCGCGTTGACGAACACGAAATCGCCGATCGTCTGCTCGCCGCGCTGCACGGCCAGCGCCGACATCACCATCATGACAGTCGTGCCGAGGCCGAAGATCACGCCCTGGCCGAAGTTGAGCCAACCGAGAGAAGTCCAGACGTCGGTCGCCGCCTTCTCGTAGCGCGCCATCGAACTATCGAAGCGCTTGGCTTCCATCTCCTCGTTGCCGAAATATTTGACCGTCTCGAAATTGAGGAGCGAATCGATCGCCTTGGTATTGGCGTCCGTATCGCTGTCGTTCATCGAGCGGCGGATGGCGATGCGCCAGTCGCTGGCCTTCACCGTGAACCAGATATAGAGCGCCACCGTGACGGCGGTAACGAGAACGTACCAGAAGCCGTAAGCGACCCAGAAGATGATGGCCGTCAGCAGGAATTCGAGCAGAGTCGGCACGGTGTTGAGAATGGTGAAGCGGACGATCGTCTCGATGCCCTTGGTGCCGCGCTCGATGATCCGCGACAGGCCGCCGGTCTTGCGCTCGAGATGAAAGCGCAGGGAGAGCTGGTGCATGTGCACGAAGGTACGGTAGGCGAGCTGGCGCACCGCATATTGGCCGACAGAGGCAAACAGTGCGTCGCGCAACTGGTTCAGCCCCACCTGCAGGATGCGGGTGAAATTGAGCGCGATGACCAGCACCACAGCGCCAAGCAGGAAGGCAGGCAGGAGACCTGCCATGTCCAATTTGCCGTTCAGCGCATCCGTCGCCCATTTGAAGAAATAGGGCACCGTCAAGAGCACGAACTTGGCGACGAAGAGGTAGAAGGTCGCCCAGATGACGCGGGCCTTCAGGTCGGCGCGTCCTTCCGGCCACATATAAGGCCACAGGTTGACGAGCGTACCGAGCGGATTGCTGGCATCCGCCGAAATGGTCTTCTTGTTATTCGCCATCAATGTCTCCGGGACGGGCGCGTCGAAACGCCTCCCGCACATAAGGTCCGGGGAAGAATGTTGCAATGACGGTTTCGTGAAACTTCAGGGCCGGCACGGACCGGCCGGGCGATGAGAGGCGAAGGCTGGATGTCTCCGGCCCTCGCCGGTCGCGATCACTTGGTGCTGGTGGAGGCGGCGGGCGCGGTGCCGGCTGCCGGCTTGGTGGTCGCTGCCGGCGTCGGCCAGGAGATGTAGTAGTAGGCCTCGCCGACCATGCCGAAATAGGAGCTGGCCCCGGTCGCCTTCTCGATATAGCTGCCGTCCGCGTTGCGCACGAACTTGCCGCTTTCGTCCCGCGTCAGGCGATCCTTGAGGAACTGTGTCCAGTCGGATTTTTCGACGGAGGTAACGCCGGCCGAGGTCTGTTTGCCGTCGGTAATGTCCCAGGCGGTGATCTGGTCGCCGGCGACCGCGTCGGTCAAAGTCAGGGTGCCGGCATCGATCGCCTTCTGCATCGCCTCGGCCATCGCCTTACTGTCGGGGCTCGCCTTCAGCGCCTCCAGCTTCTCCTGCAGCGCCTTCATGAACGCCTTGCTGGACATGTCGCCGACCGATCCGTCGCCTGCGGTGTCCGGGGCATTGCCGTTCATGGTCTGCTGCAGCGAGGCGATCAGCGCCGCGATCTTGTCGTCCTCGTAGTCGTCGTCACCGCCGCTACCGCTGGAAAACAGGATGTCGGCGAGCGACGAGGAGGACGAGCCGGACGCCGAGCTGCCAGGCGCCCTGTTGTTGGAGACATCATTGAATGCATTGAGGGCCGCTTGAGAGGACCAAGTCCGAATGGAATTAATGCTGGAAACCATTTTCTTCTCCTGTCCGTGCGGCATGGATCAGAGCCGGAGATAATATGCGAGCACGCCGCCTGATCACCGCGGTATTCCTCCTAACCTGCGCGAAGCTGGCCCAACCGGAGCTGGCGCTCATCGGCCGCCCAAGGCGTCTTCTGGGGGAGTGGAATTGGAATGGTGGTGGTGGGGCTGGATGCGTTTTTCACGGGGTGGGGAAATCGTCCCCGGTTTCTCGGCGGGGGAGATGCGCAGGAAGAGACTTTCGCACCGCCGACGCGGCGCGGCTGGATTCCTGTGACAAGCACAGGAATGAGGGAGGTTGGGGAGCCGCGGCAGCTACTGCAACGCCTCATACCTGGGTTCTTGTTTGTAAAGGTGATCCGGAACTAGCTTCCGCAGACACATAGGATTTGGAGTGAAGGCCTGGGCCTAAACCACCCTCATTCCTGTGCTTGTCACAGGAATCCAGCAGCCGCGCGTCTGCGCGGCGGGGACTATGCCCCAACGACTTCACAGCGAATGTAGATGCGAGGCAATGTCCTCCCAATCCGGATTGCGTTCCTCGATAAGGTTGAGTTTCCATTTCCGAGGCCATTTCTTCATCGTCTTTTCGCGGGTGATCGCGTCGACAAGAAGGTCGTATTCTTCGAACCAGACGAGCGTCTTGATCCCGTATCTTGATGTGAACCCAGGCGTCAGTTCGTTCTGATGTTCGTAAAGGCGGCCAGGAAGATCGCGCGTCACGCCGATGTAGAGCGTGCCGTTGCGCTTTGAGGCGAGAATATAGACGTAACCCTTCATGGTTGAAGAGTGACAGCGGTCATTACCGCTTGCAAGGGACTTTCGCGCCGCCGACGCGGCGCGGCTGGATTCCTGTGACAAGCACAGGAATGAGGGAGGTTGGGGAGCCATGGCAGTCCCAGGCGACGTCCCGAATGGGTCAGCAGGGGTTTCTATACCCCAGGCCCCGCCCCCTTACGACCGGCGTTGTATCATCCGCTGGCGATGGAGTTCTTCAGCGTCCGGCAGGGCGGCGTCAGGCACGCCAAAAATCTGGCCGGGCTGGATGACGTCGGGGTTGCGGATCTGGTCCTCGTTGGCGAGGTAGATCGTCGTGTAGCGCACACCCTGGCCGTAGACGCGGCGGGAGATCTGCCAGAGCGTGTCGCCGCGGCGGATGATCACCGAGCTGCGTTCGCTCTGGGTCAGCGGCTCCTGCTGGATGGTACGCGTGCCGCTGGCATCGGTGACCGTCATCGGGGCGGCTGGGGTAACCTGGACGCCTTGCAGCTCGCGGGCGATGGTCGGGCCGACGGCGCGGGCGATCATTTCGCCGATCCGCTTCAGGCCGGCGCCGACGCTCGCGACATCCTTGGGAAGCGCGTCGAGGGCGGCAACCGCTGCCGCGGCGTTCTGGACGGTGGTTTCGGCAAGCACCCGGGCGGAGGCGGCCGCATCGGCCGGCAGGCGGTATTCGGAGAGCGACTTCAGGGCGATCGAGGTGGCGGAGCGGGCGGCGGTCATCTGTTCCGCCGAGGGTATGCGGCCGCCGTCGTAAAGCCCGCGCAGCAGGTTGAAGGCGCGCACCGTTTCGTTGCGCAGCTTGTCGAAGGCGCCGCTGTCGGCCGCCGACATGCCGTTATTGGCGGCCTGCGGCGCTGCGACGGCCGCGACCTGGTCGCCGGCCGGGCGGTTGAAGGGCACTTCGACCCGTACCAGAGCCTGTCCGCCGGCCCCGACAACCTCGACGCCGATCCGGTGGTCGCCGACGGCAAGGTCGATCGCCCCTTCGATCACGAAACTGCCGTCCTGGCCCGCCTGAGCGGTGCCGATCGGCCGGCCGTCGGCCTGGCCACGCAGCATGGTGCCGGCCTTGGTGTTGCCGGCGACGAAAATCTTGTTGCCCTCGATTTCGACAGCGGTGATGCGCAGTTCAGGCGCAGCGGATGTCGCCGCCGGAGAGGCGGGCGCCGAGACCGGTATGCTCGGCGCGGAAGATGCGAGATTGGACGAGCCGGCCGGCGGTGCCGGCAGGGCGACAACGGAGGTACTGGCCGACGGCGCGGCCGAGGGGGCGGCAAGCGCGGGGCTGGCCGGGGCCTGATTGGTAGCGGGCGAAGCTGCCGCGGCCTGGGCTGCCGGCTGTGGGGCACTCGCGCCAGGCGGAGTTGCGGCGTCCGGGGTCGCGATCAGGCGGCTTGCCTTGCCGGGCTTGGTGACCATGGCGAGCAGCTTGCCGTTCTTGTCGGCGGGCACCGAGACGGTCGCAGTTTCTTCCGACAGGGTGGTCTTGCCATCCTTGCCGATCGCCTTGAGCACGAGCTGGTGGTCACCGGGCGGCAGCGGCTTGTCGAGGATGGCGGCGAAATCACCGCTCGGGCCGACGTCGACCTTGGCGACGATCGCGGTGCCATCGGTAACTTCGAGCTTGGAATGGGGCGCGGCGCGGCCGGCAATCACGGTCGACCCATCCGGCTCGACGCGCAGCACGTCGAAGGAGGGCGGCGTCATTGCTGCAGCCTGGCCTGCTGCGGAAGACGCGGCGGGCTGAGCCGTCTGCGGCGCCGTGGCAGCGGCCTGGTCGGCCGGCTTTGCGGCATCGGGCGCCCTGGCCGTCGGCTGCGGTTCCGTCACCGCGTCTTTGACGGCATTGCCTGCGGCATTGATCGCGTCGCCGATCGGCTTGGAATCCTTGTTTATCGCAGGCATCACCAAGAACACCATCAGCAGCGATGCGATAGCCAATACGATCAGAGCCAGCCAGCCGGCGCGGTTTTTCATCATCAATGCCTCTCCCGACAGCTATAGCCATCGCATATCCGGATTAACCTTTTCCTCCCGCATTCACAAGCTTTTCACACGATAAACCCTTGCTCTTCCGGGCATTTCCCGTCAATTTTGACGACCGGGGCCTGGTTTGGCCCTCCCTTTGAAATGCGTTGCGGAGAAAACTGTGCCGATTCGATCCATCTGCGTTTACTGCGGCTCGCAGCCGGGGCGCGATCCCGCCTACCTTGCAGCCGGCCGTGCGCTCGGAAAATCCATCGCCGCCCACGGGCTTCGGCTTGTCTATGGCGGAGGCACCAAGGGCATCATGGGTGCGGTCGCGGCCGGCGTTCTGTCGAACGGCGGTCAGGTCACCGGCATCATTCCAGAGTTCCTGGTCGACATGGAGGCCACGCGCCATTCGCTCGGCCAGCTCGACGAGCTGATTGTGACGGAGGACATGCATGCGCGCAAGCACAAGATGTTCGAGCGCGCTGACGCTTTCGTGACCCTGCCGGGCGGCATCGGCACGCTGGAGGAGATCGTCGAGATCATGACCTGGGCGCAGCTCGGACGGCATGAGAAGCCGATGGTGTTCGCCAATATCGGCGGTTTCTGGGATCCGATGCTCGACCTCATCACCCACATGCGCGAACAGGGGTTCATCCACCGTGCGCATCTCGTCCAGCCGTTGGTCATCGCCGACGTCGAGGACATCGTTCCGGCGATCCTGGAACAGGGCGAGGAGCGCCCGCCGACGAGCGGCGAGGGCGCGGTGATTTCAAGGCTGTAAGCGCCGGCGCTTGAGCCCTAGTCGACGATGAAGAGTTTTGCGCCGACCGATGTCGAGGAGCGGTGGGGCTCGGCATCGTCGGCCACCTGATAACTCATGCCGGGCGTCAGCACGAAGACCCGGCCGTCGGCGAGTTCGGTCGCCAGCTCGCCTTCGAGGCAGAGCAGGATATGGCCTTTGACGCACCAGTGGTCGGCGAGATAGCCTGGGGTATATTCGACCATCCGCACCCTGATCCCGCCGAAATGGCAGGTCTGCCAGGTCGCCAGCCCCGTGTCGCCCTTGTGCTCTGTCTTCGGAATGGCGCTCCAGTCGGTGGTACCGAACGGGATATCGCTGATTTTCATGGGAATGCTCCGGGAAAGGCCTATCGGCCGCGCGCTTGCTTCAGAAGCGACCAGGTATAGATTGCCAGCGCCGTCCAGATCAGGACGAAGGCCCCGAGCTTCACGGGGCTGAGCGGCTCGTGGAAGGCGAAGACCGCGATCAGGAAGATCATCGTCGGCGCGATATACTGCATGATGCCGATGGTCGAGAGCTTCAGGAGTTTTGCGCCGTTGGCGTAGATCATCAGCGGTGCGGCGGTGACGATGCCGGCGGTCATCAGGATGAACGTGTCCCAGCCGGTCGAATTGAGGAGATGGCCCTGGCCGGTCGATTCCAGCCAGATCACATAGGGCAGGCAGGGAATGCTGATCAGCAGCACTTCCAGGAAGAAACCCTGGTTCGGGCCGATCGGCAGGGTTTTCCGGAACAGCGCATAGAACCCCCAGGTGAAGGTGAGCGCCAGCGAAACCCACGGCAATCCGCCCGCGTCATAGGTGAGGATCGCCACCGCCACCACGACAAGGCCGATCGCGGCGAGCTGAACCGGCGCCAGTCGCTCCTTGAGCAGCACCGCCGCCAGGAAAATGCTGAACAGCGGATTGATGAAATACCCGAGCGCCGCATCGAGCGCCCGCCCGGCGGCGACCGCCCACACATAGATGCCCCAGTTCGCCATGATGATCAGGGCGGTCAGGCACGCCATCGCCAGCATGCGCGGGTTCTGCACCGCCACCTTGAGATCGCCGGTGCGACGCAGGATCAACAGAACGATCCCGGCGACCGGCACCGACCAGATCGCCCGGTGCGCCAGCACTTCGAGCGAGGGAATATGGGCGACCGCCTTCAGGTAGAACGGCAGGAAGCCCCAGAGGAAATAAGCCGTCAGCCCGAAGGCGAAGCCACGCGGAGTATCTTCGTTCTTCACGGTCGTCGCCGCGGCGGTGTCGGTGGCCATGTGGGGTGTTTCCGGTATGTTGTTCTGGTTATCCCCCGTTTAAACGAATAGGTTGAGCCGGACCAATTCATTTCATTGAAGAACCTATCGTTTGTCGCGATTCTGTCGGCTTGGCTTGCGATAGTGAGCCCTTGTCAGAACGGAGGAGTTGGATGGATTTCGAAAGCCAGCCGTTGCACCGGCAGATCTATGCCCGCCAGATCTCGGCGAAGGCCGGCGTGAGCGCGGACGCGCGCCTTTTCGCGGCCTTCGCCAAGGTGCCGCGCGAACAATTCGTCGGCCCGCCGCCCTGGGTCTATAACGACTTTCGCAACTACCGCGAGCTCGCCTCCACCGATCCGCTGGTGCTTTACCAGGATGTGCTGGTCGGGCTGGATACGGGCCGGGGCGTCAACAACGGCATGCCGTCGCTGCATGCCGGGGCCCTTCACGCGCTCGGCATCCGCGAAGGAGAGACCGTCGCTCATCTCGGCGCCGGGACTGGATATTACACAGCCATCATCGCCGAGCTGGTGGGGCCGTCGGGCCGGGTGATCGCCGTTGAATACGATGAGGTCCTCGCCGACAAGGCGCGGCAAAACCTGGCGGACTACGCGAATGTCGAACTCGTCCGCGGCGACGCGACAGAATGGCCGAAGGAGGACGCGGACGTGATCTACGCCAATTTCGCGCTCGACCACCCGCCGGCCGTCTGGATCGACAATCTCGCGGTCTCGGGGCGCGCGCTCTTCCCGCTCGGCTTTCCGGCGATCGACAACGGCCGGCGGAGCGGCTTTACCCGTTCTGCGGGTTTCCTGATGATCGACCGGCGAGCGTCGGGTTTTGGCGCCAGGTTCCTGCAGCCGGTCTCCTTCGTCTGGGCGGAAGGCCAGCAGCCACCTCCGCCAGGCCGTCACGAGGGGCTGGCGGAAGCCTTCCGCTCCCGCCGCGGCTATCAGGTCCGCAGCCTGCGCTGGCATCGGCCGCCTCAAGAGGGCGAGTGGTATGGCGAGGAGGATTGGGGGCTGAGTTTTGAGGAGGTGTGAGAGCGTCAGCCCACTTTTCCATTAAGGCGGTCAATCAGAGGGAGTGTGCCGCGCCATTCCGCCTCGCCGATTGTTTCCAACCCGAATCTCTGATCAATCACGCCGAACGAATGTCGGCGGAGGCGAAGGTCATGGCGGAGCAGGATCCCATCGAGGTTTCCGAACAACGGATCGGACGCGCGGAGGTGCTTGGCTTTACGGCGGCCGGAAACACGGTGGTCCTGAACGGCTGCGCTGGAGGAAGCAGACCTGTCGGGGCTCGATCTTCAGCGCTGGGAATTTCGAAACTGCAGGATGACGACCGTCAATCTGCGGGCCGCGGACCTGGAAGGGGCGAAGTTCGAGGGGTGCCGGGGGCCGTTCGCCAATTTTACAGGCGCCAACCTCGCGGAGGTGGAGTTCCGGAATTGCGACTTCAACAACGCCGCTTTTTTGGAAGCCAGAATGAACGACACCCGGTTCGTCGGCTGCAAGCTGACCGGTGCCAACCTGACGCGGATCGCGTCGCTTGGCCTGTCGTTCAAGGAAACCATCCTGGCGCAGGCGAGACTTCCCGCACTGTCGTTCCGGAAGTCCCGGATAGAGCGGGTCGATTTTGGCATGGCCGATCTGTCGAAATGCGATTTTCGCGACGTCGTGTTCGACGGCTGCAGCCTGCGTGATACAGGGCTCGTCGATGCCAGGTTCGAAGGGGCCGATCTGCGCGGCGCGGACCTCGGCGGACTGAAGCTGATCGACGCCAGGAAGTTCAAGGGGGCAACGATCTCGCGGCAGCAGGCCGGAGATATCCTGGCGGAACTGGGACTGAAGGTTCAATAGCCGGGTGCGGCATCCTCAGTCTCCGGTTCTTCCAGTCGTCTTGCAGGCGAGAAGGATTAGACGGCTACGCGCCGTGCTTCCTTGTCGGCCGACTTCCGGTCTGCGCCGTGCTTTTCGATGATCGCCTTCGCATCCTCAACCGAAATGCGATGCTTCTTGGCAAAGGGGATGGGCTGGTAAGGCTGGTCCGGGGTGTTTGCTTTTTTTTCAGACATGAACGTCTCCGATCTCGATGCTCCGGCAGAATGCCGAAGCCTCTTTGGATTAATGAAATAGTGAGGGGGTTGGTTGCCAGGTGCTGCTGCGTCATTACCGCGAGCGGCTGCCTCAATGTACCGTCTATATGGTACGAAAGCCCCTGAAACACAATGGCCCGGATCGGGCCACAGGATTCGGGGCCGCCTGCCAACTCCTGCAGGGACGGTTTTCGCGCGAAACCTTCAGTATTTCTTCTTGCGGACGATCTTGTTGCCCTTCGGCCCGCTCAGAACCGGCGTCCTGTCGCGGTTTTCCGCAAGCAGGTTGCGCCAGCGTTCCAGGCGCTCGGCGGAAAGTTCGCCTTTGGCAACGGCTGCCTGCACGGCGCAGCCCGGTTCGTGGGCGTGGGTGCAATCGCGAAACCGGCAATTCGGCGCCAGATCGGTGATTTCGGCAAACAGCGTATCGATGCCGTCGGTGACGTCGCTGACATAAAGCGTCCGGATACCCGGCGTATCGATTACCCAGCCGCCGCCGGCAATCGCGTGCAGCGACCGTGCCGTCGTGGTGTGACGACCCTTCGCATCACGTTCGCGAATGCTGCCGGTCTTCTGCATCGTGTCGGAGGCATGCCCGGCGAGCGTGTTGACCAGCGTCGACTTGCCGACGCCGGAGGAGCCGACAAGCGCTACGGTCTGCCCGACGCCGCACCAGGGCTTCAGCAAGGCAACGGCATCCGTTGTACGCGCATTGAGGACGACCACCGGCAGGTCGCGCTGCAGCGCCTTGGCCTGCTGCTCGAACGGGCCGGCATCTTCGACCGTGTCGGCCTTGGTCAGCACGATCACCGGATTGGTCGCGGCCTGGTTGGCCATGATCAGGTAGCGTTCCAGCCGCCCCGGGTTGAAATCGGCATTGCACGACGTGACGATGAACAGCGTATCGACATTGGCCGCGGCAAGCTGCTGGCCGTGCCCGCCTTCCGCGCGCCGTTGAAACACGGTTTTCCGGTCGAGACGGCGCACGAGCATGCCCGTCAGCGGATCGGCAAGAACCCAGTCGCCAACCGCAAAATCCGCGGTGTTGCTATTGGGCGGAAGTTCGATCTCGACCGGCCCGCTGATGTCGATCGCATCGATGCGCGCCCGGTGAACCGAAGCGACGCGCCGGGGTGCGAGATCCGCTTCATGCGACTCGACCTGAGCCGCAAAGAAATCGGACCAGCCAAGCAGTTCGAGCGATGAGGGTGGATTGGAGCCGGTCAAGGTTCGGTACGAAAATTCGGGGACGCCGTCATGGGCAGGCTTTCCGCAGGTTGCGATTGCGCTCTTCCAAGGAGGAGTCGCAGATCGGGGTGCAAAGGTGCCGGTTCTTGGCTCGACCAAAACCTCTGTCTATACCGGAGCATTAGACCAGCATGCCGCTGAAGTCGAGGAAACGATCGACCCGCGCCCATATATGATGGTTAGCCGGGCCGATCGAGTGTGTAGCGTTTTACAAGCCTCACTCCGCCGCGATCTTGCCCGCCAGTTCCCGGTTCTTCATCAGCTTGTATATGACCGAGTCCATCAGCGCCTGGAACGAGGCGTCGATGATGTTTTCCGAGACACCGACCGTCCACCAGCGCACGCCGTCGCCGTCGGTGGATTCGATCAGCACGCGGGTGATCGCCTCGGTGCCGCCGTTCAGGATACGCACCTTGAAGTCGGCGAGCACCAGGTCGTCGATCTCGTGCTGGTATTTGCCGAAATCCTTGCGCAGCGCCCGGTCGAGCGCGTTGACCGGGCCGTCCCCCTCGGCCACCGACATCAGCGTCTGCCCATCGACGACGAGTTTGACCACCGCTTCGGAGACGATCTTGATCTTGCCATGCGAGTCGAACCGGCGCTCGACCATCACCCGGAAACCTTCGACCGCGAAGAACTCGGGAATGGTGCCGAGCGTGCGGCGGGCGAGCAGTTCGAAGCTCGCATCGGCGCCTTCATAGGCATATCCGGTCGCCTCGCGTTCCTTGACGATCGAGATCAACTGGTCGAGCTTCGGGTCGTCCTTGCCGACCTCGATGCCACGGCGCTTCAGCGCGTTGATGAAGTTCGACTTGCCGCCTTGGTCGGACACCATCACCTTGCGCAGGTTGCCGACACTTTCCGGCGTCACGTGTTCGTACGTTCGTGGGTCTTTGAGCAGCGCCGAGGCATGGATGCCAGCCTTGGTGGCGAAGGCGGAAGCGCCGACATAAGGCGCTTGGTGGTTGGGTGAGCGGTTCAACAACTCGTCGAAGGCGTGGCTGAGGCGGGTGAGGCCGGTCAGCCGCTCCGCGTCGATCGCCGTCTCGAACCGGGTGGCGTAAGCGTCCTTCAGGGCAAGCGTCGCGATGATCGTCACCAGATTGGCATTGCCGCAGCGCTCGCCGATGCCGTTCAGCGTCCCCTGGATCTGCCGACAGCCCGCCTCGATCGCGGCGAGCGAATTGGCGACCGCCTGGCCGGTATCGTCATGGGCATGGATGCCGAGCGAGGTGCCCGGAATGCCCGATGCGATCACCGCCTCGACGATGGCGCGGATCTCGCCCGGCTGGGTGCCGCCATTGGTGTCGCAGAGCACCACCCAGCGCGCACCCGCTTCATAGGCCGTCCTGGCGCAGGCAAGCGCATATTCGGGATTGGCCTTGTAGCCGTCGAAGAAATGTTCGCAATCGACCAGCGCCTCCTTGGCAGCGCCGCGGGCAGCCTCGACGCTGTCGCGGATCGATTCGAGGTTCTCCTCGTTCGAACAGCCGAGCGCGACGCGGACGTGGTAGTCCCAGCTTTTCGCGACGAAACAGGTGGCGTCGCTTTTCGCCTGCAGCAGCACGGCCAGCCCCGGATCGTTGGAGGCCGAAATGCCGGCCCGCTTGGTCATGCCGAAGGCGACGAATTTCGATTTCACCGTGCGCTTCTCCGAGAAGAAGGCGGTGTCGGTCGGATTGGCGCCGGGATAACCGCCCTCGACGTAATCGATGCCGAATTCGTCCAGCAGGTTGGAGATGGCGATCTTGTCCTCGACGGAAAAATCGACGCCGGGGGTTTGTTGCCCGTCGCGCAGCGTTGTGTCGAAGAGATAGATGCGTTCGCGTGTCATGGGTGCTCCTCCTGGAGCGGTGTCAGTTCTGAAATAGGCGTCCGAATTTCACGACACCCCCTCATCCGGCTGCCGCCACCTTCCCCCCGCTGGGGAGAAGAAGATATGCCGCACCGTTGCCGTTCTTCCTCTCCCCAGCGGGGAGAGGGTGGCCGAGCGAAGCGGAGGCCGGGTGAGGGGGCTGCAGGAACACCGGTCAAATCTTCCCCGCAAACCGGTCCGTCGCGCGGATCAGCTGGTCGGTAATCCCCGGTTCCGAGACCGCATGCCCGGCGCCCTCGATGATGTGGAAATCCGCGTCCGTCCAGACTTTCGAGAGCTGCCAGGCATATTTCAGCGGGCAGGGCATGTCGTAGCGGCCGTGCACGATGACGCCGGGAATGCCCTTGAGCTTCGTGGCGTCGCGCAGGAGCTGCCCGTCTTCCAGCCAGCCGGCATTCATGAAGAAGTGGTTTTCGATGCGCGAGAAGGCGAGCGCGAAATGGTCGTCGTCATGGTCCGACGCCAGTTCGGGGTTCGGCAGAAGCGTGATGGTCGAGCCCTCCCAGACGCTCCAGGCCTTGGCGCAGCGGATTTGTTCCGCCTTGTCGGTGCCGGTGAGGCGGCGGTGATAGGCGGCCATCATCTCGTGGCGCTCGGCTTCCGGAATGGGGGCGACGAAGGCTTCCCACTTGTCAGGGAACATTTCCGAGACGCCGAACTGGTAGTACCAGTCGAGCTCCGGCCGGGTCAGGGTATAAATGCCGCGCACCAGAAGTTCGGTTACCCGCTCGGGATGGGTTTCCGCATAGGCAAGCGCCAGGGTCGAACCCCAGGAACCGCCGAAAACCTGCCATTTGTCGACGCCGACCATTTCGCGCAGCCGCTCGATATCCGCGACCAGGTGCCAGGTCGTGTTGGCCTCGAGGCTTGCATGCGGGGTGGAACGACCGCAGCCGCGCTGGTCGAACAGCACCACGTCGTAAAGGTCCGGGTTGAAGAGCCGGCGCTGGTTGGGCTTGCAGCCGCCGCCGGGGCCGCCATGCAGGAAGACGGCGGGCTTCGCGCCCGGCTTGCCGACCCGCTCCCAGTAGATCACATGACCGTCGCCGACATCGAGCCGGCCTGTCGCGTAGGGTTCGATCTCGGGATAGAGGGTACGCAGAACTTCGGTCATAGATGGAGACCCTTTGCCGGCCAGTTTTCAGTATCGTGATCGGGATGCTGGAAGGAGATGATCTGCTCCTGCTGGACGGCGTCCTCGCCGCTGTCGCGGACCGGCTGGTTGAAGATCGTCGTCACCCACGGGATATGCGAGGCGTAGTTCACCTGGATTTTCGGGGCGAGATCGTCGCGCTTGTCGAAGGCTCCGATCGCCAGGTCCAGGCCGCCCGGGTAGCGGTAGGTGAGCGGCGTGCCGCAATTCTCGCAGAAACCGCGGTCGATATTGACCGAGGACTGGAAATATTTCGGCTCGGCGCGGGTCCACTCGACACCGTCCTTCGGCACGGTGACCAGCGGCCCGAAAAAGCCGCCGAAGGCCTTCTGGCACATGCGGCAATGGCAGATCGAGGCGCGGCCGAGTTCACCATGGATCCGGAAGCGCACGGCGCCGCACTGGCAGCCGCCTGTTCTAAGGGTTTCGCTCATGGCTTGTTCTCCGGTGGCTGGTTTTCTGGCGGACCGCTCTCCGGCGGCCAGATTTCGGTGTCGTGGTCGGGATGCTGGTAGGAGACGATATCGGCCAGGAAGGGGGCGGTGTCGATATCGTCCATCGTGTGGCGCGCCGGCAATTCGGACAGCCGGTCGACGAAGGGAAGTTTGCCCTCGACGCCGAACTGCACGACCGGCGGCAGCAGGGTCGGGTCGTCGAAGCTGCCGGCGGAGATCGCGATCCCGTCCGCCGCCTCGTAGGTCATCGGCGTGCCGCAGTCCCCACAGAATCCGCGCCGGACGTGGTTCGACGACTGGAAGTATTTCAGTTCGCCGCGCGTCCAAGTGAGCTTTGCCTCGCCGGTCGCCACCAGCGGCGCATAATAGGCGCCGAAGGCCTTCTGGCACATTCGGCAATGGCAGACCGAAGAATCGAACGGCTCACCTTCAAGCCGGAAGCGGATCGCGCCGCACTGGCAGCCGCCGGTTCGGATGGTTTCGCTCATGATTGGCCCTCCGCATGTCGATCGCCTGGAGGCCAGACCGCGGTGTCGTGGTCGGGGTGCTGGTTACTGCTGGCCGAGACAGTCTTTTCCTGTTCCTCGGTTATGTCCATGGCGTTATCGTGCTGTAGGTGATCGAGCTCGCCGAACCAGGACATCTTGTGGGCAAGATTGGTCTGCAACTCCGGCTTCACCGATTGCGGATCGTCGAGCGAACCGAGCGTGATGCTCATATGATCGCTCGACCCGTCATAAAAGAGCGGCGTGCCGCATTTCTCGCAGAACCCGCGCCGCACTGTTTCCGACGACCGGAACCAGGCCGGCTCGCCGCGCGTCAGCTTGAAATTTTCATGCATCACTCCGCCGAGCGGCATGAAATAATTGCCCGCCGCCTTCTGGCACATGCGGCAATGGCACAGATGCGGAAACCCGATCTCGCCCTCTGCCCGGTAGCGCACCGCCCCGCACTGACACCCACCGGTGTGGATCGCCGCGCTCATCCTTGGGTTCCTTCCTGCACATGACACACCGCCTCGATATTGTTGCCATCGGGGTCGAAGACGAAGGCGCCGTAATAGTTCGGGTGGTAATGCGTCCGCAGGCCGGGCGGACCGTTGTCGCGGCCGCCGGCGGCGATTGCGGCTTCGTAGAAGGCGTCCACCTCGGCGCGGCTGTTGGCGGTAAACGCGACATGCTGGGAGTGACCAGGAACCGGCTTATCCTCATGGAGCCAATAGATCGGCCGCTCGCGCCCGTAGCCGCCGACCTTGACGCCACCCGTATATTCAGCCGGAACCATGTAAAGCAGCGAGGCACCGAGCGGCGCGAAGGCTGCGTCGTAGAATGCTTTGGCGCGGTCGAAATCCGCGACCTTGATACCCATGTGATCGATCACCGCTTGGCTCCTCGCGCATTGTTCGGGAGATGAAGCTTAGCGCTTCACCTCCCAGGTCGTCACCCTCTCACCCGTTGCCGGGTCCTTGCCGTCTTTCAGCTGGATGCCCTTGTCCGACAGTTCGTTGCGGATCTTGTCGGCCTCGGCGAAATTTTTCGCCTTGAGCATTTCGAGCCGCAGGGCGACCAGCGCATCGACGGCGGACGCCAGTGCCTCGTCGACCTCGGTTTTCTCAGGCAGTACGCCGAGAAACGCGGCACTGGCGGCAAACACCGCAAGTGCGTCCGGGTCGCCATGGGCCTCCTGCGCCAGCGCGTGCAGCGCCTGCACGGCGGCGACCGTGTTGAGGTCGTCGGCAAGCGCGTTGATCACCGTATCGCAAGGCGCGGCACCGGAAGCCTCCGCCGCCGGCCATTTGGCGAGAAGGCGCTCGGCCTCTTCCAGCCGCTTCACCGAAAAATCGATCGGCTCGCGATAGTGCGTCATCAGCATGGCAAGCCGCAGCACCTCGCCCGGCCATTGGCGGCCGCCGAATTTCTCGGTGTGCAGCAGGTCGTAGATGGTGATGAAATTGCCCTCGGACTTCGACATCTTGCGGCCTTCGACCTGCACGAAGCCGTTATGCATCCAGACATTCGCCATCACCTCGGTGCCGTGGGCGCAGCGCGACTGGGCGATCTCGTTTTCATGGTGCGGGAAGATCAGGTCGAGCCCGCCGCCATGGATGTCGAACACTTCGCCGAGATAGCGCCGGCTCATCGCCGAGCACTCGATATGCCAGCCCGGACGACCGCGGCCCCAGGGGCTTTCCCAGCCGGGTTCGTTGTGGGAGGAGAGCTTCCACAGCACGAAATCGCTCGGGTTTTTCTTGTGCGCATCGACCGCGACGCGGGCGCCGGCCTGCTGCTCGTCGAGCGGACGCTTGGAAAGCTGGCCGTAGTCGGCCATCGACTTGGTATCGAACAGCACTTCGCCTTTTGCCACATAGGCATGGCCGTTGCCGATCAGCTTCTCGATGATCTCGATCATCTCGGCAATGGTGTCGGTGGCACGCGGCTCGACGGTCGGCTCCAGGTTGCCGAGCAGGGCGATGTCCTCGTGGTACTGCGTCTCGGTCTTTTCCGTGACGAGGCGGATCGCCTCGTTGAGCGGCAGGCCGGGATGGTCGCGCAGCGCCCGCGCGTTGATCTTGTCGTCGACGTCGGTGATGTTGCGGGCATAGGTGACGTGGGCCTCGCCATAGACATGGCGGAGCAGCCGGAAGAGCACGTCGAAGACGATGGCCGGTCGGGCATTGCCGATATGGGCGTAGTCGTAGACCGTCGGGCCGCAGACATACATGCGTACGTTCTGGGGGTCGATCGGCGCGAACGACGTCTTTTCACGGGTCAGCGTATTGTAGAACCTGAGCGAAATGCTCATAGAAAAATCTCCCCAAAGTCTCGCACGGCGAGCATCCGGCTGGGCGGGATGCCGAAAAGTGTACGCGGTTTTCGGACGACATCCCGCTCTCACTATCAACTAGGAACCGGATGCTTTCGCGTTCAGGAGACACGAAAGCATCCGGCTCCGGCCGGGTCGTTTGTCTTCAAGGCTTTTCGAGAGACGAAAACGGCCGGGCCAGCGCGAACGCTAGCGGATAATGATCCCACAAATGGAAATCGCCGTTTTCATGGAGGTGGTTATGGCGCGGGCAAGCCGTTTGGTCAAGTGGGCTTTGCCCGCGCGGGATCTCCGAAACCTGACCTACGCCGTCTTGCGGCCGATGCCGTTTCTGGCGACGGTGAACAGAAAGATCAGCATCGACACGACGGTGAGGATCGAGCCGATCGCGGCAAGCGCCTCGCCGCCCGAGGACACCGCCATCGCGATGCCCGGCACGATACAGAGCACCCCGAGAACCGCAAAGCCGAGATGGACCTTCGACAGCACTGAATCGGCTGCCGTCGGGGTCACCGTGTAGTAGAGACCGAAAATCCCCATAGTCGTCCAGCCGACCAGGTTCAGATGCGCATGCGCCGGCGCCATCAGATGGTCGCCGGAGATGGCCATCTGAATGCCCCAGAACATGCCGACGGTGACACAGAGTACAGCCGCGCCGAAGAAATAGAAGGCGATGTTTCTCATCAGATATTCCCCCGAGATATGAAGTTCCTGCGCCCTATCGCAGGACCTGCAGCATAGCAGAAAATCGGATTTTCATACATGGGGTATCTCCCCGGCGCGCGCCGCCGGGATCAAAACATGCGCTTTGCACGTTGATGGGCACGCATTCCAGCAATCGGATGGATACCGAAATGGCCAGACAGGATAGACATCGCAACGTTTTCGACATCTTCTCGAGCGCCATCTCCTCCTGGTCGGGAAAGCCGGTCACGTTCGTTGCGGCCGTTGTCCTGATCGTCATCTGGGGCGTCACCGGACCGTTCTTCGGATTCTCGGAAACCTGGCAGCTGGTGGTCAACACTGGAACGACGATCATCACTTTCCTGATGGTCTTCGTCCTGCAAAATTCCCAGAACAGGGACGGCGAGGCGGTCCAGGCGAAACTCGACGAGCTGATCCTGTCCAGCCAGGCTGCCAACGAGTTCATCGGCATCGAGAAACTGGACGAGAAACAGCTTCGCAAACTCAGCGAAAGTCTGCAGCGCCACGCCAAGACGCTGGATCAGGAGGCGGAGAACGTCTAGGTCGCCTCAGCGGCCTCTTTCGGTCGGCGGGTTGCTGTTGTCGAGCAGGGCCTGGGCGATGGACCTGCGCCGCGCGTCGTCGGTCATGGCGGAGCTGATCAATCGCATCGCCTCCATGACGGCGGCGTCCCCATGTTCGCGGTGAAGGCGGGCCATCGCCGCGGCGACGAGATTGGCGGTCGCCGTCGCTTGCTCTCTTTGCTCGTCGGTAAGGTGCGGTTGCATCATCCAGGCTTCTTGCGGCGAGCGGTGCCTCTATTCCGGCGCGCGAAAATCCGCGAACTTGTTGTCGCGCACGACGAACAGGCGGCCGGTATCCTGAAGGTCGGGGGAGGCGAGGAAGAGGATCTTTTCGGCGACTTCCGACGGATGCGGCAGGGTTTCCGGATCTTCGCCGGGCATCGCTTGAGCGCGCATGGCAGTGCGGGTAGCGCCTGGATTGACGATGTTGACCTTGAGCGGCGTGTGGGCGGTCTCGGCAGCCCATATGCGGGCCATGTTTTCGACGGCCGCCTTGGAGATCGAATAGGCGCCCCAGAACGCCGGTGCCTTGGATGCAACGCCGGACGACAGGATCAGCGCGCGGCCGGCATCGGATTTCGTCAGCAGCGGCTCGACCGAGCGGATCAGTCGCCAGGTGGCGGTGACGTTGGTCAGCATTACCTTCTCGAACACCTTCGCCTCGATATGGCCGAGCGGCGAGATGACGCCGAGGATGCCGGCGTTCGCCACGAGGATGTCGAGCTTGCCCCAGCGCTCGAAGATCGAGGCGCCGAGCTTGTCGATCGCCGCCATGTCGGTGATGTCGAAGGGAACCAGCGTGGCGGTGCCGCCGGCCGCCTTGATCGCATCGTCAAGATCCTCGAGGCCGCCGACGGTGCGCGCGGTGGCGATCACATGCGCGCCGGCTTTCGCGAGTGCCAGCGCCGTGAAATAGCCGATGCCCCGCGATGCGCCGGTCACCAGCGCGATCCTGCCCTTCAGATCGATATTCATGATTTTCCGCCCTCAAATGCAATGCGCGCGACGGTCATTACAGTCGCCGATGGATATTGGTGGAGGAGGCGACAGCTGCTTGTCGCAGGAGCCCGGCCTCGCTCTCCGTAGCCCTGTGCTTGTCACAGCGATCCGGTGCGCGCAAGTCCTTGCGCGCGGGAGAGGCTTTCACGGCTCCCGATGTGGGTGCGGCGAACTGGCTCGGCGCTTAATTTCAGCTTCAGGGAGGAAGCTCGTCTCAGCCGTTGCTCGCCAGTACCGAAACCTTGCGGCCCATCGTCTCGCCGTCCTTGTCGAGCAGGCGGGTGGGGTAATCGCCGGTGAAGTAATGGTCGGTGAATTGCGGGCGGGCGTTGTTGCGGTCTTCGCCGCCGACGGCGCGGTAGAGGCCGTTGATCGACAGGAATTCGAGGCTGTCCGCGCCGATATATTGGCACATGGCTTCGAGGCTGTCGTACTGGTTGGCGAGCAGCTTGTCGCGGTCGGGCGTGTCGATGCCGTAGAAGTCAGGGTAATAGATCATCGGGCTCGCGACGCGCAGATGCACTTCCTTGGCGCCGGCATCGCGGATCATCCGGACGATCTTCAGCGACGTCGTGCCGCGCACCACCGAATCGTCGACGAGCACGACGCGCTTGCCCTCGATCATCGCCCGGTTGGCGGAATGCTTGAGCTTGACGCCGAAGGCGCGAATCTGCTGGGTCGGCTCGATGAAGGTGCGGCCGACATAGTGGTTGCGGATGATGCCGTATTCGAACGGAATGCCGCTTTCCTGGGCGTAGCCGAGAGCAGCAGGCGTGCCGCCATCCGGCACGGGCACGACGACGTCGGCTTCGACCGGCGCTTCCTTGGCGAGGTTGATGCCCATGTTCTTGCGCGCCACATAGACGCTGCGGCCGCCGACGACGGAATCGGGGCGGGCGAAATAGACGTATTCGAACAGGCAGAGCCGTTCCGGCTGGCCGTTGCCGGCCTTGCGGGCGTCGATCGAGATAGAGCCGTCAGCCTGGATTTCGCAGATGATGACTTCACCGTTCTCCACGTCGCGGACGAACTTGGCGCCGATGATGTCGAGCGCGCAGGTCTCGGACGCGAAGATCGGCTTGCCGTCGAGTTCGCCCATGACCAGCGGGCGGATGCCGGTTGGGTCGCGCGCGGCGATCAGCTTGGTGCGGGTGACGGCGAGCATCGAATAGCCGCCTTCCATCTGCCGGATCGCGTCGATGAACCGGTCCGCGGTCGACGAATAACGGGAGCGGGCGATGAGGTGCAGGACGACTTCGGTATCGGAGGTCGACTGACAGATGGCGCCGCCGGCGATCAGCTGCCGGCGCAGGGTCAGGCCATTGGTGAAATTGCCATTATGGGCAACCGCGATGCCTCCGACTTCGAGTTCGGCGAACAGCGGCTGGACGTTGCGCAGCGCCACTTCGCCGGTGGTCGAATAGCGGTTGTGGCCAATCGCGATATTGCCGGGCAGGCGGGCAAGGGTGACGGGATCGGTATAATGGTCGCCGACGAGGCCCATGCGGCGTTCCGAATGGAAGCGCAACCCGTCGAAGGAGACAATGCCGGCCGCTTCCTGACCGCGATGCTGCAGGGCGTGCAGCCCGAGCGCCGTCAGCGTCGCAGCCTCGGGATGGCCGAGAATGCCGAACACGCCGCATTCTTCATGCAGCGTATCGCCATCCCACTCGTTGACGCTGTCTTCGGCGAACGTCTCGGAAACCGCCTGCTTCATCTTGGCCCCTTATCCCTGTGGACAACCTGTCCCTGTCGGAAAAATGGAAAGGCCGGCCGGGGAGAACCTCCCCGGAAACCAGCCTGCTTTTCACTTGAATGCGAATGATACCACAAATGGTGACGTTTTGCGCTGCATCAAGCGCAAGATCGCGTCAATTATTTGTCGCAGGCGCGTCGTCTGCCGTCGGCTGATCCTGAGCCGGAGCGCCATCGGTTGGCGCTGCCCCGCGGCCGAGGATGCGGGCGCGGATCTGCGGCTCGATATCGGCGGGCAGCACGGCTTCGAGGCGGGCGACGAGCGTGTCGAGGAACGGCTTCGATTTCGCCTGCGTCACCCAGGTCGGCTGGGCGTTGGCGGCCACCAGCCAGTTCCAGAATGCGACGGCCACAACGAGCAGCAGGATGCCGCGGGCGGCGCCGAACAGGAAACCGAGCGTCCGGTCGAGCGCGCCAATGCGGCTGTCGATGATGAAATCGGCGATTCTTGTGGTGATGAACGAGATGATGATCAACGCGATCAGGAAGATGGCACCGGCGGACGCGGCGATCGCGATACGCTCGTCACTCAGGTGCGGCTTCACATAGGGCAGAAGCAGGGGGTAGAGGTAATAGGCGGCGGCGACCGAGCCAGCCCAGCTTGCGATCGACAGCACCTCTCGCGAAAAACCGCGAACCATGGCGAGAACGGCGGAAAACAGCGTCACAGCGATGACGATACCATCGAAAATCGTGATGGGCATATATGATCTACTCCAGACTTGCCGACTTCAAGACTTGCCGGCTTCAAGCCCGGCGCCCCGCCTTACCGCAGCCGTCATACATCAGCGGGCTTGTTAACGGAAGATCAATCATCTTCCGGCGTTTGTCTCAGCTTGGCGGCGGAACCCGCGATGCGGGATACCAGATCCGGCAGGTCCTCGATCGTCACCCAGCGTCCGTTCGCGCCCTTCGGCACCTCCGCGGACGTGGCCGGCAGCATCGCTCCTGCAAAACCAAGTTTCTCAGCTTCCTTAAGGCGTTGCGCAGTCTGCGAAACCGGCCGCACCGCGCCCGAGAGGCTGATTTCGCCGAAATAGACGCAATCGGCCGGCAGAGCAAGACCGGCAAGCGAGGATACCAGTGCGGACGCGACCGCGAGGTCGGCCGCAGGCTCGGTAATGCGATAACCGCCCGCGACGTTCAGATACACATCGTGCTGTCCGAGCTTGACGCCGCAATGGGCCTCGAGGACCGCGAGAATCATCGACAGGCGCGACGAATCCCAGCCAACCACGGCACGCCGCGGCGTGCCGAGCGAGGTCGGCGCCACCAGCGCCTGCACCTCGACCAGAACCGGCCGCGTGCCCTCCATGCCGGCAAAGACCGCGGCCCCTGGCGATTTCGAGTTGCGCTCGCCGAGGAAAAGCTCGGACGGATTGGTGACTTCGCGAAGCCCCTTGTCGGACATTTCGAAGACGCCGATCTCGTCGGTTGGGCCAAATCGGTTCTTGACGGTGCGCAGGATGCGGTAGTGGTGGCCACGGTCGCCTTCGAAATAGAGGACCGCATCGACCATGTGCTCGACGACGCGCGGGCCGGCGATCTGGCCTTCCTTGGTGACGTGGCCGACAAGAACCATGGCGGCCCCGGTCTGCTTGGCGAACCGGATCATCGCCTGCACGCCGGTGCGCACCTGGGTGACGGTGCCCGGCGCCGAATCGGCGGTGTCGCTCCATAGCGTCTGGATCGAATCGATGATGACGAGGTCGGGGCGCTTGCCTTCGCCGATCGTGGCGAGGATGTCCTCGACATTGGTTTCGGCCGCGAGCAGCACCTCGGTATCGGCGGCATCCAGCCGCTGGGCACGCAGCCGCACCTGCGCCACCGCCTCTTCGCCCGACACGTAGATGATCCGGTGGCCGCGACGGGAAAGGGCGGCCGCCGCCTGCATCAAAAGCGTCGACTTGCCGATGCCCGGATCGCCCCCGACCAGCACCGCCGAACCGCGCACGAACCCGCCGCCAGTCGCCCGGTCGAGTTCGGAAATGCCGGTGAAGATGCGCGGCGCTTCCTCGGTCTCGCCGGACAATGTGGTGAGTGCCACGGCACGGCCCTTCTTCGGCACCTTGCCGGGGCCTCCACCGATGCCGCCCATCTGGTCGTCTTCGATAATGGTGTTCCACTCGCCGCAGCCGTCACACTTGCCGGCCCAGCGGTTATGCACCGTGCCGCAGTTCTGGCACACGAATTGAGTTTTGGATTTTGCCATGGGGAATTCAGGTTTCGTCGGTTGGGAAGTTGTCGGCAGAAACGTCCTGATGTCCGTGAAGAACGCGCAGGACATGCATCGTCGTTTCGTCGATCACGACATAGATGCACCTGCCGCGAAAGGGGAAGGCCCGCAATCCAGGAACGAATTCTCGGGAACTGCCGGTAAGGCCGAGTTCCGCTAACGAGGCCATCTTGGCATTGAGGTCGTCCAGCAGGCGTCTTGCGGCTATCGGATTGAATTGCGAGGTATACTCATAATCTTCCAGAAGATCGGTCAGCGCGCGTTGGGACACGTTGAGACGGCGCGCTTGCATTCTTCCGTTCCTCTGCCATCTTGAGAATGTGCGCCGTCAACTCCTCGCCGCTTTCAAAACTCATCACTCGGCCCGCTTCGACATCGTCCAGCCCTTCCTGGATCAATCGCTTCAGCGTTTCCGTTTTTTCTTGAAGCTGGCGCAAACCGGCCGCAACAACCTCGTTGGCATCCTTGTAGACTCCGGCCTCGACTTGGGCGTCGATAAACGCCCGCTGTTTCTCGCTCAGATGGATCTCGGTCATTTCGATCTCCTTTTGTTCTCGTATAGCACGAGGGATTTCCGCTTCCAAGAGGCAAGCGAGCGCCGATCAATCCTCGGGATATAGATAACGCCGCTCGTAGCGCAGACCGAGGCTGGTCAGCAGTTCGTAGCCGATCGTGCCGGCGGCGCGGGCGACGTCGTCGAGATCTATGTTCGGGCCGAACAACTCGACATAGTCGCCGGCCTGGATCTCCGATGGCGGGATATCGGTGACGTCGAAGATCGTCAGGTCCATGGTGATGCGGCCGATGACCGGAACCTTGCGGCCGGCGACGAAGCCGAAGCCGCCATCCTTCACCGTTTGACGCAACGGCACGCCGGAGCCGGAAAGCGCTCGGCTGTAGCCGTCCGCATAACCCGCGGAAACGATCGCCAGCCGGCTGTCGCGGGAGAGCTGGTAGGTGCCGCCGTAACTTACCGTCTCGCCCTTTTTCCCGTCGCGGATCTGGATGATGCGCGCTTCCGCCTTGGCAACCGGCTTCATCGGATTCGGCACTCCGACGACCGCCTCGCCGCCATAAAGCGCGATGCCGGGGCGAGTGAGATCGAAATGATAGTCCGGTCCCAGAAAGATCCCGGCGGAAGCCGAAAGGCTCGTTTCGATGCCTTCGAAAGCCTCTGCGACCTTCCGGAAAGCCGAAAGCTGTTTCTCGTTGAGGGGCGAGGAGGGCGTGTCGCCGCTATGAAGATGCGACAACACCAGGACCGGCGAGAAGCTTGCCGGCCGCGACACGTCGTCGGCAAAGGCGATCGCATCCTCGAGCGGCAGGCCGAGCCGGTTGAAGCCGGTATCCACCTGCAAAGCGCAGGGATGGTCGCCATATTCCGATGTCACCGACATCCAGAAGGCGAGCTGTTCTTCCGAGGCCAGAACCGGCACCAGATCGTGTTCGAAGAACATAGCCTCCTGGCCGGGCCATATCCCGGAGAGAACATAGATGCGGGCGTCGGGTGCATAGGCGCGCAGCGTCACGCCTTCTCGCGTCACGGCGACGAAGAAATCCCGGGCGCCGGCCTCGTAAAGCGTTATGCCGCAATCCTCGAGCCCTAGCCCATAGGCATCCGCCTTGACGACAGCCGCCGTCCGCGCCGTTCCCGAACGCCGCGCCATCTCCCGCCAATTGTCGGCAAGCGCGCCCAGATCGACCGTCAGCCGGACGGGCGCAATGTCGAAATCGTCGGGATAGGAAAGCTCGCTGTCGAAATCGGTCATGTCGGCTCGTAGGGCATGAGGATCGGGGGCATGAGAACGGTCGCAGCGATCCTACCCGTTTCGAAGGCAGGAAAAAGACCGCGCCCGCAAAATCTTTCGCGCTGCACAATCTTTTAGGCCGTCGGGAATTCAGGCAACGCTGCGCAGGTCGAAATCCGCATGGATGACGTCGTAGGGTACGTGGATGCGACCATCGTCGTTCACCTCGACAAGACCCCATTCGATCAAAACGGCCGTGTCCTCATGCACCCGCTTCACATCGCGGGAAAGGGCTGTGGCCAAAGCGCGGTAGGTCGAGGGGCCAAGGCTCTGCAACGTCTCGATCAATGTCCAGCGCTTGGGCGTCAGGACGGTAAAGAGCTGTTCGGGGGAGGAGAAGCTGAAGACGTGCTCCTGAGCTTTGCCGGTTTTCCAAGCGTTGAGAAAGCCCCCTGCGGCGTCTTGAAGCGCAGCTTCGTCACCCCGCTGAATTCGGATTGTTGCGGTTGTCATCGGCGCGGCCTTCTATACCATCTAAGCCATCGGGAAAACTCGGCACACTAGCGTCATTTCTAACATTGACGGCCTAAGAGGCGCGTATTCTACTGGGTTTCCGGCAATGCAGGACAGAGAAATGGCTACTTACAAAGATATTCAAGTCTATACCAAGCGTACCCGATTGTTCGTTCCTAAAACGTGCTGGATAGCTCACATTTTATCTCAGCATGGCATGACGAATCGACAAGCACCGAACCGGTATGATCCAAACAAACGAAAGCACCCGTGTCCGGAGCATCGGCGTGAAGAGCTTGAGGCGGCTATGCGAGAAATGGGCGCGCTTCCTGTTTAGGCTCAAAGTAGCCAACGCCCCAATCAATGCTCTTCGTATTGCGTAAAGCTCGGGTCGGCCAGATCGGCGAAGCGGGTGTATTCCGACTGGAAGGCGAGCTTGACTGTGCCAGTCGGTCCGTGGCGCTGCTTGGCGATGATCACGTCCGCCGTGCCCTTGACCTTGTCCATCAGCACTTCCCATTCGGGATATTTCGGGTCAGCGATGTCGCGGGGTTCCATGTTCTTCACGTAATATTCCTCGCGGAACACGAAGAGCACCACGTCGGCGTCCTGTTCGATCGAGCCCGATTCGCGAAGGTCGGAGAGCTGCGGGCGTTTGTCGTCGCGGCTTTCCACCTGGCGCGAGAGCTGCGACAGCGCGATGATTGGCACGTTCAGCTCCTTGCCGAGCGCCTTCAGACCCGTTGTGATCTGGGTGATTTCCTGGACGCGGTTCTCGCCCGATTTGCCCGAGCCGGTCATCAACTGGATATAGTCGACCACCAGGCAATCGAGGCCGCGCTGGCGCTTGAGGCGACGGGCGCGGGCGGAAAGCTGGGCGATCGAGATACCGCCGGTCTGGTCGATGAACAGCGGCACCTTCTGCATCATTTGGGAGCAGGCCACGAGCTTTTCGAAATCGGCCTCGGTGATGTCGCCGCGGCGGATCTTTGACGAGGAGACTTCCGTCTGCTCGGAGATGATACGGGTGGCGAGCTGTTCGGCCGACATTTCGAGCGAGTAGAAGCCGACGACGCCGCCGTTCTTGGCCTTGAACGAACCGTCCGGCTGGACTTCCGGTTCGTAGGAGGCGGCAATGTTATAGGCGATGTTGGTGGCAAGCGATGTCTTGCCCATGCCGGGGCGTCCCGCAAGCACGATCAAGTCGGAACGCTGCAACCCGCCCATCTTGCTGTCGAGAGACATGATGCCGGTCGAGACACCGGAAAGATGGCCGTCGCGCTCGAAGGCCTGGCCGGCCATGTCGATGGCGAGCGCCACCGCGTCGTTGAACGACTGGAAGCCGCCGTCGTAGCGACCGTTTTCCGCGAGCTCGAACAGCCGGCGTTCGGTATCCTCGATCTGCGTCTGCGGCGGCATGTCGAGCGGCGCGTCAAAAGCGATGTTGACCATGTCCTCGCCGATGGTGATCAGCGCGCGGCGGAGCGCCAGGTCGTAGATCGCCCGGCCGTAGTCTTCCGCGTTGATGATCGACACGGCTTCGGAGGCGAGGCGCGCGAGATATTGCGCCACCGTCAGATCGCCGACCTTGTCGTCGGCGGGCAGGAAGGTCTTGATCGTCACCGGATTGGCGGTCTTGCCCATCCGGATGATGTCGCCGGCAACCTCGAAGATCTTGCGGTGCAGCGGTTCGTAGAGATGGACGGGCTTGAGAAAATCGGAGACGCGGTAATAGGCGTCGTTATTGACCAGGATCGCGCCGAGAAGCGCCTGTTCGGCCTCGATATTGTTCGGGGCTTCGCGGTAATGCGGCTCTGCCGGCTGGATGTTGGCGAGCTTGCGTACTGCGTCGTTCATGGTGTTTTCCGTTCTGTCCCTGTACCCCGGCAGTACCCTTAGAGGTGTCTGGCCTGTCACGAAACGGCAATATTGATTCCCACAGTAGTTCACAGGCAAAACTGCGCCGTGAAGCGAAAAACGGTCGGAAACCGTAAATCCGTTTGACTGTGTTCCCGGAGCGAATCGACTCGGGGGATCACTCTCTTTTATAGCCCGAAAAAGACAAAAAAGCGCCCGGGCCTTGTCGGCCCGGGCGCTCTTTGAACAGTCTTTGGAACGAAGCTTATTCGTCGTCGCCGGCGCCGTCGGCTTCCGGATCGAAGAAGTCTTCCGGACGCAGCGCATCTTCGTCGACGCCGTAGATGGCGTCGGCCGAGGTGAGGCTTTCGCCCTGGGACTGGCGGCTGGCTTCTTCAGCGGAGCGGGCGACGTTCAGTTCAACCGAAACTTCGACTTCCGCATGCAGGTGCAGCGAGACCTTGTGCAGGCCGATTTCCTTGATCGGCGTGTTGAGGTCGACTTGGTTGCGGCCGATGGTGAAGCCTTCGGCAGCGAGCGCATCGACGATGTCGCGGGCAGCGACGGAGCCGTAGAGCTGGCCGGTTTCGCCGGCGGCGCGCACGACGACGAAGGACTTGCCGTCGAGGACTTCGGCGACCTTCAGAGCTTCGCCCTTGCGCTCGAGGTTGCGGGCTTCGAGAGTGGCGCGCTCGGATTCGAAGCGCTTCTTGTTGGCTTCGTTGGAGCGGAGAGCCTTGCCCAGCGGCAGAAGGTAGTTACGGGCAAAGCCGTCGCGGACCTTGACGGTTTCGCCCATCTGGCCAAGCTTCGGTACGCGTTCAAGCAGAATGACTTGCATGATTCAGGTTTCCTTTCGATCAGTCAATCTTGTTTTCGGTAGTCTTGTTGTCGGGGCTGGCGCCCGCTTTGAGCGGGGTCAGCGCGATCGTCCGCCTTGTATCGGTAAGCCCCAGGATGAGGATCGCGATGGCCGGCAGGACAAGCATGGAAGAGAGATAGCAGAGGACTAGGGCCGGGATGCGCCAGTCCTTGCCGAGGCTGCGGAAGTGCAAGGAGGCGAAACCCGCCATCAGGAAGCCGGCGCCGAACGTGCCGCAGATCGTCGCGCCGATCATCGCCGGAACGCCGCCGAGGAAAGCGAGCACGATGCCGCCGAGGAAGATGAAGATCGCGTGCCGGTTCATCCGGAGTGCCGAGGGCATGTCCTCGCGCGGACGGACGGCCCGGCCGGAGCGCGACACGATGCGCACGGCGATGTAGAAGGCAGCAAACAGCAGCGTTACCCAGACGCCGCCCTGGACGAGCGGCAGCATCAGCACCAGCACCGACTTGGTCTGCGCCATGCCCGCCGGTTCCGGCGTGAAGGCAGGTTCCTGGGCCTGCAGAGCCGCGATCATCGCATCGACCATCCGGTCGGTAAGTTCCGGGCCGTAGCCGATTGCGACCCCGAGCGCGATGACGGCGATCGTCACCAGGCCACAGAGATGCAGGAGGATATCCGAGATCGGATACCAGGCCATCAGGTTGTCCGGGCCGCCGAGTTCGGAGGCGGGACGCGCAAGGTTGGCGAGATGCGACAGCCAGCCCGCCGGGATCAGCGTGAACACTGCCATGGCGACCGCAAACATCGGCGAAACGAGGATGGCGCCAAGGATGCCGGCGGTGACGATGCCGATGACGGCGGCGCGATTGCCCCAGCCGAGGCCGGCGATGAAGATCGGAAGCGAGGAGGCGGCGTAGAGCACGGACGCAAACGACAGCTGCGCATTCGCACCCAGCACGAGCAGGGTGGCGGCAATGCCGGCAAGGATGCCGGTGGGCAGCACTGTCTGTATCTTGTTCGTCACGGTCTCGCTGTCCTGCTTTTTGAAGCAGTTAGGGGATCACACCTGAATCTATCTCTCAGGTACTTCATCCCCAACATGGGATTTGGAAATTCCGATCCGCGCCCATCGCGGAAGGGATTTGACCCGCTGACTCTTAATCAGCGGGTCCGATATTCGTAATTACGCTACGACGTAGGGCAGCAGGCCGAGGAAGCGGGCGCGCTTGATCGCCTGGGCGAGTTCGCGCTGCTTCTTCTGGGAAACGGCCGTGATGCGGGACGGAACGATCTTGCCGCGCTCGGAAATGTAGCGCTGCAGGAGGCGTACGTCCTTGTAGTCGATCTTCGGCGCATTGGCACCCGAGAACGGGCAGGTCTTGCGGCGGCGATGGAACGGACGGCGTGCCTGGGAGGAGGATGATGATACGTCAGCCATGGTCTTTTCTCCTTAGCCTCTATTACGCACGGTCTTCGCGCGGACGGCGCTCGAAGCCGCCTTCACGCGGACCACGGTCCGGACGGTCGCCGAAGCCGCCTTCGCGGCGCGGCGGACGGTCGCCGAATTCGCGGCGCGGACCACGGTCGTCGCCATCACGGCGCGGGCGGTCGTCACGGTCGCGCTTCTGCATCATCGCCGACGGACCTTCTTCATGCTTCTCGACGGCGATCGTCATGTAGCGAAGAATGTCTTCGTTGATGCGCATCTGGCGTTCCATCTCGTGTACGGCCGGAGCCGGTGCGTCGATGTCCATCAGGGCGTAATGAGCCTTGCGGTTCTTGTTGATGCGGTAGGTGAGGGACTTGAGGCCCCAGTTTTCAATGCGCCCGACTTTGCCGCCGTTAGCTTCGATGACGCCCTTGTACTGTTCGACGAGGGCATCAACCTGCTGAGCGGACATATCCTGCCGGGCAAGGAATACGTGTTCGTAAAGAGCCATGTAGCTTTGCCTTTTCTTGCGGTTGTCTACCCGGACCTCGGCGGCTAAGCCTCAACGACTGCTCCTGAACGGGAAAACCCGAGGCAAGAAAAGTGTTGTATCGAGACGGTCGAGAGCGGAGACACGGGAGGCTTGGACCCTATGGTCCCTGCGGCTTGCCTTGCGGCAAACCTGCCCTCCGTTCAGCCACCAGCCAGAAGACCGGGTATTGCGAACAGCGCGCTTATACGGATTTTTGGAGAGAAGGCAAGGGCGGTTCATCGAATGTAATCAATTAGCGATGTCTAAATTATACTTAAGGTAGAGTTAACAGATATACAGGTTGAAAACCCGAGTAATCGGAGTATAGTTCGCCGCGGGAAAAGTGCTGGAGGGTATTCAACCAAGGTGGAGGGGAGTTTGTTATGCATCATGGAGAGAAGAATTTTGAAGTAACCGCGCCACGTTCTCGATTTTACCAGGGAGGTTTCGGGCGGTTGTTTCCTGAGCTTCCGGGCTGGGAGCCGGATACAACCGGTTTTACAGGTGCAGGGATAGGGAGTGCTGCGGCACTCGAAGCCTATTTCATGAATTTCGTCGCGACCAAGATGGTCGATACGACGGCGCCGCCCGCGGGCGACTCCAAACTTCCGTCCGGTTACGTCTATTTCGGTCAGTTCATCGATCATGACCTGACGCTGGACACGACGCCGCTCAGCGAGGCGGAACTCGATCCGAACCGGCTTCATAACTTCCGGACGCCGCGGCTCGATCTCGACTGCATCTACGGGCAGGGGCCGGATGCGCAGCCCTATCTCTACGACAAGACTGCGCCGGGCTGTTTTCGGATCGGCGAGATTGCCGGCACGCCGTTCAAGGATCTGCCGCGCGCCGCAGGCCAGGATACCGCTCTGATCGGTGACCCGCGCAATGACGAAAATGCCATTGTCTCCCAGCTGCACCTGGCCTTCCTTCTGGCCCATAACACGCTCGTCAAGGCGGCGGTCAAGAAGGGCATGTCGTCCAGGAAGGCCTTCGAGGCGGCGCGGAAGACGCTGCGGCGGCTCTACCAGTGGATCATCTGGCACGACTACATGGCTCGCATCTGCGATCCCTCCGTCCACAAGCGGGCGCTTCGCAAGGATCGCGACGCCGGCAACGGGCGCACCTTCTGGGAGCTCGGTTACGAAGACGTCTACGACTGGAAGAACAATCCGTTCATGCCGCTGGAGTTTTCGGTCGCCGCCTACCGGTTCGGGCATTCGCTGGTCCGCAACGGCTACCAGACGAATTTCGCCAAGGGCGTCGGCGTCTTCACGCCGACCTTCAAGTTCAATGCCGAGGACCTCAGAGGTTTTCGCGCGCTGCACCCGGACCGGGTCGTCCAGTGGGACTGGTTCCTCAGGATGTCGTCCTCCGTGCGGCCGACATTCCCGCAGGTTGCCCGCAAGTTCGACGGCGTGCTGGCGAATGCGCTGCGCGAACTGCCGGAGGATCCCGACAAGCCGGGCGACAACACCAGGATCCTCAACGTGCTTGCGGCCCGCAATCTGGTGCGCGGCGTCAGGATGCAGCTACCGTCGGCCATCGAAATCGCCAAGCTCCTGGATATCCCGATCATCAAGATCAACGAGGATGAGCGGGAGGCCCTCTGGTACTACATCCTGCGGGAGGCAGAGTTCGATCCCCAGGTCGAGGGCTCGACGCTGACCGTCGGCGGCGCCGGCGATCGTCTGGGAACGCTCGGCTCGATCATCGTCGCAGCGACGTTCGCAGGCCTCCTGAAAGGCGATCCGCTGTCCTTCTTCAATCTGGAGCCCGGATGGACGCCCGACAAGGACGAGCTGCTCGACAGCGTCGAGGCGGATTTGGTCGCTGCCGGCAAGCCCGGCCTCAACGCCGATGAACAGGTCAACGGCCGCAAATGGGGGCTGCCGACCATCATCCGCCTGTCGGGCCTGCCGGTCGATGCCTCGCCGTTCCGGCCGGTGCCGATCCCCGTCCCCGAGCCTGTCGTCGAGCCCGCGGCACCGCCGACGGAGTGAACTATTGGACATAACCATCGGATATCGCCGGGAGAACCGGCGATATCCCCGATAATGTCCGGGGGCATGCTTTTGCTTGGAAGGTTGGATCAGCCGATCTTGAGGACGGTCTGTCCATTTTCGAAAGCGAAGCCATAGGACAAGACGCCGCCCTTCAGCGCCTTCTCGTCGAGCGTCACTGTGATCTTGTCGTCCGAGCTCTCGAAAGAGGCGGTCAGCACATTGTCCTTGATCGAAATGCTGACATCCTTCTCGAAATAACCGTCGAACCGCAGCGAGATGGGGCCGTCGGTGGCGATCGTGTCCTGGCCGCCATTCTTGCCGAACGTGTATTCGACGACGCCCTTGCCGGCCGGTTTGCCGGTCTGGTGGATGGTCACCGTGTCGTTGCCGGCGCCGCCGGACGCAAAAATACGGCGTCCTTCGAGATAGAGGATATCGTCGCCATCGCCACCATCGATGCCGGTCATCGTCTCGGCCGAGATCCGGATGCTGTCGGCATCGCCGCCGCCCGACACGTCCATCGCCAGCTTTCCTGCAAGCTGGATGTCGTCCTTGCCGGCGCCGCCATCGATACCGCGCAGCAGGTCGGCCTTCGCCTGGACCTTGTCGGCCCCGTCGCCGGCATATAGGCCGGAGAGCGAAGCGGTCTTGACCATCAGCGTATCATCGCCGGCGCCGCTCTCGACATCGTAGACGGCGCGGCCGGTCATCGTCAGGCTGTCGTCGCCTTCGCTGCCGGAAGCGTGGGTAATGTAGCCGAGGCTTTCGCTGACGCTCACCTCGGACGAGTCGTCGCCCTTGCCGAGCGCCAAGATCTCGACGATCCGAGCCAGTGCCCGCTGCGCCGGCCCCTGCGTGTCGGGCTCGATGCCGCCCGCACTGGCCGGGCCGATGCCCTGGGCGCTGCCGGACGACTGGCCTGCCGAAACGGACGGACCGGAAAACAGCAGCGATGCATAGCTCGCTGCATTGGAGTTCCGGTAGAAGGCGTTGGTAATGCTGGTGATGGCTCTGTCCTCCGGCATGCAGCCCAGAGGCCGCAGGTCCCGTCTTTCACATGCCGCCATCATGCCGGACATTGATTGAGAACAGCTTACAGCAGAGCAGGGTAGCGAGACAGCGGCACCGCTTTGCGCGGTAAGCGCTTGGTAAAGAAAAAGCGGCTGTTTTCGCGGTTGCACGGCATCTCTCGATCAAGTTCGAAGGATTCGTTGCCATGTCATGCCGCCCGGCCTGCGCCTGCGGAAAAAGCCTTACCGCTGGAAGGAGCCTACGTGACTACCTTCGGGCGCGTTGAAGACCATCTGGGGCGGATAATTCTCCGCAATATACCGGTCATCGGCGATCAGCAGCGACTGGGTTTCCGGCTTGTAGACGAGGTGGATGTTGCCCGCATCGGCCATCCGGCCGGTCAGCTTCACGGTGATGCTGTCAGTCGTCCCGGCAAAGCCGATCGTCACGGTGTCGCCGTCCACGGTGATGCTGGCCCTGCTCATGTCGAGCCGCCGGGTGCTATCTTCGCTGAAGCCGTTGATTTCGAGCGGGCCATTGGTGACAACCACATCGCGCCCGTCGCCGGCACTGAAATAGTAGCTGGCTTCATTCCGGCTCTTGTTGTCGAGTACGACATGGTCATCGCCCCTGCCGCCCGAAATATTTCTGAGGAGGCCGTCCGTCGTGGCGATGATCGTATCGTCGCCGTCACCCCCGTCGATGTTGCTCACATACGAGGCGTTGACGACGATCGTGTCGTTACCATCACCTCCGTCGAGAAGCGAGACGCTCTTCGCCTGCGCGGTGATCGTGTCGTTGCCGTCACCGCCATGGATCCCGTCAGCCCTCCCGTTGGCCTTGATGTCGATGATGTCGTCGCCCGTGTCGCCGTAGATTCCGCTGACATTCGAGGCGCTTTCAAGCTTGATCGTATCGTTGCCTGCGCCGCCGCTGACGATGTTAATGCCATAGTCGACAAAGCTCGACGATCCGTTGCCGCCGGTGCTGCCGATCTCGATGAGATCGTTGCCCGCGTCGCCGTCGATCCGCATCACGACCCCATGGCCGTCGATATGGATGCTGTCGTCGCCCTCGCCACCCTCTACATTGTCTGCGGCGACGTTGAACGAGCCGAGGATCGATTTCATGCCGGTTGCTGCGATGTCGATCGTGTCGTTGCCGGAGCCGCCATACACGCCGATCGCGGCTCCGGCGCTGATTTTGATCGTGTCGTCGCCGCTGCCGGCCTTGGCCGTCACCGCTCCATCCTTCGCTTCGATCGAGATGTCGCTATTGCCCTTAGCGTCCAGCGCGATCCGGATCAGGATGTCGATCGCGGCATTGGCGGTCCCGTTCATCAGCGGCGAAAGCCCGGCGGATATCCTCTCGATGCTGCCGGCGGTGCCGGTACGGTCAACCGATACCTGCAGAAGCTGCAACGCGGAGCGGCCGTGATAGGTGGCGCTCAAAGACGATATGGCGCTGAGCATGCTCGTTCTTCCAAATCGAGAATGGCAGGAGGCGACCGAAATCCGCGAATATGATCGCCTGTAAGATTGCGATCGAAAGTGTGGGAGGTGCGTTAAGAAAGTCTCAATCCAGGTTGCGAAATGTACTATTTCGACGCCCCTGGATTGCAATTTCGCGGGGATGCCGGTCGAGCCAGGAAGCGGCGCTTGCTTCATGGCCTGCCGATGTCGTTCCGGCTCGTGACATGACTGCGCGCCCCAGTCCTACAGCGGCATCGGCCACTGTCGATGGACCCTTGCGATGTCCGCGAGCACCTCGTCCGACAGCGTGACGTCCGCAGCCGCCATGTCGTGTTTCAGCTGGGCCATCGATGTTGCGCCGATGATGATCGACGTCATGAAGGGGCGTGACAGGCAGAAGGCGAGCGCCATCTGGGCGAGGTCGAGGCCGTGCTTTTCGGCGACCTCGAGATAGGCCTTTACGGGCGGCTCCTGGTACGGTGTCAGGCGGCCGCCGAGATCCGTGTTGATCGTCGCCCGAGATCCTTCCGGCCTTGCGCCGTTCTGGTACTTGCCGGTGAGGAGGCCGGCGGCGAGCGGCGAATAGGCCATCAGCCCGACATCCTCGTGATGGGCGACCTCGGCGAGGTCGAGATCGAAATGCCGGTAGAGGAGATTGTATTCGTTCTGCAGCGAGGCGATGCGCGGCAGGGCCTTTTTCTCCGACAGGCGCAGGTATTTCATCGCGCCCCAGGCGCTTTCGTTGGACAGGCCGACAGCGCGCAGCTTGCCTTCCTTCGCCAGATCGCCGAGCGTTTCGAGGACTTCGGCGATTTCGGCGGCGGCCTTGTCGCGGTCCTGCTGCGTGACGTCGAAAGTCCAGGAATTGCGGAAATGGAAGGTGCCGCGGTTCGGCCAGTGGATCTGGTAGAGGTCGAGATAATCGGTCTGGAGGCGGGTCAGGCTGGCGTCCACGGCCTGGCGGATGGTGGCGGATTCGATGTCGCGTCCGTCGCGGATATGCGGACGACCGCCGCCGGCGATCTTCGTGGCGAGGACGAGGTCCTTGCGCTTGGCCGCATTCTTCTTCAGCCAGGTGCCGATATATTCCTCGGTACGGCCATAGGTGGCGGGGCCGGCCGGCGTGGTCGGATAGAGTTCGGCGGTGTCGAAGAAGTTGATGCCGTTCTCGAACGCGTAGTCCATCTGTTCATGGGCTTCGGCTTCCGAATTCTGGGTGCCCCAGGTCATCGTGCCGAGGCAGATTTCCGACACGGAGAGATTCGTGCGCCCAAGTTTCTTGTATTTCATGCCGACAGATCCCGTCCTCAAAAAGTCGGCGGCACTCTAAGCGCGATTTGACGAAGCGCAAGGGGACAACGGGCCGGAAAAGGCCCCGAAAACCGCGCCGCCCTTGACTCTCCGGGCCGGAATGTGAATGGAGAGGGCAAAACATAAGGGAAGGAAATCATCCCATGGCCACAACAGACGGCACTTCAACGAGCATCGCATTCACGTTCCCCGGCCAGGGCAGCCAGGCTGTCGGCATGGGCAAGGATTTGGCGGAGGCTTTTCCCGAAGCCCGCGCCGTCTTCGATGAAGTCGACGAGGCGCTCGGCCAGAAGCTCTCCGACATCATGTGGAACGGCCCGGAAGAAACGCTGACGCTGACCGCCAATGCGCAGCCGGCGCTGATGGCCGTCTCGGTCGCCGCGATCCGGGTGATGGAAGCGCGCGGCCTGAAGCTCGCCGACAAGGTCGCCTTCGTCGCCGGCCATTCGCTCGGCGAATACTCTGCTCTTTGCGCCGCCGGCACCTTCTCGCTCGCCGATACGGCACGCCTGCTGCGCATCCGTGGCGATGCCATGCAGTCGGCGGTGCCTGTCGGGCAGGGCGCCATGGCGGCGATCATCGGCCTTGAGCACGGCGATGTCGACGCGATCTGCGCCGAAGCACGCGAGGCCGGCATCTGCCAGATCGCCAACGACAATGGCGGCGGCCAGCTTGTCATCTCGGGCTCCAAGGCAGCGGTCGAAAAGGCAGCGGCGCTGGCGACCGAAAAGGGCGCCAAGCGGGCCATTATGCTGCCTGTCTCCGCACCCTTCCACAGCGACCTGATGGCGCCGGCGGCCGACGCCATGCGCCACGCGCTCGACAAGGTGGCGAAGAACAACCCGGTCGTGCCGGTTATCGCCAATGTGCGCGCCGTGCCGGTCTATGATGCCGACGAGATTGCCAAGCTGCTGGTCACCCAGGTCACCGGCCAGGTCCGTTGGCGCGAGACGGTGGAATGGTTCGGCGCCAACGGCGTGACGACCCTTTACGAGATCGGCTCGGGAAAAGTGCTGACCGGCCTTGCCCGCCGCATCGACAAGAATATCTCCGGCATTGCCGTCAACACGCCGGCCGATATCGAAGCCGCGCTCACAGTCATTCTCGGATGATTTGATCAGTGAGTAGTGAATGGTGTGTAGTGAGTAGTTCAGTTTCTTGCTGCCCACGGCTCACTAACCACTACTCACTCTAAAAAAGGAACACGATCATGTTTGATTTGACCGGCCGCAAGGCATTGGTGACGGGCGCAACCGGCGGGCTCGGCGAAGAGATCGCCCGGATGCTGCATAGCCGGGGCGCCACAGTCGGCCTGCACGGCACGCGCGTCGAGAAGCTCGAGGCGCTCGCCTCCGAACTCGGTGACCGGGTCAAGGTCTTTCCGGCCAACCTCTCGGACCGCGCCGAAGTGAAGGCGCTCGGCGAAAAGGCCGAGGCCGAGCTCGAAGGCGTTGACATCCTCGTCAACAATGCCGGCATCACCAAGGACGGCCTGTTCGTGCGCATGAGCGACGAGGACTGGGATGCGGTTCTGGAAGTCAATCTGACGGCAGTTTTCCGCCTGACCCGCGAACTCACCCATCCGATGATGCGCCGCCGTTACGGCCGCATCATCAATATCACCTCCGTGGTCGGCGTCACCGGCAATCCTGGCCAGACCAACTACTGCGCCTCCAAGGCCGGCATGATCGGTTTTTCCAAATCGCTGGCGGCGGAGATCGCTACCCGCAACGTGACGGTCAACTGCGTCGCGCCGGGCTTCATCGACAGCGCGATGACCGGCAAGCTCAACGACAAGCAGAAAGAGGCGATCCTCGGCGCCATTCCGATGAAGCGCATGGGCGCCGGATCGGACATCGCGTCCGCGGTCCTCTATCTCGCCTCCAGCGAGGCTGGCTATGTCACCGGCCAGACCCTGCATGTCAACGGCGGCATGGCGATGATCTGATTGAGTGCCGCCTTCAGGAAAACACGTTACAATCGGTTGTTGGCGGCTGTGCAATGGAACAAATTCTGGCTTTGCTGAACACGGAAACCATGTTAAGCGGGCCATGACTGTGAATGGTCACCCTGAAATGCAGGCCGTCATATTGCGTGAGTGCAATAGGATCGGAACCTGAAAAGGGGAGAACGGGTTTGCCCGCATCGGCGCTGAACAAGCGGCGGTCGCAGGTTTTTAACAGGGTGCGGATGCCGATCGGGCATTCGATAAAGACAAAGGTCGAGGAAACCGACATGAGCGATATCGCAGAACGCGTTAAGAAAATTGTTATTGACCACCTCGGCGTCGACGCCGACAAAGTTGTCGAAGGCGCAAGCTTCATCGACGATCTCGGTGCGGACTCGCTCGACACCGTCGAACTGGTCATGGCTTTCGAGGAAGAATTCGGCGTTGAGATCCCTGACGACGCTGCCGATTCCATCCTGACCGTCGGCGACGCTGTGAAGTTCATCGAGAAGGCCCAGGCCTGATCAACCCGACATAGTGGGGATGACGCCGCGAGGCAGGTCCCGAAAACGGCCCGCTTGTTCGGGCCGTTTCAGCAATTGGGGCTTGGGCCCTGAAAATCGAGAAAAAATTATAGGGTAGGGCACTGGCGATGAGACGGGTCGTTATCACCGGTACCGGCATGGTATCTCCTCTCGGATGCGGAACGGAAGTCAGCTGGTCGCGCTTGCTGGCCGGCCAGAACTCCGCCCGCGTCGTCACTGAATTCGAGGTCGAAGACCTTCCCGCAAAGATCGCCTGCCGCATTCCTGTCGGCGACGGTTCCGATGGCACGTTCAACGTGGACCAGTGGATGGAGCCGAAGGAACAGCGCAAGGTCGATCCCTTCATCATCTACGGCGTGGCCGCTGCCGAAATGGCGCTCGAGGATGCCGGCTGGCATCCGAAGACCGACGAGGACCAGATCGCCACCGGCGTGCTGATCGGCTCGGGCATCGGCGGTCTCGAAGGCATTGTCGAGGCAGGCTATACGCTGCGCGACAAGGGTCCGCGCCGCATCTCGCCCTTCTTCATTCCCGGCCGGCTGATCAACCTGGTCTCCGGCCAGGTGTCGATCCGCCACAAGTTGCGCGGTCCGAACCACGCGGTCGTCACGGCCTGTTCCACCGGCGCCCACGCGATCGGCGACGCGGCCCGGATGATCGCCTTCGGCGACGCCGAGGTGATGGTCGCCGGCGGCGCGGAATCGCCGATCTGCCGCATTTCGCTGGCCGGCTTCGCCGCCTGCAAGGCGCTTTCGACCCAGCACAACGACGATCCGCAGAAGGCCTCGCGCCCCTATGACCGAGATCGCGATGGTTTCGTCATGGGCGAGGGCGCCGGCATCGTGGTTCTGGAAGAGCTGGAACATGCCAAGGCCCGCGGCGCCAAGATCTATGCGGAAGTGGTCGGCTACGGCATGTCCGGCGACGCCTTCCACATCACCGCGCCTTCGGAAGACGGCGACGGTGCGTTTCGCTGCATGACCGCGGCGCTGAAGCGTGCGGGTATTTCGGCGTCGGACGTCGACTACATCAACGCCCACGGCACCTCGACCATGGCCGACACGATCGAGCTCGGTGCGGTCGAGCGTCTGGTCGGCAACGCCGCGTCGAAGATCTCCATGTCGTCGACCAAGTCGGCGATCGGCCATCTTCTCGGTGCTGCCGGTGCGGTCGAGGCGATCTTCTCGGCGCTCGCCATTCGCGACAACATCGCGCCGCCGACGCTCAACCTCGACAATCCCGATGTCGAGACGGCGATCGACCTCGTGCCTCACAAGGCGCGCAAGCGCGAGATCAACGTCGCGCTGTCGAACTCCTTTGGTTTCGGCGGCACCAACGCATCTCTCGTGCTGCGCCGCTACGACGCCTGATCTTTAGGGCTTGATATTTCGGGGGGACTGTTTCGAACCCTGAAACATATGCCGGCTGGACTCGCGGCTCGGCTCGTATCATCTTCTGGACCTGTTTTTCGCCGTATTGGTTGGCCAAAAGCAGGTCTAAAGTCTTTGAGTCTGTAGGGGGGCGTTAACCCCGGGGGGCGCGGTTGAACGATACGAATCATGTCAGTGAATTGCCGCCCGGCAATGGCAGAGGGCCGATTATTCCGAAATCGCCGAACGAGGCCTTGAAGCCTGAACGCGTTCCGGAACCGCCCCGTCGTTCCAAGAAGGCACGCAGCCAGGTCGTCATCTTCCTGAATTTCCTGATGACCATGGTCGTCGTTCTCTGCGTGATCGGTGTTGCCGGCTTCTACTACATGATCTCGGCCTTCCAGCAGCCGGGCCCGCTCGAAGCCAACACCCATTTCATGGTCCGCCCCGGCAACGGGCTTGCGGAAATCGCCACCAATCTCGAACGCAACGGCATCATCTCCGACGCACGCATCTTCCGCTACGTGACGGCGACCTACCTGCGCAAGGGCGAGACACTGAAGGCGGGCGAATACGAAATCAAGGCGCGGGCCTCCATGAAGGACATCATGGGCATCCTGGAATCGGGCAAGTCGATCCTCTATTCGGTCGTCATGCCGGAGGGCCTGACGGTGCGCCAGATGATGCTGCGCCTCGCCGAGGATGCGGTGCTCGAAGGCGACCTGCCGTCAGAACTGCCGACCGAGGGAAGCTTGAGGCCCGATACCTACAAGTTCTCGCGCGGCAGCAAGCGCGCCGACATCATCCAGCAGATGCGGGTTGCGCAGCAGAAGATGGTCGACCAAATCTGGGAGCGTCGCGACCCGGACCTGCCGATCAAGACCAAGGAAGAGTTCGTCGTGCTCGCCTCGATCGTCGAGAAGGAGACCGGCAAGGAAGACGAGCGCGCCCATGTGGCCTCCGTCTTCATCAACCGGCTGCAGCGCGGCATGCGCCTGCAATCGGACCCGACGATCGTCTACGGCATCTTCGGCGGCGAGGGAAAACCCTCAGACCGGCCGATCTTCAAGTCGGACCTCGCCAAGCAGACGCCCTATAACACCTACCAGATCAAGGGTCTGCCGCCGACGCCGATCTCCAACCCCGGCCGGGCCGCCCTCGAAGCCGTAGCCAATCCCTGGCGGACCAAGGACCTCTATTTCGTGGCCGACGGCACCGGCGGGCATGTGTTCGCCGCGACGCTCGAGGAACACAATGCCAACGTCCGTCGTTGGCGTAGAATGGAGTCCGAGCGCGCCGCCAACCCGGAAGTGGTGGATGGCCAGCCGGACGGCGACGAAGCGGAAAAGCCGCCGAAGAGCAACTGACCGCTTCCCGAAAGCATGATCTGGAGACACCGATGACATTGCAGTCCATGACCGGTTTTGCCCGCAGCGAAGGCACGAGCGGGCGCAACCGTTATGCATGGGAACTGCGCTCGGTGAACGGCAAGGGCCTCGATATAAGGCTGCGCCTGCCGCCGGGTCTCGAACGGCTGGAGCCGGACGTCCGCCGGCTGATCACGGAAAAATTTTCGCGCGGCAATCTGCAGGCGACCCTCACCCTCACCGTTGCCGAGACCAAGGTGGAAGCGGTGCTGAACCGCGATGCGCTGGCAGCCGTGATGGCGTTGCGCGCCGAACTCGGCGATCTCGTCGATCCGTCGCCGCTGAAGCTCGATACGCTGATGGGCATTCGTGGCCTGGTCGACATCCGCGAGGCGGAAGAGGACGAGGAGACGGTCGCAGCCCGCGATACTGCGATCCTCGCGAGCCTCGACGAGGCGATCGGCCGTCTGCAGCGGATGCGCGAGGGTGAGGGCACGGCGCTTGCAGCCGTCCTCAAAGGCCAGGTCGCCCGTATCGCCGAACTTGCCCAGGTCGTCGAAACCGACCCTTCCCGCACACCGGAAGAGATCGCCCGCAAGCTGTCCTTCCAGCTCGCAGCGCTCCTCCAGGAGGCGCCGACGCTCGACCGCGACCGGCTGCATGCGGAAGCGGCCCTGCTTGCCACCAAGGCCGATCTGCGCGAAGAGATCGACCGGCTGAAGGCGCATGTGGCGGCCGCGGGCGAGCTTATCGACAAGGGCGGCCCGGTGGGTCGCCGGCTCGATTTCCTTGCACAGGAATTTAACCGGGAATCGAATACTATCTGTTCGAAGTCCAATTCGGCCGCGGTCACCTCCGCCGGCATCGATTTGAAAGTCGTCATCGACCAGTTCCGCGAACAGGTCCAGAATCTGGAGTAAGACATGAGCCCGGCCCCATCGTCTCAGGGCAAAGCGTCCCCGGCCGTGAAGATCGCCCGGCGCGGACTGATGCTGGTTCTTTCCTCGCCGTCGGGGGCCGGCAAGTCGACGATCGCCCGCAATCTCCTGGATGCCGATCGCAGCCTCGAAATCTCGATCAGCGTCACAACCCGGGCCAAGCGGCCGAGCGAGATCGCCGACAAGCATTATCATTTCATCACCGTGCCGCAGTTCGAGAAGATGCGCGACGCCGGCGACCTGCTCGAATGGGCCGAAGTGCACGGCAATTTCTACGGCACCCCGCGCGAGCCGGTGGAACTGGCGATGAGCGAAGGCCGCGACATGCTGTTCGACATCGACTGGCAGGGCGCCCGCCAGCTGCAGGAAAAGATGGCCGCCGACGTCGTCTCGATCTTCGTGCTGCCGCCGACCATGACCGAACTGCAGTCGCGCCTGCACCGCCGCGCCGAGGACAGCGAAGAGGTGATCCGCACCAGGCTCCTGAACTCGCGCGCCGAAATCGAGCACTGGCGGGAATACGACTACGTCATCGTCAACGACGATCTCGACGAGGCTTTCGGGCATGTCAGCTGCATCGTCAACGCCGAACGCATCCGCCGCGACCGCCGCCATGGCCTGTTCGATTTCGTGAGCGAGTTGCTGACGGAAGAGCCGGAGCTTTAGGGGGGCGACCTCCGGCCGGTGATTGCCCGCGGCTGCGAATTTCATCGGTTCATTGCCGGAATTAACGGTCTTGCGCCGCCCACGTGAGCAATGACGGCGGTCACCTTGCGCCATCACCAGCCCCACCACCCCAGTCACAACCGGGCGGACTATTCGAGCTGAACTGCGGATCGGAACAGCACCTCCCGAAGCACAGTCCCGTCCTCGGCGGTGATTTCGAAACGGGTCACGTCAATAACGTCGTTGGCCAGACCCACCTCCGCAATTACCTCCCGCGCGGCCTTGACGGCATAATCGTAGGCGTCGTCGAGGTTGGCAAACTTAGTTCCCTTAGGATCTTTCCCGAGGACACCGCCCTCTCGGACATGGAAGTAGTACCTAGGCATTCGGCCTCCATAGAGCCAATGGACCATAACTCCAATATTCGATCCGGGTTCTCGCCATCGCCCCCACCAAATGTGGGGCTGGAAGGTGAAGCTTACTTAAGCGGTCACAAAGAGGACGGAGGTTTTGCAAGGGGTGCAGCGTCAGCCGTAATTCGCTCGAGGTATGCCGCTAGCTTGCGCGCCTCACTCAATTCAATCGGAACCCATACCGTGGCATCTCCACCCTTGGATTTGATCACCACGTACGTTTCCGACGAGGACTTGCGTCGCCTCAACTGGCACCAGCAAAGTCCTTTCCCTACTAATGACTCGATCTCGATTTCTGAAACTATCTCGTCAACCATCAACCCTTTTACGGCGTTGAATTGCGCGCTCAACCAAGAGATCACTGTTGCCCTATATCTTGCATTGGTGGTGGACGGCAATTTTGAGACTCAGATCTCGTCCTTTTACGAACATGAAGTCAAGCGGTCTTCCTATCAACACTACAGTTCAGGGGGCAGGACAGCGACAACCGCTCTGAGCCTAGGCCGCACACCAGCGCCCCAGATGAAGGTGATGGGGAGTCGACGACTGTCTCCTTCGGGCCAAAGGAGTTACTGCCGCCGCTCACAAACAGTTCGCCAGTCGCACAAACTCTTCCACCGACAGTGTCTCCGCCCGCCTCGCCGGGTCGATGCCGGCTTTCACCAATAGCGCTTCGCCGCCGAGCGATTTGACGCTCTGGCGCAGCATCTTGCGGCGCTGGCCGAAGGCGGCGTGGGTGACGCGCTCGAGTTTGGCGACGTCGCAGGGCAGGGGATTTGTCCGGGGCGTCAGGTGCACGACCGTCGAGGTGACCTTTGGCGGCGGCGAGAACGCCTGCGGCGGCACGTCGAAGACCATGTGCGCATCGGTGCGCCAGCCGGCGAGCACGCCGAGGCGACCGTAATGGTCGTCGTCCTCGTCGGCGACGATCCTTTGGCCGACTTCCTTCTGGAACATCAGCGTCAGGCTCTCCCAGAAGGGCGGCCATCGGTCCGGCGCGGGCAGCAGCCAGTTGATGAGAAGCTGGGTGCCGACATTATAGGGCAGGTTGGCGATGATCTTTACCGGGCCTTCAGGCGCGAGTGCCGCGAAGTCGGTCTTCAGCGCGTCGCCTTCGATCACCTCCAGCCGGCCGGGGTAATGCTCGCCGATTTCGGCGAGTGCCGGCAGGCAGCGGCTGTCCCGCTCGACGGCGATCACCTTCTTGGCGCCGAGCGACAGGATGGCTCGGGTCAGGCCGCCGGGTCCGGGGCCGACCTCGAAGACGGTCGCATCCTGAAGGGGCCCGGCGCTGCGGGCGATCTTCTGGGTGAGATTGAGGTCGAGAAGAAAGTTCTGGCCGAGCGCCTTCTTGGCGTCGAGCCCGTGACGCTGGATCACGTCCCGCAGCGGCGGCAAGCCGTCCAGAGTGGCCATCAGGCGGCTTTCGAAGTGAGAGCGAGATTGCCGGCCAGCTTGATCGCCTCGACGAGGCTGGTTTCGCGGGCCACACCCTGGCCTGCGATACCGAATGCCGTGCCATGGTCCGGCGAGGTGCGGATGAAGGGCAGGCCGAGCGTGACGTTGACGGAGGTGTCGAAACCGAGCGCCTTGGCAGGGATCAGCGCCTGATCGTGATACATGCAGATCGCCACATCATAACGGGCACGCGCCTCGTCATGGAACATCGTGTCGGCCGGCAGCGGCCCGAAGACGTGCAGGCCCTCGGCGCGCAGCTTGAAGATCGCCGGATGGATGATGTCCTGGTCCTCGCGGCCGATCGCGCCGTCCTCGCCCGCATGCGGATTGAGGCCGGCAACCGCAAGCCGGGGTTTATCGATGCCGAAGCGGGTCTTGAGATCGTGATGGGCGATGCGGCAGGTCTCGGCTATCAGGTCCGCATTGAGGGCTGCCGGAACGTCCTTGATCGGGATATGGATGGTGACCGGGATGGCCCGGAGTTTCGGCCCCGCCAGCATCATCACCGGCAGGACTTTCTTTCCAGTGGCGCGCTCGGCGAGGGAGGCCAGGAACTCCGTGTGACCGGGAAAACCGAAGCCGGCCTGGTAGAGAATGGATTTGGCGATCGGATTGGTGACCGTGCCGGCGGCCTTGCCTTCAAGCGAGAGCGAAACGGCGGTCTCGATCGCCTGGATGGTCCCCTTGGCGGTCGCCACATGCGGCTCGCCGGCGGCGATTTCCGCGCCGGCCGGGATCGGCAGCACGGGCAGGGCGTCCCCAAAGATCGACATCGCGCTTTCGCTATCCGCTTCGCGGATCGGCACGTCGAGGCCGAGCATCACGGCGCGGGCCCTGAGCACGGCCGGATCGCCGAGGAAGAGGAAAGGCGGCAGGTCGTATGCCTGGCGCGAGGCCCAGGCGACAAGCGTGATATCGGGGCCGATGCCGGCAGGATCGCCCTGGGTCAACGCAAGCGGACGGTCGAGAGGCATTACGGCTCCGAAAATGACTTAAGTGTCGAGATCAGCGATGTTCTTAGCGATACTCGATCTGGGCCTTGCTGCGCAGGTCATCGAGATATTTCTTGTCGTTGGGGTCGACGCCTTCCTTCTTCGCCTTGCCGAGATCCTCGGCCCGGAAGACGACTTCCGCCGCGAGGTCGTCCGACACCTGGCGCTGTTTGCAGATGGCCAGGAATTCGACGCCGCGTTCGGTGACACGGGTGCCGGTCGTGCCGCCATCGCTAGTCTTCTCGATCAGCGGCTTCCAATCGGCCGGCAGCTCGGGGGCGAGGACGCGGCCGAGGTCTCGGATCGACACGTCCAGCATGGTCGCGGCGAAATCCTTCGATTGCTCGCAGCCCGGGAATTTGGAGCGCGCGGCGTTGGCTTCCTTCTGGCGCTTGGCGAGAATGGCGTTACGCTTGGCCGGCGGCACGACAAAAATCACCTGCTGCAGGAAATATTCGGTCGTGACCGGCTTTTCCTTGTTCTCCATCATGCGCGTGACGAGTTCCTGGCTCGACATGCGGCCGCGCGAACCGCCGTAGCGGGCGTTGACCAGTCGCGGCCAGCTCATCTGCACGGCGATGTAGCTCTTGAAATGCTCGACTCCGACGCCGGCTTTGTCGAGGATCTGGCTCATCTGCGCCGCGCTCAGCTTGTTGCCGGCGGCAAACCGCTCGAAGGCCTTGTCGACGTCCTCGGTGCTGACCGACATCTTCACGCGGGAAATTTCCTGGCGCTTCAGCGCCTCATCCACCAGCGCCTCACGCGCCGCCTTGGCATCTGCCTTCTGGCGCTGAAGGCGAAGGAAGGCGACGCGTCGGCCGACGTCGGTGCTGGTGATCGCCGTCCTGTTGACGACGGCCGAAACTTCGCTGGCGGCCTGCGCCTGCTGGGCGGCGGGCTGAATGACGACCGAGGCGGCCAAAGCGGCCGCGGCCAGCACCAGCTTGCGCGTTGCGGTCATTGCGAACATGATACCAATCCCTTTTCCCGCCCCGGTGGGCACTTGAGCCCGACCGGCCTCGCATTTCATACTCTATTTGCGACCGCTTGCACAATTCTTGCGGCGAAACGATGACGTTCAGCCGATCGGACGAGCCGCTACGTCAGTAGCGGTAGTCCTGATCGAAACCTTCGGTCGAGCCGACGCTGATATCGCCGAGCGTGCGGAAGCTCAGGCGGGCGCTGACGGTCCAGTCGTTGGCGGCCGTGTCCGACGGCTTGTCGGAATAGGCAACCGTAAAGATCGTGCACTCGTCCGCATAGCTGATGCCGATGCCGCGCCGGACCAGTTCCTTGTCCGCGAGATCCCAGGTGGCCGTGCCGGCAAGCGCCCAGTTTTCGTTGATCCGGAAGCTCATCGAATGCTTCAGCACGTCTTGCGCGTCATCCGAACCGTATTCCGGCTGAGCATCGACCTGCGTGTAGACCAGCGAGCCGCTCACCCGCGGCGTCGTGTAGGAAAGCGAGGCATCGGTGCGCTTGATCGCGAATGTCTTCTCGTCGAAGCGGGCGTTTGCCCCGACCGTGAGGCCCAGCGGCAGATCGACGGCCGCCATCGCGACATAGTCGGACCGGCGCGTTTCGAGCCCGGAATTGGCGCCCGCCTGAACCAGGTCCTCGGTCGCGAACGAGTTCTGGCCGGCAATCTGGTAGGACTGGCCGACAATGCTGCGCACGCCGATGCCGTTGGCGAACGTGCCGGTATAACGGAGGCCGACATTGGCGCGCGTGCCGCCTTCGACACGGTCGAAGCCCGAGAACTTGTCGCGTTCGAAAAGGCTGGTGGCGTCGAAGACGAAGCTCTGGGCATCCTCGTTCGGCAATCCGCCGGCCATCTGCTCGTCGGGACGCGCGAAGATCTGCGCGATAGGCTCGATGATATGGCTGCTGTTTTCGGTGGTCAGCAGGATCGGATAACGCGCCTCGAGACCGGCAGTCAGCATGTAACGGCCGTTGGCGCCTTCAGACTCCATATCGCCGAAATAGGGACCCGGCGTGCCGGAACCGGTATGGCGGATTCCGTCGCCGCGGGCGGCGAGGATCGGCGTCAGCAGCAGGCCGTCGAGTGTGTTGAAGGTACGCTTCCATTCGGCTTCCACGGTCAGGCGGCTGTAGCTGCCTTCAAGACCCGGGAAACGATTGGTCGTGCCTTCCCTGTACCAGTCGTCTTCGCGACGGGACAGGTTGGTAATGTTGGAGGTAACCGAAAGCTCGCCGCCGAGAATCGGTTCCGGCGCGTAGTAGGTATAGTCGAGCGAGGGGTAGACGATCGCCTGTTCCTGCTCGGCCGTGTTGCTATAGGTGTCGTCCTGGATGTTGAAATAATAGTTGTGCAGGTCGAAATAGTTCCGCGTCCCCAACCCGGTGAGATAGATGTCATTGGTGAACGTGCCACCACCGACGCCGGTCAGCTTGTAGGTCCGCGAAAAATTGTTGTCGCTCTGGGTCATGACGTTCCAGCCGAACGTCCAGCGCGGATTGATCTTGAACTCGCCCTTGGAGGCGGCCATGAGGCGGTTATCCGCAGCCCGGTCGCTGGTATTCGGATCGAAGGCTTCCGGATCGTTCTGATGGATCCCGGCGAAGCGGAACGTATGTTCGCCTGTCTCGAACTTGTTGCGGATTTCGCCCTGAAGCAGCAGCCCCTGATTGGAATAATAGGTGGGGCTGAGCGTCGCATCCATGCTCGGCGAGAACACGTGATAGTAGGGTACCGTCACGCCGAAGCCGAGATTGTCGCTTGCGCTGTACTGCGGGAACAGAAGGCCCGACTTGCGCTCGACCGTTTCGTCCGGCACCTCGATTGCAAAAGGCAGGCGACCGATCGGCAAGCCGAACAGTTCGAACTGGGCGTTTTCAAGCCGAATCGTATGGGTCTGGCCATTGCGGACCACCCGTTGCGCCTTGACCTGCCAGAGTGGAGCCTTGCCCGGCGTCTGGGCGCAGGGAAGGCAGGCGGTGTAGACGGTATTGTTGAGCACCATCAGGTCGCCAGGCTGGCGCTCGGCGCTCTCGGCGGCAAGGCGGGTATTGTCGGTGGTCTCGACGCGGAGCGCGTTGATGAAACCCTCGCCGAAGCTGTCGGTGACGTCCATCTGCTCGGCATAGACACGGCTACCGCCCGGCTCGATCAGCTCGATATTGCCGGTCGCCATGACGCGGCCGCTCTTCTGATCGTACTGAACGCGCTGCGCCACCATCTTGTAGCGGTTGTAATAGATCTGCACGCCACCGGTCGCGGTGACCACCTCGGCGTCCTGATTGTAGACGAGCTCATTGGCGCGCAACAGCATCTTGGCGCCGTCCGCTGCCTGAGGCACCAGACCCTGAGCCTGCACAACCGTTGCGGATACGCCAAATACGCATACAGACACACCTGTCAGCAGGGCGGCGGCGAGCCGTCTTATATGTTTGCGGTTACTTACCGCCACTAGCCATCCTCCTGATGAAGCAGAATTGTCGTCCCCAGTGCCGTCGCGACGATCACTGGAATCCAGACCGCCACGAAAGGAGGAATTGCCCCGCTGCTTCCGAATGCCTTCACAAGCACCGTGACGACATAAAGCACGAAGCCAGAAACTATTCCACCCAGAATCACGGAGCGGGACTGGGCGAACCGACTGAATTTTAATGAGACTGTTGCAGCAATGAGAGTCATTGCCACGAGCAGGATCGGCAGGGAGAGCAGCGAGTGATACTGCGTCTCGAGCGCCTTTGTGGGAATGCCGAAAGATTTGCTGACCTCGATTTTTCTGGAAAGATCAAAAAACGCAACAGTATCAGGCTGCGCCAGGCTCTCTTGGATATATTCCTGCTTCAACTTGGTGCGAACCTGTGCTGTCTCGTGACGCACCGGAATTTCGCCCGGACGGTTTTCCAAAACGTCATTAAGCAGCCAGTAACCATCTTCCAATTTTGCGGTCTTGGCGTCCTGCCGCATGATCACGCGGCCGTCCTTGTCGAACTGGAAAGCCACCACGTCGATAAGCCGCGTTCCCTTCTCCTGATAGCTCTTGGCGCCTATGACCGTATCGTCGTCGCCGCTGATCTGGCGGATCCAGGGAATGAAGGTGGATGCCCGGGAGCGGTTGCTCGCTTCACGCCAGCTGGCCTCCATGGAAGCGGATTCGCGCTGGCCCCAGGCGGCGAGCGGATTGATCACAAGCAAGGTTGCGAGCCCGATCAGAAACGCTCCGATGACGAAGGGCGAGATGAACTGCCAGACGGAAATGCCGGCGGCACGCGTCACCACCAGTTCATAGCGGCGGTTGAGTGCGATCAGCACCGTCATGCCGATAAACAGGCTGAGCGTCGGGATGGTCTGCTGCAGGATGAGCGGCACGCGCATGGCAGTCATCGCCAGCCCGGTCGAGACAGTGTAGCCGCTGAAGCCCGACATGCGACGGCTGGTCTCGCTGAAGTCGGCGAGGAAGATGATGGCACCCACGCCGAGCAGGAACCAGAGTGCTGTTATGATATAACGACGGAAGAAATATCGGCCGAGCGTCGTGAAGATCATGCCGTACCTCCGCCCGAAGTCCGCGAGGCGGGTATGCGCCGCTGCACGCTGCCGGCCAGGCGCGACATGCCGCGAGCGATGAAGCGCGGCGCCGAGAACTGCCGGTTGGTGGCAAGCATGAAGATCGCAATCAGCGAGAAGACGATAGGCACGGCGTAGGGGAGCGGGGTGTAGAGCGGATGGCGTTCGACCATGTTGGTGGCCGAGAACCCGAGCCAGCGCACGCCGAAAGCAAGGAAAAGCGCAAACACCATCGGATGGACCCGGGTCTGCCGGTGCGAGCGGGTGCTGCCGGCGATAACCAGCGAGATCAGCGCGAAGGTGATCGGGAAAAGCCAGTCGGACAAGCGCCTGTGCAGTTCCGACCGATAGGCGTCCGGCGATTTCTGGTAGACCGGATCGTTCGGATCCGGGTTCAGAAGGAAGGCGAGGCTGCGGTCGGTCGAATATTGCGGCAGACCGCCTTCCGCCTTCGTCATCGCCGACAGATCGAAGGCGTAGGAGACGAACTTGATGATCGAGATGCGTCCGTCGGCGGATTTGCGGTGGACTTCGCCGTCACGCATGGTGAGCGACGTACCGCTTTCGTCGATCGATCCCTCGCGGGCGTAATAGATGAGGTCGAAATTCGGGTCGCGATAATCGACGACGAAGAGGCCCTTGAGCACCCGGCCGGAATGGCGCTCCGAGATCTGCACGTAGAGTCCCGGCTCGATGCTGCGGAAGGTCTTTTCCTCGATGACCGAGGAGAGCAGGTCGGCGTAAGCGGCGGCGACCATCTGGCGGGCCGCGACGCGAGACGGTGGCTCCACGAAATTCGTCACCAGGAACGAGAAGAGACTAAGCGCGAGCCCGAGCATCAGCACCGGCCGGTAAATGATACTGCGCGACGCGCCGGCCGCGTCGATGACCGGCAGTTCCGAATCGTTGTTCATCGCCGTCAGCGTCTGGGTGATACCGATGACGAGCGCGAAGGGCAGCACGACGGGGATGATGGTCGGCAGGATGAAGGTCGCAAGAGTCGCGAACGAGCCCATCGACTGGCCGGTATCGGTGACCAGGTTGATGCGTCCCAGCACCTGGATGGTCCAGATGATGGTGAGCACCGGCAGGAGCGTCACCAGGAACATCTGAAAAATCCGGCGCAATATGTAGACTTCGAGAAGCTTCATTCCGGCCTAGATACCTTGCACAACGTCACCCGGGGAATGGTGACAGCTGGTTACCCCGAGATGACGGTCGCGCCTATCTAAGCGATTGAGATCAGCTTTGCGACAGGGGCTGCGTCACAAATTTGTTTGCGAATTCCGTTTTCTTCTTCGCTGTGACATTTCGAAACAGGCAGCCACCGCTGCATAGACCACCAGCGACGACAACCAGCCGAGCGTCACGTCCGAAAAGTAATGGCCGCCGAAGGAGGTCCTGAGCGCCGGCGAGATCAGCGAGATGGCGATCAGCGGCGGCCCGAGCACCGGACGCAGCGGTTTCGGCAGCAAAACGATGAGGCAGGCCAGCCACCCGGCCCCTGCCGCCTCCCCGGAAATGAAGGAACAGTTGCCGACGCAGGCGCCGCCGAAATCGCCGGCCGGCGTGAACACGTCCTTGCCGCCGAAAAAGTCGGTCTCGTAGGGGCGGGGCCGGTTGGAGACCTGCTTCAGGATCAGATTGACCAGCACATACGGGCCGATCAGGAAGGAAACCAGGGCGATGGAATAATCCCGCGTCTTGCGCGGGCTGTAGGTCTCGCCGTGGTGCTGCAGGTTGGCGATCAGCCGGTAGAGGAGATAGATCGCGACCAGCGCCGGCAGGTAGAAGAGAACGCGCCGGATCAGGACGAACAGGGCTTCGGTACCATAGGGAAAACTGCCGCAGACCCGGCCTCGTTCGATAGCCTCGCCACAGGCGGCCTGGGCGAAGAAGGCGCGCGCCACGGCAAGGTCGATCTCGGGTACCAGGTAGAAGACCGCCAGCAGCACCCACCAGAGCGCCATCAGCGCGATAAACCAGCCCTTCGGCCTGGCAAAGAATCGTCGCATGGCGGCAAGCCATTCGGGGGCGGTTGGGGAAGGCGATGTCATGCGAAATGATCCGTTGGTCGTCGGGCGGCGCGACCCTAGAGCAAGACGCGTCGGATTTGAACAGGGGCCGGCTGCCGATAGAAGGGAATGTCCGCTCCCGAAATCAGGCTTTTTGACGCGTCGGAGAGGGGGCCCGCAACCGGGTTGACGCGGTTGTGACATCTCGCCCTTGCGCTCGCGGCCGAAACGGCGATGATCGCCGCGTTCTTTCGAAAGCCCCCTGGAGTCGCAATGTCCGTGAAATTCGATATCTCCTTCGCCAAGTCCGTCAAGATCGACGGCGGCCTTGCCATCCAGCTCAAGCTTGCCGGCAACGGGCCGGCAGCGGGAGCTGCTGATGCCGATCCGGCCGGCATCGTGAACCGGGCGGCGGAGATCGCGAAGTTTTCCGGCAAGTCGATGTCGACGCTGGACATTATCGCGCCTCAGGGCTCTCCCGCCGACCGGCTGGTCGTGCTCGGCCTCGGCAAGGCCGAGTCGCTGACCGCCTACGACTGGCTGAAGGCGGGTGGCATTGCCGCTTCCACGGTCAAGTCGATGACCAGGGTGGCGATCTTTACGGATGTCCCCGGCCTTGCGGTCGGCGCTGCCGAATTGGCCGGCTTCGCGCTCGGCATGCTGCTGCGGGCCTACAGTTTCGACACCTACAAGACGAAGAAGGGCGATGACGAGGAAAAGGCGCCGAAGACGGTGAAGGTAACGATCGTCACCGCCGAGCCTGCGGCCGCCAAGAAGGCTTTTGCCGAATCCGAGGCGATCGCTGGCGGCGTGCTTTTGGCCCGCGAACTGGTCAACCTGCCGCCGAACGTGCTCGGGCCGGTCGAATTCGCCGACAAGGCTAAGGAACTGGAGAAGCTCGGCGTCGAGGTGGAAATCCTCACCGAGAAGGAGATGAAGAAGCTTGGCATGGGTGCGCTGCTCGGTGTGGCGCAAGGTTCGGTCCGCCCGCCGCGGCTCGCCGTCATGCAATGGAAGGGCGGCAAACCGAAGGATGCTCCGGTCGCCTTCATCGGCAAGGGCGTCGTTTTCGATACCGGCGGCATTTCGATCAAGCCGGGTGCCGGCATGGAAGACATGAAGGGCGACATGGGCGGCGCCGCTGCCGTGATCGGCCTGATGCATACGCTTGGCGCCCGCAAGGCCAAGGTCAACGCGATCGGCATTCTCGGCCTCGTCGAGAACATGCCCGACGGCAACGCCCAGCGGCCGGGCGACATCGTCACCACAATGTCGGGCCAGACGATCGAGATCATCAACACCGATGCGGAAGGCCGGCTGGTGCTTGCCGACGCGCTTCACTATTGCAACGATCGCTTCAAACCGCGTTTCATGATCAATCTCGCCACCCTGACCGGCGCGATCCTGGTGGCGCTCGGCAATCTGCAGGCGGGCCTGTTTTCCAACGACGACACGCTGGCCGGCCAGTTGGCCGGCGTCGGGGAGGTCACCGGCGAGCGCCTGTGGCGCATGCCGCTCGGCAAGGAATACGACAAGCTGATCGATTCGAAATTCGCAGACATGAAGAATACCGGCGGCCGCAACGCCGGGTCGATCACCGCAGCGCAACTGCTGAAGCGCTTCGTCGGCGAAACGCCCTGGGCGCATCTCGACATCGCCGGCACCGCGATGAATTCCCCGTCGAGCGAGATCAACCAGTCCTGGGGATCTGGCTACGGCGTCCGGCTGCTGGACGAACTCGTGCGGGCGCATTACGAGAGCTAATGACTGAAGTCCTGTTCTACCACCTGACCGAATCGAAGCTTGAGGAGGCGCTGCCAGCGCTGCTCGAAAAGAGCGTCGAGCGCGGCTGGAAGGTGGCGGTGCAGATGAGCAGCGATGTGCGTCGGGATTTTCTCGACGCGCATCTCTGGACCTTCCGCGAGGACAGTTTTCTGCCGCATGGCACCGACGCCTCGCCGATGGCCGAAGCGCAACCGGTGCTGCTGACCTCCGCTGCCGAAAACGGCAACGGTGCGACGGTTCGTTTTCTGGTGGATGGTGCCGAGCCGCCGCCGATCGCCGACTATGACCGGATCGTCTTCATGTTCGACGGCTACGATACCGTCCAGCTCGACAATGCCCGTACGCAGTGGAAGAAGTTGAAGGGCGAGGGGCATGCGCTGACCTACTGGCAGCAGTCGGAAGAGGGGCGCTGGGTCAAGAAGGCCTGACCCCCGCGCATTCTTCCCTCAGTTCAGCCAGGCCATCATCATCGACGAATTGCTGTGGCGCAGGCGAACGACCTTGTAGCCTTCGGCGCTCAGCTGGGTAAGCAGCGCCGGCAGCATGGCGGCGGTGCGGGCATGGATGTCGTGCAGCAGGATGATGCCCTTGCCGTGGGCGCGTAGCGAATTCATCGTGCGGGTTGCGACGGCGGCCGGCGAGACGCCGAAATAATCCTTGGAATCGACCTGGACGTCCAGCACCACCATGCTGTTTGAGGCGACCCACTGGCGCAGGCGCCTGGTGTCGGCGAGATAGGGGAAGCGGAAGAAGCCGGCATCCTCATGGGTGACGCTGGTCACCGCATCGCGCCCCTTTTCGATTTCGGCCACGGCCGCATCGAAGGAAAGGTTCTGCAGGTCGGCATGGCGATAGGTATGGCTGCCGATCGTGTGGCCGGCATTGACCACCTTGCGGGCGATCTCCGGATGGGCCTTGGCCATCTGCCCGACCATCAGGAAGGTGGCCTTGACGTCGTATTCGTCGAGGATGGAGAGGATCTTCTCCGTTTTCTTCGGCATCGGGCCGTCATCGAAGGTCAGCACGACCTCCTTGTCGGCGAGCTTCAGGTCGGAAAGCGACGAGGCGGTGAGGGTGCGGCCGGAAAGGCTGCCCGGATTGTTGAAACGCCCCCAGGCGACTGGCGTCAGCGCCACCGGCGAATCCGCCTCCGCCTTTTTTAGCGATTTGGACGGTGAGAGCCCCTTGGCGGGTGCAAATGAAGTGGCAAGCGAGCCGCTCTCGGTCTGGCTGCGACCGGCGCAGGAGGAAAGAAGGCATGCGACGGCGGCGGCGACACAAAGGACGCGGACAAACATGGGAGCGACTCGGCTAAAAAGTGACTAAGGAGTTGAAGCGACGTCACATTCGCCGATTATGGTTAATGGCTGGTTATGATGGATCGCTGGCCGGGCTCAATTGGCGAAACGAGCGTCCGTCCCAGATACGGAGGATCTCGATCCTATCCGCCTGGATGCGGTAGAGAATGATGAAAGGGGTCCTCGCGATCACGAGTTCCCGTGTGCCCGACAGTGCCCCAGGGCGTCCCGCTTGCGGATTGTCTTTGAGAAGCTGCTCGGCGTTTTGAAACCGCAGCCGCGCATACCGAGCACCGTCTGGAAATACGTGCGTATAATACTCTTTCATCCATCGAAGATCGGCGCGCGTTCGCGGCAGATAGACGATCTTCATCAGGATCAGGCGCGTCTGGAAGGTTTTGTAAATATATCCGGTTCCGGTTCCGGGAGTTCGTTCTCCGAACCCCAGGAGGCAATCCAGTCTGCCATTTTTTCGCTGGAAACAAAGGTGCCTTCGTCGGCGGACGCAATCGCCTGCTCAAGCTGAAGGCGTTTTGCCGCCTGGCTTTCCAGGTAGGTCTCGATAGCCGTCACCGCGATTTCGGCCATCTTCTGTTCGCTGGCTTCAGCTTCTGCTTGAAGGCGCGCCTGGACGTCTGGCTTAAGGCGAAGTGACAGCGGATGGCTTTGCATTGGCAACCTGATGAGCTGTGTGTTGGCCGCGCAATAATAACCTGAAACTCCGGTTATCCCAAAGCAGAACTTCGTTCTGGGAGCGCGACTTCATATCTGCCGGGAGGATGAGGCGAATGGCAAACAGGCGAGGTCGGTGAAGGCGAAATTCTCGTTGGCGTAGAACCATGCGGCGCCGGCGGTCTTACTGTCAACGCCACCGAATCCGTCGCCGCAATCGGGGTTTGCGGATGCGATTCCTTTGCCGCGGCAGCTTTCGCGAGGACAACCTCTGTTGGACGGCTCTACTTCTTGGTGATTTTGTCGCCGACCCGCGGCCGGGAGATCGCCTTGCCGACGAAGCTGTACTCACCCGAGCCGGTGACTGCGGAAAACAGAGAGGTGAAAGGCGTCGCCATTGCATAATTCACCTGCACGACGACGAGCTGCACATTGCTTTCGATCAGGTCGGCGGGGATTTCGAAGGCGGGCGGATCCCCGGATGCCTGCGCGTTCGCTTGAAAGGCGGACGACCAATTGACCTTCGCGTTGCCGGCGGCGTCGAAGTCTACGAGGGCGACCTGGATTGCGAGTGCGCTGCTGTCGAAGTGTCGATGAGGTCTAGAACTTCTCGCGCGGCGTCCACCGAGACACCGCCCGCAGAGGTAGCGGGTTCCAAGCGATTTCCCGGCTAGGGCCACCGTGTCGAGGATTTCGCGGGTCTGGTCGGCAAGGGGGTAATCTTCACCGCTGGAGCAAACTCACCCCGCCATCGCCTCCTCGTACTCCGACGACAGCATCAGCCATTCCTCTTCGGCAGACGAGAGCTTTGCGGCCGCTTCTCCGCGTTCCTTGGCCTTCTGGGCTGCCTTGGCGGGAGTTTTTTCGTAGAGGGCGGGGTCGCCGAGTTCTTTGTCAAGAGCCTTGATCAGTTTCTCCAGCCTGGCGGTTACAGCCTCGATTTCGTTGATCTTTTTCTTGAGCGGTGCGAGCGATGCGCGCTTTTCCGCATTCGCCTTGCGCTGGTCCGCCTTCGAGGACAAATCTTCGGTCAGCTCAATTTTTTCGTCTTTTTTTTTGCCGGAGCTGACAATCAGGTTGCGGTATTCCTCCATGTCGCCTTCGAAGTTCGACACCGTGCCGTTGTTGACCAGCCACAGGCGGTCGACGGTGGCCTCGATCAGGTGACGATCGTGGCTGATCAGGATGACGGCCCCTTCGTAGTCGTTGAGCGCTTCGATGAGCGCGCGTCGGCTGTCGATGTCGAGATGGTTGGTCGGTTCGTCGAGGATCAGGAGGTTTGGCGCGTGGAAGGCGGCAAGGCCCATCAGCAGGCGCGCCTTTTCGCCGCCCGACAGGTCTTTTGCGGCCGTCGCCATCTTTTCCGTCGCAAGCCCCATCTGCGCCACGCGGGCGCGAACCTTGGCCTCGGGCGCATCCGGCATCAGCCGGCGCACATGGGCAACGGGCGAATCCGCCGGCACGAGATCGTCGAGCTGGTGCTGGGCGAAGAAGCCGATCTTCAGGCTCGGCGCCAGGCGGATATCGCCGCTTTCCGCCTTGAGGCGACTTGCGATGAACTTGGCGAAGGTCGACTTGCCGTTGCCGTTCGAGCCGAGCAGGGCGATGCGGTCGTCGTTGTCGATGCGCAGCGTGATGTTCTTGAGGATCGGCTTGCCCGGCTCATAACCGACGGCGGCGTTCTGGATCGCAACGATCGGCGATGCGGGCTGCTTTTCCGGCTCGGGAAAGGTAATCGGCTGCACGTGGTCCTCGATCACCGCGGCGACTGTGCCCATGCGCTCCAGCGCCTTGACGCGGCTCTGCGCCTGACGGGCTTTGGTGGCCTTGGCCTTGAAGCGGTCGATGAAGCTCTGCAGGTGCTTGCGGGCCGCCTCGTTCTTGGCCTTCGCCTTGGTCTGCAATTCGTCGGCCTCGGCCTTCTGCCGCTCGAACTGGTCGTAGCCGCCGCGGTAGAAGGTCAGCTTCTTCTGGTCGAGATGCACGATGGCGTTGACCGCGTTGTTGAGGAGGTCGCGATCATGGCTGATGATGATGACAGTGTGCGGATAACGCCGGATATAGTCTTCCAGCCATAACGTGCCTTCGAGATCGAGATAGTTGGTCGGTTCGTCGAGCAGCAGCAGGTCGGGCTCGGCAAACAGGACGGAGGCGAGCGCCACGCGCATCCGCCAGCCGCCGGAAAACGACGAGGCAGGGCGGGACTGGGCTTCCTGGGAGAAACCGAGACCGGCGAGAATGCTGGCCGCGCGCGCCTCTGCCGAATGCGCATCGATATCGACGAGCCGCATCTGGATGTCGGCGATGCGATGCGGATCGCTGGCGGTTTCCGCCTCCGCCAGAAGTGCGGCGCGCTCCTTGTCGGCGGAAAGCACGATTTCGATCAGCGAATCCTCCGTGCCCGGCGCTTCCTGCGCCACTTGGCCAAGCCGGGCGCTCTTTGGATAGGAGACCGAACCGGTCTCCGACCCCAGTTCACCGGTGATGACCTTGAACAGCGTGGATTTGCCGGCGCCGTTGCGGCCGACGAGCCCCGCCTTGGTGCCCGCGGGTAGCGTCACGCTGGCATTGTCGAGGAGGAGACGCCCAGCGATGCGGGCGGAAAGTTCGGTAATCGTGATCATGGCGGCGGTTTTGGCCGAAACACCGTTTGTTGGCAAGGGCGCCGATGGGCCGGTATTCCGCTGTGCCGGGGGAAACAGAAGGAAATTACACGCTCTGGTAGATCATTGAGGCGGCGCCGCCGCGGGTCGCGATGGTGCGATCGAACTTCGATCGGGAGAGCAAATGTCATGAGAGTAACGAGATTGACGTGGTCGATGCTGCTGTCGGCATCCGCACTGATGACGCCGCTCAGCGCCGGGGCGGTGGACTTTACCTGCTGGAGCCCCGGCGGTGCCCTGTTGGCGGGCGCCGCCGGCGGCTACTGGACTGCGGAACGGATCGCCAATGCGATTCCGTTTGGGGAGACGATCGGCCGGGGCGAGGGTGGTCTCTCCGAACAACGGCGCGGCCTCAAGGATACCGAGGCGGAGCGAGCGCCGATCAATGAAGCGCCCTATAAGTTCGGAGGCAAGCTGCTGTTTACGCTCGGCGGCATCGATTACGAGGCCAGCGCTCAGTTTGTCGCGGACGACCGGATCGTCATGGGTGCCGCCCATTCCGCCTGGGGCAACGGCAACCAGGCCACCAATATCCGCTTTTATCAAGGTTATGCGGGCGGTGGCGGAACTCTCTACCAAATCGACCGGGTGGCAGTGCTGTTGCGCTGGACCGAGGTGTCGGGCAACCCGCCGAGCATGGCGCGGTCGCAGTTCGACTATTCGGTGATGCGCACCACCCAGGCGTCCGCCGTTGGTAAGTATGAACTCGGCATCGCCGGGGCTGGGGCCGGCGACGATGTCACGATTACGGGTTATCCTGGAAGGCTCGATGGCGGCGAATACATGTATCGGGAAACGGCCCGCATCACCGTGCAGGCCGGCACCGCCTACGAAGCCGGCCCGCATCCCATGTATGGAGGTGGCGCAAGCGGCGGGGCGTGGTTCGTGACCGCCAACAACGTCCATAAGGCCGTCAGCGTTGTCTCCAGCGGAGCGCCCGATGGTGTCTATGGTCCGAGTTTCACCCAGGATACCGCCGACCTGATCGCAATCGTCAAGAACGGTTGCCCATGAACCGCAGCATACGGGCCGACGGCATTGCTGCATCGGCCTGGCGCTCGCAAGCATCCGCGTCATTCAGGCCGCAGGGTCTGAATGACGCGAGATGATCTGCAGCGATCGCTTGTTGAAAATGATGATGCGGTGCTGCCGCACGCCGATCAGCCGTTCGCTTTTCCAGGCTTGGAGTTGGGCGTTGATGCGCGGCCGACTGGCATTGATGAGCTGGCCCATGCGGCTCTGGGATATCGGTTTTTCGATGAGGATGCCGTCGCTGGTCGACCGCCCGTGCGAGGCGCCGAGATTGAGCAGCAGACGAGCAAGGCGGGTCTCCAGCGGGTAAAGCGCCATTCCCTCTGCGAACATGATGGTGCGGTGGAGCTTTCGGGCGATCGTCCGCATCAGGTATGAAGACACCTGCGGGATTGCCGAGAGTTCATTGAAGGTTTTCCGGTCGATTTCGAGCAGCCGCGTCGCCCCGCATATCACTGCGTTCGAGGAATGCCGGTAGTTGAGGGTGAACTCGATCTCGCCGACTGCGTCCCCCGGTTGAAGTTCGGAAAAAATTACTTCATTGCCTTCCTCGGATATAAAATAAAGATAAATGCCACCAGACAGTATAATATAAAGTGTATCGCAAATATCTCCACTAAGAAATAGTGTTTGCTGATCTATATATGAGTTTATATTTATTTTATTTGCGAAAGCCGAAATGACATCGTCATCAGCAGTGCTGAATAGCTCTGTTTTTCTTATCTCGTCCGATATCTTCATGTTTTTCATTGTTTTCATCTGCTCGCATCCACCCTGAGATCGGAAACATGGCTGCCGTCTGTAGGGTTGATAATTAGCAAAAATGCAAACCAGGGTTGTTACCTGTGTGACATATTTTCAGATTTAAATATCCTAGGTTGTGTTCGTGCAAATGATGCTCCGCGGAAGCCGGTGCCGTGAGCACAGATGCCGCCACCGCATGGTGTCGTGGCGGCAACCCAAATGAGGAGATGTATTATGACCATTTACATGGGGCAGAACGCGATCAAAGCCTTCAGCGCACAGGCAGGGGGCCAGCCCTACAGCCTCACGGTTCTCAACGAAAACGCGAAATGGCAGCAGTTTGCCCTGTTCCAGACGATCCCGAAGATTATCGGGCCGTCGGTCGACCCCCTGTCGCTGGCCTGGATGGTCGGCGGAGCCGCTGCGGGTACCCCCGACCAGCCGAGCACGTCGTCCTTCAACTGGACGATCGACTATTCCGTGACTGTTGGCTACGTTCAGCAACAGGGCACGCCCGGCTCGCCGCGTTCCTTCCAGACGGCGAGCTCGGTCGGCGTCATGATCAACAATCAGAATCAGGTGCCGGTGACCTATCAGGGGCCGTTCCCCTATGGCGCCCCCGGTTTTCCGGAGGGGCCATCCGACGCGACGAAAGGCCTTATCCTCGCCAAGGCGGACGACACCATTCCGACCGTGCCGGTGCAGGCCAGCAAGAGCGTCTACCTGAATGTCGGCATCGCCATGGCCGGCAAGCCGACGATCGCGGTCCAGCTCGAGCCCGGCCTCTTGTATCAGTTCACGCCGAAGCCGAAATATTACATTCTCGCCGGCTCTTTCGTCCAGGGACAGGTGATCGACACCTCCACGTCTTCGGCGGCCTACGAGGTGAGCTTCGCCGGTGTCACGGATGTCTCCGTTCGGTTCACGCAGAAGAACCAGTTCGTGCCGGCATAATTCCGCTGGCCTGCTGGTAGGACAAGAGGGCGGCCGCCGGACGTATCGCTATCGGCCGCCGATCTTCGCTCGCAGAACAGAGGCCGTGGGAAACCGCGGCCTCTTGTGTTTTGGAAATCCCGGCCGTCTCAGGATAACCGTTTCGGTGCCTCGCCGTGAAGCGCGACGATCATTCGCGGATTGGCCTTGGCCGTTTCAAGCGCCGTGCCGGCCTGGAGGCGGAGTTCCTGTGGTGAGAAGGCGTTGGCGGCGAGTGCTGCGCCGACCGACAGGCCGATGCCGCTCGTGCCATCGGAAGCGGCAAAGACGAGATTGTCGGTGATCGAGGCGATCAGCCGCTCGGCGATCGTCTGCACGCTGTCGCGGCCGACGTCGCGGAAGACGAAGGCGAAATCACCCTTGCCGATGCGCGCCAGGAAATCGTTCTTCTTGATCGCCTTGCGGAAGATCGAGGCGGCCTTCTTGACGATCCGGTTGACGGCGGGATCGCCATAGGTGCGGGCGAAATGCGGCAGATCGGTAACCGTCACCAGGAACAGCGCGGTATCGCGGTTGTCGGCATCGATGCCGTAAAGCGCCTCCAGCCGTTCGGCGAGCGCCGCATGGTTCGGCAGCGAGGTCAGCCGGTCGCGCAGCGTCACCGAGCGGGCAGCCGACGCTTCGCGTTCGGCCTTGACGAGACGATCGGCACCGGCGCGAAGAATGGCTTCCAGTTCGGTTTCGGCGACCACGGCATCGGACAGCGAGACGCTCAGATATTCGATCTCGGCCAGAATATCCTCAGGCCCCGCCGTGCTGTCCTGGCGCAGGCTGCGGGCGACGGTTTCCAGAACCCGGCTGAAACCCTTCTTTTGGGTGACGCCGCTTGCCATCTTGTCCCGGAGTTCCAGCAGCAGCTTTATTTCCTGATCGCGACCCCTGGCGGGCATGAGTGCCACGAAAGCCGAGAGTTGATGGCGCAGCCCCATCTCGTCGAGCACCGTCTGGGAAGGACCGGCGGGAAGTGCCAGGACTTCGCGCGAAAGGGCAGGGTCGCCGCCCAGCAGCGCCTCGTGGAAGAGCTCGTAATTGCGCGGCAGGCCGCTCACGTCCAGCTTCGCCATGAGCTGGACGACAGCCTGCAGGCCGCGATCCTGTCCCGTTCTGCTCGCTTCGCCCGCCATCTCTCGTCCCCACAGTTGCTCGATAGTGAAACAAGCCATGCGGGACCGGCTTTAACATTTGCTGAAACGGGCCGGATTGCCGGTAGTTACGGTTAAGGGACCATCGAAATGGTCGATCGAATGCGATTCATGAAATTTCCTGATTGGATTCAAAAGGCAATTTGCTTTCAATATCGCCAGCCGAATGTCCAGATCAGGAGCCTGCCGTGACCCGTATTCTCTACTCGCTCTGCGGCGCCGACGAGAGCCGCCCGTTTTCGCCCCATTGCTGGAAGGTCGTGCAGGCGCTCGCCCACAAGGGCCTCGACTTCATCGAGAAGCCGACGCCGTTTACCGAGATCCCCAGCCTCGAAGGCGGGTTTTCGAAGACGGTGCCGATCCTGAGGGACGGCAACGAACTGATCCGCGACAGTTTCGAGATCGCGCTTTATCTGGAGGAGGCCTATCCGGATCGGCCGACGCTGTTCGGCGGCCCGGCCGGCAAGGCGCTCGCCCGTTTCGTCGAGGGTTTTTCCCAGATGGTGGTGCATACCGCGATCACCAAGATCGCGGTCAAGAACATTCACGACATGCTCGGAGAGACGGACCAGGTCTATTTCCGCACCAGCCGCGAGGCCCGGCTCGGCAGGACGCTCGAAGAAATGGAAGCGAACCGCCAGGCGGAGATCGACGGTTTCGCGCCGAAGCTGGAGCCGATCCGCCACGCTCTGAAATATCATGACTTCATCGGCGGCGACGGCCCGCTTTTCGTCGACTACATCCTGTTCGGCGCGCTGCAGTGGATGCGCATCACCGCAGGCACCAAGGTGTTTTCCGATGACGACCCGGTCGGGTTGTGGTTCGAGCGCTGCCTCGACCTGCATAATGGCGTCGGACGCAGTGTGACAGCGGCGTGAAATTGCCCGAACCCCCTTGTTTCCAGCGAAAGGGGCGGGTAAAGACCGCCCACTTTCCCCCTAGTCACGGGGCCACAGGAAACGAAGGATAGAACAATGGCGATTGAACGCACGTTTTCGATGATCAAGCCGGATGCCACCAAGCGCAACCTCACGGGCGCCATCACCAAGGTGTTTGAAGACAATGGCCTGCGCGTCATCGCTTCCAAGCGCGTCTGGATGAGCAAGCGCGAGGCAGAAGGCTTCTACGCCGTTCACAAGGAACGTCCGTTCTTCGGCGAACTGGTTGAAGGCATGACCTCCGGCCCGACCATCGTTCAGGTTCTGGAAGGCGAAAACGCCATCCTGAAGAACCGCGAGATCATGGGCGCCACCAATCCGGCAAACGCCGACGAAGGTACCATCCGCAAGACCTTCGCGCTGTCGATCGGCGAGAACTCGGTTCACGGTTCCGACGCTCCGGAAACCGCCGCCCAGGAAATCGCCTACTGGTTCTCCGAAACCGAGATCGTCGGCTGATTTAAGCCCCGTCTCGACGGAAGACTTTGATGAAACCGGGGTTTTGGCCCCGGTTTTTTCGTTCTGGGATATTCGGCTGGCGTCGCTTCAGGCCGGGCAGTCGTCGTCCCGCCCGTAGTCTGCCGTCCCGTCCGGCTTGAAGACATCCGGGTTCCGCTCATAGCCGGCTCCGAGCACCAGCGGTTTGCTGGGAAGCACCGACTGGTCGACGTCGGAGACGAGCTGGGTCTTCAATTCCTGCAGCGTCCGGCCGCCCGCATCCACCAGCCGGATATCCACGGAATAGGGCTTGTCCTTGCGCACGCAGCGGACATTGGGGCTCTGCAGGGTGATCTTGTTCCAGGCGGGGAAGATTTTCTCACTGATGACGATCGGATCGCCGCCGGCGGGGTCGTCGAATTTGGCGATCGCCACGGTTCCCTCGGGTATCGGCCCGGTCTTGTTAAGCGTCACGAGGTAGGTGGCGCTGGCGACCCGGTAGTTGAACACGAAGATATGCCCGCTCACCTCGACCAGCTTTTCGGTTTCCCGCTGGCATGCGGCAAGGGCGAGGGCTGCAAGGCTGAGAACCATAAACCGGTGCGTCATGATGCGGCCTCCTTTTTCCTCCGATGATAATGGCGGCTGGCTTTGACCCGGTTGCCGCACACCGCCATGTCGCACCAGGTACGGCTTCGGTTGCGGCTTCGGTCGAGGAACAGCCAGCCGCAACTGCCGCAGATCTTCATCCGCAAAATCTCTTCGTCGGCAAGCAGCCTGAGTGCCGAATGGGCGGTCGCCGCCTCCAGCGAATTCCTCTCGGCACGGCGCAGGATGGCTGCCGTCGCTTCGAGGAAATCGGCAAGCAATGTCTGCGCGTCGTCGCCTCGAACACGGGCGCGAAAATAGCGGTCTATCGCTTCGCGCAGCGCGATGAACGGCGTGTGGTTCTCGGCCTGGACAGGTGCGAGATCCCCGAACAGCGCCCGCTCGGCCGAGAACTTTTCGGCTGCTTTCGGAAAGGCATGCATCTGCTGCGGCTCGGCGAACCGGTCGATCCTGCGCTCGGGATCGAAGCGCAGGATGACGCTGTTGGCGACATCCAGCGCCAGCGCGCCACCGGCAAAACGATGCGGAGTCCAGGAAAAGCTCATGCGATATTATAACTGGTAAAATGCGGTTGACCAGTTATATTCATCGCCGCTACCGGAGTGTCCATGGCCTATCTTTTGCAGCAACTGGCGAACGCGGTTCCGCTGGCGGCGCTCTACGCGACGCTCGCCTTCGGATATGCGATCGCCTTCGCCGTGACGCGAAGGGCCGACATCACCTATGGTGCGATCTTCGCCTTTTCCGGACACCTCTACCTGCTCTCCGCCCATTTCGGCTGGAACCGGCTCTGGCTGATCCTGCCGGCCGCATTGGGACTGGGCGCCGCGGCCGGGATCGCCGGCGGCATAGGGGTGGGGGTAACGATCGGGCAGGTGGTCATGCGCCCGCTTGCAAAGATCTCGCCGAATGCAGTGATAGTCGCCTCGCTCGGCGCGCTGATGGTGCTGATGGAAGGCGCCCGGATCGCCGCCGATACCCGCGAACTCTGGCTGCCGCCGTTCCTCAATGACGCGGTCGTCTTCTGGCACGCAGACGGCTTTCCGGTGACCCTGACGCTGATCCAACTTGCCAACGTTGCCGTCATGCTGGGGATCATCGGGGCGGGTTATCTGGTGCTGGCGCGCACCCATTGGGGCCGCGTGTGGCGGGCGGTCTCGGACGATCCGCTGGCGGCTGAGCTCTCCGGCACCAATTCCGCGCGGGTTTTCGTCACGGCCTACGCGGCGGCGGCATTCTACGCCGCCATCTGCGGCGTGCTCGCGACCTCCCACTACGGCACGATGGATTTTGGCGCCGGCCTGCTGTTCGGCCTGAAGGTTGTGCTGATCGCCGCGGCCGGCGGTCATTCCAATCCCCTGCGTGCCGCCGCGGGCGCGGCCGTCATCGGCTTTGCCGAAACGCTCTGGAGCGGCTACGGCCCGATCGTCTGGCGCGACCTGGTGATCGTCGCCTTGCTGGTCATGGTCTTGGTGATGAGCCGGCGGGAACGGGTGGTGCCGTAATCACCGCCACTTGTCGCGGGCAGTGTCGTCCGCGTCCTTGGCAGCGATCCAGTCGCCTTGGGCGCCGTCGGCGGCATGTTCCTTCTTCCAGAAGGGCGCTGAGGTCTTCAAAAAGTCCATAACGAAATTGGCGCCGTCGAAGGCCGCCTGCCGGTGGGGGGCGGTGGCGATGACCAGCACGATGTTCTCGCCGGGCATGATCTTGCCGAAGCGGTGGACGGCGGTGAGGCCGAGCAGCGAAAAACGCTCGATCGCCAGTTCGCCGATGCGAAACATTTCAGCCTCCGCCATGCCCGGATAGTGTTCGAGCTCCAGCGCTGACAATGCACCCTGTTCGTCGCGGCAGAGGCCGGTGAAGGTGACGACGGCGCCGATATTCTTGCGGCCGGCGGTGAGGGCGGCAATTTCGGCCTGCAGGTCGAAGTCGGCGGATTGGACGCGGATGGTGGGAGCGGTCATGGGCAACCTCTCCCTCTCCCCGCCGGGGAGGAATGGGTTGTTCCGCAACTGGCGCCGGCCCCAGCCATTATCACCCTCCGGTCATCGGCGGAAAGATGCCGATCTCGCGCGCGCCGGCGATCGGTTCGTCGTGTTCGGCATGTTCCTGGTTGATGGCGACGCGGATGACGTCGGGGAACTGCAGCGCGTTCTCGTATTCCTCGCCGAGCGTCGTCAGATGCGCGAGCAGATCGTTGACTGTGACGACGTCTGCCGGCAGGTCGAGATCCTCCTCGGATTTGCCGATCCGTTCGCGCACCCAGGCGAAATAGACGAGTTTGACGGTCATTCTTCGTCCACCAGATGTTTGACCCCGGCCTTGAAGTAATCATAGCCCGAGTAGAAGGTCAGGATCGCGGCGAGCCAGAGAAGCACGATGCCCATCTGGGTCGTATAGGGCAAGATTTTGTCGCCGGCAGGCCCGGCAAGCAGGAAGGCGATCGACACCATCTGGATCGTCGTCTTCCATTTGGCAATGCGCGTAACCGGCACGGAGACCTTCAGCGCAGCCAGATATTCGCGCAGGCCCGACACCAGGATTTCGCGGCAGAGGATGGTGATTGCCGCCCAGAGCGACCAGCCGGCGATCGTCTGGTCGGCGGCGAGCAACAGCAGCACGGCGGCGACCAGCAGCTTGTCGGCGATCGGATCGAGCATCCGGCCGATATTCGACGTCTGGTTCCAGATGCGGGCGAGATACCCGTCGAGATAGTCGGTGATCGACGCGACGGCGAAAAGCACCAGCGCTGTCCAGCGCGCGACATCCGAGCTTTCAAGCTGCCCCTCGATGAAGAAGCAGCCGACGATGATCGGCACCGCCACGATGCGCGCATAGGTCAAAAGATTGGGAATATTGTATGCGCGCGACGCCATGGAGAGCCTTCCGGATGTTTGCTCCTAGTTGATGCCTCAGGAGGAAGGCGTCAACATGTTCCCGCGGCTTTTTTACAGCCGATTGCGTCGGGCCGATTTAACCTGCCCGGTTCTCGTGAAAGTGATTGTAAATCTGCTTGGCGACGGCCTCCGAAATTCCCTCGACCGCCATGAGGTCGGTGAGGCCGGCGCGCGACACCGCCTTCGCCGTGCCGAAATGCTGCAGGAGCTTACGCTTGCGGCCAGGCCCGATCCCGGAAATCTCGTCGAGCGGGTTCTTGACCATCTCCTTCTTGCGCCGCGCCCGGTGGGAGCCGATCGCGAAACGATGGGCCTCGTCGCGCATGCGCTGGATGAAATAGAGGACCGGATCGCGCGGCGGCAGCGAAAAATCTGACCGCCCGTCGGCGAAGAACCGCTCGCGGCCGGCGTCGCGGTCGACGCCCTTGGCGACACCGATCGCGGTCACCAAGTCGCGGATGCCGAGTTCGTCGAGAATGGCGCGTACCGCGCTCATCTGCCCCTGGCCGCCGTCGATCAGGATCACGTCCGGCCAGGCCGGAAAGGCGGCATCTGCCGCATCCTCGGCGCTGGCAGCCGTCGCGGCGGTGCGGTCGGGAATGCCCTCTTCCTTGAGCAGGCGCGAGAAGCGGCGGGTCATCACCTCGCGCATCATGCCAAAGTCGTCGCCGGGGGTGATGTCGGTCGATTTGATGTTGAACTTGCGGTACTGGCTCTTCACGAAACCTTCCGGCCCGGCGACGACCATGCCGCCGACCGCATTGGTGCCCATGATGTGCGAGTTGTCGTAGATCTCGATCCGGCGCGGCACGAAGGAGAGCCCGAAAGTCTCCGCGAGCCCCTGCAACAGGCGCGCCTGCGACGAGGTTTCGGCAAGCCGGCGGCCATGCGCCTCGCGGGCATTGGCCAGAACGTGGTCGGTCAGGTCCTTTTTTTCGCCCCGCTGCGGCACGGAGATCGTCACCTTGTGGCCGGCTTTTTCGCAGAAGGCCTGGGCGAGCAGATCCTGCTCCTCGACGGTCTCGGACAGCAGGATCTGCTTCGGCACCGGCTTGTCGTCATAGAACTGCGCCAGGAAGGCGTTGAGCACTTCCGGGCCTGAAAGCTGCGGATCGGCCTTCGGGAAATAGGCGCGGTTGCCCCAGTTCTGGCCGGTTCTGAAGAAGAACACCTGGATGCAGGAGAGGCCACCCTCGTTGTAGATGGCGAAGACATCCGCCTCCTCGACGCCGGCCGGGTTGATGCCCTGATGGCTCTGGACGTGGCTGAGCGCTGCCAGGCGGTCGCGATAGACGGCGGCGCGCTCGAAATCCAGGTCCTCGGAAGCTTCCGCCATCTGGCGGGCGATCGCCGACTTGACGTTCTGGCTCTTGCCGGAGAGAAAATCCTTGGCTTCGCCGACCAGCGCCGCATAACCCTCGTCGCTGATCTCGTGGGTACAGGGCCCCGAACAGCGCTTGATCTGAAAGAGCAGACAGGGGCGGGTGCGGGTCTCGAACACGCTGTCGGTGCAGGTGCGCAGAAGGAAGGCGCGCTGCAGCGAGTTGATGGTGCGGCCGACGGCAGCAGCCGAGGCGAAAGGTCCGAAATAATCGCCTTTGCGCGCCCGCGCGCCGCGATGTTTGAAGATCGCCGGAGCCCGATGGTCGCCGGTGATCATGATATAGGGAAACGACTTGTCGTCGCGCAGAAGAACGTTGAAACGCGGCCGCAGGCGCTTGATGAGGTTGGCTTCAAGCAGCAGCGCCTCGGTCTCCGTCCGCGTCGTGACGAATTCCATATGCGTGGTTTCGCGCACCATCTTGGCGATGCGGTTGGAATGGACGCGGCCTTGCGCATAATTGCCGACGCGCTTCTTGAGGCTGCGCGCCTTGCCGACGTAAAGCACATCCTGCGCGTCGTTGAACATCCGGTAGACGCCCGGCGCATTCGGCAGGTGCTTGACGAATTCGGCGATCAGGTCGGCGCCCTTCAGCGCCGTCTCGTTCTTCCAGCCCTCGTTCCAGTCGATCGACGCGGCGGGGCCCTGGCTCGGTTCTGCCACGAGCACATCGTCGTCGTCTTCTTCCGTCTCGTCGTAGAGAACGCCGCCGTCGGGCAGCTTCGTTCCGTTCATTCCATAGTCTCCGCCGGATATCGACATCCGGCCATCACCGATTCGAACCGTGCGCCCATGACATGTGCCGGAGACCGGCAGCTTGTCAAAATATTGCGCTGAAGCGGCCCGATTCCCTGCACGAAGGCCGCTGCCGGAGAAATAGTGTGTCGAGGCAGATTTTGAAAGCGCTGGCAAGAATTCCGCCCCTTGCTCTTGACTAAGGCCCAAATGGGCGTTCCGGCGGTGGAATATTTAAGGCAGAAATCCGGCGGCAGGCGCCACCGGCTCCGGCGGCCCGCCTGCGGAGAGGGGAAATACGTGCGTGTTTCAGCTCAGATTTTTGTTTCTACAAGCGCCCGATCCGGTTTTGCTGCGAATACAAGTCGAACTTGGCGAGTGGCGCCCCCGCCGGTTCGCGCCGGCAGGTGTATTGACTGAGTTGTGCTTTGGATTTAAGAAGTAATTTATAAATGTAAAAATATTTATATTCAAAGTAAGCATTGCTTAAGGTTAATCAAACGTGTGTTGCGATACAGCAACATCAAATTTTGGCCTTCTGTGTGCCACAATCAATTCACATTTCGGCTCTTTCTATTCCTCAATTGACCTCCACATTCCGTTTCAGCGGGCAGGGAACAAATGTGTCGCCAACCATGTTGTCGCGGCGAATTCCCGGCGCAGCAGTAAAAGGAGAAAATGTATGCGTACTCTCATCGCAACTCTGATGGCCTCGGCAGTCAGCTTCATCGCCATCTCTGCGGCCAATGCCGCTGATGCCGTCGAACAAATTCCGCAGGCCCCGGTTGCAACCGAAGAGCCGGCCCCGGCTGCCAGCTGGCAGGGTTTCTATCTCGGTGGTTATGGTCAGTATGACTGGGGTCGCTTCGGTAGCGGCGACCGTGACGGCCAGTTCGGCGGCGGTGCTTATACCGGCTACAACTTCCAGAGCGGTTCGATCGTCTACGGTGTCGAAGCAGACGTCGGTTATAACGGCACGAAGAGCACCACGGATGACGGCTTTGAAGGCAAGGCTGGCTGGAACGGCTCGGTTCGCGGCCGCGTCGGTTACGACCTCAACCCCTTCCTGATCTACGGTACGGCCGGTGTCGCCCTGCAGGACAACGAACTGAGCGACGCGACTTCGTCCGAAAACAAGACCGCCGTCGGTTACACGGTCGGTGCCGGTGCCGAAGCCTTCGTCACCAACAACATCACCGCGCGTGTCGAATACCGTTACACGGATTTCGGTTCGGACAGCTACTCGCTCGATTCCGGTTCGGTTTCGAAGGGCTTCGACGATCACAGCGTCAAGGTCGGTATCGGCGTGAAGTTCTAAGTTCGATAGCCTTAACAGGCTGGGGAAAGCCCGGGCTTCGGCCCGGGCTTTTTTTGTTTCAGGCCGCCGATTTCATGGCGGTATAGGAGGCGAAGCGCTTGGTGAAGACGTCCGGCCAGGAGGCGAGCTCAGGCCGGCCTTCGGCCCATTGCCCGTTGAAGCGCAGATCGAGGTAACCGATCAACGCGGCCAGCGCGAAATGGCCGCCATGCAGCTTCTTGCCGGTTTTCGGCAGGTTGTTCTCCAGGTGATCGAGGCCGCGCACCACCTTGGCCCATTGTTTGTCGATCCACGGCTGGTGGACCTTGTCCTCGTCGCGCGAGCGACGCTCGTAGACGATCGCCAGCAAGCAATCCATCATGCCGTCGCAAAGCGCTTCCAGCACTTCCGCCTCGGTGCGCTTCGCGTCCTTCTTCGGATAGAGCTTGCCGCCCGACTGGCGATCGAGCCAGTGCATGATCGCGATGCTGTCGTAGATCGGCGGCTCGCCGTCACGGATCAGGACCGGGATCTTGCCGAGCGGGTTGTTGCTGACGAGTTCCGGCGGGGCCGCGTTGGTGTCGGTCTTCACTTCAGTGATCCCGATGCCGAGATGGCGCGCCGCCATGCGCACCTTGGCCGAATAGGGCGAGGCCGGGGAATACAGCAGCTTCATGGTCTTGTCCTTCTCAATAAATGTCATCTTGCCGGCGGCAGGGTGATCTGGCTGATCCGGCAGCCGTCACGATCGACTTCAGCGCAATCGCGGAATTGCAGGTCCTTGCTGAGGCAGATGCGCACTTCCTCCAGCTGCCGGCCCTCGCAACTCGTCGAAATGCCGCGCCGGCTCATGCCCGGATTGGCAGCGAGGAACTTCTCTTCGATCTGGTCGGCCGAGAGCGTCACGGCCGAGTCGCCGCGGGACAGGTCGGCGGGCAGTTTGATCCGCGAAAAGGCCTCACGCAGCTTGCCTAAATAATCACGCTGACTGAGCCCCGTGCAGCTTCCGTGCTTGCGCCACTGATGGCCGATCAGCCCCATCGACGGCATGATGTCGAAGAGTGGTTGGCCGAGCGACTGCGGCACGCGGCCCGGTTCCTTCGTTTCGCAGAAATCCGGATAGCCCTTTTCGTATTGCGGCCACAGCCCGTGGACGATGAAACGGAAATCCTTGTCCGTGCTGCATTGCTGGTCGTTCTTGCCGCCGCTCTGCGAAGCGCAGAAGGTCGGCGACCAGGAAAGCGACAGGACGTAGAAATCGAACTGCCCCGCATGATCCTGCCGATTGTCCGATCGGCGCTCCTGGGCGGAGGCAGTGGACGCGAAAAGCGCGAGAAAAAGGAAAGCGATAAATCGGTTGGTCATCGGCCGGCCCCCTGCAATGCGCGGCACCATGGGCGGGAAGCCCCGCCCGGTCAAGACTCCGAATCGACGTCGCTGTCGACGGTCTCGCCGGTCAGCCAGAAGGCGCGCTGCGAGGCGAACCGGTCCTGCGCCAGGATGGTTTTCAAGGTCGGCAGCAGCGCGTGCAGCTCCTCCTTCAGCGTGAAGGGCGGGTTGACGATGATGAGGCCGGAGCCGGACAGCCCGGTCGTCTCGCGGTCGCTTTGAACGGTCAATTCGGCGCAGAGCATCTTCGGGATTTCCAGCGCCTTCAATTCGTCGTGGAAGGCCCTGAGGGGCGCGCCCTTCTTGATCGGATACCAGAGGCAGAAGGTGCCGCCCTGAAACCGGCGCCAGCCGGTCGACAGGCCTTTCACCAGCCGCCTGTATTCGCCTTCCTCCTCGAAAGGCGGATCGACGAGCACGATTCCGCGCTTTTCCTTCGGCGGCAGATGGGCGCCGAGCGCCAGCCAGCCGTCGAGTTCGGTGGCGCGCACCTGGAAATCGCCTTCGAACAGATTGTGCAGGCGATTGAAGTCTTCCGGATGCAGCTCCATCGCCGACAGCCGGTCCTGCGGACGGAACAGCATGCGGGCAAGCTTCGGCGAGCCGGGATAGAGTTTCAGCGCACCGGTCGGGTTCAGTTCCCTGACCGCCGCCAGATAGGGCTCCAGCAGGTCAGCGACCTTTGCCGGCAGTTCCGCTTCCATCAGCCGGCCGATGCCGTCGCGCCATTCGCCGGTCTTCTGCGCCTCGTCCGAGGAAAGGTCGTAAAGCCCGATGCCGGCATGGGTATCCAGCATGCGAAACGCCTTGTCCTTGTTCTGGGCATAGCGGATCAGCCGCGCAAGGATTGCGTGTTTGAGAACATCGGCAAAATTGCCCGCGTGATAGATGTGCCGGTAGTTCATCGTTGCTGGTGTCTCGCTTGAATTAAATTGATGCGCTGCAAATCACGCTTTTTGCGGACGTCAGCTTGCAATATAGAAAAGCCATGAACGTTGCGACCCCGATTACCGCGAAAACCCCAATCGCCCCCGAAAAGTCCGGCCACAATTCCGTCGGACACACCGTCTGTCCGCACGACTGTCCGTCGGCCTGCGCACTGGACATAGATCTCACCGCCGACGGCAGGATCGGCCGCGTGCGCGGTGCTGCCGACAACAGCTATACGGCCGGCGTCATCTGCGCCAAGGTCGCACGATACTCCGAGCGGCTCTACCATCCCGGCCGGCTGATGCACCCGAAGCGCCGCATGGGCGCCAAGGGCGAGGGGAACTGGCAGGAGGTTTCCTGGGAGGCCGCACTCGACGAAATCGCCGACGCTTTCGTCAAGGCCGAGGCGAAACACGGGTCGGAGGCGATCTGGCCCTATTTCTATGCCGGCACGATGGGCCAGGTGCAGCGCGATTCGATCGAGCGCCTGCGCCATGCCAAAAAATACTCCGGCTTCTTCGGCACGATCTGCACCAACATGGCCTGGACAGGTTACGTGATGGGAACCGGCGCTCTGCGCGGTCCCGATCCGCGCGAGATGGCGAAGTCCGATTGCGTGGTGATCTGGGGCACCAACGCCGTCTCCACCCAGGTCAACGTCATGACCCACGCAGTGAAAGCCCGCAAGGAACGCGGCGCCAAGATCGTCGTCATCGACATCTACGACAACCCGACGATGAAACAGGCCGATATGGCGCTGACCGTGCGCCCCGGCACCGATGCGGCGCTTGCCTGCGCCGTCATGCATATCGCCTTTCGCGACGGATATGCCGACCGCGCCTACATGGCGCAATATGCCGACGACCCGGCCGGCCTCGAAGCGCATCTGAAGGCGAAGACGCCGGAATGGGCCTCCGCCATCACCGGCCTGTCGGTCGAAGAGATCGAGACCTTCGCCCGCCTCGTCGGCACGACCCAGAAAACCTTCTTCCGGCTGGGCTACGGTTTTGCCCGCCAGAGGAACGGCACGGTCGCCATGCACGCGGCGCTGTCGATCGCGACCGTGCTCGGCTGCTGGCAATACGAGGGCGGCGGCGCCTTCCACAACAACGGCGAGATCTTTAGGCTCAACAAGTCCGAGCTGATGGGCACGGCCTATGCCGATCCCGATATCCGTCAGCTCGATCAGTCGCAGATCGGCCGGGTGCTGACCGGCGATGCGGAGGCTCTGCGGAACGGCGGGCCGGTGACTGCGCTCTTGATTCAGAACACCAACCCGATGAACGTTGCGCCGGAACAGCGCCTCGTCCGTCAGGGCTTCTTGCGCGACGACCTGTTCGTCGCGGTGCACGAGCAGTTCATGACCGATACGGCCGAAGTCGCCGATATCGTGTTGCCGGCAACGATGTTCGTCGAGCATGACGACCTCTACCGCGCCGGCGGGCAGCAGCATATCCTGCTCGGGCCGAAGCTGGTCGAGCCGCCATCCACGGTGCGCACCAACCTCTTCGTCATCGAGGAACTGGCCAAGCGCCTCGGCGTCGATCATTTTCCCGGTTTCGGCCTCGACGAACGCCAGCATATCGACCGCATCCTGAAGGCCAGCCACTGGGGCACCTACGAGGATCTGGCGCGCGACAAATGGATCGACGCGCAGCCGGACTTCGAAACCGCCCATTACATCAAGGGGTTCGGTTATCCGGACGGCAAATTCCGCTTCAGGCCGGACTGGGCGAACGGCCCGTCGCCGGACAAGCCGCCGAAAAATGTCGGGCCGCTGGGACCGATCGCCGAACTGCCGGTCTTCCCCGACCAGGTCGACGTCATCGAGGTGGCGGACGAGGCGCATCCCTTCCGGCTGGCGACTTCGCCGGCCCGCAGCTTCCTCAACTCCTCCTTCTCCGAGACGAAAAGCTCCTACGAGCGGGAAGGGCGCCCCGAAGTGATGATCGAACCGACCGATGCGGAGCGCCTCGGCATCGTCGACGGCGATATCGTCCGGCTCGGCAACACCCGCGGCGAAATCCGCCTGCATGCAAGGCTCGTGGCCGGTGCAAGGCCGGGCGTGCTGATCGCCGAAGGTCTGTGGCCGAACCGCAAACATCTCGACGGCGAGGGCATCAACGTGCTGACCGGCGCCGATGCCGTGGCGCCCTATGGCGGGGCGGCTTTCCACGACAACAAGGTATGGCTCCGCAAGGACGCAGCATGACCGGGCGGAATGATCGGGTGAAGCTCGTCAGCGAGAAGACGTTGTCGGACGGCTGGACGCGGCTGTCGACCTACGAGCTCGACTACGTCGATCGCAACGGCGAGACGCACCGCCTGCATCGCGAAATCTACCATAAGTCCGAGGCCGCCTGCATCCTTCTCTACGACGCGAAGCGCGACATGGTCGTGCTGGTGAGGCAGTTCCGATTGCCCGCCTACCTCACCGGCAAGCCGGCATGGATGGTTGAAGTGCCGGCCGGGCTGCTCGACGAGGACCACCCGGAAGAGGCGATCCGGCGTGAAGCGATGGAGGAAACCGGCTACCGCCTGCGGGATGTGCGGTTTGTCTTCAAGGCATTCATGTCGCCCGGCGCGATCACCGAACTCGTGCATTTCTTCCACGCGCCAGTCGACCTCTCCGACCGGGTGAACGGTGGCGGCGGTCTTGCCGAGGAGCACGAGGATATCGAGGTTCTCGAACTGCCGCTCGACGAGGCGGTCGCGATGATCGGCAATGGCGAAATCATCGATGCGAAGACGATCATGATGCTGCAATGGGCGGTGATAAACCGGGCGTCATTCACCGTCTGATGTCCGGGCGATGCCGCCGCGCAGGCTTGAACGCCGATCAGCGCATTCGCCTGTTGTTTCAGACGCCGTATGATTGTGACTTGACCTTGTGCCGCGCCGATTTCACATGAATGTCACGAATGGCGGCTAAGCGCTGCCTCTTGATAATCATCCTTATATGGTCAGGAGAAAGCCATGTGGCTCGGCAATTTCACCCTCGTTCTGCCGAACGAGGTGGTGAACTCAGGTTCTGTGCGGGTTGAAGATGGCGTGATCGCCGAGATTCGCCCTGAACCGGTCGCCGGCGCCGTGATCGACGGCGGCGGGCGACTGCTGATGCCGGGCTTTGTCGATCTGCATGGCGACATGATCGAGCGCGAGATCGCGCCGCGGCCGAACGCCCAGATGCCGATCGACTTCGGCATCCATGAACTGGACAAGAAGCTCGCCGCCGCCGGCGTCACCACGGCTTATGCGGCCGTTTCCTTCGCCACCGAAAGCGTCTATGGCCATGTCCGCTCGCTGGAAACGACCTCGGCCGTCATCGAGGGTATCAACCGCCTGCGCGACAACCTGCTGATCGACCACCGCGTTCACGCGCGTTACGAGATCACCAATGTCGGCGCCGCGCCGGCGCTCGAACGGCTGCTGAAAGCCGACGAGATCGACATGGTATCGCTCACCGACCACACGCCGGGCCAGGGCCAGTACAACAACATCGTAGCCTATGTCGCCAGCATCTCCGAACGCCGGGCGATTTCCGAGGAAATGGCAGCCGAGATTGTCCGGAAGCGCATCGCCATGCGCAACAATCCGCAGATCGAGGTGAAGCTGAAGGAGATCGTCTCCCTCGCCCTCGAGCATCGCCTGTCGCTCGCTTCCCACGACGACGACAGCATCGAGAAGGTGGCCGAGATGTACGAGCTCGGCGTCACGATCAGCGAGTTCCCGGTGACGCTGCCGGCCGCCGAAGAGGCGCGCCGACGCGGGCTCTGGACGCTGATGGGCGCGCCGAACGCGCTGCGTGGCAAGTCCATGTCCGGCAATCTGAGTGCTCTCGATGCCGCCAAGGCCGGTCTGCTGACGGTGATTGCCGCCGACTACCATCCGGCCGCTTTCGTGCCGGGCGTCTTCAAGCTGGCGGACGTGGCGCAAGGTGGCCTGCCGGCGGCCGTTGCGATGGCGACCGGCAACGCCGCCCGCTCCGCTGGCCTGACGGATCGCGGCGAGATCGTCATCGGCCAGCGCGCCGATCTGGTGGTGGTGGAAAAGGGCGACGTGCACCGCATCCGAGCCACCTTCCGCGCCGGCCGCTTCGTCTACAGCGACGGCACGCTGCACCCGCTCCGGGCGCTGGCGGCGTAAGACTAGGCCAGCAACGGTACGCCTTCTTCTGCCGCTGCGTCGATCAACTGGCGGTCGAGCGTCGCCAGCGGCAATTTCATCTCGACAGCAAGCGCGAAATAGGCCGCATCGTAAGCGGTTAGCTTGTGGCGTTCTGCAAGGTCGAGGATGAGATCGTCGTCCGGCGACGGGCGTGTCACGATGTTGAGCTGACGCAACAGGCCGATGCCCTCGCGGACTGCCGCGAAATCGATGCGCTTGCGTCTTCGCGCCATCATGAGGACGTTGCGCACCTCGTGCCAGAGAATATCGGGAGCGATGGCGTTCGCGGTTTGCAGCTTCTCGAAGGCCGACGAGACGACTGGCGAATTTTCATCAGGCAGAACCCAGCCGCATACGACTGACGCATCGACGACAAAATCAGCCATCAGCGTCTGCCGATTGCCTTCCATTCGGCGATTTCTTCTTGGGTGATCTTCGGCATCCTCGCCCGAAAGGCGAGAATTTCCTCGATCGCCTTCTTGCGCCGCTCGGCATCACCGGCAGTGACCGGGGCAATTCTTGCCACCGGAACGTCGCCGCGTGCAAGGATGATCTCTTCGCCGGCTTCCACCTTTGCCAGCAGTTCGGCAAGATTGGCGTCGTTGATATTCACCGTGATCGTCATGTCCGGGCTCCCGTAGACCGACGGCAATGATGACCGCAGTTGCGGTTGCGGTCAATTACGGCAGATCGGGCGAGATCAGCCTTGCTTCGTCACCCGCCGAAAGGCCCTCGAAGACCGCTTTTCCGCCCTCCATCCGCACCTTGCCTTCCGCCAGCAGCTTCAGCGCCAGTGGGTAAAGCTTGTGTTCGACGGTCAGCACGCGGCCGGCCAGGGTCTCGGGGGTGTCGTCGGCAAGCACCGGAACGGCGCCCTGGGCGACGATCGGGCCTTCGTCCATGCCTTCGGTGACGAAATGCACGGTGCAGCCGGCGATCTTCACGCCGGCCTCGATGGCGCGTTCATGGGTGTGAAGGCCTGGGAAGAGCGGCAGAAGGGCAGGGTGGATGTTGAGGATGCTGCCTTCGTAGCGGCTGATGAACTCGGCCGAGAAGAGCCGCATGTAGCCGGCGAGGCAGAGGATGTCCGGCTGGACCTCGTCGAGGGACGCAAGGATCGCCGCCTCGTGTTCGGCCTTGCCGGCAAAACCCTTGCGTTCGAAGACGAAGGTTTTGATGCCGCGCGCCTGCGCCTTCTCGATGCCGCCCGCCGAGGGTTTGTCGGAGAAGACTGCGACAATTTCGGCAGGGAAATCCGGCGTGGCGCAGGCATCGGCAAGCGCCAGCATGTTGGAGCCGCCGCCGGAGATGAATACGGCGACGCGCTTTCTGCGCGCCGTTTCAGCCGCGGGTGCGCTCATAGGCCGAGCGTGCCCTGGTAGATCACGCCGGGGCCGCCTTCGGCGCGTTCGGCCATGCGGCCGAGCGGCACGACGATCTCGCCCTCACCGGTCAGGATATCGGCGACCGCCTGGGCGTTCTCGGGCGCGACCACGATGATCATGCCGATACCGCAGTTGAAGGTGCGCAGCATTTCCTTCGGTTCGACGCCGCCGGTTTTGGCGAGCCACGAGAAGACCGGCGGAACGGGAATGGAGTCGAGATCGATTTCGGCCGCAAGGTTTTTCGGCAGCACGCGCGGGATGTTTTCCGGGAAGCCGCCGCCGGTGATGTGGGCGAGCGCCTTCAGGGCGCCGGTCTCGCGGATCGCCTTCAGGAGTGGCTTCACGTAGATGCGGGTCGGCGTCAGAAGCGCCTCACCCAGAGTCATGCCCTCACGGAAGGGAGAGGCTGCGTCCCAGGCGAGGCCCGAAAGCGTCACGATCTTGCGGACCAGCGAAAAGCCGTTCGAATGAACGCCGGAGGAGGTGAGGCCAAGGATGACGTCGCCGGAAGCGATATCGCCGACCGGCAGCAGCTGGCCGCGCTCCGCGGCACCGACTGCAAAACCCGCCAGGTCGTAATCGCCGTCGGAATACATGCCGGGCATTTCGGCGGTCTCGCCGCCGATCAGCGCGCAGCCTGCCTCGCGGCAGCCGGCGGCAATGCCGGAGACGATTGCCGCACCCTGGTCCGGGTCGAGCTTGCCGGTGGCGAAATAGTCGAGGAAGAGCAGCGGCTCGGCGCCCTGGACCACCAGATCGTTGACGCACATGGCGACGAGGTCGATGCCGACCGTATCGTGGAAATCGGCGTCGATGGCAATCTTCAGCTTGGTGCCGACGCCGTCATTGGCGGCGACGAGGATCGGATCGGTAAAGCCCGCGGCCTTCAGATCGAAGAGGCCGCCGAAGCCGCCGATTTCGCCGTCTGCGCCGGGCCGGCGGGTCGAGCGCACTGCCGGCTTGATCTTCTCGACCATGAGGTTGCCCGCGTCGATATCGACGCCGGCATCGCTATAGGTGAGACCGTTCTTGCCCGCCTCGCTCATCGTTCATCTCCAATGATCGTTGTAGCGGCCCGCAATTGCACGACATCGCGCCGGATGCAAGCGTTGGACGCTGTTTTGAAGGCTTTTCACAGGTCTTGCTGCACTGCTTCCAAACCCTTGACCTGGGTTGCGGGCTTCCCTATCCCTTTTTTGCCCGGGCAATTCAGAGGAAGCGGCGATGGCATATCATATCAGCGGCGCGAGCCTGAAGCGCTACATCTTCTTCTGGGTCGGCGTTCTCATCGTCTTCGTGGTGTTTTTGTGGTTCTTCCGTTCGATCCTGCTGCCTTTCGTGGCCGGCATGGCGCTCGCCTACTTCCTCGATCCGGTGGCCGACTGGCTGGAAAGACGGGGCTTGAGCCGGCTGATGGCGACGGTGGTGATCCTCGTCTGTTTCGTGCTGGTCTTCGCGCTGTCGCTGATGCTGGTGATCCCGATCATCATCAACCAGTTCACCGAGTTCGCCGCCGCCCTGCCGGGCTATATTTCCCAGTTGCAGCAGATCATATCGAGTCCGGAAAGCTCGTTCCTGCCACATTGGATCAGCGCCCAGATCGAGACGGTCAAGCAGAATTTCTCCGAAGTGCTGAGCCAGGGTGCCGGTTTCGTCGGCTCGCTGCTCGCCCAGATCTGGAATTCCGGCAAGGCGATCATCGACGTCGTGTCGCTCTTGATCGTCACGCCCGTCGTCGCTTTCTATATCCTGCTCGACTGGGACCGGATGGTCGCCAAGGTGGATAGCTGGGTGCCGCGCGACCAGGTGGCGACGGTGCGCGAGATCGCCCGGGAGATGGATGAATCGGTCGCCGGTTTCATTCGCGGCCAGGGCTCGCTCTGCCTCATCCTCGGCATCTTCTACGCGGTCGGCCTGTCGGTTGTCGGGCTCAATTTCGGGCTTCTGATTGGCTTCGTCGCCGGCATGATCAGCTTCATTCCCTATATAGGTTCGCTGATCGGCCTGGTTCTCTCGGTCGGCGTGGCGCTGGTGCAGTTCTGGCCGGACTATCCGTGGATCCTCGCCGTCGCCGGCGTTTTCTTCGTCGGCCAGTTCATCGAGGGCAACATCCTGCAGCCGAAGCTGGTCGGCGAAAGCGTCGGCCTGCATCCGGTCTGGCTGATGTTCGCCCTGTTTGCCTTCGGCGCCATATTCGGCTTCGTCGGCTTGCTGATCGCGGTGCCGGCCGCCGCGGTGGTCGGCGTGCTTGTCCGTTTCGTGCTGTCGCGGTATCTTGACAGCGACATCTATTTCGGGCGAGCGGCGGAACTCCCCTGGGAAGAGGCCGAGCGGTCGCATGTGCTGGAACATGCCGAAAACGGCGCAGAGATAACCGCCCCGAATGACCCTCACACGAATGACTCTCAGAAGAGCATTTGAAAGATCAATGACCGAGACGAGCGAGCGCGAGCGGCGCAGACAAGAGCAGTTGCCGCTGCAATTCACCCATGATGCGGCGAGAACCCGGGACGACCTCCTGGTGTCCGAACGCCTGGCTGCGGCCGTGGCGATCGTCGACGAATGGCCGGCCTGGCCGTCGCCGGTCGTCGTGCTGGCAGGCCCGGTGGGGTCGGGAAAATCGCACCTGGCGCATATCTGGCGGGAAAAGGCGGGGGCGGCCGAGATCCATCCCGTCGCCGGCTCGAATGCCGCGGCGATCGCCGCAGCGGGTCCGGTCCTGTTCGAGGATGCCGAACGCCGTGGTTTCGACGAAACCGAACTTTTCCACGTCATCAACAGCGTGCGCGAGAACGGCCATAGCCTGCTGATGACCTCGCGCCTGTGGCCGGTCTCCTGGGGCGTTACCCTGCCGGACCTCAAATCCCGGCTGAAGGCGGCGACCGTGGTGGAAATCGGCGAACCGGATGAGGACCTGCTGGCCCAGGTGATCGTCAAGCTCTTCGCCGACCGCCAGCTTTATATCGACGACAAACTGGTGGGCTACATCGTCAACCGGATGGAACGGTCGCTCGGTGCGGCCCAGACGATCGTCGAGCGGCTGGACCGCCTGGCGCTGGCGCGCGGCACGCGGATAACCCGCCCGCTGGCCGCGGAAGTGCTGAACGATTTTGGGAATTCCGGAACCGGAGCGGGCGCCGACGATTGACTGTGACAATTCCCTCGTCAAACTGTAGTCGGCCCTGATGGTTGGCATGACCAAGGGTTAGCATTGGGATGGATGAGATGGATTCGATCACGACTGAAACGCGCGAACCCGGCCTGGAGGCGGCCAATACCGACTTCGACCTGATGACCAGTCCGGACCGGTTCATCAATCGTGAATTCTCCTGGCTGCAGTTCAACCGCCGCGTCCTCGAGGAAACGCTGAATACCGCCCACCCGCTTCTGGAGCGGGTCCGCTTCCTGTCGATCTCGGCGGCCAATCTCGATGAATTCTTCATGGTGCGCGTCGCCGGCCTCGAAGGGCAGGTGCGGCAGGGCATCGTCATCCGCAGCCCGGATGGCAAGACGCCGGCCGAACAACTCGACAATATCCTGCAGGAAATCGACAATCTGCAGATGGAGCAGCAGGCCTCGCTTGCCGTGCTGCAGCAGTATCTCGCCAAGGAAGACATCCTGATCGTCAGGCCCGCGGCACTGTCCGCCGAGGATCGCAACTGGCTGGCGAACTCCTTCGACGACGAACTTTTCCCGGTCCTGACGCCGCTGTCGATCGACCCGGCCCATCCGTTCCCGTTCATCCCCAACCTCGGCTTCTCGATGGGCCTGCAGCTGCACAGCAAGCACGGCAAGGAGCCGATGACCGGGCTCTTGCGTCTGCCGACCACGCTCGACCGCTTCATCCGCCTGCCGGACCTCAACAACGCGATCCGCTATATCACGCTGGAGGATGTGGTCGGCATGTTCACCGACCGGCTCTTCCCCGGTTACGAGGTGAAGGGCGCCGGTACGTTCCGCATCATCCGCGACAGTGATATCGAAGTCGAGGAAGAGGCCGAAGACCTGGTGCGCTTCTTCGAGACGGCGCTGAAGCGCCGCCGCCGAGGCAAGGTTATCCGCATCGAGACCGATTCGGAAATGCCGGCGTCGCTGCGCCAGTTCGTGGTGCAGGAACTGGGCGTGCCGGAAAATCGCGTCGCGGTCCTGCCGGGCCTCCTGGCGCTCAATACCATGTCGGAGATCACCAAGGCGCCGCGCGACGACCTGCGCTTCGAGACCCACAATGCCCGATTTCCCGAGCGGGTCCGCGAACACGCCGGCGACTGCCTCGCAGCCATCCGCGAAAAGGACATGGTGGTCCATCATCCGTACGAGTCCTTTGACGTGGTTGTGCAGTTTCTTCTGCAGGCGGCGCGCGACCCGGACGTGCTCGCCATCAAGCAGACGCTCTACCGCACCTCGAACGACAGCCCGATCGTCCGGGCGCTGATCGACGCGGCCGAAATGGGCAAATCGGTGACGGCCCTGGTCGAGCTCAAGGCCCGGTTCGACGAAGAGGCAAACATCCGCTGGGCGCGCGACCTGGAGCGCGCCGGCGTTCAGGTGGTCTTCGGTTTCATCGAATTGAAGACCCATGCCAAGATGTCGATGGTGGTGCGCCGCGAGGATGGCAAGCTCAGGACCTATTGCCATCTCGGCACCGGCAACTACCACCCGATCACCGCCAAGATCTATACGGACCTGTCCTTCTTCACCTGCAACCCGAAGATCGCCCACGACATGGCGAACATCTTCAACTTCATCACCGGCTACGGCGAGCCGGCCGAGAGCATGAAGCTGGCGGTCTCGCCCTATACGCTCCGGCCGCGCATCCTGCGCCATATCGAGGAGGAAATCTGCCACGCCCAGGAAGGCAAGCCGGCGGCAATCTGGATGAAGATGAACTCGCTGGTCGACCCGGAGATCATCGACGCGCTCTATCGCGCCAGCCGTGCCGGTGTCGAGATCGATCTCGTCGTGCGCGGCATCTGCTGCCTGCGCCCGCGGGTGGCCGGCCTCTCCGACAATATCCGCGTCAAGTCGATCGTCGGCCGCTTCCTGGAGCACAGCCGCATCTTCTGCTTCGGCAACGGTTTCGGCCTGCCGTCGGACAAGGCGCTCGTCTATATCGGCTCCGCCGACATGATGCCGCGCAACCTCGACCGCCGGGTCGAGACGCTGGTGCCGCTGCTCAATCCGACTGTGCACGAGCAGGTCTTATCCCAGATCATGCTCGGCAACCTGATTGACAACCAGCAGAGCTACGAGATATTGGCCGACGGCACGTCGCGGCGCATGGAAGTGCGCAAGGGCGAGGAACCTTTTAACGCGCAGCACTATTTCATGACCAATCCGAGCCTCTCGGGGCGCGGTGAAGCCCTGAAGTCGAGTGCTCCGAAACTTATCGCCGGCCTTGTGTCGGGACGCAAGAAATAGGCAATATGGTACGATCAGAAGCCCAGGGGCGCCTTCCGGGGATCGCTCCTGTCTCCGTCATCGACATCGGCTCGAACTCCGTCCGCGTCGTTATCTACGAAGGCCTGTCCCGCGCGCCGACCGTCCTCTTCAACGAGAAGGTGCTGTGCGGCCTCGGCAAGGGATTGGGCTCGAACGGCCGCATGGACGACGAGGGCGTCGCGCGCGCCCTGTTGTCGCTGAAGCGGTTTCGCGCGCTTTCCACCCAGGCCCGCGCCACCGAAGTCTATGTTCTGGCGACCGCTGCCGCCCGCGAAGCGTCCAACGGGCCGGATTTCATCCGCCAGGCGGAGGAGATCCTCGGCCAGCAGGTCCAGCTTCTGTCCGGCGAGGAGGAGGCGCGCTATTCGGCACTCGGCGTCATCAGCGGCTTCCATGATCCCGACGGCATTGCAGGCGACCTCGGCGGCGGCTCGCTGGAACTGATCGACATCAAGGGCACGGAGTCCGGCAAGGGCATCACCCTGCCGCTGGGGGGCCTGCGGTTGTCGGAATCCTCCGGCAATTCACTTTCCAAGGCGCGCACCTTCGCCCGCAAGCAGGTGAACACCGCGCGGTTCCTGGAAAACGGCGCGGGCCGCACCTTCTATGCCGTCGGCGGCACCTGGCGCAACATCGCCAAGCTGCACATGGAAATGAGCAAGTATCCGTTGCACATGATGCAGGGCTACGAGCTGTCTCTCGAGGACATGCAGAAATTCCTCGATGAGGTGATTGCGGCCAAGGACAGCAAAGACCCTGCCTGGCAGGCCGTCTCGAAGAGTCGCCGTTCGCTGCTGCCCTTCGGTGCCATCGCCATGCAGGAAGTCCTGGCGGTGATGAAGCCCGCCAGGGTGAGCTTTTCGGCGCAGGGCGTTCGCGAAGGTTATCTCTATTCGCTGCTTTCCGACGAAGAGAAGGCAGGCGATCCGCTGCTGGTTGCCGCCGACCAGCTCGCGATCCTGCGCGCCCGGTCGCCCGAACACGCCCGCGAGCTTGCCGGCTGGACCGGTCGCATGGTGCCGGCCTTCGGGATCGTCGAGACGGAAGAGGAAAGCCGCTATCGCCAGGCCGCCTGCCTGCTCGCCGATATCAGCTGGCGTGCCCATCCGGATTATCGCGGCCTGCAGGCGCTGAACCTGATCGCCCACTCGTCCTTCGTCGGCATCACCCATGCCGGCCGCGCTTATCTGGCGCTTGCCAACTACTACCGTTTCGAAGGCCTGCACGACGACGGCGAAACCGGCCCGCTTGCGACGATCGCGACGCCACGCCTGCTCGATCTCGCAAAGCTGCTCGGCGGACTGCTCCGGGTCGTCTATCTCTTCTCGGCCTCGATGCCGGGCCTCGTCCACCACCTGACCTTCCGCCCGTCCTCGGAACCGGATCTCGACCTCGAATTCGTCGTCCCCTCCGCCTACCGCGATTTCGCCGGCGAGCGCCTGGACGGCCGTCTGCAACAGCTGGCGAGGCTGACGGGCAAACGGCTGGCGTTCCGGTTCGAGTAGGGCGGGCTCGCGGGGAGGGCCGGAGAGCGGCTGGTTTGCGGCAGGGCAATGGAAATTGTCAGGTTGCGTCCAACAACATTTTCTCGTGTATGCTCGCGAACTGACATTACCTCTTTAATCGGCTGAGCAAGATTCGATGTCTCTGAACGCGCCTCCTCGTGAGATCGGCTTTGTCCTGTTTGGCGAGCTGACGCAGCTCGATTTGACGGGGCCTTGGGAAGTTCTGACGCGGCTGCCCAATACCCGTTGCCATCTGCTGGCCGAGGGACACGCTCCCGTTCGAAGTGCGAGCGGACTGAGCATTGTCCCAAACATGCTGCTTGAAGAATGCGGTCAGCTCGACATCGTGGTTGTTCCGGGCGGGCCCGGCCATCTGGATGCGATGCAGGACGAACGCCTTCTCTCGTTTCTACGGCGCCAGGAGCCCGGCTGCCAATTCCTGATGGCCGCCTGCACAGGCACGCTGGTGCTTGCTGCCGCCGGTCTGCTTCAGGGCTACGAGTGCACCACTCACTGGACGGCGCTGCATCGGCTCTCAGCTTTCGGAGCAATTCCCGTAAACCGGCGGGTCGTATTTGACCGGACGCGAGCCACCGGTGGCGGCGTGACGGCAGGTATCGACCTTGGCTTGATCATGGCCGCCAAGCTGGCAGGTGAAGAGGTTGCGCGGAAAATCCAGTTGATGATGGAATATGCGCCTGAACCTCCATTCGCAGGATCGCCCATGACCGCCGACCCTGCGACAGTTAGGGCGCTGGAACCGCCAGCCGATGTCGCGGATCAGATTAGAGCCATTGATGCCGGCGCGATATCCAGACTTCGGCGAGGCGCTCGGCCTGCCTAGCGATGAATGGAAGAGCTGGGAACGGGCTGTGTTCGAAAAGGCCGAGTTTTGCGCTTCGAACTAGGCACAGGCAAGATTATTCCCTATTGGGGCGGAATGAGGATTGCTGTGCTGAAAAATGGATAACGCGGGATTGTCTCTTGACCGAATGCGCACCTTTGTTCGCGTCGCCGAACGCGGCAACCTGTCGCAAGTCGCAAGAGAACTCGGTGTCGGTCAATCGACCGTGACACGGCACCTTAATGAACTTGAGGACGCAGTCGGCGTATCTCTGCTCAGCCGAACCACACGTCGCGTGACCCTTACGGACGAGGGTAGCCGCTATTATACGAATTGCCGTCAGATATTGCGCCTGGTCGAGCAGGCTGCCGAAGAAGTGAGAAATGCCCGTCAGGCCTCGGCGGGTACAGTTCGGCTTTCCTGTACTGCAGCACTCGGCGTGATGCACATCACCCGCCTTATCTTCGAATTCCAGGACAAGCATCCGGACATCAGGGTCGATCTCAACCTGACCGACGAGCGCATCGACCTGGTTCGCGAAGGCGTTGACATTGCGCTCCGTCTTGGGCCTCTCACTGACAGCTCGATGAAGCTTCATGCGCTCGGAGAAAGCCATCGGCTGCTGGTGGGTGCTCCGAATTATTTGTCCGTTCACGGACGGCCTGAGCACCCAGCCGATCTGTCACGGCTCGAAACGGTCGTGACGTCGAATGTTGCGGGGAGCGATCAGATCATTCTTTTCTCTCTCGACGGCACAAGCCTGATGATACCAGCCGGTGGGAAATTGCGCGTCGATCACGGGCTGGCGGCGCGCCAAGCCTTTGCCGCCGGACGCGGCATTGGTCCTGCACATCTCTGGCTGGTCCACGATCTTCTGGACGACGGTCAGCTCGAGATCGTGCTTGGAGACTATCGTCCTCCACCGGTCCCGGTAAGCTTGCTGATCGTTCCAGAGCGCGCAGCCATTGCACGCGTCCGGCTTCTCGCCGACTTTCTTGTCGCCAAGGTTTCTGAATTACCGGGAATCCGGCCATCGTGAATCAGGGGCCGAAAGATCGTCTATGGCCACGCCACCCTGTCGTCCGCAGATACTGCTCCCAGTTGAGCATGTCGGGGTTCAGACGACGGCTCCATTCGAGATCATGCTCTTTGCCGAAATAACCATATTCGACAGCATACTCGACCATCCCTAGAAGCTCTCGCACGAGAAGTTCGTTAGCGGCAAGCTCCGGAAAATATTGCAGAAGGCCATCCCTGGTGAACGCGTTTCGATACTCAGCTTTAAGGCCGGTCACGCGCTGAAAAGTTTCGATCATCTCGCGCGGAGAAATGATATCGCCGACGATCGGCAGAGTTTTCCCGTTGTAACGCTCGGGATTTGAAAAAATCTCGAGGACAACCGGCCCGGTCGCCGTGAGCGGATCGACAAAAGGCGCTCGGAAATCCTCAGGAAGATAAATCGGCAAGAGGAGAGTATCCCCCTCCATGCGCGGCACATAATACTCGAGAAGGTTCGTGTAAAAGAATGCCAGCATTATGAAGGAATGAGAGATCGGCAGGCCGCGAATGTAGTCTGCAACGCACGCTTTGTCGGTAAAGTGCGGGGCATACTTCGTCCCGCCCGAGATCTTGTCGACATTCTCGAGAGTGCTGAAAACAATATGCCCGACGCCTGCCTCAACTGCGGCATCCGCCAGTTCACGGCCGAGAGGAGCCTCGGTTGTCTGCGGCGGTGCGATGGGTGGCGTCATCAGAAATGCGCCATCCGCGCCCTTGAATGCAGCAATGAGATCCTTCCGAAAACCAGGTTCAAGTGGGACTGTCACGATTTCCGCACCGAGTTTTTCCAGGCTTAAAGCCTCGGTTGAATCCTTTTTCCGGGTTAAAGCACGGACACGGAAACGCTCGCTACGAAGAAGTGCCGCGGCTACGCTTCGCCCCTGTTTGCTGGTTGCCCCGACAATCGCGATAAGTGGCTTTTCTTTTTTGGACATCTTTGGGTTTAGACCTTTCCAGTCATTGGCTGCCGGCTAACCAGGCAAGCTCACGTTGCGGCAAGAGCTATCGGCCCATGCCGCCACCTCAATGATGGACACCCTAACTCAACACATTTTATTGCTGTAGATGTGCGAAATACATAACATAGTGCCATTTTATGGATGAATGGTCGCCGATGAGCCATTGCTCTATCCCCGTCTCCCAACGAAAAGAGCGCCCGGCTTTCACCGGACGCTCTTCGCTTTTGGGGCGTCTGCTGCTTACTTGGCAGCCAGGAATTCACCGACTTCGAGCACGCTGAACTCGTTGTTGTCGGCCTTGTCGACGGCACGGCCGGCGGAGAAGGGCAGGTTGTTGTCGTTGCCGATGATGATGTGGGTGGCGTCGATGACGTCGACATTCTCGATCGTCACGAACGGCATGTCGTAGACGCCGGCGACGCTGCCGGCCTTCTTCTTGTTGTCCGGGTCCTGGATGTTCATCAGGTCGATATAACCGATCTTGCGGACGGCCTTGCCGACATTGGCGTCGGTCATTTCGATCTTGTAGACGCGCTTGTGTTTGGCCGGCGCGTTGAAGCAGGTCGGCTCGGGCTTTGCCGGATCAGCGCAGGGCTTGTCGGCGGTGCCGGCACCGTTGTCGCGCTCGATGACGAGAGCGGTGGTCGCGTCGACCATGTTGAAATCGCCGATCGCCTCGCCGCCCTTGGAGAGCGGGTAGAGCCACGAGCGGCCGGTCCATTTCTTGGAGGCGACGTCGAACTCGATGACGCGCAGCGCCGTCAGCCCCTCTGCGTCTTCGACCTTGCCGTCTTCCTTGTAGCGCGGTCCTTCGAGCAGGCCGTAGAGCTTGCCGCCGTCCTTGGACATCGCAAGGCCTTCATAACCGCCGGAGCGCTTCACGTTGAAGGCCGGTGCCTTGGCGACCGGGTTCGCCTGCAGCTGGACGAGCGGGCTGTCGGGAGATGTGACCGGCTTGCCGTCGACCGTGGTGGCGATGACGTCCGTCAGGCGGCCCTGCATGTCGACCTTGATCAGGTAGGGGCCGAACTCCTCGCCGAGCCAGAAGCCGTCTGCGACCGGCTGGATCGATTCGATGTCGAAATCGGCGCCGGTGAGGTAACGGGTCTCCGAAGCTTCCGTGACGATCGGGAACGGCGCGATCTTGTTCGGGTCGGAGAGGAAGATGTTCTTGACGACTTCGGCCTTGTTGGCGGCCCAGTCGAATTTCATCTGGTGCAGGAACAGCATCGCGTCGGAGGAATTGCTCTTGCCGCCGAAACCGTTGTCGGACAGCGTCCAGAACGTGCCGTCGGCCATGGCCTTGATGCCGGAGAAACCCTGGATCGGCTGGCCGTCGAGCGGCAGCTTGACGTCCGTCACGCGAGCGCCGTCCTTGCCCGGCAGGGTGCCGAGGGCTTCGGTGCGCTTGCGGTCGGCGGTGGTGAACTTGCCGGAGGTCTTGAGGAACGCCGGTGCATCGGCCGGAGCCGGAACGACCGTGTTGGCGGCAAGGATCGCCTGGCCAGTGAGCTTGGCCGGGAATACCTTGTCGTCGGCAGAAGCGGAGCCGCCGATCAGCGCTGCGAGCGCGCCAATCACCACGGGGGTAGCAAGCAGAAATTTGGTCATGAGATCACCTGTTGGTTGGCGTGTCAAAGACGCCAATCGGTTAAGGTGGGTGCATGACGGTGAGGTGATGGAAGATTGACGCTTCGATGAAGCTTTGATGACTGTTATTTTACAAGGACGGACCGCCTCAGGCGCTCCTGCTGAGCGCCACCCAGCGCCCGGGCGTCATGCCGAATGTCTTCTTGAAATGACGGGTGAAATGCGCCTGATCGGCAAAGCCCGTACCGACTGCGACATCCGCCAGGCTGCCGCCTTCCGACAGCATGATCTTTGCCCGATCGAGCCGGCGCATGACGAGGTAGCGGTGCGGGCTCGTTCCCAGAAATTTCCGGAACTGCCTTGCGGTCGTGTAGCGGTCGAAGCCGCTCACCTCCTCGAGTTCCTCGGAAGAAACCGTGCGGTCCGAATTCGCCTGCAGGTAATCGCGGCAGCGCAGAACCGCCTGCTGCGCCCGCAGGGTGCCCGGCGCACCACCCTTGCCGTCCGCATGGCGCCAGAGGCTTGTTGCCATGCGGCCGATCAGATCGTCGAGCAGCAGGTCGTGCGGTTCGGCCGCGAGATTGTCCAGGGCTTCGACAAGACACTGCCGGAATTCCGCATCCGCTATGATGGGATCAGGCACGAAAGGCAGGCCGCGCGACCCGCCGGCCGCCTCGATCAACCGCTCCGGCGGCAGGTAGAGCATGCGGTAGCGCAGCCCGGCGTCGGTGCCGGCCGCCCCGTCATGCACCTCGTCCGGATGCAGCACGATGACATTGCCGGGCAGGCTGGCGCGGGCGGCACCGCGATACTGGAAGGTCTGCACGCCGGAAAGCGTCATCCCGATCGCGTAGGTGTCGTGGCGATGCGGCTCGAAACCAAGCCCGTGGAACCGTGCCTCGATCCGCTCGATGCCGCGCGAGGAGGGCGCCTGGACGATGCCATCAGGCGCGCCCCTTGCGCTGCCGTCCGGCGCGCCTCTTGCGCTGCCGCCGGATGTGCTTGCGGCGCTGCACGAACGTTCAAGACCCGCGGCATCGGCTGCCGCTATCTCGTCAGTTCTCGCATAACCTTCGACGGAGTTGTTTTTCATGTTCGATACCAAGATCGCGATCGTGCTTCGCGATGACCTCGCCCCCTGGCAGGAGCTCAACGTGACCGCGTTTCTGACGAGCGGCATCATCGCGCAAAATCCCGCGATCATTGGTGAAGCATATCGGGACGCGGCGGGTCATGTCTACAATCCGATGAGCATCCAGCCGATCGTGGTGCTGGCCGCCGACCAGGAGACGCTGCGGACCATCCACCGGCGCTCGCTGGAGCGGGAGGTGACGACATCGGCCTATATCGAGGAAATGTTCTCGACCGGGCATGACGTGGCCAACCGCGAAGTATTTGCGCAATTTGCGCCGGAGGATGCGAAACTGGTCGGCATCGCGCTCAGGGCCGAGAAGAAGATCGTCGACAAGATTACCAAAGGCTCGAAAATGCATAACTGACTGCGAAGAAAATAGTCTTCGGAATGACCCAGAGCGCGGCGATCGGCGTGGTCGAGGCCACGACATAGGCGGTGATGCTCAGCAGCAGGTAATTGATCCAGGCAATTGACCGCGAGGTTCCGAGACCAGCGAGGGCGACGAGCAGGTTGGCGGCGCAGATCACCCGGGTGATCGGGCGGATCCAGAGCGGCGAAAAGGCTCCAAGGCCCGCCGCTTCCATGAGTAGGACGAGCAACAGCGAGAGCGGGACGACGACGGCGATCAGGACATTCGGTGTCGGATAGCGCATTGGTCGCTCCGGACTTGGGGCATGGGCATGGTGGGCTCGCGTTGAAAAGCGTCTGCCAAATGGATATCATAGGAAAACAAGCAATATCTGATCGGAGGTGAGCTGATGAATGCAATCACCATACGAAACCTGTCCGACGAAGCCAGCCGTGCATTGGAAGCTCGCGCGGTTAGAAATGGAACGACTGCGGAAGCCGAAATCGAGCAGATTCTGGAGGAAGTGCTGGTGCCGGCAGAAGAGCTGGTTGACAAGGGGTCCCTGCCGCTGAAGCTCGGGACGGCGTTGTGGGAACTCGGCCAGGAATTCGGCGGGCTGGATTTGGACATTACCCGCGATCCTGCTCCGATCAGGCCGGCCTCCTTCGAATGATCGTTCTCGATACGAATGTGATTTCCGAGCCGGCAAAGCCGATTCCCAATCAATCCGTCGTCGCGTGGCTGAACGCCCAACCCACCAAAGCGCTTTATTTGACGGCAACAAGCTTGGCTGAACTGTTTGTCGGAATCGAAATATTGTCGGATGGCAAGAGGAAGGCGCAGGTCCATCAGAGAATGTCAGATTTGGTCGGATTGTTCTTCGGTCCGCGAATACTGTCCTTCGACAGAGATTCGGCCGCAGCCTATGCCTTGATTATGGCGCAGGCGACTCGGAAAGGTCGCGCGATTTCATTTGCAGACGGTCAGATCGCCGCGATAGCCCAAGTCCACAACTTCACCGTCGCCACTCGAGATACCGCACCGTTCGAAGCGGCAGGCATTCCCGTCATCAATCCCTGGAAGCTCTAAAGCTCCACGGCCTCGACCTTCTTGTTGACGAAGCGCAGGGCCACGCCGCCGCTGATCAGTTTCAAGGCGGTTTCGCCGAAGAGGTCGCGACGCCAGCCGGAAAGGGCGCCGACATTGGCTGCCTCGCCCTCGGCGGCGATCCTTTCGAGATCGTCGGTATTGGCGATGATCTTGGCAGCGACGCCCTGCTTGTCGGAGATCAGCTTCAGGAGGACCTTGAGCAGCTCGACGGCGGCCGCGGTGCCTTCCGGGACATGCACATGTTTCGGCGCATGCGGCATCTCGGTCTTCGGCAGGGCAAGTGCTGCATTGACCGCCTCGATAATGGCGGCGCCGGAGGCGGAGCGCTCCCAGCCTTTCGGAATGGTGCGAAGCCGCGACATGGCTTCCACATCCTTCGGCTGCTGCTGGGCGATCTCGTAGATCGCGTCATCCTTCAGCACGCGGGAACGCGGCACATTGCGGCTGCGCGCTTCGCGCTCGCGCCAGGCGGCGACGAATTTCAGGACGGCGAGCTCGGTCGGCTTGCGCAGGCGCGATTTGAGGCGGGCCCAGGCGTCGTCCGGATGCAGGTCATAGGTGCCGGGCGATTCCAGCACGGCCATTTCCTCGGTCAGCCACAGCGCCCGGCCTTCCCGTTCGAGCTGGGCCTTGAGGAACAGATAGACGTCGCGCAGATGGGTGACGTCGGCGAGCGCATATTCGAGCTGCTTGTCGGAAAGCGGCCGGCGGCTCCAGTCGGTGAAGCGCGACGACTTGTCGAGATTCTCGCCCTTGATGCGATTGACGAGCTGGTCATAGGAGACCGAGTCCCCGAAGCCGCAGACCATGGCGGCGACCTGGGTGTCGAAGATCGGATGCGGCACCAGATTGCCGAGATGGTGGATGATTTCGATATCCTGGCGGGCGGCGTGAAACACCTTGGTGACGGCGGGATTGGCCATCAGCTCGAAGAAGGGTTTCAGGCTCAGCCCCTTGGCGAGCGGATCGACGAGAACTTCCACGGTCGGGCTCGCCATCTGGATGAGGCACAGCTCGGGCCAGAAGGTCGTTTCCCTGAGGAACTCGGTGTCGATAGTGATGAAGTCCGATTGGGCCAGCTGGATGCAGGCTTCTTCGAGTGCGGCGGTCGTTAGGATCATCGTTTCATTCACGTGAGGGTGATCAACCTTCCTTCTCCTTCCGGCCGCATATGTCAATACGGAACGGTGCTTAACCTTTACTCCCGCTCGTCTTTATCGGGTCTGTCGGGCGGGCCGGCGAGCCGGTTGAAATAAGCCGACGTCCGGAGCAATGCCCGGAAGCGCCAGGAACGCTCCGCCGGGGGCACTGAAGGACGCGCCCGCATCCGCCTCAACGTGAAGATCATGAAGCCCAGGAAGATGAAAGAGGTGTAGGCGAAAAAGGCGCGTGGCCCGCAATACTGCAGCAGGACCGAGGCGAGCAGCGGCCCGATCGTCGCTCCGATCGACCAGTAGAACAGCAGGCCGGCCGAAACCAGCGCATGCTCGCCGGGCTTGGCGTAATCGTTGCCATGCGCCGAGCACAGCGAATAGAGCGGCATCGAGAAGGCGCCGAACAGGAAGACGCTGACGATATTGGCGGTCTCGCTGGTGCCGGCACCGAAGGAGAGGTAGGCGCCGGTGATGATCGAGCCGATCGTCGTCCACAGGATGACGCGGCGCCGGTCGAGCCTGTCGGAATAGATGCCGAGCGGATATTGCAGCACCACGCCGCCGACGATGCCGGCGCTCATGAAGGTGGCGATCGAGGTGATGCTCATGCCGATCTCTGCCGCATAGATCGGCCCGATATTGCGGAAGGCGGCCATCGACAGGCCGACCGAAATGACGCCCACGACGGCGAGCGGCGAGATACGCCAGACAGCCTTGAGATCGAAGGCGATCGTCTCCGGCGGCGCCGGGCTGGATTTGTCCGCGATCGAGATCGGCACCAGCGACAGGATCAGCGCGATGGTGATGATGTTGAAGATGATCGGGCCTTCGATGCCGACGGTCGGGATGATGTATTGCGCCACCGTCACCGAGCCGAGATCGACGAAACGGTAGACGGAGAGCGTGCGCGCCCGATTGGCATTGGTGACCTTGGCGTTGATCCAGCTCTCGACCGTCGCAAACAGGCTGGCGACCGCGATGCCGGTCACGAAGCGCATCGCGAACCAGAAAGTCGGGTCGACGATCATCGACATGCCGATCGAAGCGGACGCCGTCACTGCGGCCATCGCCGAGAAGGTGCGGATATGGCCGATCTGGCGCAAAAGCCGCGTCACGTACATGCAGCCGAAGGCGAAGCCGATACTGTAGCCCGCGCCGATCATTCCGATGGTCGAGGGCGAAAAGCCCTCAGCCGTGCCGCGCAGTGCGATATAGGTGCCCTGCAACCCGTTGCCGCCGATGAGGATGCCTGCGGTAACGAGGAGGGGGACCAGCGGACGGATATGGCTCATCGGGGAGGGCTTTGCAGGGGAATCGCGAGAGGTTTTGGACGGTTCTACCCGTTCTATATCCCGAACCATCGGCAAGGCCAGCGATAAGCGACACGCTTGGTCTTTCTGATGTGAGCGGTTCACGGAGAGAGCGATGAGCGGCCTGTTCGCGCCTGGCTCGACACGCTGACGGCCACAGGATATCCCGTCATTCCCGGCAGGCGTTTGGGCGGAACATCGGTTCTGCCTTGACAAAGCATGTCCATCATGCGCTTTTCCCGCCGATTTTCCATAAAGCCGGCAGGCCGTGCATCGCACGCCAAAAGACCGCAAAACCTACCAGTCCAGGATACTGAAATGCACCGTTACCGCAGCCATACCTGTGCCGCCCTCAAGAAGTCCGACGTCGGATCGACCGTCCGCCTGTCCGGCTGGGTGCATCGCGTGCGAGATCACGGCGGCGTGCTGTTCATCGACCTTCGCGACCATTACGGCATGACCCAGGTCGTCGCCGATCCGGACAGCCCCGCCTTCAAGACCGCCGAGATCGTCCGCGGCGAATGGGTCATCCGCATCGACGGCCTCGTCAAGGCGCGCTCGGAAGACACCGTCAACAAGGGCATGGCGACCGGCGAGATCGAACTCTACGCCCAGGAGATCGAAGTGCTCTCCGCCGCCAAGGAATTGCCGCTGCCGGTGTTCGGCGAGCCGGATTATCCGGAAGACGTGCGCCTCAAGTACCGCTTCCTCGACCTGCGCCGCGAAACCCTGCACCGGAACATCGTCAAGCGCACCCAGATCATTTCCGACATGCGCCGCCGCATGGGCGAGATCGGTTTCGCCGAATATTCGACGCCGATCCTGACCGCCTCCTCGCCGGAAGGCGCGCGCGACTTCCTGGTGCCGAGCCGCATCCATGAAGGTAAGTTCTTCGCGCTGCCGCAGGCGCCGCAGCAGTACAAGCAGCTCTTGATGGTCGCCGGCTTCGACCGTTATTTCCAGATCGCGCCCTGCTTCCGCGACGAGGACCCGCGCGCCGACCGGCTGCCGGGCGAGTTCTACCAGCTCGACCTGGAAATGAGCTTCGTCACCCAGGAAGACGTCTGGAACACGATGGGTCCGGTCATGACCGGCGTGTTCGAACAGTTCGCTGAAGGCAAGCCGGTCACCAAGGAATGGCCGCGCATTCCCTACGACGTGGCGATCCGCAAGTACGGCTCCGACAAGCCGGACCTGCGTAACCCGATCGAGATGCAGGCCGTTACCGAACATTTCGCCGGCTCCGGCTTCAAGGTGTTCGCGGGCATGATTGCCGCCAACCCCAAGGTCGAAGTCTGGGCCATCCCGGCCAAGACTGGCGGTAGCCGCGCATTCTGCGACCGCATGAACGCCTGGGCGCAGTCGACCGGCCAGCCGGGCCTCGGCTACATCTTCTGGCGCAAGGAAGGCGACAAGCTCGAAGGCGCCGGCCCGCTCGCCAAGAACATCGGCGAGGAGCGCACCGAAGCGATCCGCACCCAGCTCGGCCTGGATGACGGCGACGCCTGCTTCTTCGTCGCCGGCGACCCGGCCAAGTTCTACAAGTTCGCAGGCGAAGCCCGCACCCGCGCCGGCGAGGAACTGAACCTTGTCGACCGCGACCGTTTCGACATGTGCTGGATCGTCGACTTCCCGTTCTACGAATGGAGCGAGGAAGACAAGAAGCTCGATTTCGCCCATAACCCCTTCTCGATGCCGCAGGGCGGCATCGATGCGCTGGAAAACCAGGATCCGCTGACGATCAAGGCATTCCAATATGACGCGGTATGCAACGGCTTCGAAATCGCTTCGGGTTCGATCCGTAACCAGTCGCCGGAGCTGATGGTCAAGGCCTTTGAAAAGGTCGGTCTCAGCCAGGCGGATGTCGAGGATCGGTTCGGCGGCATGTACCGCGCGTTCCAGTACGGCGCGCCTCCGCATGGCGGTGCCGCCTTCGGCATCGACCGTATCGTCATGCTGCTCGTCGGCGCCAAGAACCTGCGCGAAGTGACGCTGTTCCCGATGAACCAGCAGGCCCAGGACCTGCTGATGGGCGCCCCGTCGCCGGCCACCCCACAGCAGCTGCGCGAACTCGCCATCCGCGTCATGCCGACGCCGAAGAAGGACTGAGTTTTCAAGCGAACAAAAAGCCCGGCCAAGCGCCGGGCTTTCTGATTCAATCTGCGAGGATGACTGGCTAAAGGTCGGCGGCGACGGCTTTTTTAAGGTTCAGCGTAAACTGGCCCCACATGCCTTCGAGCGTCGTGTTGGTCAGCCCCACCAGCGTGATTTTCTTCGCCAGGTCCATGAACCAGTGGTGGCCGTAGACGCCGCCCCATTGCAGCGAACCGGGCGAAACCGGCAGTCCTGCCTTTGCCGGATCGAGCACGATCGCCCAGCCAAAACCGAATCCGAAGCCCGGCCGCGTCGGCTCCAGCAGGTCGCCGATCTGGTTTGTCGTCATCTGCCGGACCGTCTTTTCCGAGAGCAGCGGCGCGCCGCCCTTGGCGATGGTTTCGAGCACGGTCAGCACCTCGGAGGCGGTCCCGGCCATGCCGCCGCCGCCGGAATGGAAGGAGGCGGGGTTGAAGATCCGGTCCGGCGCGAATGTCACCGATCCGTCGAGCGCACGGACCTTCTCCGTCTCGCCCATGCGCTTCGGCTCGGGTGAACCATCGACGTAAGGTGCCGCGAGCCGGCTGCGGTCGGTGACGGTGAAGCCGGTATCGGAAAGTCCGAGCGGCCGCATCACCAGCCCGGCGACGGCCTCGCCGAGGCGTTTGCCGGTCTCCTTTTCGATGATGCCGCCGAGCACGTCCATCGACACCGAATATCGCCAGCCGGTGCCGGGGGCGAAGAGCAGCGGCACCGAGGCGATGCGGTGGAGGTTCTCTTCCAGCGAGAGGCCCGGCTGATCGACGCCGTCAGAAACACCGGCTTGGACATAAGGTCCTTCTTCCAGGTGGAAACAATAGCTGAGGCCGGACGTGTGGGTGAGGAGATGCCGGATCAGGATCGCCGGTTCGGACCCGTCTTCGAGCCGCGGTCGGAAATCCGGCAGCCATTTCGTCACCGGATCGTCGAGGCCGATGCGGCCCTGTTCGATCAGCCGCATGGCGGTGATGGTGACGACCGGCTTGGTGATCGAGGCCAGGCGAAAGATCGTGTCCTCGCTGGTCTTCAGGCCCGCTTCCCGGTCCGCCAATCCGGCGGCGCGGCGGTAGACGATCTCGCCGTCCCTGGCGACCATCACCACGGTGCCGACGAGCCGTTTGGCGGCGAGGGCATCATCGATCGCCGCGTCGATGCTCGGGCAGAATATCCGGGTCGATGGTTGGACTGGCAAATTCATGGGGCAAAACCTCCGCTAAAGACCCCGTTATCTAGGGTCGCCTCGGGAGAGGGACGAACCTGCGAGCGATAAAAACATCTGCCTATGCCCCGGTTGCCGGTCCCTGCTCGTCACCGCAATGGTGCCGCTCGAGCCTGCCTGGGGTCAGGATGCCGTCCTGGCGTCCCGTGCGTCAAGCGAATACGGGAACCATATCCGCGCCCTTTTGTTGTTAGAACAGCAGAAGCACAGGGAGAAAAAGACATGCGCAAGACCCTACTGGCCGCGTCGGCGGTCCTGATCGCCCTCTCGGGCGCGGCTTACGCCCAGACGACGATCGTTACCCAGGATCCGGTCACGACTAATTCGACGGTCGTCCTGCCCGGCGAAGTCCGCACCTATGTCATGGAGCAGAGCGTTCCATCAATCTCCTACGAGGGAGAGATCGCTGTCGGCGCCGCGCTGCCGGAGACGGTAGAAGTGCGCAGGGTCGAGGGTTACGACGATTATGCCTACACGGTCGTCAACGATCGCCGCGTTATCGTCAATCCGCAGACCCGGACCGTCATCCAGGTTCTGGAATAATTTCCATCGGGCTCTCTTTCGAGCACAAGAACCCGGCGAGCGATCGCCGGGTTTTCTGTTCGTGACATTGCGCCGCAGCATCCGACCCTCTATGGTTCGCCATCACAAGGACTCGGGTGTGACTCCCGGGTGGCTCTTCCGGCCGCCGATCCGCCGGACAACGCAAAGCATCAGCCCCATTTACGTCGGGTCACACCTGGATAATCCTCCCGGCGGATGCGACTTTTTTGCGAACTTTTCCTCATGAACAGAATTTCAGCTTACCGCCGCGAATGGTTTTCCAATATTCGCGGCGACGTCCTCTCCGGCATCGTCGTGGCGCTGGCGCTCATTCCGGAAGCCGTCGGTTTTTCGGTCATCGCCGGCGTCGATCCCAAGGTTGGCCTGTTTGCCTCGGTGGCGATCGCCTGCGTCACCGCGCTGACCGGCGGCCGCCCGGCGATGATTTCGGCGGCGACCGCAGCGACTGCCGTGCTGATGGGGCCGCTGGTTCGCGACTACGGCATCCAGTATCTGTTTGCAGCGACAATCCTGATGGGACTGCTGCAGATCCTCGCCGGCTTCCTGAAGCTCGGACGGCTGATGCGTTTCGTGTCGCGCTCGGTGATGACCGGTTTCGTCAATTCGCTGGCGATCCTGATCTTCGTCGCTCAGATCCCGCAGCTCATCAACGTTCCGAACGTGACCTATGTGCTGATCGCCATGGCGCTTGCTGTCATCTACCTGTTCCCTTACGTGACGAAGGTGGTCCCGTCTCCGCTGGTCGCAATCGTCGTGGTGACGGTCGTGGCACTCGTCTTCGGCATTGACGTCCACACCGTCGCAGATCTCGGGGAAATGCCGACCGCGCTGCCTGCCTTCGGCTGGCCGCAGGTGCCGCTGACCTTCGAAACCCTGCGGATCATCTTTCCCTATTCGGTCGCGCTTGCCGCCGTCGGCCTCCTGGAATCCCTGCTGACGGCCCAGATCGTCGATGACATGACGGATACGACAAGCAGCAAGAGCCAGGAGTGTTTCGGCCAGGGCTCCGGCAATATCGTTGCGGCGCTGTTCGGCGGCATGGGCGGCTGCGCGATGATCGGCCAGTCTGTGATCAACGTTACGTCGGGCGGGCGAGGGCGGCTGTCGACCTTCGTCGCCGGCGCTTTCCTGCTGGTGCTATTGCTCGTGCTCGACGACGTGTTGAGGGTGGTGCCGGTGGCGGCACTCGTGGCGGTAATGATCATGGTCTCGATCGGCACTTTCTCGTGGAAGTCCGTGGTCGATCTCAAGCGCCATCCGGGAACCTCGTCGATCGTCATGCTCGCGACCGTCGCGACCGTTCTCGCCACACAGGACCTGTCGAAAGGCGTTCTGGTCGGCGTCCTGCTCTCCGGCATCTTCTTCGCCGGCAAGGTGGCACGGCTCTTCCGCGTCCGCTCGGAGCTCTCTTCGGACGGTCGTGTCCGGACCTATCGTGTGGAGGGCCAGATCTTCTTCGCCTCCGCCGAAAGCCTGCTGAAGTCCTTCGATTTCGAGGAGCCGGTGGCGACCGTGCTGATCGACGTCGGCGACGCGCACCTCTGGGATATTTCCGCGGTCGGCGCGCTGGACGACGTCGTCCTCAAATACCGTCGTCGAGGTGTGGACGTGACCGTGCGGGGGGCCAACGAGGCGAGCGCCGGCATGATCGACCGCTTCGCACTCCATGACAAGGACCATGCCTCGATGTCGAGTTCCCAGGCCCATTAAAGGAAAAGCCCCAGCGATTTCTCGCCGGGGCTTTTCGAATCAGTGTCGCCGGCCTCAGTCGTTGGCGGTGACCTTGACGCCGAGGACCTTCGGCAGCGTGTTCGGTGCGCCCATCGCGGCACCCATGATCATCGGGAAGGGGACGGCACTGGCTGGTTCCGCGGTGATCGTCAAGCTGCCAGGCTTGTCGAGATAGGTGTTGACCGCAGCGCTGACCATGTTCTGCAGTTCCGGCACGTTGTATTGCGCCAGCATCAGCGGCGTCATGCCCTTCAGCATCTGCGCCATGGCTTCGCCCGTCGTGCCTTGGCTCTTGCCGGCATAGTCGAGCGCCTTCTTGGTGATGCCGGCATCCTCGAAGCGGATTTCGGCGCTGTTGAAGGTGAGGCGCTGCATCAGGCCGAGCATGGCGAGGCCCGCGGCCTGCTGGGCTTCTTCCTTGTTCGGATTGGCTTCCATCGCCTTGGCGGTTTCGTTCGCCGACTTGATGAAGTCGAGCGTGTAGCCGGACATGCTGAAGGCGAGGTTGAGGCGGCCGACCTTGGCGAAATCGAGCGCGTATTCATCGATGTCGAGCGTGCCGTCCTTGAGGGTCCAGGCGCCGGACATGGCGACCTTGCCGTCAAGCGAGGTGATGCCGAGCTGCTGCAGCGTGTCCTTGGCCTGCGCGTCATCGACGAGGCTGAGGTCGCTCTTGATGCCGTTGGCCTGGAGGTCGAAGCCGATCGAGGAATTGTCGTCGGCGACCTCCGTGGTGACGTTCATCTCGTCGACCGAGAAGGCCGGCTTGCCGTCGACGGTGGCGGTCATCTTGCCGACATGGGCTTGATCATAGAGCAGGATCGCATCGAGGCTGTCGCCGCCCGGATTGCCCGGAACGGTGAGGCCGCTGATCGAGATGTCCGAGGCAGTGAAGACGGTCTTGTCCTGGGTGGCGTTGACGTTGTCGAACGTGACCGTCTCGACCGTGTAGCCGCCATTATCCTCTTCGACGCCCTCGAACTTGACGGTGCCGAGCGGCAGGCTCTGCTTGCCGGCCTGGATCAGGATTTTGGCATTGGTGAGCGTGACGTCCGAACCGCTGACGGTGGCCTTCTCCGCCGAGAAGCCGGCGCCGCCCTGGACCGAGAGCGCACTGTTGATCTTGGCGACGAGATCGTTGCCGTCGAGCGCAAACGCCGGGCCGGCGAAAGTCGAAAGCGCTGCGCCGGCGAGCAGAAGCCGGGCCTTGGTGGAGTATTGCATCGGATTTCCTCCTGGCGGGCAATGATCCGGCCCGCGTTTCGTTTTGGGTTTGTTGGTAGTTCGGCTACTGGTTCGCGGCACCTTATAGGCACGCCGGGTAAAAGGTTTATGGTTTTGTTCCACATTCCTTTCGTCAAAATTGCGGCTGGCGATTCAGGGTAAACCAAACGCTGATTTCGGCTTCGGAAAAGCCTTCATCCACAGGCTGTCGCCCGGTCTTTCTTGCCGAGAATCAGGCTTTCCGCTAGTCAAGGCCCATGGGAAAAAACCTGACACCACCCGGCGGCGACGGCGGCGACAATATCCTGCCGGTCGACCTGAAAGCAGCGCTCGAAGAGCGTTACCTCGCCTATGCGCTTTCCACAATCATGCATCGTGCATTGCCGGACGTGCGCGACGGCCTGAAACCCGTCCACCGCCGCATCGTCTATGCGATGAGCGAGATGGGCCTGCGTCCCAATGCAGCCTTCCGCAAATGCGCCAAGATCGTCGGCGAGGTGATGGGTAACTTCCATCCGCACGGCGACCAGTCGATCTACGATGCGCTGGCGCGCCTTGCACAGGATTTCTCCCAGCGCTATCCGCTCGTCAACGGCCAGGGCAATTTCGGCAATATCGACGGCGATAGCCCTGCCGCGATGCGTTACACCGAGAGTAAGATGACCGCGGTCTCCGAGCTGCTGCTCGAAGGCATCGACCAGGACGCGGTGGATTTCCGCGATACCTACGACGAATCGAATTCGGAACCGGTCGTATTGCCCGGCGCCTTCCCGAACCTGCTGGCCAACGGCACGTCGGGCATTGCGGTCGGCATGGCAACGTCGATACCGCCGCACAATGTCCACGAACTCTGCGATGCCGCGCTGCACCTGATCAAGAACCCGGCCGCGACCATCGAGGACCTGATGGCGGATCCGGCCGAGCCCGCCAAGGGCGGCATCGAAGGCCCCGATCTGCCGACCGGCGGCATCATCATCGACAGCCGACAGTCGATCGTCGAGGCCTACAAGACTGGTCGCGGCGGTTTTCGCGTCCGCGCCCGCTGGGTCATCGAGGATCTCGGCCGTGGCGGCTACCAGATAGTGGTCACCGAAATTCCGTTCCAGGTGCAGAAATCGCGCCTGATCGAAAAGATCGCCGAACTGCTGCTCGCCCGCAAGCTGCCGCTGCTTGAGGACGTGCGCGACGAATCGGCCGAAGACGTGCGCGTCGTTCTCGTGCCGAAGAGCCGCACGGTGGATGCGACCCTACTGATGGAATCGCTGTTCAAGCTTTCCGAGCTGGAAACCCGCCTGCCGCTCAACATGAACGTGCTCTCCATGGGCCGGGTGCCCAAGGTGATGGCGCTCAACGAAGTGCTGCTGGAATGGCTGGCGCATCGCCGCGACGTGCTGGTCCGCCGCTCTCGTTTCCGGCTGGCGGCGATCGACCGGCGCCTGGAAATCCTCGGCGGCCTCTTGATCGCCTACCTCAATATCGACGAGGTGATCCGCATCATCCGCGAGGAGGACGAACCGAAGCCCGTCATGATGGAGCGCTGGTCGCTCTCCGACATCCAGGTCGAGGCGATCCTCAACATGCGGCTGCGCGCCTTGCGCAAGCTCGAAGAATTCGAGATCCGCACCGAGCACGAGAACCTCACCAAGGAGAAGGCGGATATCGAATCGCTGCTGGCTTCCGAGGAGAAGCAGTGGCGGGTGATCGAGCACGAGATCCAGGACGTCCGCAAGAATTTCGCCAAGGGCCGCGGCAAGCCGTACGCGCGACTGACGACCTTCGCCGATGCGCCGGATGCCGATATCGAGGCGATCAACCAGTCGATGATCGAGAAGGAGCCGATCACCGTCGTCGTCTCGCAGAAGGGCTGGATCCGCGCCCTGAAGGGACACATGTCGGATACCTCGACGCTGACCTTCAAGGAAGGCGACGGGCCGAAGATCGCGTTTACGGCGCAGACGACCGACAAGCTGCTGCTCGTTACGACGGGCGGCAAGGTCTATACGCTCGGCGCCGACAAATTGCCGGGCGGCCGCGGCCATGGCGAGCCGATCCGCATCATCGTCGACATGGAGAACGATCAGGACATCCTGACCGCCTTCGTCCACGATCCACAGCGCAAGCTCATCGTCGCCTCGACCGCGGGCAACGGTTTTGTCGTGGCCGAAAGCGAGATGATCGCCAATACCCGCAAGGGCAAGCAGATCATGAACGTCGCCATGCCTGACGAGACGAAGCTGGTCGTGCCGGTGTCGGGCGATCATGTCGCGGTCGTCGGCGAAAACCGCAAGCTGCTGGTCTTCCCCTTGTCGCAGCTACCGGAAATGACCCGCGGCAAGGGCGTGCGCCTGCAGCGCTACAAGGACGGCGGCATTTCCGACATCCGCTGCTTTACCATGGCCGACGGCCTTTCCTGGGAAGACAGCGCCGGCCGCTCCTTCACCCGCAACAAGGACGAGCTGCTGGAATGGATCGCCGACCGCGCCACCGCCGGCCGAGCCGTTCCGAAGGGCTTTCCGCGAAGCGGGAAATTCGCGGGGTGATCAGGAGCTGATTGGGCGCGTTGCGAGATAATCGCGATGCGCCACCCGCCGCATCTGCCAGGCCGAATATCCGATCAGCGCCAGCACCAGGATCGAGCCGCCCAAGAGCGTGCGGCTTGATGGGATTTCGGCGAAGATCAACCAGACCCAAATCGGCGCGAGGATCGTTTCGAGCAGGTAGAACATGCCGACCTCGGGGCCGGAGAGATATTTCGGGCCGGTCGCAAGGCACCAGAAGGCGAGTGGCATCATGATCGCGCCGTCGAACAGCACCCAGACGGGGTCTGCGACTGAAAAGCCGCCCGTGCCGGCAAGGGAAGATGCAGCGACGAGGGAAAGCCCGATCGTTGCCGGAATGATGGTCGCGACCAGCGGCACGAAACCCATGTCGATACGCGCCACCCGGCTGAGCGTGATCGCCAAGGCCAGCAGGAACGAGGCTGTTGCCGCCAGGATGTCGCCGAGGAGATGGCCGCCCGTAAGGCCGCCCGAAACGATCAGGCCGACGCCGAAAAACATCACCAGCATGGTGACGAGCGTCGAAGGCGAGGGACGTTCCTTGAGGACCAGCCAGCCGAGAATGGCGGCATACATCGGTGTGAAGGCGACGATGAAGACGACGTTGGCGGTGGCCGTGTTGAAGACGGCGCCGAGGAAGGCGATCGTCGAAATGCCGTAGCAGAACCCGGCGGCAAGCCCCGCCTTGCCGGGGATCAGCACCGGGCGGGTCGCACCGAAGCGTCGGACGAGCAGCCACAGGATGATGGCGGCGGCGAAGGTCGCCGTGCTGCGCAGCGCAACCGTCGACCACATCTCGCCATGCCCGAGCCGCACGAGCGGCACGTCGAAGGAGAGCGCAAGGCCGCCGATTGCGGTGAGCACGAGGCCCTTTTTATGATCGTTCATGGGATGATTTCAGATGTCCGTGGCGGGATCGAAGATTTCCCAGCCGCGCGGGGTCAGGTGTTCCTGGGGCTGGAAGCGGGTCTTGTAACCCATCTTCGCCGAACCCTTCACCCAATAACCGAGATAGACATGCGGCAGGCCGAGCGTCCTGGTGCGGGCGATGTGGTCGAGGATCATGAACGTGCCGAGCGAGCGCTTTTCATACTCGGGATTGAAGAAGGAATAGACCATCGACAGGCCGTCGCTCATCATGTCGGTCAGTGCTACAGCGAGCAGCTCGCCCTTCGGTTCGGCGCTGATGCCCGAGCCAGGCTCGCGGCGGCGGTACTCGATGATGCGGGTATTGACATGCGTGTCCTCGACCATGATCGCATAGTCGAGCGCCGACATGTCCGACATGCCGCCCCGCTGATGACGGTCGTCGAGATAGCGGCGGAAGAGCGAGAACTGTTCCGTGGAGGGCTGCGCGGGATAGACCGTCGCGATCACGTCGCGATTGGTGGCGAGAACCCGTTTCATCGAGCGCACGGGCTCGAATTCGTGAGCGAGGATGCGCACGGAAATGCACGCGCGGCATGATTCGCAGGCCGGCCGGTAGGCGATGTTCTGCGAACGGCGAAAACCGCCCTGGGTCAGTAGGTCGTTCATCTCGGCCGCGCGCGGGCCAACCAGGTGAGTGAAGACCTTTCGCTCCATTTCACCCGGGAGATAGGGACAAACTGCCGGGGCCGTCAGGTAGAACTGCGGTGAGGGCGTTGCCTGGGTGTTCATTGCGTCGTGGCAGTCCGGTCTTTAGGATCGTAAATGTCATACCATGGCGCATAAAAGCGAAACGTCAACCATATGCTGCGACAGGCAGCCGGCTAGTGCCATAAACTTTCGGTCAGTAGCGTAATCGTTACGACGTACGCACCACGACGGTGCCGAGCAGCAGGTCGTGCACGAGGCGCGAACGCTCGATGAACAGGCCGGCGAGCAGAATCAGCGGCGTCAGCACCGAGTTGATGATCCAGAAGATCACCGTGTGGGCCATGGCGGTCAGGAAATCCATCCGCCGGCCGTCGAGCCGCACCATTGCGAGCCCCATGGCGCGCATGCCGGGCGAAGCTTGAGCCGAGCCGCCGAGCGTCATCCCGAAATAAAGAAGGGCGACGATCACGAACAGGGCCGGGTAGAGCATGAAGCCGAGACCGAGCGTGATGATGCCGAGGAAGAACACCACGACCGCGGCCGGGATGCACAAAAGCAGCACGATCACGTAGTCGATAATGAAGGCGAACACCCGCCGCGAAAGAACGCCACTATAGGCGCGCCAGTCGTCCGGTGCGGCATAGGTCGGGTTCGGGTCGAGGCTCATCGTTTCAACATCTCCTGTTTCTCGAACATTGATATGGGATGAAACCGCCTCGGCAACAAGGTCACCCGTTCTTCGCCAGTTTCTTCGCCACGTCCATCGCGAAATAGGAAAGAATGCCGTCACAGCCGGCGCGCTTGAAACAGAGCAGCGTCTCCATCATGACCCGTTCGCCGTCGATCCAGCCGTTCATCGCGGCGGCCTTGATCTGCGTGTATTCGCCGGAGACCTGGTAGGCGAAGACGGGAAGGCCGAACGCTTCCTTGATACGCCAGCAGATGTCGAGATAGGCGATGCCGGGTTTGACCATCAGCATGTCGGCGCCTTCCTCGACGTCGAGAGCCGCATCCCGCACCGCTTCGGTGCCGTTGGCCGGCGAGATGTAATAGCTGTTCTTGTCGCCCTTCAGGAGGCCGCTGGTATTGATCGCCTCGCGATAGGGACCGTAAAAACCGGACGAGAATTTCGTCGCGTAGGACATGATGCCGACATCCTGGTGGCCCGCGGCGTCCAGCCCGCGGCGAATGGCGCCGATGCGGCCGTCCATCATTTCCGACGGCGCGATGATGTCGGCGCCGGCATCCGCCTGCATGACGGCGGCGCGGACGATCTGGTCGACTGTCTCGTCGTTGACGATCACTCCGTCCCGGAGGATCCCGTCATGGCCGTGGCTGGTGAACGGATCGAGCGCCACGTCGGTGATGATACCGATATTCGGCACGGCTTTCTTGAAAGCGGCGGTCGCCTGGTTGATCAGGTTGTTGGCGACCAGACTGTTGGAGCCGGTCTCGTCGCGCAACGCCATCTCGATATCGGGGAAGGTGGCGATCGCCGGAATGCCGAGATCGGCCGCTTCCCTGACTGCCTCGACCGCCTTGTCGACGCTCATGCGGTTGACGCCGGGCATGGCGGCGATCGGATCGACGATGCCGGTGCCGGGAACGATGAAGATCGGCCAGATCAGGTCGTCCACCGTCAGACGGTTCTCCTGCACCAGCCTGCGCGTCCAGTCGGCCTTGCGGTTGCGCCGCATGCGGCGGTGGCCGGTGATCTCATCGACCAGATGCGTCTTGTCCATGGCAAAGTCTCCAACTTCTCTTCCCGTGCGCGCGTCATTATCATGCAGCACGCCGTTTGCGAATGGGAACGATCGCCGCAGTCGAGACCCGGCTAGATCCAGAGATCGTTTTGAGCCGTCCGTTCGCCGCCCTCGTTGCCGGTGTTCAGAACGCCGCGCGGCTCGATAACCATCATCTTCACCTCCTTTTCGGCGAACGGCTTGTGCTGCACGCCCTTCGGCACGACGAACATTTCGCCCGGCCCGATGTCAACGCTGCCGTCGCGGAAGTCGATCCGCAAATGGCCTTCGATAACCATGAAGGTTTCATCCGTCTCGGGGTGATCGTGCCATATGAAATCGCCTTCGATGCGGACGAGCTTGAACTGGTAGTCGTTCATTTCGGCGACGACGCGCTGCTGCCAGAGGTCGGGTATCCGTGCCAGCTTCTCGGCGAGGTTTATCGGCGTATGTGAAAAGGTCCGCTCGGTCATGTCTTCTCCTTTGATCGGCGGCAAACCCTATCAGGACAAGGCGCGGGGCTCTTGAACGATCGTGCAGGCGAGAGGCTGGTACTGGCGGTCGGCGACCGCGGCGGCTAGTGTAGTCCGATGGAACCCGATTCACTCACAGTGCCGAAGCGCACGCTGACCGAAATTCTCTACGTCGTCTTCCTCAGGCTGGTCGCGGTCGCCTGTTTCTGGTTCGGCCTGCAATATTGGGCGATGCTGGTCGGCTATTCGCTTAAGGGTATGGCCCGCTTCGATCTGCTGACGCTTCCCTGGAAGGTGGCGGCGTCTTCGCTTGCCGTGCTTTTTCCGGTTGCTTCGCTCGGCCTCTGGCTCACCGTGTCCTGGGGCCCCGTGCTCTGGGCGATTGCCGCAATCTCGCAGGTGTCGATGTATATCGTCTGGCCGGAGATCTTTGGACACAACCGTCTCGTCCCCCTCATGCACGGCCTCGTCGCCGCGCTTTACGTCGTATTTCGGCTCTCTTTATGGGTCGAGGCGCGCCGCAAGGCGGAGCGGGTAAGGATTGATTCACCTTGAAATTAAAGCTTTGACGGCCGGATTTGACAGGAAATTCGCCGCTAAGTGATTGATTTGTCTTAAATCTGAATGGCCCCATCCTGGGCTGGCGAGGGTGGGCCGGAATTCGAAGAAGCGCGTTAAGCACCTGTTAAGGCTATGTTTTAAGTCGAATTTTATGCGTATTGAATAGTGTCTGTCTCAAGGCGGGAAGAAACAAACACCGCCAAACAAAACAGGATGAGGCAGTCATGATGAACACGAAACTGAAGCCGCAGGCGGCACCGGCAGTAGCAGATCCGCATGAAGATACCATTCGCGCCCTGTACATGGAGTCGCTGCATCTGGTCGAGCGCCTGCATCGCCGCCTTCTCGATGTGATCAAGGACGAGTTCGACCGCCAGGGTCGCGACGACGTCAACGCCGTCCAGGCTCTCCTGCTGTTCAACATCGGCAATTCGGAACTGACGGCCGGCGAACTGCGCTCCCGCGGTTACTATCTCGGCTCGAACGTCTCCTACAACGTCAAGAAGCTGGTCGACCTCGGCTTCATCAACCACCAGCGCTCGCGCATCGACCGTCGCTCGGTCCGCATCAGCCTGACGCCGGAAGGCCAGGAGATCGCCGAGGCCGTCGGCAAGCTCTACGAGCGCCATATCGGCTCGATCGAAAAGGTCGGCGGCATCGGCGAGGGCGAGTTCTCTCAGATGAACAAGCTGCTCCAGCGCCTCGACCGCTTCTGGAACGACCAGATCCTTTACCGCCTTTAATCCACCGGGGGCTTGCGAAACACTCCATTACCTCCAGTCATGCGGTGCTACGCAAAAGCGTAACGGGGTGTCGGAAGACGCGCCGTTACGCTTGTTTGCGTGCAAGCTAGGCCGCCTTCTGTCAGATACAGCCTATCGCTGGGCCAGCAGGGCGCGGCCGGCGTTTCGGATGGTGAGGGCCGAGTCCGCCATCTGGGCAATCAAGCCGGCAGTCATCGCTGAGGCGAGGGTCTCCGTATAGTCTTCGCCCTGGAGACCGTGCTTTTTACAGTAGTTCTGTACGGCTCCGCGTGTGGAGGTCGGCGAGACGCCAAACTTGTTGTTCTGGAAAGCATTGACAATAATTTGGTATTTTTCGTCCAGGGTCACGGTAGCTCTCCAATGGGTGATGTTTGGGGTGCCTACCAGTATGGGAGCCGGGTTGATAGACGAATTCGGCTATGGGCGTCGGAAATACGTTCCGATAAGTCCGTTTGCGCCGGAATGCTCGCCTACATTGTAGCCGCGGCGGCCCGGCGAATCTCGGTCGTCATGCCCGCAAACATCGAGGAGAGGTCGAGCCAGCCGTCTGGTCTGCGGCCCGTCACCTTTTCCGGCCACCCGCAGACGCCGTCCTGTTCGACATAACCGACGCATTGCGGGGCGGTCTCATCGCGAAAATGCAGGATGACCAGCTTTCCAGGCTCAAGGGCTTCGATCGGGTACCAGTTCAATTCTCGTATTCCTCACTTTGACGGTCGACTTTTAGCCAATCCGCTTGTCCCAGGCTTACGGCTTTTACGTTTCCAAACGAGGGCTTGCTGTCCAGAATGCCGGGCCGGTTCCGTAAAGGAAGCAGGTCCCGGATCGACGATCCCGCAGCCCGTTCCGAGATCGCTTGCGTTCGCAGGGTGTGGCGCATTTGCCGCCTGAAAAAATCACGTGCCAACACGGCTTTGTGACGCGCAAGTACCTGACACGAATTGGCCATATTGCTATGGGACCGGCTGGATGCAACGGGCCGGCGGGAATTCGCGCTTTCACGACATTGCGATGACGACGAAGCCCCCGTGCGGCTGCGCTAACTTTTTGCGCGTTCTTAACCATATCCCTGTAGGCGTCCTTGATGCTGCTCGGGACCAGATGGGTATTATTGATGTCGAAGAAGATCGGATCTGAAGCTCTTTCCCGCCGTGCCCTGCTTCGCACGGCCTTCTCTGCCGGTGCCGCCGCACTCGCAGCGCCCGCATTCGCCCAGACGGCGATGGACGATCTGATCAATGCGCCTCGCCGAGGCACCTGGGACGACCAGTTCGACGCCAAGGCCGCATCCAGAACCGCCGTCAACGTCGTCTCCAACAATCCGGTGCTCGGCGCCGGCGGACCGGCGAACATCCAGCAGGCGATCATTGACTATCAGCAGATCGTTGCGAACGGCGGCTGGCCCGAGGTCAATCCCGGCCAGCAGCGCCTGCGCCTCGGCGTCGTCGATCCGTCCGTGCAGCAGTTGCGCCAGCGCCTGATGATTTCAGGCGACCTGCCGCGCGAGGCGGGCATGTCTTCCTCGTTCGACAGCTATGTCGACGGTGCTGTGAAGCGTTTTCAGGCCCGCCACGGCCTGCCTGCCGACGGCGTGATGGGCGAGTTTACCGTCAAGGCGATGAACATATCGGCCGACGTGCGCATGCGCCAGCTGGGCACCAATCTGGTGCGCCTGCAGTCCATGTCCGGTGATCTCGGCCCCCGCTACGTCATGGTCAATATTCCGGCAGCCTATATCGAGGCTGTGGAAAACGACCGCGTGGCGCTGCGCACCAATGCCGTCGTCGGGCGCATCGACCGTCCGACCCACGCCATCAACTCGAAGATCTACGAGGTCATCCTCAACCCCTATTGGACTGCGCCGCGCTCGATCGTCGAGAAGGACATCGTGCCGCTGATGCGCAAGGATCCGACCTATCTCACCCGCAATAACATCCGCCTGATCGATGGCAAGGGTAATGAAGTGGCGCCGGAAACGGTCGACTGGTTTGCGCCGAAGGCTCCGAACCTGATGTTCCGGCAGGATCCGGGCAAGATCAACGCCATGGCCTCGACGAAGATCAACTTCCACAACCCGAACAACGAATACATGCACGACACGCCCCAGCAGGGCCTGTTCAACAAGCTGATGCGCTTCGAATCCTCGGGCTGCATGCGCGTTCAGAACGTCCGCGACCTCATCAGCTGGCTGCTGCGCGACACCACGGGCTGGTCGCGCCAGGAGATCGAGCGGGTCATCTCGACGCGCCAGAACACCCCGATCAAGCTCACGACCGAAGTTCCGGTCTATATCGTCTACATCACCGCCTGGTCGGCGAAGGACCGCGTCGTGCAGTTCCGCGACGACATCTACGAGCGTGACGGCAACCAGGAACTGGCACTGCAGACGACCACCGGCATCGAAAAGCCGGCCGGCGCCGCCGACGACGATCTGCTGCCGCAATAAGATCTGCTTCTTTTTTTCCTCTACGGGAGGCCGCATCCGCCAAGGGTGCGGCTTTTTTGTTTTCCAGGAGCATCTCCGCGTCTTCGGGCGAGCAAATGTCGTTCCCCGTATTGCTCTGCGCAAGGCGTAAGGCTAAGACGCGACATTGCAATGCCCACCCCTTTGAGGAGCCTCGCACATGTCGAACACCGACGTCTTCTTCTCCCGCCCGCTTGCAGAATCCGATCCGGAAATCTTTGGCGCGATTGAGAAGGAACTGGGTCGCCAGCGCCACGAAATCGAGCTGATCGCTTCGGAGAACATCGTTTCCCGCGCTGTGCTTGAGGCGCAGGGTTCGATCATGACCAACAAGTATGCGGAAGGTTATCCGGGCAAGCGTTATTACGGCGGCTGCCAGTTCGTCGATATCGCCGAGGAACTCGCCATCGAGCGCGCCAAGAAGCTGTTCGGCGTCAATTTCGTCAACGTCCAGCCGAATTCCGGTAGCCAGATGAACCAGGCCGTGTTCCTGGCGCTGCTGCAGCCCGGCGATACCTTCATGGGCCTCGACCTCAACTCGGGCGGCCACCTGACGCACGGTTCGCCGGTCAACATGTCCGGCAAATGGTTCAACGTCGTCTCCTACGGCGTGCGCGAAGGCGACAACCTGCTCGACATGGACGAGGTGCAGCGCAAGGCCGAAGAAACCAAGCCGAAGCTGATCATCGCCGGCGGCACCGCCTATTCCCGCATCTGGGACTGGAAGCGTTTCCGCGAGATCGCCGATTCGGTCGGCGCCTATCTGATGGTCGACATGGCCCATATCGCCGGCCTGGTTGCCGGCGGCCAGCACCCGTCGCCGTTCCCGCATTGCCACGTCGCCACCACCACCACCCACAAGTCGCTGCGCGGCCCGCGCGGCGGCGTCATCCTCACCAATGACGAAGAACTGGCCAAGAAGTTCAATTCGGCCGTCTTCCCGGGCCTCCAGGGCGGTCCGCTGATGCACATCATCGCCGCCAAGGCGGTTGCCTTCGGCGAGGCGCTGCAGCCGGACTTCAAGGACTACGCCGCCCAAATCGTCAAGAATGCCAAGGCGCTGTCCGAAACCCTGATGGCTGGCGGCCTCGATATCGTTTCGGGCGGCACCGACAACCATCTGATGCTGGTCGACCTGCGCAAGAAGAACGCCACTGGCAAGCGCGCCGAGGCGGCCCTCGGCCGCGGCTATATCACCACCAACAAGAACGGCATTCCCTTCGACCCCGAAAAGCCCTTCGTCACCTCCGGTATCCGCCTCGGGACGCCGGCCGGCACGACGCGCGGCTTCAAGGAAGCGGAATTCAAGGAGATCGGCAATCTCATCATCGAGGTTCTCGACGGCCTGAAGATCGCCAATTCCGACGAAGGCAATGCGAGCGTCGAAGCCGCCGTGCGCGACAAGGTCGTGGCGCTCACCGGCCGCTTCCCCATGTACCCGTATATGTGATCCCAACGGGGACCGCATCCGCGGTCCCTCTTGCCCATCCAAGGAGAGCCGATGCGCTGCCCCTATTGCGGTTCGGAAGACACGCAGGTCAAGGATAGTCGTCCGGCGGAGGATTACACCTCCATCCGCCGGCGGCGTATCTGCCCGGATTGCGGCGGCCGCTTCACGACTTTCGAGCGCGTGCAGCTTCGCGAACTGATGGTCACCAAGAAGACCGGCCGCAAGGTGCCGTTCGACCGCAACAAGCTGGTACGGTCGTTCCAGATCGCGCTGCGCAAGCGCCCGGTCGACAATGACCGCATCGAGCGGGCGGTTTCCGGTATCGTGCGCCGGCTCGAAAGCTCGGGCGAGAACGAGATTTCGTCGGAAGAGATCGGCCTGCAGGTGCTCGAGGCCTTGAAGAGCCTCGATGACGTCGCCTTCGTGCGTTACGCCTCCGTCTATCGCGATTTCTCCCATGCGGAGGATTTCGAAAAGGTGATCCAGGAGATCAACGCCAAGATCGCCCGCGATCCCGGCATAGAGCCGTAGCCATGACGAGCGCTGCCGAAGATCGGTGGTTCATGGCGTCGGCGCTGCGTCTGTCGCGCCTTCATACCGGTCAGACGGGCACCAATCCTTCGGTCGGCTGCGTGGTCGTCAAGGACGGCGAAGTCGTCGGCTCCGCCGTCACCGCACCCGGCGGTCGACCGCATGCGGAAACCCAGGCGCTCGAGATCGCCGGCGAAAAGGCGAGGGGGGCGACCGTCTATGTCACGCTCGAACCCTGCTCGCATTACGGCCGCACGCCGCCTTGCGCCAACGCGCTCGTCGAGGCAGGCGTCGCCCGCGTCGTCATCTCATTGACCGATCCCGATCCGCGTGTCTCGGGGCGGGGGATTGCGATCCTGCGCGAGGCCGGCATTGTCGTAGAGACGGGCCTGATGGAGGAAGAGGGACGCCGGGCGCTCGCCGCCTACCTCACCCGCCAGACGAAGGGCCGCCCGCATGTGACTCTGAAGCTTGCCGTTTCCGCCGACGGCATGCTCGGCCGCCGCGGCGAGGAAGTGTCGATCACCGGACCCGAGGCGCGGGCGCAGGTGCACCGGCTGCGGGCCGAAGCCGACGCGATCCTGGTCGGCATCGGCACGGTGCTGTCGGATGATCCGGAGTTGACGGTGCGCATTTCGGGGCTGGAGAAACGGTCTCCGATCCGCATCGTGCTGGATCGTCGGCTTGAACTGCCGCTGGATTCCAAGCTGGTGAAGAGCGCGTCAGACGTGCCGGCGATCGTCGTGGCGGCGCCGGGTTCTGCTTTGTCGGTTGAGAGTGGGGCGACACCCCCCTCTGCCCTGCCGGGCATCTCCCCCTCAAGGGGGGAGATCGACCAGCAGCAGGCTCATCCGTCCCATTCAAGCTCCGATATAGGTGCGGCAGACGAGTCGGCTGGAGTTGCGCAGGGTGCAGGCTCCTTGCCGATCTCCCCCCTTGAGGGGGAGATGCCCGGCAGGGCAGAGGGGGGTGCCGCTCCGCGCTCCACCGCCAAAGGTGATCTGGCCCTGAAGGCCACCGCTCTCCAAGCCGCCGGCGTCGAGATCATGGACAGTACCGAACTTGACATCCTCCTGGCGATCCTCGCGGTTCGCGGCATGTCTTCGCTTCTGGTCGAAGGCGGCGCGACCATCGCGAAGGCCTTCCTCGACGCAGATCTCGTCGACCGCGTCCTCCTGTTCCAGGGCACCGGCATTGTCGGCGAGGGCGGGCTTGAATCGCCGCTGACGCCATCCGATATGCCGGCAGGGTTCAAGTTTGTCCGCGAGGAAAGCTTCGGGCCGGACCGCTGTTTCGAATACGAAAGAGGTTTCTGATGTTCACCGGAATTGTCACCGATGTCGGCACGGTCGCGGCAACGACGCCGATGGACGAAGGCGTCAAGCTCAGGATCGCCACCAATTACGACCCGAAAACCATCGACATGGGCGCCTCGATTTCCCATGGCGGCGTCTGCCTGACGGTGACAAACCTGCCGGACGAAGGCAGCAACGAGCGCTGGTTCGAGGTCGAGGCCTGGGAAGAGGCGCTGCGGCTGACGACGATTGCCGCCTGGACCGAGGGCACACGGGTCAATCTGGAGCGGGCACTGAAGATCGGCGACGAACTCGGCGGCCATATCGTCTCCGGCCATGTGGACGGCACGGCGGAAATTCTAGGCATCGAACATGAAGGCGAGGCGGTGCGCATCCGTCTTCGCGCACCCGAGGCGCTTGCCCGATTTGTGGCTCCGAAGGGCTCGGTCGCGCTGGACGGCACGTCGCTGACGGTCAACGCAGTCGAGGGCACCGATTTCGACGTGCTGCTGATCCGCCACACGCTCGCCGTCACCACCTGGGGCGATAGAAGGGCGGGCGATCTCGTCAATTTCGAAGTCGACACGATGGCGCGTTACGCGGCACGGCTTGCGGAATTTCCGGCGAAAAGCTGACGGCTTGTCGCGCAATCAGTTTTCGCGCGCCAGCACCACGATCGGGCCATGGTAGTCGGCACGGGCGAACTCGCGGAAGCCGAGTTTGGATGCGAGCCTGAGCGAGGCGGCATTTTCGGGGCTGATGATGCAGGTCATCCGGCGATCGGGGAAATGGGCTTCGCCCCAGGAGATCATTGCGCCCACCGCCTCGGTCGCATAACCGCGGCCGTGGACGGACGGGATGAGCGCCCAGCCGGTCTCGAGCGTCCCCTCGATGGAGGGTTGAAATTCCCGGCGCATGTCCTGGAAACCGGCTTCCCCGAGAAAGCGTCCCGTTTCCTTTTCCTCGATTGCCAAGAAGCCGAAACCCATGAGCTGCCACATGCCGTTGACGCGCAGCATGCGGCTCCAGCTGGTTTCGCGGGACGAGGGGATACCGGATATGTAGCGGACCACGTCCGGGTCGGCCCAGAATTCCGCATAGGTCTCGAACTCCTCCAGCCGGTGAGGGCGCAGGATCAGCCGTTCGGTTTCGAGGGTTGGAATGGTGGTCATGGAGGGCTCCATGGTCCGGTGTTGGCACTGATCTTATCGTCGCTCGCTTAGCTATTCCCGATTCGCATCGCTGCGTTCAGCGAAAATTGCTTGCCATTCCCCTCAGAGCATGTTTTGACCGCCACCTGCTCGAGACCCATATGACTATCGGCCCGCCTTGAGGCGATATCGATCTCATGCTGGGCCGATTTGAACAAAGGTGAATCATGTCACGCGAAACCGCTCCACACCTCCTCGTCGTCGAGGCGCGTTTCTACGACGATATGTCCGATGCACTGCTCGAAGGTGCGACCCATGCGCTGAAGGAGGCCGGGGCGACCTATGACGTGGTCACCGTTCCCGGTGCGCTTGAAGTCCCGCCGGCGATCGCCATGGCGCTCGATGCGTCGGAAGAGGGCGGCACCGATTACGACGGCTTCGTCGCGCTCGGTATGGTCATCCGTGGCGAAACCTATCATTTTGATATCGTCTCGAATGAATCCTCCCGTGCTCTGATGGACCTCGCCGTGTCGGAATCGCTTGCGATCGGCAACGGCATCCTCACCTGCGAGAACGACGAACAGGCTTGGGCACGCGCCCGCCGTTCGGACAAGGACAAGGGCGGCTTTGCCGCCCGTGCGGCGCTGACCATGATCGCGCTGCGTGACAAGCTGAACGGTGGTTGATTGATGGCCAAGGAAGGCGAACACCCGGTGAAGCCGGCAAACCAGCGCGGTGCTGCCCGCCTGGCGGCCGTGCAGGCGCTCTACCAGATGGATGTCGGCGGGACCGGCGTGCTGGAGGTCGTGGCCGAATATGAGGCCCATCGCCTCGGACAGGAACTTGACGGCGACACCTATCTGAAGGCTGACGCCTCATGGTTCCGCTCGATCGTTGCCGGCGTCGTGCGCGATCAGGTGAAGATCGACCCGCTGATCCGCGCCTCGCTGCAGGAAGATTGGCCGCTGTCGCGTCTCGATTCGACGCTGCGGGCCATCCTGCGCGCCGGTACGTTCGAAATCCTTGAGCGCAAGGACGTGCCGGTAGCCGTTATCGTCACCGAATATGTCGAGATCGCTCACGCCTTCTTCGGAGAGGAAGAGCCGCGCATCGTCAACGCTGTCCTCGATCGCATTGCCAAGCAGGTACGCGGCGAAGCCAAGAAATAAAAACTAAACGGCAAGACAGGGTGGGGCAGCATGGACGGCGCGGTAGACGGTCTTCAGACACAGATGAGCACCGCCCGGCGCAGTGTCGCTCTGCTTGCCGGCGCCCAGGCCGTCCTCGGTTCGGCGCCGCCTCTGGTGTTTGCGCTCGGCGGTCTCGTCGGCTATCAGCTGTTGGGCGATGACAAGTCGCTGGCGACCGCTCCGCTGACCGGCTTCAATATCGGCATGGCGGCCGGCGCTGTCGCCGTTGCCATCGCCTCCCGGTTCCTCGGCCGCAAGGCGAGCTTCATGCTCGGCTCGGTTCTCGGGGCGCTCGGCGCCGCCGTTGCCGCGATCGCGCTTTTCCATTCGAACTTCTGGCTTTTTGCGGTCGGCCTGCTGCTGATCGGCCTCTGCAACGGTTTCAGCCAGAAGATCCGTTTCGCCGCAGCCGATGCGTCGCCCTCGTTCTACAAGCCGAAGGCGATCTCCTGGATCCTCGCGGCCGGCATAGTTTCGGCGGTCCTCGGGCCACAGCTTGCGATCTGGACCAAGGACCTGCTGTCGCCCGTGCTGTTCGCCGGCGCCTTCGTGGCCGTCATTCCGCTCTACCTGATTGCGCTGGTGATGCTGGCGCCGCTGAAACTGCCGCAGATGAGCGGCAGTCACGCGGCTTCGGGGCCGGCGCGCCCGCTCGGCGAGATCGTCGTCACCCAGCGGTTCCTGACCGGCATGATCTGCGGCATCTCCTCCTACGCGCTGATGACCTTCATGATGACCGGCGCGCCGCTTGCCATGGTGATCGGCTGCGGTTTTCCGTCGGAAATGGCCACACTCGGCATCCAGTGGCACGTGCTCGCCATGTTCGCGCCGAGCTTTTTCACCGGCATGCTGATTTCACGCTTCGGCGTCGAGAAGATCGTCGCCGCCGGGCTGCTGATCCTGATGGGCTGCGCCGTGATCGCCCATATGGGCATCGAGCTCTGGAATTTCTGGGGCGCGCTGGTGCTGCTCGGCATCGGCTGGAACTTCGCTTTCATCGGCTCGACCGCCATCGTCGCCTCCAGTTATCGTCCGCACGAGGCCGACAAGGTGCAGGGTTTTCACGACATCATCCTGTTCACCACGGTGGCGCTGTCCTCCTTCTCCTCGGGCAAGGTGTTCACCGCCTACGGTTGGTCCTTCATGAACCTGATCATCTGGCCGGTGACGATCGTCTGCCTCGGCCTGGTGCTGGCGCTGATGTTCAAGCGCTCTTCCGCGAAATCCGCTTAGAGTCTTGTCCCTTCGGGGCTTGACGCCAATTCATCTCCACCGCAATCTCCCGTCCGCGTAGGCGATCCCGGATTCCTTGGGAGGGGAGCGGTCGTCTGCGCGGGAATGCGCACTATGGAGTATTGCGGCGGTCTTTGCTCATCTCGTGGATGTGCACCGCGGCAGGGGTGCACGGCCGGAGGGTATGGACCACCCGGCGCTAAGGGAGAGGAAAAGCGAATGACTGTAATTATGGGTGTGATCGTGTGCGGGTTGCTATCGATCATTTATGCCGTCTGGGCGACGCGTTCCGTGCTGGCTGCCGATCAGGGCAGTATCCGCATGCAGGAGATCGCCGGATATATCCGTGAAGGCGCACAGGCCTATCTGGCGCGCCAATACATGACCATTGCGATCGTCGGCGTCGTCGTAACCATTCTGGCCTGGGTGCTGCTGTCCGGTACCGCTGCGGTCGGATTCGTCATCGGTGCCGTACTTTCGGGTGCCGCCGGGTTCATCGGCATGCACGTCTCGGTCCGCGCCAACGTGCGCACCGCCCAGGCTTCTTCCCAAAGCCTTGCGGCCGGTCTCGACATTGCTTTCAAATCCGGCGCCATCACCGGCATGCTGGTGGCAGGCCTCGCTCTCCTCGGCGTCTCGATTTATTACTGGATTCTGACGGCCGGTCTCGGCCATCCGAGCGGCTCGCGTGAAGTCATCGACGCGCTCGTCTCGCTCGGCTTCGGCGCTTCGCTGATCTCGATCTTCGCCCGTCTCGGCGGCGGCATCTTCACCAAGGGTGCGGACGTCGGCGGCGACCTCGTCGGCAAGGTGGAGGCTGGCATTCCGGAAGACGATCCGCGCAACCCCGCGACGATCGCCGATAACGTCGGCGACAATGTCGGCGACTGCGCCGGCATGGCAGCCGACCTTTTCGAAACCTATGCGGTCTCCGTCGTCGCCACGATGGTGCTTGCGGCGATCTTCTTCGCCGGTGCGCCGATCCTCGCAACCGTCATGGTTTATCCGCTGGCGATCTGCGGCGCCTGCATCATCACCTCGATCATCGGCACCTTCTTCGTCAAGCTCGGCTCCAACGGCTCGATCATGGGCGCTCTCTACAAGGGCCTGATCGTCACCGGCCTGCTGTCGATCGTCGGTCTCGCCATTGCCACCTCCCTGACCATCGGCTGGGGCACGATCGGCACCGTTGCTGGCAAGCCGATCACCGGCGCGAACCTCTTCATCTGCGGGCTGCTCGGCCTCGTGGTGACGGCGCTGATCGTCGTCATCACCGAATACTACACCGGCACCAACAAGCGCCCGGTAAACTCGATTGCCCAGGCCTCGGTGACTGGCCACGGCACCAACGTCATCCAGGGCCTCGCAGTCTCGCTCGAATCGACCGCGCTTCCGGCGATCGTCATCGTCGGCGGCATCATCGCCACCTACCAGTTCGCCGGCCTGTTCGGCACCGGCATCGCCGTCACCACCATGCTCGGCCTGGCCGGCATGATCGTGGCACTCGATGCTTTCGGACCGGTCACCGACAATGCCGGCGGCATCGCCGAAATGGCCCACCTGCCGCCGGAAGTGCGCAAGTCGACAGATGCGCTCGACGCGGTCGGCAACACCACCAAGGCAGTCACCAAGGGTTATGCGATCGGTTCTGCCGGCCTCGGCGCGCTGGTTCTGTTCGCCGCCTATTCCAACGATCTCAAATATTTCGTGGCAAACAGTGCCCAGTATCCGTATTTCAACGGCGTCGGCGAAATCGATTTCGACCTCTCCAACCCTTACGTCGTCGCCGGCCTGATCTTCGGCGGCCTCATCCCTTACCTGTTCGGCGGCATCGCGATGACCGCCGTCGGCCGCGCTGCGGGCTCGATCGTCGAGGAAGTGCGCAAGCAGTTCCGCGAAAAGCCGGGCATCATGGCGGGAACCGAAAAGCCTGACTATGGCCGCGCCGTCGACATCCTGACCCGGGCTGCGATCCGCGAGATGATCATTCCGTCGCTTCTGCCGGTTCTCGCCCCCATCGTCGTCTATTTCGGTGTGCTTCTGATCTCCGGCGGCGACAAGGCTTCTGCCTTTGCAGCCCTTGGCGCATCGCTGCTCGGCGTCATCGTCAACGGCCTGTTCGTGGCGATCTCCATGACCTCGGGCGGCGGCGCCTGGGACAATGCCAAGAAGAGCTTCGAGGACGGTTTTGTCGACAAGGACGGCACCCGCCACATGAAGGGTTCCGAAGCCCACAAGGCATCGGTCACCGGCGATACCGTCGGCGATCCCTACAAGGATACGGCAGGCCCTGCCGTCAACCCGGCGATCAAGATCACCAATATCGTGGCGCTTCTACTGCTGGCGGTTCTTGCCGGCTGATATCCGGCCAAACGTGAAATTAAAAAGCCCGCGGGGAGCGATCCCCGCGGGCTTTTTGTTTCGTTCGAGGTGCTTACCTGCCGAAGTTCGACAGGATGCTGCGGGCTGCTGCCCCACCGGCACCGGAACCGCCGGAAAGCAGCTGCTGCAGGAAGGTGAGGTCGCGGCCGCCGGTCGGCGTCGTGCGCGAAATCGTGTCGAACACCTTGCCATCCTGCATCGCATAGTTGGCGCGGCGTGCGACGACGCCGTCCTTGTCGAAATAGATGGCGAGCACCGTCTGATCGACGATCTTCGGCTTCATGAAAGCCGCAGCGCGCGTGCGTTTCTGCGAGATGTAATAGAACACCTCGGTATCGAAGGTCGCCGTGGTCGAGGGCGTGCCCATCGTCAGCAGTACCTGCTCGCGGCTCGACCCGACCGGAATAAGCTCCAGCGACTTCTGGTCGACCACGTAGCCGTTATACATGGTGTCGCCGATCTGCATGGACGTGCAACCCGAGACAGCGATGGATGCGACGACCATTGCCATCGCGGTTTTACTCAAGAATGTCATCTCGTATCCGAAAACCCGCTTGTTCAACGGCATCCCCCAAACTCAACCTGCCCCTGCTGACCCTACCATTGTGGCTATTCAGGGACATAAGATCGATCCCGACCTGATGTTAAGGCCGCGAAGATCCCACCCCGTTCGCTGATCCGGCGGAACGGCATTGCAATTCGTGCATGCTTCGGTAAACCAGCTTTCGTTTCCATGCAACATGGCCGGTGGCAGGCTAGGGCGTTCCTGGAGGCAAATAACGGGAATTCAGATGATCTTCGGCCTTTTCAAGAAGAAAAACCAGAACCAGGCGATCGTTGACCGCCAGTATTCGACCTTGACGTCGTTGGCGCGCGTTCCGTTCTTCTATAGCGATCTTGACGTACCGGACACGGTCATGGGCCGTTTCGAGATGCTTTCGATCGTGATGATCCTGTTCTTCAGGCGGACGGCGAAATCCGATTCGAGCGGTCAGGAGCTGGCTCAGGAGATCGTTGACGCGTTTTTTCAGGATATCGACCATTCGATCCGCGAACTCGGCATTGGCGACCAGAGCGTGCCGAAACGCATGAAAAAACTGGCCGGCATGTTCTATGGCCGGGTGGAGACCTATGCTGCCGCTCTCGAAGACAAGGACAGCGAGGCGCTTGCCGCAGCCCTTAGCCGGAATATCTATCCGAAGACGGAGGATGGGCCTGGGATGCGAGGGCTGGCGGACTGGATGATTGTTGCGGAGACGGCGCTCGCCGGCATCCCCGAAGATGAGATTTCGCGCGGCCACGCGGTCCTGCCCCTGCCGGGCCCGCTGCCGCGAGAAGAGTGAGGTTTGATGAAGAACGATAGTGGCGCAGGCGAAAAGCCTCCCTTTTCCTATCCCGTCAAGGTCGGGAATATTTCCGCGAACGCGGTGACGGTGAAACTCGAAGCCGATGCGCGCGAACTCGAGGGCCTGGCAAAGCTGTGGCAGGTCGTTTCGGTCGGTTCGCTGAAAGCGGAACTGCAGATCGCCCGGTGGAAGAAGGACGGCGTGCGTCTCAAGGGGCGCGTGAAGGCCGATATCGTCCAGTCCTCGGTCGTCACGCTCGAACCTGTCGCATCGAAGATAGACGAAGAGTTCGAGCAGATCTTCGTGCCTGAAGGATCGAAGCTCGCGCGGATCGTCACCAGCGATACGGCGGAGATGGTGATCGATCCCGATGGGCCCGATCTTCCCGAAATGTTCATCGGCGACACGATCGATGTCGGCGAAGTGGTGGCCGAGTTCGCGGCACTCGCGATCGATGCCTATCCGCGCGAACCGGGCGCCGAGTTTGCCGATCACCTGGAAACCGATGCGGATGAAAAGTCCGGGCGTCCCAATCCCTTCGCCGTCCTCAAGGACTGGAAAAAGGATTGAGGACGGGTTGTAAGCGACAGCAAAAACTATATTTTGGCCACGAATTCGCCGGCACGGCCCCGCATGAGGAGCGAAGGGCCGTTGGAGACGTTAGGACTGGCGCATGGTCCCCCCACAGGGTATGCGTTCGGCGAAGATAAGGATCAGGGACGAGTGATCAGAATTTCTATCGATGCCATGGGCGGCGATTTTGGTCCCGAGGTCGTCATTGCCGGTGCTGCCAAGGCACTGGAACGCCACCCGGATGTGACCTTCCTCATCTATGGCCTAAAGGCTGAATGCGAGCCGGTTCTCGCGAAATATCCGAAGCTACGGGACAAATCCGTCTTCCACGAATGCGAACTTGCCGTCAGCATGGAGGAGAAGCCGAGTGCAGCGCTTCGCCGCGGCCGTTACATCTCCACCATGTGGCGTTCGATCGAGGCGGTAAAGCTCGGCGAGGCCGAGGTCGTGGTTTCCGCCGGCAATACCGGCGCCCTGATGGCGATGGCGAAATTCTGTCTGCGCACCATGGCCAACATCGAACGCCCGGCGATCGCCGGCATCTGGCCGACCCTCAAGGGCGAAAGCATCGTCCTCGATATCGGCGCGACGATCGGTGCCGACGCTCAGCAGCTCCTCGATTTCGGGATCATGGGCGGCGCCATGGCGCGCTCGCTTTTCGAGGTGGACCGGCCGACCGTCGGGCTTCTGAATGTCGGCGTCGAAGAGGTGAAGGGCCAGGAAGAGGTCAAGGAGGCCGGGCGGCTGATCCGCGAGGCAAACCTGCCGACGATCGCCTATCACGGTTTCGTCGAGGGCGACGACATCGGCAAGGGCACCGTCGATGTGGTGGTGACTGAAGGCTTTACCGGCAATATCGCGCTGAAGGCGGCGGAGGGCACGGCCCGGCAGATCGCCACGCTGCTGCGCGAATCGATGTCGCGCACGCTGCTGGCCAGGATCGGTTATCTTCTTGCCAAGCCCGCCTTCGACAGGCTGCGTGAGAAGATGGACCCGAACAAGGTCAATGGCGGCGTGTTCTTGGGCTTGAACGGCATCGTCATCAAGAGCCATGGCAGTGCCAATGCCGACGGTTTTGCTGCCGCGATCGATGTCGGTTATGACATGGCACGCAACGATCTCAACGCGAAGATCCGGCAGGATCTCGCAATTTACCATGCGCGTCGCCAGCCGCCGGCTGGCCCCGAAGCGGCATGACGACAGGATGTGAGTTAAGAATGATCCGTTCAGTGGTTCGCGGTTACGGGGCAGCGCTCCCGAAGCGGGTAGTGACCAATCGCGAGTTGGAAGACATCGTCGAGACTTCCGACGAATGGATCGTGCAGCGCACGGGCATTCGTCAGCGTTATCTCGCCGGCGAGGGCGAGACGACCGCGTCGCTCGGCGAGCAGGCGGCGCGTGCGGCGCTCGAAAACGCCGGACTGACGCCGGATGACATCGATCTCGTGCTGGTCGCGACCTCGACGCCCGACAACACCTTTCCCGCGACCGCCGTCAATATCCAGAACCGGCTGGGCATGACCCATGGCTACGCCTTCGACCTGCAGGCGGTCTGCACCGGCTTCGTTTATGCAATGGCGACCGCTGATCTGCACATTCGCGGCGGCATGGCCAAGCGTGTCCTGGTGATCGGCGCCGAGACCTTTTCCCGCATTCTCGACTGGAAGGACCGCACCACCTGCGTGCTTTTCGGCGACGGCGCAGGCGCGCTGGTGCTCGAAGCGGCGGAAGGCGAGGGGACGATCGCCGATCGCGGCGTGCTGACCGCGCATCTGCGTTCCGACGGTTCCCACAAGGACAAGCTCTACGTGGATGGCGGCCCGTCGAGCACGGGCACGGTCGGGCACCTGCGCATGGAGGGCCGCGAGGTCTTCAAACATGCAGTCGGCATGATCACCGACGTGATCGACAGCGCGTTCGCGGCGACCGGTACGACGGCGGACGATCTCGACTGGCTGGTGCCGCACCAGGCCAATCGCCGCATCATCGACGGATCGGCGAAGAAACTCGGCATTCCTTTGGAAAAGGTCGTCGTGACGGTCGACCTGCATGGTAATACCTCGGCTGCATCGATTCCTTTGGCACTTTCGGTTGCCGCCTCCGACGGGCGCATCAAGAAGGGTGATCTGGTGATGCTCGAAGCCATGGGCGGCGGATTTACGTGGGGCGCATTGCTGGTCCGCTGGTAGGGCGGCAATGATCGGCCGAAACGTAAATAAGCGATTGAGCACAGGTGCTTGACCCTCGCGCTCAAGCAAAATACTCTCTATCGGCTTTGATAAGATCAATTTCGAAAATTGGGCGGGGATCATGGCCGGCAAGACAGTAACACGCGCGGATCTGGCGGAATCGGTTTTCCGCAAGGTCGGACTTTCGCGGACGGAATCGGCCGAGCTCGTTGAGACGGTCATTGACGAAATATGCAATGCGATCGTCCGGGGCGAGGTGGTCAAGCTTTCCTCCTTCGCGACCTTCCAGGTGCGCTCCAAGAACGAGCGTATCGGCCGCAATCCGAAAACCGGCGAGGAAGTGCCGATCTCTCCGCGCCGGGTGATGACGTTCAAGGCCTCCAACGTGCTGAAGAGCCGTATCCTCAAGGCGCACACGGCGCGCAAGGCGAAACTGAAGCCGGCAAGCCCGGTGGCGTGAAGTCCGCGACCTTTTCCGCAATCCTGTGAACATGCTTGAATCTCTCGGCTTAAACCGTTGAGATATGTCCGATTCGGCGCATAATTCGCCCATGTATCGGAGGCTATGAGTCTGCCCTTGGGGCATGGGCAGCCTGCCGTTTGGAGTATGAACTTTGGAGAAGAGCCCGGACGCCTTTCGTACGATCAGCGAGGTCGCCGACGACCTCGACCTGCCGCAGCATGTGCTGCGCTTCTGGGAAACGCGTTTCCCGCAGATCCGGCCGATGAAGCGCGGCGGCGGGCGGCGTTATTATAGGCCCGAAGACGTCGATCTCCTGAAGGGCATCCGCCACCTGCTCTACGATCACGGCTACACCATTAAGGGCGTGCAGAAGCTTCTGAAGACGAACGGCAACAAGTTCGTCTCTGCGATTGCCTCAGGCGACCTCGCCACGATGGAAGCGATCATGGCGGCAAACAGCGAAAAACAGGCCGAGCCGAAGATCAGCACGGCCGAAGAGGATCAGATCGTCGGACGCCCCAAGGTGAAGCCGAGCGGGCGCTTTTTCGGGTTCGGCACCTCCCACGAGGACGACATGGAAGTGTCGATCGGCAAGTCCAGCATAGGCAAGGAAGACCGTGCCTTGCTGCAGGAAGCGCTCTTCGACCTCTTGGAATGCAAGCGCCTCTTGGATCAGGTTCGCTAACTCAACACACGCCAACGTTAAGCAAAATTTACCATTCACCTCTGGTTCAGGAGAAATGGAGGATCATTTCTTCATAAGGAAAATCAGAGGAGGTGAATTATGAAAAAAAAGCTCGCCGTCGCCGTTCTGGCGCTGATTACGGCTTTTAGCGGCGTCGCCCCCGCCCAGGCGTTTCCGTCGATCGGTGCCCCGCGCATCGAAAGATCCCAGGACATCCAGCAGGTGCAATATTACTGGCGCGACCGTGACCGCTGGGAAGGGCGTCGTTATTACCGCGACCGCTATTATGGCGACCGCTATTATGGCGACCGGCGTTACCGCCGCCACCGCCGTGGCCCGGATGCCGGTGCGATCATCGGGGGGCTTGCACTTGGCGCGATCATCGGCGGAGCGCTGGCCCAGCCGCGCTACACACCGAGATACGCACCGCGCTACTACCCGCCTCGGCGTTATATCCGCGGCGGTAATTCGCACGTGAACTGGTGCTACGCCCGCTACCGGTCCTACAGGGCCTATGACAACACGTTCCAGCCCTATTACGGCCCGCGCCAGCAGTGCTATTCGCCCTACTGATATCCGTCGTGGAACCCGATGAAAACCTCAAGCCCGCCCTGCCAATCCGGTGGGGTGGGTAGATCGCGTGGGGAAGTCCCGGTTTTCGGAAAAGGCTTTTGATCTGACTGAGATTTCAAGGGGATTTAATTGGTCGGGGCGGCCGGATTTGAACCGACGACCCCTTGACCCCCAGTCAAGTGCGCTACCGGGCTGCGCTACGCCCCGACCTGCTCAATGAGCATGTTTTCCCTAGTCGCTCCGCTATCGCGGCGCAAGCTCAAAATCCTTCGATCGGAAGAAAAAGAGGATGGCTGGCACAAGAATGCGCCGGTGAACATAAAAGCCGTGTCCCGAATCCGAACGCGGCTTCTTGTGGTGCCTGAGGCGATCAGCCTCGCCAATAGGTCAGATTTCCAGACAGCCGGGGCGGTCTGCAAAGGTGATGCGATCCGGTTCGTTGCGCGTGAAGCCCTCGACGGCGACGCTGCGGCTCGTCACGCGGACGACCTGGGCGTCGCGAAAGCCTTCGTCGCGGGCAGCGGCGAGCCTCGCAGGGGTTGCAGCAGCGGCTAACCGCTCGCCCGGCAATTGGTTCCTGGAGGCCAACTATAAGGGGATTGCAGGAGTTCCTGCGGAAGATAATTTAGGTGTAGAACGAAGTTACGCATGCTGGAAACTTCGGCTTGAAGGCGGGCTAAAAGCTTAGCTGCGGTATCTATGCGAATGCTTAGCGAAAACGCGGCGCGCGGCTTGCATTCATCAACAGTTCCTGCCGGGACGCAAAGGGTCCGAGAAGTTTCAGGAGGCGGGTTTCTTCCTGGTGATCAATACGATAGCGCTTTGCGAACTCGGCAACGCTCCAGACTTTCTTCAAGCTTTTACTGTCGATATCCTCGAGATTCATATGCGTAGACATAAGTATCCCCTTTTCTTGTTTGTCTGAACCTAAATCCGCCGAGCAAATTTTGTTCCGGACAACTCTGAGCTTCTATCGTTAATAATGTATCCTCTAACGAACCCTCACTTCTCTTGGGCTTTAATACCATTCTGGCCGATGCCGAGCTTGATGCTTTTCGGCTTGGTCTCCTCGCGATAGACGTAAAAACCGACGCCGACGAAGGCGACAGGTAAAGTGCCGTTAATGAGATAGAGATTGTTGGCGCGTGTCATGCCTGCCCCCTGCATATCGTCTGGTGGCGGAGAGACGCATGAGATCTCAAAGAGTTCCCGCGTCGCGGCAAATATCAGTCGTCGTTTGCGGCATTGAGGTTCTGGGGGCGGATTCCCTCGTCCTGGAACTGCTGGCGTAGCCTGAGACCCGGCCCGGCGCCGGCATCGTCCTGTCCGGCACCGAGGAACAACACACCCTTCGACTCGAAGATTGAACGGAGCCGATCGGTGACACCAGCGTTAGCGAAGACCTGGGAGGCTTCGGCCTCTTCGATGGCGGATTTGGAAAGCCCGGATGCGGCGGCGAGTTCCTCCACCGTCATTCCTGTCATCGCGCGTGCAGCGCGGAGTTGAGAGACCGTCAGCATTCTAGAAAATCTGGAGCGCCAGGCGGCAAAGTCAAGCGGTCCTGGGCGCGGGTGATCGCCGCTGCGACCGGATGAAGCGGTGTTCCAGCGCCATGCAGCCCCAGACGATGCCGAGCAGGAGGTAGAAATGCCGCCAGTGGTCGGTGTCGATGACGTTGCCGATGATTGCATGGCCCAATATCATCACCCAGGCGACCATCAGATAGGCCTGCCACGGGCGTTCGCGCAGCATGTAGCGGAAGCCGAACCACAGCGTCGACCAGATCATGATCTGATAGGTGATCGCGCCGAGCCAGCCATAGGTGGTCAGCGTCTTCAGCCAGATATTGTGCTCGTCCTCGCCAAAGATCTTGCCGAAGGCCATCGGGCCTAGCCCGAGCGGCCGTTCCATGGCCATCAGGAAGCCGATCTTGTGGCGCTCGAAGCGGCCAAGCCGGGCTCCGTCATAGTCCTGCACCAGCTTGGCGCGGTTCGTGAACAGGTCGGAGACTTGCGGGAACTGCAGCGCGATCGCCAGGGCAAGGACGAGGAAGATCGCGGCTCCGCCGGCGATCGCCAGGATCTTGAACCGGAAGGCGGTCGTGCGTTCCTTGAGGAGCATGACGATCACCAAAGCGATGCCGGCAAATATGAGAAGGCCCCAGGCGGCACGCGAGAAGGAGAGGAATATGCCGAGCGCCAGGACGAGGATGCCGGCGATCAGCAGCGGCGCCTTCATCAGCGGCCCGGTGAGCAACCGGTAGAGGAGGTAGAGGAGGGGGGCGACGAGATAGGGACCGAAGACGTTCGGATCCTGGAAGGCGCCCATGGCGCGATTGTAGCGGGTGAACACATGCGAGCCCGGAAAGGCGTTGAAATAGCCGAGAACGCCGAGCAGCGAGGTAATGATCGCGGCAATCACCCAGGCCTTGAAGATCAGGTTGAGGCGCCGGTGGTCGTTCTCGATGATCGCCGCGTAAAAGACCGAACTCAGGGCCAGGAAGGTGGAGACGGCGAAATACATCGGCGCCTCGCTCATGTCCTTCATGACGAACATGGAGAACAGGCCGCTCATGTTGAACGTCAGCAGCATCACGAGAAGCGGCGCGACCGTGCGCGATATCTTCAGGCCGAGCAGGAACCAGATGCCGATCTGGATCACCATGATCAGTTCGTAAGGCGCAGGCTCGGAAATGACGAAGCCGGACAGGAAGACGCCAAAGGCGATCAGGCCGGAGCCTGCCAGCTTCATAGCGGCAAGGCGGCTGTCGAAACCCGCTGGGTGGCTGCCTGGCCGGCTATAGTCGAGCGTGCTCAATAGGCGTTGTCCGTATTGAGCAGCCGGATCGGCGTCAGGAACAGGATCTTGAGATCGAAGAGCAGCGACCAGTTCTCGATATAGTCGAGGTCGTAGGCCGTGCGGGCACGGATCTTCTCGTCGCTGTCGAGTTCGCCGCGCAAGCCATTGATCTGCGCCCAGCCGGTGACGCCCGGCTTGACGCGGTGGCGGGCGAAGTAGCTCTCGACCACGTCGACATATTTGCGCGTTCCCGTCTGGGCGAGCACCGCATGCGGGCGGGGGCCAACGAGCGAAAGCTGGCCGCGCAGCACGTTGAACAGCTGCGGCAGTTCGTCGATCGAGGATTTGCGCAGGAAGCGGCCGACCGGGGTGACGCGCGGGTCACCCTTGGTGACGGCCTTGACCGCCGTCTGGTCACTGAGGTCGGTGTACATCGAACGGAACTTCAGGACGTCGATGATCTCGTTGTTGAAGCCGTGGCGCTTCTGGCGAAACAGGATCGGCCCCTTCGAGGTCGCCTTCACGGCAATTGCCGCGGCCAGCATGATCGGCCAGGTGAGAAGGAGGCCCACCACCGAGAAGACGATGTCGAAGACGCGCTTGGCGACCGAGTCCCAGTCGCGGATCGGCTTGTCGAAAATGTCGAACATCGGCACCGCGCCCACATGCGAATATGAGCGGGGGCGGAAACGAAGGCGGTTCGCATGGGCAGCAAGGCGGATGTCGACCGGCAGCACCCACAGCTTGCGAAGCAGCTGCAGGATGCGGGCCTCGGCGGTCGCCGGCAACGCGATGATCAGCATGTCGATGCGGGCGAGGCGGGCGAATTCGATGAGTTCAGCAAAGGTCCCGAGCTTCGGATAGCCGGCAACGACGGTCGGCGAACGTTCGCTGTTGCGGTCGTCGAAAATGCCGCAGATACGGATGTCGTTGTCGGGTTGCTGTTCGAGCTGGCGGACGAGCTGCTTGGCCGGTTCACCGCCGCCGACGATGATGGCGCGGCGTTCCATCACGCCATTGCGACCCCAGTGACGGATGGCGAAGGCCGTGAGCTGCCGTTCGAGGAAAAGGAAAGAGGCGCCGGTGACCAACCAGGCGAAAAGGCCGGCAAGCGGATAGGGCTTGGGTTCGACCAGATAGAGGGTCGATGCGGTCAGCAGGAAACCGATCGTCCAGCCGACGAAGACCCGCTTGGCGGTGCGCGAGGCGCCGCGCAGCGACGGGATCTGATAGGTATCGGCCACCTGCAGAAGCAGGACCGTGAGTGTCGAGCCCCAGGCGACAAGCGCGAAACGGGCGAGAAAGGCGGTAAGATCGATCGGCGCGAAAAGCGCCCCGACACCAAGTCCGATCGCGAGCATAGCAAGGAGCTCGAACAGCCGGAACAGGCCGATCAGCATCGTCGGCGAATAGCTGTCGTTGCGGAACTGCTCGGCGATCTGGCGGGCAAACGGATTGAGCACCGTGGCGTTCGCCGGATCGTGCTTTTCGTCGGCTGCGCGGAGTTCCGAAACCTTCTTGCGAAGGCTTTCGACATCGAACTGCTCGGACTTGTTCGGCTGGTTCATGGACCGATCCCTTTGGTCTTCCGGGCCCGGCGGCGTTGGAAGCCCCGGCGACACTGGAAGCAATGGGAAACGCTTACCAAAAAGAGGTGAAGGAAGCCTTTAGCCGCGCCCCGAATCCGGCCTCGAACCTGTCAGATCGTGATACAGGCCGAGCATCTCGCGGGCCATGACCGAGGCGGAAAACACCGCCTTGAAGGCTTCCGGTTTCGGCATCACCGCATCCTGCCAGCCAGGCGTCGTGACCGCTTGCGTCATGACGCGGGCGAGATCCGCGGCGTCACCGGGAATGGCAAGTGCTGCACTGGTGTCGCCGAGCACTTCGGGGATGCCGCCGACCCTCGAGGCGATGACCGGCTTGCCGGCCGCCAGCGCCTCGAGCACGATATAGGGCATCGCCTCGGCACGGGAGGGGACGACGACGATCTTCGCCATGGCGAACGCGTCGCGCGCCGGCATGGCCGGCTTCATCTGGATGCGCCGGCCAAGCCCACGCTCGGCCATCATCGCCTCGTAGCGGTCGCGATCCGGGCCATCGCCGACCATCAGGGCCGAAAGCGGATGACCGACCGCCCTTTCGGTGCGGGCGAAGGCGTCGATGAAGACGTCCGGTCCCTTGAGGTCGCGCAGCATGCCAATATAGAGGAAATGCGGTGCTGCCGGGTCGGTGGTGATAGGCTCGAACTCGGCATCCTTGATGCCGTTATAGATTACCCGCGACACCTTGCGCGGCTTGCCGACCTTGGCCTCGTAGGTGTGCCGCTCGTAGTCGCAGACGAAGACGAGAGCGTCGCCGAAATGCTCCTGGAAACGTTCCAGCCGCAGCACGGCCTGGCCGGAAAGGCTCGACCGGCTGAAATGCAGGCTGCCGCCATGCGGCGAATAGAGGCGGGCTACGCGATACCTGTTGACCCGCAGGGCTGAGCCGATCAGCCGGGCAATGGCGCCACCCTTGGCGCCGTGCCCGTGCAAAATGTCCGGCTGCAAGCTCTTGATATGTTTGTAACTCCTGTAGATAGCCGCGAAATCGGAAGGGGCGATCGCGCGGCGCATCGGAATGCGGGTGAGGCCGAGCGAAAGCAGCGGCCTTATGCTGTCGAACAGCCGGTCCTCATGCGCTCCACCGGTCGAACTGTCGCACAGGATGCCGACCTCGTGGCCGGCGGCCCGATGCTCCTCGACCAGATCGCGCACATGGCGGAAGATCCCGCCGACGGGCGACCTGAAGCAGTGGAGTATCCGCAAGGGAGGGCTCTCCGCCATGGACCGGTCAGAACAGCCGCTCGCGGACGTAGATCGTGTCGCCGGCAAGCACCGTGGAAGAGATGACGGTGCGGCCGGTGATCACCTGGCCGTTGATCTTGCGGGTGACGTCGACATCGCGCTGGTTGCCGCGGGAAGTGAAGCCGCCGGCGATCGCGATCGCGTTCTGGGCGGTCATCCCCGGCACGTAGGAATATTGCCCGGGCCGGCCGACTTCGCCCATGACGAAGACGGGACGATAGCGGTCGATCTCGGCGGTAACGTCCGGATCGCGCAGGTAACCCTGCTTCAGACGCGAGGCGATCGAGCCTTCCAGCGCCGGCAACGTCTGGCCGCGGGCGGCCACCTGGCCGATCAGCGGGAAGGCGATGTAACCGGCCTGGTCGACCGTATAGGTATTGGTGAGGCCGGGCTGCTCGAAGACGCTGACGCGCAGCCGGTCGCCGCTATCCAGCCTGTACGGCTGCATGGCTGCCTGCTGGAAGCTTTTCGGGGCGGGCGCGTAGCTCGTGCAGCCGGCAAGCGCCGTCGCAGCGAGGGCTAACGCCAGCACCTGTTTGGCCATCACGCGTTTGAAGGGGGCGAAGGACATTTCCGCGGTCGAGGCTCCGGCTGTTCATACCATCTGTCCCCGTTATCGATCCGTTAGGGTTAATGCCCGGTAAAGAGGCCGGGAATTTGGGGATTTTCTTGGGGTGCCACCGCTGTACTTGGCCATTAACCCTCGCGTTACCATGATCCTTTACTCTTCGCCGAAACCGATCAGTTGGAGCGTATCATGTCAGGCGTAAACGGTGGCAATCAGGACGTGGACATCGACCTCGGGCGGGTCATATCGGCGGTCTGGGAACGCAAGGGCAGGATATTGGGCGCGACGATCGTCGCGGCGGCGCTCGCCCTTGTCGGCACCACCCTTATGAAGCCAAGTTACAAGGGCGAGACGCGGCTCCTGATCGAATCCCGCTCCCCGAACCTGTCGGGAGGGGACGCGGCCGCACAGGCCAACGACCCGCTGCTGGACTCGCTCAACATCACCAGCCAGGCGCAGCTGCTGCAATCGTCCGATCTCATCAAGCGCGTTGCCCGCGACCTCAACCTCGCCAGGCTCAAGGAATTCGATCCGGCGGCGCAGTCCTTCCTGCCCGATCCGCTGGTCCTGATCGGCCTGAAGCAGGATCCGATGTCGCTCGACCCGGAAGACCGGGTGATCCAGGAGTTCCGCGAGAAGCTGGATGTCTATGCGGTCGAGAATTCGCGCGTCATCGCCATCGAGTTCTCCTCGCGCGATCCGAAGCTTGCCGCCGACATCCCGAACAGGATGGCGGAAGTCTATCTCCAGCTCCAGAGCGGCGCCAAGCTAGACACTCATTCCGAGACCGCCAAATGGCTGGAACCGGAAATCGCAAACCTGACCAGCAAGGTCAAGGAGGCCGAAAAGAAGGTGGCGGATTACCGCTCCTCCAACGGCCTGTTCCAGACCACCGAGACCAACAGTTTCTCGACCCAGCAGCTCAACGACATCTCGACCGAACTTGCCCGTATCCGCGGCGAGCGCGCGAATGCCGAAGCCCGCGCCGAAAACGTCCGCACCGCCCTGAAGGCCGGTCGCGCTTCCGACACGCTGAGCGATGTCGTCGGCTCGCAGGTCATCCAGCGGCTGAAGGAGGCAGAGGCCAACCTGCAGGCACAGATCTCCGACTCCTCGACCTCGCTGCTCGAAGGCCATCCGCGGCTGAAAGGCCTGCGCGGCCAGCTTTCCGGCATCCGCCAGCAGATCGAGAGCGAAACCAAGAAAATCCTCGCGAGCCTTCAGAACGAAGCCGAGATGTCGCGCATCCGCGAGCGCCAGTTGATGGGCCAGCTCAACGGCTTGAAGGCGGACTCCGCCAAGGCGGGCGAAGAGGAAGTGGGCCTGCGCGCGCTGGAACGCGAGGCCGCCGCCCAGCGCCAGCTGTTGGAAACCTATCTCGCCCGTTACCGCGAGGCGACCTCCCGCCTCGAGGGCAATTCGAGCCCGGCCGACGCGCGCGTCGTCTCGAAAGCCGTCGAACCGTCGGAACCCTATTTCCCGAAGATCATCCCGATCGTCATTGTCGTATCGCTCGCCACCTTCATTTTCGGCTGCCTGATCGTTATCGTCAGCGAGCTCTTCTCGGGTCGTGCCCTGCGCCCGTCCAGCGTTCGAGAGGCCGATGACGAGATTGTGCCGGCAGCTGGCGCATCCGCGCCCGCCGCTGCGGCCGCCCCCCTGCCGGTCCACCAGATGCAGGCCGAGGCCGCCCGTTTCGACCGCCCGGAACCGGCCCGCGAGAGCGCGAAGAACGCGGCAGCGCTCGCCTATGCCAAGATCGCCGAACAATCGCTGGCCGAAAAGGAGAGCGAAGCGGAGGAAGCCGTAGCGGAGGTCGATGATAGCGGCTTCACCATCGGCTCGGTCGCGCATTACCTGCAGCGCCACGATGTGCCTGTCGCGATCGCCATTTCACCGGGTGGTGACGAAGGTTCGACAGCGACCGTCTTGCTCGCCCGCGAGATTGCCGAGAGCGGCCGCACCGTCGTGCTGGTCGACATGACCGGTTCTGCCGCTCCGACGCAGATGATGGTGGAAAATCCGAAACTGCCCGGCATTACCGACCTTCTCTGCGGCGAAACCGCCTTCGGCGACGCGATCCATCCGGATCGGCTTTCCGATGCGCATATCATTCCGCACGGCGCTTCCGATCCGGCGCGTGCCATGCGCGGCGTGGACCGCCTGTCGATGGTCATCGACGCGCTGGCGGATGCCTATGACCTGGTGCTGATCGAATGCGGCCCGGCCGAGATCGCCGGCATTTCGCGCCTGACCCGCAACGCCATGGCGGAGATCGTCCTGTCGGTGCCGGGCTTCAAGGATGAGGAAGTCGCCGAACTGGTGACGGATTTCGAAGCGGCCGGTTACAGCAACCTGCTGGTCATGGCGCAGACCGCCGACCGGCATTCGCCACGTCCCGGCAAACGCCGCGCGGCCTGACTATTCGGCTGACGGTTCTGCGTCGGAGGCGGGGGCTTCCGACGTTTTCGGGCATCGGCGGGACCGCCAGCGTTGCACCATCGCGTAGAGATGCGGGCTGCGCTTGACTGCCGCCTTCGCCTTGGTCACTCCGATCAGGAACGGCCGCATCACCGAACCCTTCCAGGTCAGCGGCAACAACATATCGTGCTGCACCGTTTCCTGGGTGCACCAGTTGCGCTTGTAGGGCTGGTCGCCGACGCCGAAATCGAACACCGACGCGCCTTCCCGGCAGGACTGCTCGATCATCAGCCAGAACAGCAACTCGCCGGGGCTCGCCTCCGGGCAGATCGTCTCGTCGATCGAGCTGAACTGGCAGATGACATGATCGCCCTTGCGTGACAGGCCGGCAATCGCCGCGATATGCCCCTCGTGCTCGCCGCGCAGCCGGATGGCATGCAGCATCAGCGGTGTGTCTGTTCCCCTGGCCGGGACATCCATGAGGCGGTGGAAGAAGTCCTGGATGCCGGGCAGCTGGAAGACGTCCGGCAGACCGAACAGTCTCAGACGCTCGCCTTTCTGGCGGAAGAAGATATCGAGCAGGGCGTGTTTTTCGGCGGGGTCGGTCGGGATGAAGTGGTCATAACCGCCGATCGCCTCGATCTTGCGGCTCTGCGAGCGGAACTTCTTGCGGCGGCTTTTCGCGTTGAGCTGCGCCAGCGTCGCCTCGAAATTCTGAAAGAGCGGCAACTGGAAGGAATGGTTCTGGTTTTCGATCGAAGCAAACGCGGACAACGGATGCCGCATGCCCCGCCAGACGAGCGGGATATTGTCGAGAACGACCAGATCCGCCTTGTCGGATAGGGCGAGCCTCAGGCCATAGGCGAAGTTCTGCAATTCTTCCGCATCGGGTGCGGCGAGTTCGGCATCGAAGAGGCCGGTATTGACGTTGTTGAACCGGTGGCCGAGCAGGCGGGCGATCCGGGCGCGGCGTTCCGACACGATTTCGAGCGGCAGGATGAAAAGCGTGCGGCCATCGACAACGCCCTGAATGATCGCGAGTTCGCTGCGATGCGCATGAACCCAGGCGAGACACCAGTCGAAACCCTGATGCAGGGAGTTTTTGCCAAGCCCTTCGAGCCGCCGCCACTCGGCTTCCACGGAATGGAGATCGTCGGTCGAAACGAGCGATAGCTCGGCGAGCCGGACGGTTTTCTGACCCTTCGGCGCGTCGAGCATGTCCTCGACCTGATCCACGTGGTTGATCTTCCGCTGCTGCATGGCTTTGCCCGCTGATGCCGTTTGGCCGGCAACATAGGGGGAGGGCACCAAAATTCGGTTTACCGGCGGCCTCACGCCCCGCGAAACCGTTGCCGCTGGTTAACCGATGGTAAAGCCGGTTATCCCTTGGGCTTCGGTCCTGCCATCCATTTGATGATCAGCATGGCCGGCAGGATCCAGAGGAGGCCGCTGATCAGGAAGTAGAGGAAATGCACCCACCATGGCGAAGTGGCAAGCAGCAGCGTCGCGAAGGTCGTCGCGGCAAGCGCATAGAAGATCACCAGAATGATGATCAGGATGGTGCCGATGAAACTTCTCAAACGCGGGACCAAAACGTCTTCTCCTATCCGCGACCGCATGCCGCAAAGCGCCGGGGCTTGTTTTGCATGGGTTGATGGGGCAAAGCAACGCGAAATGCTTGATGGATGCTTGGCCGTGCGCCGCGTCCTTTTGGCTTGAGCGACAGGAGCATACCCATGTCGGCAACCGATGCTGTGATCATCGATGTCCTGAACCATACCAAGCGCCGCGAGCGCGACCGCAAGGCCGTGCGTATCTGGCTCGGCGTCGTGGTTTCCACGCTGCTCTGTCTGGTCCTGGTCGGCGGCGCGACGCGGCTTACCGACTCCGGCCTATCGATCACCGAATGGAAGCCGATCCACGGCGTCATCCCGCCGCTGTCGGCCGAAGAGTGGGACGAGGAATTCCGTCTCTACCAGCGCATTCCGCAATATCAGGAAATCAACAAGGACATGACGGTCGACCAGTTCAAGTCGATCTTCTGGTGGGAATGGGCGCACCGGTTCCTCGCCCGCTCGATCGGCCTGGTCTTTGCCCTGCCGCTGATGTTCTTCTGGCTCACCGGTCGCATCGAAAAGCGCCTGCGGGGTCCGCTGGTCGGTCTTCTCGCACTCGGCGGTTTCCAGGGGTTCATCGGCTGGTGGATGGTATCTTCCGGCTTGACCAAACTGGTCAGCGTCTCGCAATACCGGCTCGCGACACACCTCGTCATCGCCTGTCTGATCTTCGCCGCCTGCATCTGGATCATGCGCGGGCTGGCGCCGCATAGCCGCGACCTTCCGCCGACGGCAAGGTCCAAATGGGCAGCCGGCGGGATCGCCTTCCTGGTCCTCTTCCAGATCTATCTCGGTGCGCTGGTGGCGGGGCTCGATGCCGGCCTCTCCTACAATACCTGGCCACTGATGGATGGTGCGCTGATCCCGAGCGATCTTTTTGTCCAACAGCCCTGGTGGATCAATCTGTTCGAAAACCCGAAGACGGTACAGTTCATGCACCGCTGCGGCGCCTATGTTCTGTGGGCCGCCACTCTCGTGCACATGATCGTCTCTCTCCGGCTGGCCCCCGGCTCGACCCATGCCCGCCGCTCCGTCCTGCTGTTCGGGCTGGTGACGCTACAGGCCGTCATCGGCATCTCGACGCTTGTCATGCAGGTGCCGCTCGATCTGGCGCTGACGCATCAGGCCGTCGCTCTGATCGCACTCGGCTTTGCCGTCGCCCATTGGCGCGGTTTCGTCGGCGAATATCCGCCGGAGACGGCGATCGTCACGCGGAGCTGATCTGCCCGTACATTGACAAATATCCGCGAGAGGCGGGCGGATTGAATTCCGTCCGCCTTTTTACTGCGAAAAATCTGCAGTCCGATGTCGGCCACAGTGTCCGTCGCCCGTCCTTGGGACATAGGTCAATCGGCTTCGGCCACAGGAGAGGGTAGGGTTATGGCAAGGACAATCGCAATTCTCGTCGCAAGGCTGATTTTCGGCGGCCTGTTCGTCATGGCGACGACGTTCAAGTTTCTCGACATGCAGGCGACGGCCGTCTTCATCTCCGGCGCCGGATTTCCGTTTCCGCTGTTTCTCGCCTGAACGCGGCGATCTTCGAGGTGGGGCTGGCCCTCGCATTCCTGACCGGCGCCTTCTTCTCCGAAGCGGCGCTGCTTGCCGGCGTCTATGTCATCTTCCTAGCCTTCGCTTTCCATGGCCCCGGCTTGTGGCAAGCCAACCAGGCGGAGTTCGGCTTTTTCGTTGACCACTTCACCTTCCTGGCCGGGCTGCTGTTCGCCGCCGTGCACGGTCCGGGCGAGAAGCTCGCCGTCAATCTGGGTTTGAAGCGGACGCTCGCTTAAGCCTGTTGCAGCACACTGCGGACCGTGGCGGCGACGGCAAGCTCGTCATCGCGGTCTTTCGCATTGCCGTCCTCTTCATGCCAGGCGGCCGAGAGACAGCCATAGGCGAAGGCGTATTGCAGGATGGGGCGGACGTCGCGGCCAAGCGTTTCGGCGAAGATGGCGGCCATGGAGGCAATGCGTTCTTCATCGCGGGTGAGGTCGAAGCGGTCGAGCGGATTGGAAAACATGTTGGCGACGTCCAGCGCCGCATCGCCGATCAATCCGGCCGGATCGATGATCAGCCAGCCGCGCGGGCCGAGCATGATGTTCTCGTGGTGCAGGTCGCCATGCAGTGGCTTGATGTCCCGCTGATCGGCGATCAGCCTTTCCGCCAATTCCGCCGCCGCGATGAACGGGCTGGCAACACCGTCGCGGCGGTCTGCCTTGGCCTTCTTGAACAGGCTTTTGAAATAGCGGGAAAGCGGCATCAGGCTTGCCGGCGGAGCCATGTCGGACGGCCGGTGGTATTCCGCGAGGACTTGGGCGGCGATCCGGGTTGCGTTCAGGTCACCATGGGTTTCCATATGATCGCGCAGCGTCACCTTGCCTGCGTGTTCCATCAGCAGGAGATCGTCCGAACGCGCGATCAGCCGAATGCAGCCGACGCCATCCCGCCAGGCCATGAAATCGGCCCCGCGAAGACTGTCTTCCAATGCCTTCGGTTTCAGGATCTTGACGATATCGATCTCGCCGCCGGCACGCGTCACTTCAAGGACGATGCCGACGACGGTATCGGCGATCTGTCTGGCGGTTTCGATCCGCCATTCGTCAGGAAAGGAAAAAGGAAGGGGAATGCCTTCGGTCATCAGGCCGAAAGCATCAGGTCCATGTTCTGGACGGCCGCACCCGAGGCACCCTTGCCGAGGTTGTCGAGCAAGGCCACCAGGTTGACATAGGCGCCGCCCGGCGTGCCGAATACGAAGAGCTTCATCGTGTCGGTATTGACCAGCTCTTCCGCATCGACGCGGGCAAGTGCCTTGCTCTCTTCGAGCGGCACGACGGTGACGATGTCCTGGCCTGCATAATGCTCGACCAGCACCTTGTGGATGCTCTCCATCGTCGCGCCGTCCTTGAGGTCTTCGAGGAAGAGCGGCACCTGCACGATCATGCCTTGCGCGAAGCGGCCGACCGACGGCGAGAAGATCGGCGCACGGTCGAGCTGGCCGTGGATCTTCATCTCCGGCACGTGCTTGTGCTTGAGGTTCAGGCCGTAGAGAAAGTTGTTGGCCGAAATGGCGTCTTCCCTGGCCTGGTCTTCCATCTGCGCGATCATCTGCTTGCCGCCGCCGGTATAACCGGAGACCGCATTGACCGTGACTGGATAACCGTCGGGCAGGATGCCGGCCGCGCGCAGCGGCCGGATGAGGGCAATCGCGCCGGTCGGGTAGCAGCCCGGATTGGCGACATGCCGGGCGGCCTTGATCTTGTCTGCCTGCGCCTTGTCCATTTCCGCAAAGCCATAGGCCCAGGAGGGATCGACGCGGAAGGCGGTCGAGGTGTCGATCACCCGCACCTTGTTGTTGCCGGCAAGCATGGTCACGGCTTCCCGCGAGGCATCGTCCGGCAGGCAGAGGATGGCGACGTCGGCGCTGTTCAGGAGATCCTCGCGCATGGCGGCGTTGCGCCGCTCCGCTTCCGGGATCGACAGCAACTCGACGTCGCGGCGGCCGGCCATGCGGGTGCGGATCTGCAGTCCCGTGGTGCCGTGTTCGCCATCGATGAAGATTTTCGCTGTCATGGTCTTATCCTGCTAGATCAGTGCCTTGGATTGGATGCCGGATTCAGTTTACCAGCAAGTTGATTCAGAAATTTAACGCGCCCGCGCGGCGTTCCGCGCGAAGCCCGAGCATATACATCGCAACCGTCGCCCCCGCAATGGCAGTGATATCCGCATGGTCATAGGCCGGCGCCACCTCGACGACATCGGCGCCGCGGATATCGAGGCCCCCAAGCTGGCGCAGCACCGAGAGAATCTTGGCGCTCGAAGGCCCGCCGGCGACCGGCGTGCCGGTGCCCGGCGCGAAAGCCGGATCGAGGCAGTCGATGTCGAAGGTGAGGTAGGTCGGTGTTTCCCCGACGTGATTGACGATAACCCTGGCGATCTCGGCTGCCGTCATCTCCTCGACCTCCTGGCCATAGAGGAGGCGGATCCCGAAATCTTCCGGCGCGTGGGTGCGGATGCCGACCTGAATCGATCGGGCAGGATCGATGAGGCCGGCCCGCACCGCCCGCGCCACGAAGGAGCCGTGGTCGATGCGTCCCTCGTCGTCGAGCCACGTGTCCTGATGCGCGTCGAACTGCACCAGCGCCATCGGTCCGTGTTTGGCGGCATGCGCCTTGAGCAGCGGCCAGGTGACATAATGATCGCCGCCGAGCGTCAGCAAAAACGCGCCGCTGTCGAGGATGACGTTCGCCTGGGCCTCGATCGCAGCCGGCGTCTTCTGATGGTTGCCGTAGTCGAGCAGGCAGTCGCCGTAATCGACGACGGCCATGTCAGCGAAAAGGTCGCGCTGGAACGGATATTGCGGATCGTTGTCGAAGATCGCCGATGCCCGCCGGATCGCCTGCGGCCCGAACCGGGCGCCCGGCCGGTTGGAGGTCGCGGCATCAAAGGGGATGCCCCAGACGACCGTATCGACACCCGCCAGATCCTTGGTGAAGCGGCGGCGCATGAACGACAGCGCGCCGGCAAACGTCGGGTCCGACGCGGCCGAGGTCAGGCTTGTTGCAGTGAAGGCATGGTCGATCGACTTTTCTGCCACGGCGTCCCTCCATCGTTAAGGTGGCGGGACGTTGGACAATAAGGGCCGACAAGGCAAGCCTGAAGGAAACAAATGCCTCCCGTTCAGGAAGCCTTGGCTTCGAACACCGGCGGAAAGTCTCCCAGCGCCTTGGCCTCGCTGATGCGCGCCCCGATATCCTCCTCGATGATCGATTCCAGCTGCGCAAAGCTGTCGATGACATAGTAGATCGGCTGGACGATATCGATGCGGTAGGGGGTCCTGAGCACCGTCATCAGATCGAAGGGCCGGAATTCGGCCTCACGGCCTTCCATGGCGGCCCGCGTTTCGTTGGGAGAGGAGACGATGCCGGCGCCGAAGCAGCGGCGCCCCTGCGGCGTGTGGATCAGGCCGAACTCGACGGTGAACCAGAATATCCGGAACAGGTGCCAGGAATATTCCCGGCCGAGCCCGACGGCTTTTTCGCCGAAGCGGCGAACGAAATTGGCATAACTCTGGTTGGTGAGGAGCGGGCAGTGGCCGAAGACCTCATGGAAGATATCCGGTTCCTCGATATAGTCGATGTGCTCGCGGCGGCGGATGAAGGTCGCCAGCGGAAACTTGCCCTGCGACAGCAACTCGTAGAAGCGCGACGGCGGAATGAGGGCGGGCACGCCCTCCACGCCGAAGCCGGTGGTCTCGTTGAGGCGCCGGTCGACATCGCCAAGCTGCGGAACCTTGTCTGCCTTCAATCCGAGTGCCTGGACGCCGTCCAGATATTCCCGGCAGGCCTTGTCGGCCAGGAGCCGCATTTGGCGTTCGTAGAGCTCGCTCCAGATCCCGTGTTCTTCGCGTGTGTAGTGATAGATCCCGTCTGCGTCCGGCAGGTTTGCCGTGTAGGTGCTTTGTTTGGTCATCAGCGCCTCCCGTTGCGTGATGGAATGGCCGGGTGCTCCAGCCACCGGCCGTCAGATCACCATTATATCTCCGAAAATGCGGGTAATCATTTCAGCTTTGCCGAATTGAGCGTAAATAATGGGAGGATATTTCGGGAGGAGAGGCCATCATGAAAGAAAACCTGCAGGCGGCCCGCAAGCTTCTGCAACTCGTGCAGACGGGCGATGGTTCGTCGCTTGCCGAACTGGCGGAAAAGGCCGGCATGTCGCAAAGCACCGCCTGGCGCAAGATCCAGGAACTGGAGGCCGAGGGCGTCATCCGAAAGCGGGTAGCACTTCTCGATCCGGCAAAGCTCGACCTCAAGCTCTGCATCGTCGCCCATGTGACGCTGGAGGACCACCACGAGGAGGCGATCGAAGCCTTTGCCACGGTCGTGCGCGACCGGCCGGAGATCATGGAGTGTTATGCGCTGTCTGGAACCTTCGACTACATGCTGAAGATCCGGGCGCGCGACGTCGAAGCCTACGAGGCTTTCATGACCCGCCACCTGATGCGCAATCCGCATGTGCGCAACGTGGTCTCCAGCTTTGTCCTGCGCGAACTGAAATCGACCACCGAACTGCCGATCTGAGAGTATCAAATGAAAAAGGCGGAGCCGAAGCCCCGCCTTTTGAAAGTCCAAGTCCAGGAGCGATTAACGCTTGGAGAACTGGAAGGAGCGGCGGGCCTTGGCCTTACCGTACTTCTTACGCTCGACCACGCGGCTGTCGCGGGTCAGGAAGCCACCCTTCTTGAGCACGCCGCGAAGGCCGGGCTCGAAGTAGGTGAGTGCCTTGGAGACGCCGTGACGAACGGCGCCGGCCTGGCCGGAGAGACCGCCACCGGCGACGGTCGCGACGATGTCGAACTGGCCGGTGCGGGCAGCGGCGATAACCGGCTGCTGCAGGATCATCTGCAGGACGGGACGGGCGAAGTAGGTCGAGAAGTCACGGCCGTTGACCGTGATCTTGCCGGTGCCAGCCTTGACCCAGACGCGGGCGACGGCGTTCTTGCGCTTGCCGGTCGCGTAGGAGCGGCCGAGGCTGTCGACCTTGCGGACATAGACCGGAGCGGCAGCTTCGGAAGCCGGCGCGAGGTCCTTCAGGGAGGAAAGATCGGCCATTATCAGGCGCTCCTTACGTTCTTGCTGTTCAGCGATGCCACGTCGAGGGCGACCGGCTGCTGTGCTTCATGGGGATGGTTGGAACCGGCGTAGACGCGCAGGTTCTTCATCTGGCGACGGCCGAGCGGACCACGGGGAACCATGCGCTCGACAGCTTTCTCGATGACGCGCTCCGGAAAGCGGCCTTCGATGATCTGGCGCGCGGTGCGCTCCTTGATGCCACCCGGGTAACCGGTGTGCCAGTAATAGGTCTTGTCGGAATATTTCTTGCCGGTGAGGACGCACTTTTCCGCATTGATGATGATGACGTTGTCGCCATCATCGACGTGCGGAGTGAAGGTGGCCTTGTGCTTGCCGCGGAGACGGTTGGCGACGATGGTGGCGAGGCGACCGACAACGAGGCCTTCGGCATCGATGATCACCCACTTCTTCACCACCTCTGCAGGCTTCTGAACGAAGGTTGACATGTTTTTAACTCTTTCTTCTAGGACCCATGACATCCGAAACCTTCGAATGCAGGGCGTTTCTTGTTGCTTGGATTGCCTTGGCCGAGGCCGGCAAAAAGAAAGCGGGCCGAGACGGTCCGCGTTCTGGGGCGGCTTATAGCGAGGGAGGCCGAAAGCGTCAAGGTGACGGTTTTCTCGGGTCGAAAAATAGATGCAGCAAAATCAATGGTTTATCTATGTGGTTTCATGATACCACAATTTTCCGGGCAAAATACGAAGCCGTCAGCGCCAAATCGTTGGCTCGTCCCCGCCGCGGTTGCCAAACCCAGCCGTTCGGCCGCTGTCCGCTTGGCTCTCATGATGGGAAAGAAAACCCATCCTATGTCCGTGAGCCGGGATCCCGCCGCGCGGCAAACCGGGCTTGGCAACGGCTGTCGGAAGCGTGAAAAACCTGTTGGGATGGCAGAGTGGGTTGCGCCACCCATCGTGCTTATCGCTCGTTCGAGCTAAATCCAGAGTTGTGCAAACGGAAGGACGGCGGGTTGGGGCCGAATTGACAAAATCCATCCTTTTTTGAAGCTTTGAGGTCGATTCCGCCGCGGCGATAGCTGTCACCTGCTCACATTTCAATGGGATGCACGAAGGAAAAGAAAACCTGACAAATGTTCAGAGAACCAAGTTTGCCTCGGCAAAATCTAGTAGCAGTTTCTAATTCAACCATAAGATGGTGCTAATATGTGCAGGTACAAAGGAGGAATGTAGTCCGAACGTTCAGGGAACCTCGGCGTTCGGGCATTCTCGATTTTCTCACTCAAGAAGCTGCCTAAAATCTCAGGCATCCGGCCTGGAGAGGAAAACAATCTTCGGGATCGGGTCTTCTTTTGCACGCCCGAACCGGGCAACTCGGTGTGTCGGCCGTCGGCACGGTCACCCGGTCGGCGAACTCATGGCCGTCGCAGTAACCGCTGTCGATGACATAGCGGTCGTAGAGCGTCATCCGCGCCTTGTTGCGCGACGGGTAACGCAGGATCACCGCGCCCTCCCGGCCGATCGCCCGCTGTACAGCGGCACAGGACATGCCGGTTGAATTGTAACGCGATATCGCGGCCGCCGGCTCGCCCGAGAGGAGGGTGCCGCAGGCAGTGATCGCAAGGCAGCCGAGAAATTTTTTCATGATCCTTATCCCTTTTGACGAGACGCGGACTTACATAGCGCAGACGCACTGCGCCGCCAGAGGCGCACTATTGCAGGAGCCGCCGTCATGAATCATGACCATTACGACAACGCCTATATCGCCGATATCCTGAAGAGCACCAGGACGATTGCGCTCCTCGGCGCATCCCCCAATCCCGACAGGCCGAGCAACCGGGTCATGGGGTTTCTGCTTTCCAAGGGCTATACGGTATTTCCGGTCAATCCCGGCCAGGCCGGCAAGCAGATCCTCGGCCAGACGGTCTACAGGACACTTTCGGACGTGCCGCAGCCGGTCGATATGGTCGACGTTTTCAGGTCCGCCGAATATCTGGACGGCGTGGTCGACGAGGCGATCGGGCTCGAAACCAGGCCGACGGTGATCTGGGGTCAGCTGAGCGTGCGCGACGACAAGGCCGCCGAAAAGGCGGAAGCGGCCGGCATCAAGATCGTCATGGATCGCTGCCCGGCGATCGAATATCCCCGCCTCGTTGCCTGAGACGATCGGCTAAGCGAGCTACTTGGCGAGCAGTTCCGGCCGGTTGCGCATGTCGTCGAGCAGTTCGGCGTTGCCGCAATAGCTTGCGAAGTCGGCGGCGGCGCTGCCGTCGGTGAGTTCGCGCCGACAGCGGGTCTTCTCGCCGCAGTGGACGCAGGTGATGTGCATTTCCCGGAACTCGGCCGGCTCCTCCAGCCTGGCTTCTTCCGGATCGATGTTGAGCAGCTTCATCAGCGCCAACATTTCGTCGGCCGCATGCGGGCCTTTGGCGATCAGTTCACGCAGTTCCTGCTCCGACAAGGCGTTGTCCTGCGCCAGCAGCTTGACGGTTTCGTCGTCGAGGCTGGCGAGAAGCTTGGCTTCGTTGATCGCCGCCCATGTGACGGAACACCAGCGCTTCAGCCTGCCGGTGAGATTTTCCGGGGTGGGGTCAAGGGTGGGAATTGTGTTGTCCATTGCAAACTCCTCTCTATTTCTCCGGAGGATAGGTTCCGGAGAACGATATACCTTGATCGTGATCAACCGCCGGGGTCTGTTGGAGCGCTAATAACCGGGCGCCATTTAAGGGGAGGGACTAACATGCCGACACTCAATCCGGGGTTTTCGACGCTGGCCGTGCATGCGGGCGCGCAACCCGACCCGACGACCGGGGCGCGGGTGACGCCGATCTACCAGACGACCGCTTTCGTCTTCAACGATGCGGACCACGCCGCCGCCCTGTTCGGCCTGCAGCAGTTCGGCAATATCTACACCCGCATCATGAACCCGACCCAGGCGGTGCTGGAGGAGCGGGTGGCGGCACTCGAGGGCGGCACCGCGGCGCTCGCGGTCGCCTCCGGCCATGCGGCGCAGATGCTGACCTTCCACACGATCATGCAACCGGGCGACAATTTCATCGCGGCGCGAAAACTCTACGGCGGCTCCATCAACCAGTTCGGCAATGCGTTCAAGAGTTTCGACTGGCAGGTGCGCTGGGCCGATACCGACGATCCGGCAAGCTTCGAGGCCGGCATCGACGAGCGTACTCGCGCGATCTTCATCGAGAGCCTTGCCAATCCCGCCGGCACGTTCGTGGATATCGCGGCGATCGCCGAGGTGGCGCATCGGCGGGGCATTCCGCTGATCGTCGACAACACCATGGCGACCCCCTACCTCGTCCGGCCGCTGGAGCACGGCGCCGATATCGTCATCCACTCGCTGACCAAGTTCATGGGCGGCCACGGCAATTCCATGGGCGGCGTAATCGTCGACGGGGGCACCTTCAACTGGTCGAAATCGGGCAATTACCCGATGCTCTCGGAACCGCGCAGCGAATACGGCGGCATCGTCCTGTACCAGGCTTTCGGCAATATCGGCTTTGCCATCGCCTGCCGCGTGCTGGGCCTGCGCGACATGGGGCCGGCAATTTCACCCTTCAACGCGTTCATGATCCTGACAGGCATCGAGACGCTTCCGCTGAGGATGCAGAAACACTGCGACAACGCAGCGGCCGTCGCCAAATGGCTGAAGGCGCATCCGAAGGTCGCCTGGGTCAGCTATTCCGGCCTGGAGGACGACCCCAACCATGCCCTGCAGAGGCGGTATTCGCCGAAGGGCGCCGGCTCGGTGTTCACCTTCGGCGTTACCGGCGGCTACGAGGCGGGCAAGACGCTGGTGGAAGGCCTGCAGCTGTTCTCCCACCTTGCCAATATCGGCGACACCCGTTCGCTGGTCATCCATCCGGCCTCGACGACCCACCGGCAGCTGAGCGAAGAACAGCAGATCGCCGCCGGCGCCGGGCCTGACGTGGTGCGCCTGTCGATCGGCATCGAGGATGCCGCCGACATCATCGCCGACCTCGACCAGGCTTTGTCGAAGATCTGATGACCGGCGCCCGATCAGGCGTCTGCGGGCGATCGTCGCGATCGCGTCAAGCAGCTCGAAAACATGCACCCGAGAGGACCAAATAGTGAGCGCCTGGATAAAATATGACCTCTCGTCCATCGAACCGGAAGAGGGCGCGCCGGCACCGGACCGGCTGCTCTCCGGCACCCCGACTTTCCGCACCTGGAACTTCGAGGAAGCGGAGGGCGGCCTTTATGCCGGCATCTGGCAGGCGACCCCCGGCAAGTGGCGGATTGTTTATGACGAGTGGGAATATTTCCACATCCTCTCCGGCCACTCGATCGTCACAGAGGAGGGCGGCGAAGCGGTCCAGTTAAAGCCAGGCGACAGCATGATCCTCAGACCCGGGTTCAAGGGAACCTGGGAAGTGGTTGAAACGACTCGCAAGGATTACGTGATCAGGGTTTGAGGGTCAGGCTTCTTCATCCCGCCTGAAGGCCTTGGCGAATTCGCCCGACGAGATGAACGCCAGCGTCCGCCGCAATTCCTCCGACTTCCCCTTGCCGAATGCCTTGTCGAAACGGTCCTGGGCGACCTGCCAGCGGGTGGTGAGGTCGCGCTGGGTGGCCGCGCCTGTCTCCGTCAGGCGGACGCGCTTGGCGCGGCGGTCTTGGGCATCGGGCACCAGTTCCACCAGTCCGTCGCGGATCAGCGGCTTCAGCGTGTGGCCGAGCGCCGAGAGGTCCATGACCATCGCCTCCGCGAGGTTTTTCAACGTCGGCTGGTTGGATCCGGCGATCTGGGACATCAGGGAGAACTGCGTTCCCTTGAGGCCTGTATCGCCCATCGCATCCTCGTAGAGCTGGCCGAGATGCCGTGAGGCGCGGCGCACCGCGCTGTTGCTGCAGTGAAGCCAGATGCCGTCCTCGGTCTGCCCTTGCTTGTCCTGTTTGTCAGTCATGTCTCGTTCCGATCTTGCCGCGGGACAATGCCCGCTTTTGGCTGGCCCTTCCACTCCGATGAAAAATTTGCGGCCGCCCCTTGCAGGTCTCAATCTTCCTTTTCATATATAGTGGCATATACCAGTAAATTCCAGATGCCAAACCGCTGGCCGCGACACCACCCGAAAAACCTCTGCCCGAAAAACCTTTGAAGGAAATCGACCATGACCAACAATTCAAAACTCGGAACCGCACTCGTGACCGGCGCATCGTCGGGCATCGGCGCGACCTATGCGGAAAAGCTCGCCAAGCGCGGCTATGATCTCGTCCTCGTCGCCCGCGACGCGGATCGCCTGAAGGCGCTTGCCGGCCGGTTGACGAGCGAACATGGCATCAAGGCGGACGTACTGCGCGCCGACCTCAGCCAGCGTGCCGATGTGCTCGCTGTCGACAAGCGCCTGCGCGAAGACGGCTCGATCACCCTCTTCGTCAACAATGCCGGCATCGGCCCGAACGGTCCGCTGCTGAAAGCCGATCCGGATTACCTCGACCAGATGGTCGATCTCAACGTCACCGCCGCCAACCGTCTCGCAATCGCAGCCGCGCAGGCTTTCGTTGCCCGGGGTGAGGGCGCCATCGTCAACATCGCCTCCGCCGTGGCGCTCGCCGCGGAGTTCTTCAGCGGCACTTATGCCGCCAGCAAGGCCTTCGTTCTGGCCCTGACGGAAGCCCTCGCTGCAGAGCTGAAGGATACCGGCGTCAGGATCCAGGCAGTCCTGCCCGGTTATACCCGCACCGAAATCTTCGATCGCGTCGGCGGCTCGATGGACAGTCTCGACCCGAATTCGGTCATGGAAGTCGGCGACCTTGTCGATGCGGCGCTTGTGGGTCTCGACCGCGGCGAACTGGTCACCATGCCGTCGCTTGCCGATACGCAGCTTTATGAGACCTACACGACCGCCCGCGGCGGGCTGCGTCCCTATCTGTCGCTCAACAAGCCGGCAATCCGCTACGGCGTTGCCGCCGGCGCCTGATTGCGAAGAGCAACTGCGGCATAGTCCGCAGTTGCACACCGATTTCGGGAACTATTCAGGGAGCCGGCTTGCCTGTTCCCAAGCCAGGTCCAGCCGCTCAAGCCCATAGAAATGGTAGACGTCCTTCACCACTGGCGGCGTGGCGATACGCATGCCGGGCAGCCGCCGGAAGAGGATGGGCAGCACGGTATTGAGTTCCAGCCTTGCAAGCGGTGCGCCGATGCAGAAATGGATGCCGGCTCCGAAGGAGAGGTTTGCGGCTTCCTGCCGGTCGGGCTTGAAGGCGAGCGGATCGGAAAATTTCTTGGGGTCGAGATTGGCGGCGGCGAGGATGAGGCTCACCTTGTCGCCGCGCTTGAAGGAAAGCCCGTCGATCTCGACGTCCTCGAGCGCCCAGCGCTGGAAGATATGCACGGGCGCACAGATGCGCAGCGTTTCCTCGACCGTTCGCCCGGTCGCCGCCTCGTCGCGGAAAAGGTCTGCCGGGGACAGGCCGCTCTCCAGGATTACCCGCACCGAATTTCCGATCTGATGCACCGTCGCCTCGTGGCCGGCATTGAGCAGCACGATGGTGGTCGAGACCAGTTCGTCGTCGGTGAGATACTGGCCCTTGTGTTCCGTGTGGATCATGTGGGTGAGGAGGTCTTCGCGCGGCTCTCGGCGGCGCTCGGCGATCAGGCCTTTGACATAGTCGGAAAATTCTCTTGCTGCCCGGTCGGCGGCATGTTCGTCCTGCTGCGTCCGCTTGAACATGTACATGCCGACATAGGCATGTGACCATTTGAGAAGCTGCGGCCCTATCTCGTCCGGAATGCCGATCATCCGGGCGATCATCGTTACCGGAATGATGTCGGCGAAGGCGGAGAGCAGTTCCGTCTCGCCTTGGTCTTCGAACCCGTCGATCAGCCTTTCGGCAAGTTCTGCGATCTCCGGCCGGAGCCTTTCGATATGCCGCGACACGAAGGCGCGGTTGACGAGCGTGCGAAGCCGCGTGTGGTCAGGCGGCTCAAGCTCCAGCAGCGAATACCGCTCGGCGAGATCGAAATTTTCGAGATGAGCCAAGGGGTCGGGCAGGCCGAGTTCCTCCCGGCTGGCGATATGCAGGATCTGCCGGCCGAACCGCCGGTCACGCAACAGCCCGTTCACATGGTCGTAGCCGGTGAAGAACCATTGCCGCTGCTCTTCCCAGTAGAAGGTCGGACAATGTTCGTGGAGGAGGGCATAGACGCGGTTCGGGTCGCTGTAGAAAGCCGGGTTGCGGCCGTCGAGCGAGACGCGGCGGGTGTCGGGATCGATGCGGAGGAAATCGGGCAGAATGGTCATGCGAAAGACCTAGCGGATTTCGCGAGCGCGGAAAAGATTGAGTGATTGACGCAATTCAGGATTGCGATCATGTTTGGATGCAAGGGCGGCTGTCGAGCGGGGAGGGAAGCCTGTGTGCCTGTCATCGCGCGAATACAAGGTCATGCTGCATGCGAAGGAGTTCGCCGGTGACGAGGCTGCCCGCGGTAGAGCGGTGGCGCGCTTCTGGGAGCGTCTGCGTGCGGAACTGCAGGGCGTCGACATCGATACGCACGGCAGGCTTGATGTGCTAAAGGACAGCAAGCAGCGTGACCTCTTCTTTCTGGATACCGAGAAACGAGATCTCTACCTCCGTTCCGACATGGTTTTCCGCATGCGCCGCAAACTGGGTTCCAGCAAGGACTGGAAGGCGACGCTGAAGTTCCGGCATGGCGACCGCCTGCTTGCCGAAGCGCAGGATTTCGAACTGCGGAAGAAGGGCGACGAAGAGCCCAAGTTCGAGGAGGACGTGAAGGCGATGCCGCCTGCCGACACCCCCCGTTTCTGGGCACTGTTCAGCCGTTCGGTGGAAGCGGAATTCAATCCGAAGCACATGCCCCTAACCGTCGGCGAGTGCCTTGCGCCTTACACGGATGTTCGCAAGGCCTCGCTGCCAGACCCCGAGACCCCGGTGCAGACCGTCGCCGGCCTGCGTGTCGTCGAACATGTCTACGAGGAAGGGTGGATCAGGCTTTCGAATGAGATCGAGGCGGAATGCGCCACGATCCTCTGGTGGAGGGAGGAAAAGCTTCGTACGCCGATCGCCGCCGAATTCAGCTTCCGCTTTCCTCTCGAAAAAGGCGGAGCGGATATCAAGGTGGTGCGCAAGGCCTGGACGGTGATGAAGACGCTTCTCAAGTCGCCGCTGGTCGATCCGAAGGGGCCGACCAAGACGGCTCTGGCCTATGGCGACGCCGAAGTCTGATCATTCTCCAACAGCCACGCCCTCGCGACGCGGGTCCGCGCTGCCCACGAGACCGTTCGCGGTGATCTCGATCGCATGCAGTCCGGAATTCATCTCGCCCGGCTTCACCTCGTAACCCAGCGCCTTCAACGGTTCGGCAAGCTTTTCGGCCTCGGTACCGGCCTCGATCTCGTAAGTCCCGAACCGGTTGATGAAATGCGGCTGGGCGACGATCTGCTCCACCGGCATGCCCCAGTCGATATAGGCGATCAGGGCCTGAGCCACGTAGCCGATGATCTGGCTGCCGCCGGGTGAGCCGATCGCGAGCAGCGGCTTGCCGTCCTTCATCACGATCGTCGGCGCCATCGAGGACCGCGGCCGCTTGCCCGGCTCGACGCGGTTGGCGACGGGCAGGCTGCCGTCATGGGTCTTGAAGGAGAAGTCGGTGAGCTCGTTGTTGAGCAGGAAGCCGTTCGTCATCAGCCGCGAGCCGAAACCGCTTTCGATCGTCGTGGTCATCGAGACGACGTTGCCCTCTCTGTCGACGATGACGAAATGGCTGGTGGAGGGCATCTCGATCGCCGCGTCGCGGCCAAACAGCAGCGCATGGTCCCATTCCGGCTCGCCGGCCTTCACCTGGTCGGCGCTAAGAGCCTTGGTGCCGTCGAGCGGGGCGGCGCGCTTGCCGAGATAGTCCTTCTTCAACAGGCCCTTGATCGGCAAGGGCTGGAAATCCGGGTCGGCCAGGTAGCGCTCGCGGTCGGCAAAGGCGAGGCGCTGCGCGTCGCCGATGATCCGCCAGCTCTCGGCGTTCCGTGGGCCGAGGGCCTTGACGTCGAAATTCTCGATCACACCGAGCATCTGGGCGACCGCGACCGCGCCGGAGGAGGGCGGTCCCATGCCGCAGATGTCGAGCGCCCGGTAGGCGGCGCAGACCGGCTCGCGTTCCTTGACGCGGTAATTGGCGAGATCGGCGAGCGACAGGACGCCGGGATTGCCCGACGCCTCGCGCACGGTCTTGACGATCGCCTCGGCGATCGGCCCTTTGTAGAAGCCATCCGCGCCGCCGGTCGCAATCGCTTTCAGCGTCTCGGCATAGGCAGGGTTCTTGAGCACCGTGCCGGCCTTCAGCGGCGCGCCGGATGCGTCGTAGAAGTAACCCCTCGGACCATCGTGTTTCTTCAGCCGGTCGCCGTCGGCGGCGATCAGCGAAGCCAGGCGGGGCGAGACCTGGAAACCGTCGGCGGCGAGCTTCTCCGCCCGTTCGAACAGGCTCGCCCAATCGGCCTTGCCGTAACGCTTGTGGACGTCGGAGAGGAGGCGCACGGTACCTGGCGTGCCGACCGAACGGCCGCCGATAACCGCGTCCATGAATTTCAGCGGCTGGCCCTGCGCATCGAGGAAAAGTTTTGGCGTTGCCTCCATCGGCGCAGTCTCGCGGCCATCGAACGTGACGAGCTTGCTGGTGGCCGCATCGTAGTAGACGAGGAACGAGCCGCCGCCGAGGCCGGAGCTCTGCGGCTCGACGAGGCCGAGCACGGTTTGGACCGCGATCAATGCGTCGATCGCATTGCCGCCCCTGGCGATGACGTCGCGCCCGGCTTCGGCCGCCAGCGGATTGGCGGCGGCGACCATGAAGTTTTTCGTCTCGACGCGCTTGGCGGACGTGAACCCCGTTGCCCGTTCCGGCGCAACGGTATCGGACGCCTGCTGGGCAAACGTCGTACCGGCCGAAAACACCGAGACGGAAAGCACTGATGAAAGAAAAATGCCCGCGAAAAATCTGATCCCCGAAAATCCTGCCCGCATGACCCACTCTCCGCGTTTTATCCCTGCGGACGAATGTGGGTTTCAGGATGAAGAGGACAAGGGGATGTCAGCGCTTGCCAAGCGACGCCATGCGTTTGAGAGCTGCGACCTGGTGGCTGGCGCGTACGTCGGTTGGCGCCTCGTCCTCACCCTGCCGGTCGACGGCCGGGACGACCGAGGCGTCGGTGCCGGTATCGATCGCGGTACGATCGCGGCCGCTGTCCTTTGCGGTATAGAGCGCCCGGTCCGCGGCGCTGAGCAGAAGATCGAGGTCAGCGCTTTCGGCTGCCGCGATCGCGATGCCGGCGCTGACGGTGACCGTGATGTTGTGCTCGCCAGTGACGATGGTCTGGCGCTTGAGCGTCAGGCGGATCGCCTCGGCGATGCTCGCGGCCTCGATCATGTCGCCGACGCGCAGGATGGAGGCGAATTCCTCGCCGCCCATGCGGCCGAAGAAGCCGCGGCCGCGCATCGAGGTCTGGCCGACCTGCGAAAAGGCGACCAGCACCGAATCGCCCGCCTGGTGGCCGCAGCGGTCGTTGATCTGCTTGAAGTTGTCGAGGTCGAAATGCAGGAAAGCGATCAGCGGCTTTTCATCGTTCTCGATTTTTCTCAGGGCATGGAACTGGTCGATCAGGCCGCGTCGGTTGAGAACCCCGGTCAAAGGGTCGGTGACGGCAAGCGTCTTGAGTTTCTCCTCGGAGCGCTCAGTCAGCAGTTTGGCGCCGGTCATGACGATGGCGATGAGGCAGACTGCCGCCGGGAAGAGCAACCAGGCGGAGTGCGGCGACGCGCCGATGGTTTTCGCCTCGCCGACGACCACCAGAACTGCGACGACGCCGTTTGCGCAGAGTTGTACGGCGATGAAGGCCGCAAGCACCCGTCGCGTTATCTTCGACGCGCCCTGGTTCCTGAGGAGGATGGCGATCATGATCGCATGGCCAACCATGGTCGCGACGTTATGGAGAGCCACCCGGTTGGCGAAGTTCTCGCGCACCGGATAGAGGAACATGCCCGCCACCCAGAGAAGTGCCGGGATGGCGACGTAGGCTTCCACGGGCTTTCGGTCGAACTGCAGGAGACCGGCGATCCACAGGCCGACACCGGCGAGCACCAGCGTGTTGGCGATCTGGATGGAGACGAAATCGGGAATGTCGCCGCGCAACGCGACCAGGATGACGCCGATCCCGTGCAGCGCAAACCCGCCGCCCCAGCTCAGGTAGAAGCGGTCCCGCTCGTAATACCAGCGTGAGCACAGGAGGACGGCAAGCGTCAGCGCCTCCGCCGCCCAGATCATCAGGCCCGTTAAAATATCCACCCGAAACTCCCATACTCGATGTCGAGCGCGGCCAGAATGCCATGCAGTCTTTAAGACGACGTTGCACGGATCACGGAAAATCCGGGGCTCGGACCGGCGGTGGAGGGATTTTCGAGACAATGTTCACGCCTGCTTTACCCTGATTGGGCAAAAACCTGTGCTTGTCAGCGAAACCGGGCATCTGTCGGCTGTGGCCGGGCACGAATCGTAATAGCGGTCAGCCTCGCGCATCCCCGGGCAGTTAAGGATATCGGATGCTCCGTCTTGAAGTACCGGGCGTTGACACTCTATGTAGGGATGACCCATTCCATTTGATTCCGGAGCGCCTTTCTGCCTTCGGCCAGGGATCAAGAGAAGCTTGACAAAGGACGGACATGAAAAATCCAGTTGATACCGCAATGGCCTTGGTGCCAATGGTCGTCGAGCAGACCAATCGCGGTGAGCGCTCATACGACATCTATTCGCGTCTTCTGAAAGAGCGCATCATCTTCCTGACGGGCCCCGTCGAAGACTATATGGCGTCGCTGATCTGCGCCCAGCTTCTCTTCCTCGAAGCGGAAAACCCGAAGAAGGAAATCGCCCTCTACATCAATTCGCCCGGCGGCGTCGTCACCGCCGGCATGGCGATCTACGATACGATGCAGTTCATCAAGCCGGCGGTTTCGACGCTCTGCATCGGCCAGGCCGCCTCCATGGGCTCGCTGCTCCTGTGCGCCGGCGAGAAGGGCATGCGCTTTGCAACCCCGAACTCGCGCATCATGGTGCACCAGCCCTCCGGCGGCTTCCAGGGCCAGGCGTCCGATATCGAGCGCCATGCCCGTGACATATTGAAGATGAAAAGACGTCTGAACGAGGTCTATGTGAAGCATACGGGCCGCACGTTGGAGGAAGTCGAAAAGACCCTCGACCGCGACCATTTCATGACGGCCGACGAAGCCCAGGATTGGGGCGTCATCGACAAGATCCTGACATCGCGTCAGGAAATGGAAGGTGGCTCCGGAGACTGAGTCTGATGGCGCGACCCGTGCACCTCACCCCGAAGTGAGCAAAAAGGGGTTTCAAGTCGCACGGAAAGCGCTATTAGTACTTATTAATGCTGTGTTGAACTTTTATGACATAGCATTCGTTTCTTAGGGGTTTCGTTGCCGCTGATCCCGCATGATGTGCGCAGGATCGGTAGAGTACCCTTAAGGCAAGGCAGGCGCGCAAGGCCCGTCGGGCGCGCGCCGGCAAGCGGTAGAGTGGACCGCGCCCGTTTTGACGTGAGTGCGGAGTGCTGGAAGGAAAGTGATATGAGCAAAGTCAGCGGCAGCAACGGCGGCGACTCCAAGAATACCCTGTATTGCTCTTTCTGCGGAAAGAGCCAGCACGAAGTCCGGAAGCTGATCGCCGGACCGACCGTATTCATCTGCGATGAATGCGTCGAGTTGTGCATGGACATCATCCGCGAAGAGAACAAGACCTCGATGGTCAAGTCCCGCGACGGCGTGCCCACGCCTCAGGACATCATCAAGGTCCTCGACGAATACGTCATCGGCCAGAAGCAGGCCAAGCGCATCCTGTCGGTCGCGGTGCATAACCATTACAAGCGCCTGGCGCACGCCTCCAAGGGCGGCGACGTCGAGCTTGCGAAGTCGAACATCATGCTGGTCGGTCCGACCGGCTGCGGCAAGACCTATCTTGCCCAGACGCTCGCCCGCATCATCGACGTTCCCTTCACGATGGCCGATGCCACGACGCTGACCGAAGCCGGCTATGTCGGCGAGGACGTCGAAAACATCATCCTGAAGCTTCTGCAGTCTGCGGATTACAATGTCGAACGCGCCCAGCGCGGCATCGTCTATATCGACGAAGTCGACAAGATCTCCCGCAAATCCGACAACCCGTCCATCACCCGCGACGTGTCGGGCGAGGGCGTGCAGCAGGCGCTTCTGAAGATCATGGAAGGCACGGTTGCCTCGGTCCCGCCGCAGGGCGGCCGCAAGCATCCGCAGCAGGAATTCCTGCAGGTCGACACGACGAACATCCTGTTCATCTGCGGCGGCGCCTTTGCAGGCCTCGACAAGATCATCTCGGCTCGCGGCGAAAAGACTTCGATCGGCTTCGGCGCCTCCGTGAAGTCTGCGGAAGACCGTCGCGTCGGCGAAGTGCTGCGCGAACTGGAGCCGGAAGATCTGGTGAAGTTCGGTCTCATTCCGGAATTCATCGGCCGTCTGCCGGTTCTGGCGACCCTCGAAGACCTCGACGAGGACGCGCTGATCCAGATCCTGTCCGAGCCGAAGAATGCGCTGATCAAGCAGTACCAGCGCCTGTTCGAGATGGAAGACGTCGATCTGACCTTCCACGAGGATGCGCTGCGCGAGATCGCCAAGCGGGCGATCACCCGCAAGACCGGCGCCCGCGGCCTGCGCTCGATCATGGAGAAGATCCTTCTCGACACCATGTTCGAACTGCCGACGCTCGAAGGCGTGCGCGAAGTGGTCATCTCGGACGACGTCGTGCGTGGAAACGCCCGGCCGCTCTACATCTATGCCGACCGGCAGGATGAAAAGGCGAACGTTTCGGCCTGATCCGCCCGTTCCGAACCGCACAATGCAAGAGGCCCTGTCGGGGCCTCTTTTTTATGTTGGTGGACAGCCTTGCTTATTTTGATTTTTCCACCATTTTTGCCTCGCGAAGAATTGCACCATATTCGTCTTGCATTAGAGACGGTGCGGGAAGATCATCGATGTCCGGGCTGCTTCGCCTGCATGTGATCGCAGGTTGGCAGTTCCGGTGAGTCGCGTCCCGTGTCCTTAGGCGTTCCGCGCGGCGTAATGTGCGCACGCTTTGTAATACCCCTGTCACAATCCCAGCGGCGGCGGCCTTGCAAGGCTTGAAATCAAATTTCGAAAACTCCACTTTGGGCGAGAGTGAAGTGCCCGGGTGATTTGCCCGGGACGTATCCCGGAAACGGGACGATGGAAAGGAAATGAAATGACGAATTCAACGTCTGCGACTGGTAGCGAAACCTATCCGGTGCTGCCGCTGCGCGACATTGTGGTCTTTCCGCATATGATCGTGCCTTTGTTCGTCGGACGGGAGAAGTCTATTCGCGCGCTCGAAGAGGTGATGGGTTCCGACAAGCAGATCATGCTGGTCACCCAGATCAACGCCGGCGACGACGATCCCGAACCCTCGGCAATCTACAAGGTCGGCACCGTCGCCAACGTGCTGCAGCTCCTGAAGCTGCCCGACGGCACCGTCAAGGTTCTGGTCGAAGGCCGCTCGCGCGCCAAGATCGACGGCTATACCGACCGTGAAGAATTCTACGAGGCGACGGCGAGCGTTCTTGCCGAACCCGACGAGGATGCGGTCGAGGTCGAAGCCCTGTCGCGCTCCGTGGTTTCCGAGTTCGAAAACTACGTCAAGCTCAACAAGAAGATCTCGCCGGAAGTAGTGGGCGCCGCAAGCCAGATCGAGGATTATTCGAAGCTGGCCGATACGGTCGCTTCGCATCTGTCGATCAAGATCACCGAAAAGCAGGAAATGCTGGAAACGGTTTCCGTCAAGCTGCGCCTCGAAAAGGCGCTGGGCTTCATGGAAGGCGAGATTTCAGTCCTGCAGGTGGAAAAGCGTATCCGCTCGCGTGTAAAACGCCAGATGGAGAAGACCCAGCGCGAGTACTACCTCAACGAACAGATGAAGGCGATCCAGAAGGAGCTCGGCGACGGCGAGGAAGGCCGCGACGAGATGGCCGAACTGGAAGAGCGCATCGCCAAGACCAAGCTGTCCAAGGAAGCCAAGGAAAAGGCCGATGCCGAGCTGAAGAAGCTCAAGCAGATGAGCCCGATGTCGGCGGAAGCCACCGTCGTGCGCAACTATCTCGACTGGCTGCTTGGCATTCCGTGGGCCAAGAAGTCGAAGGTCAAGGCCGACCTCAACAATGCCGAGAAGATCCTTGAAGCGGATCACTTCGGCCTCGACAAGGTCAAGGAACGCATCGTCGAATATCTCGCCGTGCAGGCCCGTGCGACCAAGCTCAAGGGTCCGATCCTGTGCCTCGTCGGCCCTCCGGGCGTCGGCAAGACCTCGCTCGCCCAGTCGATCGCCAAGGCGACCGGCCGCGAATACGTGCGCATGGCTCTCGGTGGCGTCCGTGACGAAGCCGAAATCCGCGGTCACCGCCGCACCTATATCGGCTCGATGCCCGGCAAGGTCATTCAGTCGATGAAGAAGGCCAAGAAGTCCAACCCGCTCTTCCTGCTCGACGAGATCGACAAGATGGGCATGGATTTCCGCGGCGACCCGTCTTCGGCCCTGCTCGAAGTGCTGGATCCGGCGCAGAACTCGACCTTCATGGACCATTACCTGGAAGTCGAATACGACCTGTCCGACGTGATGTTCATCACCACGGCGAACACGCTGAACATCCCGGCACCGCTGATGGACCGTATGGAAATCATCCGCATCGCCGGTTACACCGAGGATGAGAAGCGCGAAATCGCCAAGCGTCACCTTCTGCCGAAGGCGATCAAGGAACATGCCCTGCAGCCGAACGAATTCTCGGTCACCGACGATGCCCTGATGGCGATCAGCCAGCAGTACACGCGGGAAGCCGGCGTTCGTAGCTACGAGCGCGAGCTGATGAAGCTCGCCCGCAAGGCGGTCACCGAGATCATCAAGGGCAAGACCAAGTCGGTTGCGATCACCGCGGCCAACATCTCCGACTACCTCGGCGTTCCGCGCTTCCGCCATGGCGAAGCCGAGGGCGAGGATCAGGTCGGCGTGGTCACGGGTCTCGCATGGACGGAAGTCGGCGGCGAGCTGCTGACGATCGAAGGCGTGATGATGCCGGGCAAGGGCCGCATGACGGTCACCGGCAACCTCAAGGAAGTCATGAAGGAATCCATCTCGGCGGCGGCATCCTATGTCCGCAGCAGGGCCGTGGATTTCGGCATCGAACCGCCGCGCTTCGACAAGTCGGACATCCACGTCCACGTTCCGGAAGGTGCCACCCCGAAGGACGGCCCGTCCGCCGGTGTCGGCATGGCAACCGCCATCGTCTCGATCATGACCGGCATTCCCGTTCGCAAGGACGTGGCGATGACGGGCGAGATCACCCTTCGCGGCCGCGTGCTGCCAATCGGCGGCCTCAAGGAAAAGCTGCTTGCCGCCCTTCGCGGCAACATCAAGACCGTTCTGATCCCGGAAGAAAACGCCAAGGATTTGGCCGAGATTCCGGACAACGTGAAGAACAACATGGAGATCATTCCGGTCTCCCGCATGGGCGAGGTGATCCGTCACGCGCTCGTCCGTCAGCCGGAAGCGATCGAATGGGATGGTACGGTGGAAACGCCGCTGATCACCACGGTCGAAGGCGTGGACGACGCAGGCGTTGCCGTCGCACACTGATCGATAGCCTTTTGGTTATGCCAAATTGGCACCAGCAATGAAAAAAGCCGGCAAAACGCCGGCTTTTTTTGTGAAAAATAACGCGGACCCCTTGTTTTTCAGGCGATTGCGGAGCTTTTGGGTTGCCACGGGCGGGCGCCTGACTATTGTCTGCCCCGATTACATGAGTCGTTCCAAAACCGTTTGAAAGGGGTGGAAACATGAATAAGAATGAGTTGGTATCCGCAGTGGCCGAGAAGGCCGGCCTCTCTAAGGCTGATGCCGCATCCGCTGTAGACGCCGTTTTTGAGACCGTACAGGCTGAACTGAAGAAGGGCGGCGATATCCGTCTTGCCGGTTTCGGCAGCTTCTCCGTTTCCCGTCGCGAAGCGTCCAAGGGTCGTAATCCTTCGACCGGCGCCGAAGTCGACATCCCGGCACGTAATGTGCCGAAGTTCTCGGCCGGCAAGGGCCTGAAGGACGCAGTCAACAGCTAACGCGCTGCCTTTAAGGCATCCTGTTACAGTCTCGCATTTGAAAAGGCCCGGGTTTTCCCGGGCCTTTTTTACGAATTGCTAATCTCCACCGGCCAGGACGCCGGATGCGAAAACTGTCATCTGCCTGTCACGACCGTGGCTCACAAGCCAGCTGTGTGTTTCATGGACAGGAGGGCTTCCCATGACGTTTTCACTTCGTGCCGCGTTGACCGCAGCACTTCTTGCTTCGGTCGCCGTGCCGGCGAGCGCCGAGCAGGTTTTCAACCGCATCGCATCTTTCCCCGTCGCCGCCAATCTTCCCGCCGACAAGGACAAGCTGAGCGTCAGCTCGGCCGAGATCGTCACCGCCAGCGAAGACGGCATGACGCTCATCTATACCGATAGCCCGCTCGGCGCGATCGGCTTCGTCGACATCACCGATCCGAAGGCCCCGAAGGCGCTCGGCGCGCTCACCTTCAAGGGCGAGCCGACCTCGGTTGCGTCGGTCGGCAAGAAGGTTCTCGCCGCCGTGAACACCGGCGAAAGCAAGCAGAAGCCGACCGGCTTCCTTGCCGTCGTCGACATTGCGACGAAGAAGGTCGACCTGACCTGCGATCTCGGCGGCCAGCCGGACTCGATCGCCGTCTCCAAGGACAAGACCTTTGCCGCGATCGCCATCGAGAACGAGCGCGACGAGGACGTCAACGAAGGCGCCCTCCCGCAGATGCCGGCCGGCGACCTGGTGATCGTCTCCCTGAAGGACGGCACCGCCGACTGCGCCTCGATCAAGCACGTGGCGCTGACCGGCCTTGCCGGTGTCGCGCCGGAAGATCCGGAGCCGGAATTCGTCGCCATCAACGACAATGGCGAAATTGCCCTGACAATGCAGGAGAACAACGAGATCGTCATCATCGACGGCAAGACCGGCCAGGTCACCGGCCACTTCTCCGCCGGCAAGGCCGATCTCGAAGGCATCGACAACAAGACCGACGGCCAGCTGTCCTTTACGGCCAAGGCTTCGGCGTTGCGCGAGCCTGACGCCGTCAAGTGGCTCGACAACAACCGCCTCGTGGTCGCCAACGAAGGCGACTGGAAAGGCGGCTCTCGCGGCTTCACCATCTTCGATCGCACCGGCAAGGTTCTCTACGAATCAGGCGCCTCGCTGGAGCGCGCGGTTGCCCGCCTCGGCCATTTCCCGGAAAAGCGCGCGCGCTCGAAGGGCATCGAGGTCGAAGGCATGGAAGCCGCGACCTTCAACGGCCAGAAGTATCTCTTCCTGCTCGCCGAACGCGCCTCTGTCGTCGCCGTCTACAAGGACACCGGCGCCGAGCCGCAGCTCATGCAGATCCTGCCCTCGGGCATCTCGCCGGAAGGCGCCGTCGCCATTCCGGGCCGCAACCTGTTTGCGACCGCCAATGAAGTCGATCTCGGCAAGGACGGCGGCGCCCGTTCGCATGTGATGATCTACGCTCTGGAAGAAGGCGTGGCCAACTATCCGAAGCTCGTCTCCAAGGACGTCGACGGCAACGTGCTCGGCTGGGGCGCGCTCTCGGGTCTCGTAGGCGACACCCAGAAGGACGGCATCCTCTATGCCGTCAGCGACTCGGTCTACACCATGCAGCCGTCGATCTTCACCATCGACACCACCAGGAAGCCCGCCGAAATCACCGGCGTCCTGCGCATCACCCGCGGCGGCCAGCCGGCCCAGAAACTCGACATCGAAGGCATCGCGCTCGACGGCAAGGGCGGTTTCTGGCTGGCGTCGGAAGGCGACTCCGCCAAGCTAACCGGCCATGGCCTCTACAACGTCGATGCCAAGGGCGAGATCAAGGCCGAGATCGGCCTGCCCGCTGACCTGCTCGCCGGCGAGACCCGCTTCGGTTTCGAAGGGGTGACGACGGTCGGGTCAGGCGACGACATGGTCCTGTGGATGGCGATGCAGCGCGAGTGGAAGGATGACCCGAAGGGCACCGTCAAGCTCGTCTCCTACAAGCCGAAGTCCAAGGAATGGGGCGCCGTGCGCTATCCGCTCGACAAGGCCGGGGCAGGTTGGGTCGGCCTTTCGGAAATCACTGCCCATGGCGACTATGTCTACATCATCGAGCGCGACAACCAGATCGGCGACGCCGCCAAGCTGAAGAAGCTCTATCGGGTAGCGATCGCCGACCTGAAGCCGGCCAAGATCGGCACCGAACTGCCGGTGGTGAAGAAGGAAGAAGCCCACGATTTCATCCCGGATCTGAAGGCTTCAAACGGCTACGTGGTCGACAAGCTCGAAGGCTTCACCTTCGACAAGTCCGGCAAGGCCTTCGCCGTCACCGACAACGACGGCGTCGATGACAGTTCTGGCGAGACCCTGTTCTTCCCGGTCGATCTCAAGGGCACTCACTGAGCCTCTCTATGGCGGAAACGAGAAAGGCCGGGTTTTGCCCGGCCTTTCTGTGTTTCTGGGGGGCGTAACCAGTAGCCCTCAGTGCTCGAGCTGCCATTTTTAAGGGGCAGGCTCGGCGTTCCTACCAGCGCTGATGCACATGCGGGGCAACCAGCCGGGCATAGATTTCCTTGGTCGCCGTCATCACGTCGGCCGAAAGTGCGGCAAGCTCTGCCGCCGCCGCATTGCCTCTGGCCTGCGCCTCGTTGCGGGCGCCGGGAATGACGACGGTGACCGCTTCGTTCATAAGGATCCATTTCAGCGCGAAAGCCGCCATCGACCCTCCCTGCGGCACCAGCTTGCGGACTTCCTCGACCGCCTGGAGGCCGACTTCGAACGGCACGCCGGCAAAGGTCTCGCCGACATCGAAGGCATCGCCATGACGGTTGAAGTTGCGATGGTCGTCCTTGGCAAACGCCGTATCGCGGGTGATCTTGCCGGACAGCAGCCCGCTTGCGAGCGGCACGCGGACGATGACTGCGACGTTCTTCCGCCTGGCCTCGTTGAAGAACAGGTCGGCCGGGCGCTGGCGAAAGATGTTGTAGATGATCTGGATACTGGTGACGTCGGGATATTCGATCGCCTTCAGCGCTTCCTCGACCTTCTCGACGCTGACCCCGTAATTCTTGATCTTGCCGGCGCGACGCAGATCGTCGAGCGCGCCAAAGACTTCCGGGCGGTAGAGGACTTCGGTCGGTGGGCAGTGGAGCTGCACGAGGTCGAGGCTGTCGATTTCGAGGTTCTTGAGGCTGCGGTCGATGAAGCCTTCGAGATTGGCCCTTGTATAGCCGTCGGCGACATGCGGGCTGAGGCGCCGGCCCGCCTTGGTCGCGACCATCGGGCGATCGCCGCCGCGCGACTTCAGGACGCCGGCAATGATCTTTTCCGAGCGGCCGTCGCCATAGACGTCGGCGGTGTCGATGAAGGTGACGCCCGCACCGAGCGCCGCTTCCAGCGCCTTGGCCCCGTCCGCTTCGGCGACGTCGCCCCAGGAGCCGCCGATCTGCCAGGCGCCGAAACCGATCTCGCTGACGGTGAAGGATGTGCGTCCGAACGCGTGGTTTCTCATGATGTCCTCCGAATAAGATTGGGCTATCCACAGGCTGCGGAACCCTGAGCTTCCTTCGTGCCCGGCATTTGCCTAAAACACCTGATCAGCTCCGGCAACCGAAACAAGCGATTCGATGACCTCCTTCCGATTCATTCACGCCGCCGACCTGCACCTCGGCAGTCCCTTCCAGGGGCTGGCGCTGAAGGATGCCACGATCGCCGAATTGTTCATCGAGGCGAGCCGCACGGCGTTTTCAGGCCTGGTCGACCAGGCGGTCGAACGCAAGGTGGACTTCTTCATCGTTGCCGGCGACGTCTATGACGGTGACTGGAAGGACAACAAGATTGGCCTGTTCTTCAACCGCGAAGTGGCGCGGCTGGAACGCGCCGGTATCCCCGTCTTCCTGCTGAAGGGCAATCACGACGCCGAAAGCGTCATCACCAGGACGATTACCCTGCCGAAGAATGTCAGCGAGTTCCCGGTCAACAAGCCGGGCAGCTTCAAGCTGGACCATTTGAAGGTGGCGCTGCACGGCCAGGGCTTTGCCGAACGTTCGGCGGTCGAAAACCTGTCGCTCGCCTATCCGAGGCCGGAACAGGGCTGGTTCAATATCGGCGTGCTGCACACCTCGCTCACCGGCCGCGAGCCGCACGCGCCCTATGCGCCGTGCTCGGTCGAGGACCTGCGCTCGCGCGGTTACGACTACTGGGCACTCGGCCATGTTCATGATTTCGAGATTGTCGCCGAAGACCCGCTGGTGGTCTTCCCCGGCAATCTCCAGGGCCGCTCGATCCGCGAGCAGGGGGCTAAGGGCGCGGTCTTGGTGACCGTCGAGGACGGTCGCATCACCCATGAGCGGATCATCACCGACAGCGCCCGCTTTGCCGAACTCGTGGTCGTGGTCGAACCGGACGACAACATCCCGGCGATCCTGCGCCGTATCGAGAATGCGTTGGAAGATGTCGTCGAACGGATGGAAGGCCGGCCGCTGGCGCTGCGCATCCGCCTGACGGGCAAAAGCCGCTTCCGCAACGAGGTCATGGCCCGCGCCGAGGATTTTCGCGACGAGGTCCAGGCCGCCTGCCATCGCTCCCATCAGGATATCTGGCTCGAAAAGCTGGAAGTGCGGCTGGAACCGGAAATGAACGGGACGCGCGTCGCGACCGACATGCTCGGCCTCGAAGGCCTCATCCCCATGGACGGCTTCCCGCCGGAACTGCTCGCCGACGCCAACGCCAAGATCGCCGAGATCACCGCCCGCCTGCCGGGCGGCATCGGCGCCGGCGACCTGGCGCTCGGCGATGACGCTGAAGCGCTGCTGGCCGAGGCCCGCGATCTCCTGCTCTCGCGTGCGGCGAGGGCTGGCTGATCCATGCGTTTCAACCGCCTCGACATTCTGCGCTATGGCGCATTGACAGACCGGACGTTGACCTTTCGTCCGGACGCCAGACTGCATGTGATCTACGGACCCAACGAGGCCGGAAAGTCCTCGGCGCTGTCGGCGATCTCCGACCTGCTGTTCGGTTTTCCGACTGCCGCCGAATACAGCTTCCTGCACGACGCGACCGCGCTTCGCGTCGGTGCCGCGATCACCGCGCGCGATGGGCAGGCACTCGAATTCCGACGCCGCCGTGGCCGCAAGAACACGCTGCTCGCCGCCAATGAGGCGGAGGAAGCCTTGGCCGAGGATGCCCTGGCGCCATTCCTCGGCACCCTGTCCCGCGACGTGTTCGAACGCGCCTTCGGCCTCGATTCCGCGTCGCTCAGGGCCGGTGGCGAGACGATGTTGAAAAGCGGCGGAGAGATCGGCAGCCTGCTGTTTTCCGCAGCCTCCGGCCTGACCGGTCTTTCGGACCTGCGCAAGTCGCTCGATGCGGAAGCCGACGGCATCTATGCGCCGCGTCGCTCCAAGGACCGCGCGTTCTATCAGGTCCTCGACAGCCATGACGAGGCGCGCAAGGCCGAACGCGACAACGAGCTGAAATCCGGTGACTGGAAAAAGCTGCTCGCCGAACAGGCCGAGATCGAAGCCGATCTTGCCGCCGTGCAGGCCGAGCGGCAGGAAACCAAGCGCGCCCTCGATCGCTTGCGGACACTGCTGCGGCTGGAACCGGTGCTGCGGGAGATCGACCGCGAGCGGCAATTGCTCACGCAATACGAAGCGCTGGCTGCGTTGCCTGCCGGCTTCGAGGAGCGACTGGCCGGGGCTCTGGAGGCAGAGCACAAGAATGCCGAAGCGCTCAAGGCGGCGGAGGCCGAGGTATCGCGCCTGCACGATGAAATCAGCGCCGTGCACGTCGATGAGGCACTGATCGCCGCGGCGCCCAGGATCCTTGCCGCCCATGCGGACAAGGGTGCCTATCTGAAGGCGCGGGAAGATATCGCCCGGGTGCGCGGCGAGGTCGACGATTTTGACCAACGTATCGCGCAGGCGGCCCGCCGGCTCGGTTTTGGCAAATTCGAGGAGCTTCAGCGCGCCCAGCCAGCCGATGCCGATCTTGTGCACCTCCGCAAGCTTGTCGAGGAGGGCAGCGAGCTCGACCGCAGCCTGAAGCAGCTTCGCCAGCAGATTGAGGACGCCCAGGATGTTCTGCGGCGGCTCGGAGACCACGGGCCGGATGGCCGGTTGATCGATCCGAAACCGTGGGCGGAACAGCTCGCCGTGCTGCGTCCGGACGTCAGCGAGCTCTCCGGCATCGAGGCCCTGCAGGTGCGCGTCACCCGTGCCGAAAGCGATCTTGCCGCCACCGCCGCGCGCCTCGACCCGCCGGTCAAGGATATCGGCCGTCTCCTCTCGGTGCCGCTGCCGGATATCGCGACGCTCACCCATCACCGCCGGCTGATCGATGCGGCCAAAGCGGAGAGCGCCCAGGCGGCCCAGAAGCTCGCCGGCATCCGCGACGAAGCCAAGGCGATCGCCGGCCAGCTTGCTGCGCTGGAAGGGCAGGGGCGGATCGTCTCCCGCGAGGATATCGCAGCGGCAAGAGCCGGCCGCGACGAAAAGGTCGACGCGTTCGGGACAAAACCTTCTGCCGAAAAACTGAGCGAACTGAAGATCGCCGTGGAGGATGCAGACCGGCTTGCCGATGCGGCGCTCGCCGATGCTGAACGTGTCTCGCGCCATGCCCACCTCACGCTGCGGCAGCGGGAACTGCTTGAGGCGATCGGCGCTGCCGAGACCGCGGCCAGGGAAAGCGACATTGTCGCCGCCGATGCGGTTACCGAATTCGAAGACCTTTTCCATGCAGCGCCTGTCGCGCCGTCGACGCCGGAGCGGATGATCGAATGGCGCCGTGCCGTCGACGGACTTTCCCTGCTGTCGGGCGCATTGGACGAGGCGCGCGACGAGCTGGAGACGCTTCGCCTCAGGGAGGAAAAACTCAAGCCGGCCTTGCTGGCGCTGGCGGATGCCATCGGCCTTGCCGCATCGGCGCTGCCGCCGCTGGCACTCGCCCGCGGGCTGGAACGCCGGATCGGGGAACTGACCGAGCGCTGGACCGAAAGCCGTTCGCTGGAAGGCAAGCGCCATTCCGCCGAGGAGACGCTGGAAAAGCTGGAGGAACGCGAAACCGGTCTGCGCCGGGATATCGAACGCTGGCGCTCGACGTTCTCCCATGCCGCGGTGCTGGCGGGACTTTCCGAAGACGCGACGGTCGACATGGCTCTCGCGGCGCTGGATGTCTGGCGCACCGTTCCCGATCTTCTCTCCGAACGCGAAAACCGGGATCGCCGCGTCAAGGGCATGGCGCGGGACATGGAGGATTTCGAAGCGGAGGTGAAGGCGCTTGCCAATGCGGTGGCGCCGGATCTGGTCTCGCTGCCTGCCGATGTTGCGGCAGGCATGCTGAATGACCGCGCAACAGACGCAAAGACCGCCGCAAACCAGCGGGCCACCCTCACCACAGCGCTGGAGCGCGCCGAGCTCGCGGTGGCCCGGCACGCCGCCGACGCGGAAAGACTTATGGCGGACCTGCGCGGGCTTGCCACCGCCGCATCCAAGGATATCGAGGAGGCCGACGGCCTTCTTCGTGATCTTCGCGAACGCAACCGCTTGGAAGCGAGCCTCGCGCAATGCCGCAGCCGCTTTGCCGAACAGGCGGACGGTGCGACCGAGGACGAGGCACGCGCCGCGCTCGTCGGTTTCGACAGGATCGCCGCCGGCCTGGAAATCGAGCGGTTGGATGCCGAGGATGCCCGGCAGGTCGAGCGGATGAAGACCCTCGGCATTGCCCAGGCCGATAGCGAGCGCCGCCGCCGGGAGCTGGAAACCGGCATCGGTGCCGAACGCGCAGTCTTCCAGAAGCTCGCGGCGGAGACGGAAGCCAAGGAACTGGCGCGGCGCTGGGTCGTTCTGAAGCTCGCCGCCGGCCTTCTGGCGAGCTCGATGGACGCCAATCGCGAACGTCAGGCGGATCCGGTCATGCAGCGGGCAGGGCAGGTCTTCGCCGATCTCACCGGTGGCCGCTTCTCGCGCCTCGTCCAGGTTTATGACGAGCGCGACGAGCTGCAGCTCGCGGTCGAACGGCAGACCGGCGAGCAGGTGAGGCTTGACGGCCTGAGCGAAGGTACCGGCGATCAGCTCTATCTGGCGCTGCGGCTTGCCTTCCTGGAGGACTATTGCAGCCGCAACGAGCCGGCACCGCTGATCCTCGACGACATCTTCCAGACCTTCGACGATGAACGGACTGCGGCCGGCATCCGGACGCTCGCCGCGGCCGGCGAAAAATTCCAGACGGTACTCTTTACCCACCAGATGAGCCTGGTCGAGACGGCGCGCCGCGAACTGGGGGACGGGCTGGACCTCGTCCAGCTGGAGCGAACCTAGGAGGCGGATTGCGGCTGAGACGGGCTGCGCAGCGCCAGGCAGCCGACCGGCATGCGATAGGTCGGCGTAGCCCAGCTGTCCGGCGGGGCCGACGGGCGTTCGCCGCAGCCGGCCGTCTGCCGGCGCGGCAGGATCAGCAGATTGTAGCGCCGTGCGTCGGTGATCTCCCGGCTGAACGTCATCCGGTAGTTTTCGACGATCGAGCTGAACTCGGTGCGTCCCGCCAGTTTCTCGACCAGATAGGTCCGCGTCTCCGGCGTCATCGGCAGCCCGAAACGCTCGGTTGCCGCGATTGCTTCGCTGAGCACCGCAAGCTCCGTGGTCAGATCCGTCAGGCTGACCTTGATGCGAAAGCTGCTGACAATGCCGGGCTCCGTGCCGCGCGCCTGGATGAACAGCGCAGCCGGTTCAGGCGCATTCCCGAATTCCTCGAAGAACAGGCATTCCCAATCGTCACCCGAAGGGGTGAAGGTGGGCGCCGTGCCTCTATCGTCCCGCAGCAGGTCGCAGCGCTCCTCGGCCGAAAGTGCCTCGGTCTTCTCGAACACCGCCATCCGCTCGAGGCCCGCCTTGAGAAGCCAGGGCGGGTAGTGTTTCTCCGGTGGCAGCGATCTATGCCTGCCGACCCGGAGGGGCGGCGCCGGTGGCGCGGGAAGTAGGTATTGCTCCAGCGCGAATTGCCGGACGAGCCGCTTGTAGTTTCGGCCATTGTTGACAAAGAACACGGTTGTCGCGAGGGCGGCCAGCACGACCGCAAGGAAAAAACCGAAAACCAAAACCGCCGAATGCTGCCTGCGGCGGCGGTCGGCTGGTGTCTGTATGTTTGCCTTACCCTCCTCCGGCATGGCTCCGCTTCCGATCGAGGATGGCCCGGCGTTGGGTCCCCGCCGACAACATAACACGCCTCTTCGGCCCGATGATCAAGCCTCTGCTGTTCCGGTGGTATCGGCGTCGGCTCGCCCGACATCCCTGTCGTTCAAAGGAACGAGAAGCGGCCGCCGTCGATCTTGAGGATCGTGAGCCTGCCGGAATAATAGGCGCCCGTATCGATGCCGATCCGGCCGGGTCCGAAATCCGGTTCCGGCTGCGGCGTATGTCCGTGGATGACGAGAAGCGGCAGCTGCGGTCCGGTCGCAAGAAAGGCGTCCCGGATCCAGAGCATGTCTTCATCGGTCTGCTGTTTGAGCGGTATGCCGGGCCTCAGGCCCGCATGGACAAAGACGAGCTTGCCGATCGTCAGGCTGGCCGGGAGACTGGCGAGGAATTTCCTGTGCGGCACCGGCACGGCTTCCATCAGCAGGTCGCCGAACCTGGTGCCGCGCTTCCTGCCGCGGGCGCCGAACTGGTAGGGGTCCAAGCCGTAGGATAGCAGCGTCTGTTCGCCGCCCATTCCCAACCATTCGGAATAACGTTCCGGATCGTCCACGAACCTCATGAAAATATCGTCATGATTGCCGCAGAGCGCTATCCGCCTCAACCCGTGCTCGCTGGGCCTGATCAGGTGTTCGAGGACGTGGCTCGAAGCCGGTCCCCGATCGACATAGTCGCCGAGCAGGATGACCATGCCGGGACGTCGGTTTTCTTCGATGTCGTGAGCGATGCGCGCCTCGGCATCCCGAAGCAGGTCGAGGCAGCCGTGCACATCGCCGATCGCATAGATCGGATAGGAGGGCGGGTTCTGACCGAGATCGATCCGGCGGCGGCGAGGCCGGATCGGTCTAGCCGACCGGCGTCCCCAAAACCAGTCCGTCAACTTTCGCATGCTTACCGCCATCCGCCTGATATGTACGATCCCGCCGCCAATGAGAAGTGGATGCCCCAAGGAGTGTTAACAACGTCCAAAGTGCTGGGCTTTCCATACGGGTGTCGGTAATTGCCGCCGCCATCTGTGGGACAATTCCGCAGGCAGACAAGGCCGTTCGACAGCGTTGGTAGCGGAGGAGCTGTATTCTGTGGATAGTAAATGATTAACCAACCATGTTGTTGATTTGCCACAGCATGCGGATTTTCGATTCGCCCGCGGTTTACCCCTCAGAATCACCGGGTCCCCCCGTCGGCTAAACCGATACCATACTTTGGGTTGTATGGCGGGGCGTATGTTTAGTTCCTTGGGTGCTGTTTTAACGCTTGCTACTATTGTGTTTCTGTCCGGCTGCACAGGACTTCCGAGGTCCGGTCCGGATCCGCACGCCGTTGAAGCCAATGCAACCGTGAAGGCATTTTCCGCCGCCGGCAACAGGGTCGGCATCGACTATGCGCTCGTCGACATCAATCATTCCGTCCTCGCCCATCTGCCGAAATCGGCCAGGTCTAGCCTGAGCGCCGGTTTCGGCTCTGGCAGCAGCGGTCCACCGCCGCTCACTCTCGGTGTTGGCGATGTCGTTCAGGTCTCCGTGTTCGAGGCGCAGAGCGGCGGCCTGTTCATTCCCGCCGATGCCGGCGCCCGTCCGGGCAATTACATCACCCTGCCGAACCAGACGATTGGTCGTGACGGCACATTGAGCGTCCCTTACGCGAACAGGGTGAAGGCCGCCGGCCGTCCGGTCGATGCCGTGCAAATCGATATTGCAGAGCGTCTGGCCAATCGCGCCATCGAGCCTCAGGTGGTCATCTCGACGGTGACGAGCCGTTCGATGGGCGCATCGGTCCTTGGCGACGTCAAGCAGGCGAAGAAGATCGAACTCAGCCCCGCCGGCGAACGCATCATCGACGTGATTTCCGAGGCAGGCGGTTTGAGTGTCCCCAAGGAAGAGGCGACGGTCACGCTCCAGCGCCGCGGCCGCAGCGTCACCGTCGCCTATCGAACGTTGAGCGAACATCCGCGGGAGAATATCTATGTGCAGCCGGGCGATACGATCTTCGTCGATCGCAACCGCCGGACTTTCCTGGCCTTCGGCCTGACCGGTGAAAGCGGACGCTTCGATTTCGACGATTCCAATCTGTCGCTCGGGGAGGCTTTGGCGAAGGCCGGCGGTTTGCTCGACGACAAGGCCGAGCCGCAATCGGTCCTGCTCTACCGCCTCGTGGAGCGTGATCTTCTGCGCAATATCGGCCTCGACGTCAGCCGGTTCAGAGCGCGGGACGTGCCGGTGATTTTCCGCGCCAATCTGCGCGATCCGGCCGCGTTCTTCGCCGTCCAGCAATTTCCCATGCAGGACAAGGACGTGATCTATGTATCGACGGCCGATGCGGTCGAGCTTGTAAAATTCCTTACCATCCTCAATTCGGTCACCGCCTCCACCCGGGATATCGCGAGTAGTCATGATGCCTGGCGCGACTGACATTCAGGCCGCATGCGGCCGCTCCGGGTCGGCTTCGGCCGCTACGCGCATCGGTCGGGTGGTGCGATGAACCAGCGGCCGGTTTTTCTCACTCGCCACCAGCCGGAGCCCCGCGACGAGGAAGCTCCGGAACTGGACATGGACGGCCTGATCGCCATCGTTCGGCGGCAGTGGCGGGTGGTCGCCCTCTGCATCGCGGTGTTTGTGGCGCTCGGCATCGGCTACCTCCTCACCGCCGTGCCTCGATATACCGCCAGAACCAGCGTGCTGATCGACCGCGGCAACCGGCAGGTCGTCGAGCAATTGTCGACGATCGGCGGGGTCATGGACGACGAGGCGTCTGTCCTCAGCCAAGTCGAGCTGCTGCGCTCCGAGACGATAGGCCTGTCGGCTGTCGACAAGCTGAAATTGTCGGATGATCCGGAATTCATGGTGGGCCGCCGAAGCCTGCTGCTCGCGGCAGTATCCGACATACGCTCGATACTCGATATCAGGCGATGGCTGGGCGGTGGCGAGGTTCGTTTCGATCAGATCGAGGCAAATCGCCGTCAGGCACTTGCCAACCTTCTCGGCAATATGAAGGTTTCGCGGGTCGGGCGTTCGTATGTCCTGCAAATCGCGTTCACGGCCACATCGCCGCGGCTTGCCGCAGCCGTCGCCGGCGCGATCGCGGATGCCTATCTGACCGACAAGCTGGACGCCAAATACGATGCCACAAGGCGAGCCGGCACCTGGCTGCAGGAGCGCATCGAGGAACTGCGACAGCGCTCGCTGGAGTCCGATTTGGCGGTCCAGAGATTTCGCGCCGCCAACGGCCTTGTTGTTGCCAATGACAAACTCGTTTCCGACCAGCAGCTTACGGAAATGAACAGCGCGCTGATCGTGGCGCGTGCCGATACCGCCAGAGCCCGGGCGCGTTCCGAGCGGATCGAAGCGATCATCGCGAGCGGCGAGAGGGACGCGATCGTCACCGACGCGCTGGACAGTTCGGTCATCAGCTCGCTGCGTGAAAAATACCTGGACTCGTCGAAGCGGGAAGCCGAGATATCGAGGCGGCTGGGGCTGGACCATGTCCAGGCGGCCCGCCTTCGCCAGGATATGGCGGAATATGACCGACTGATGTTCGACGAGATCAGGCGGATCGCCAGGAGCTACCAAAGCGAACTGGAGGTCGCCCGGTCGCGCGAGCGCCAGATTATGCAAGGGGTTCGCAACGCCACCGACATCAGCGTCACCGCAGGGGAAACGCAGGTGCAGTTGCGGGAACTGGAGCGGGCGGCCGAAACCTACCGGAACCTCTATCAGACGTTCCTGCAGCGATATCAGGAGGCCGTGCAGCAGCAGTCCTTTCCCGTCACGGAAGCGCGTATCATTTCCCGCGCCGTGCCGCCGGCGGGGGCGAGCGAGCCGCGGCCGTCCCTGGTGCTTGCGCTTTGCCTGGCGCTCGGCTGCGGCGTCGGCGGAGCGGTCGGGGCATTCCGCGAGTTCCGGGACCGGTTCTTCCGCACCGGTGAACAGGTGAGGGATGTTCTGGGCTTGGAATATCTCGGGTCGGTACCGCTGGTGGAACCGCAGCCGGGCATAGGCCCCCCGACGGAGCCCGTGAAGGGGGAGGTATCGAGGAAGAACGGCCTATCGGTCTTCGCGCTGGAGCATCCGTCCTCCGCCTTTGCCGAAACGCTGCGTAGCGCCCGGATCGCGGCGGATGTCCAGATCGACAGGCCCCACAAGGTCATCGGCATCGTTTCGATGCTGCCGGGTGAGGGTAAATCGACCATCGCCACGAATTTCGCCCAGGCGCTGGCCGGGAGTGCGAGGACACTGCTGATCGATGCGGATCTTCGCAATCCGGGTGCCACCAGGGCGCTGGGCCCGCATGCGGAAGAGGGGCTGCTCGAAGTGCTGCTGGAAGACCAGACGTCGGCCTCGGCGATGTTGATCGATCCGGAGACCGGCTTGAGGTTCCTGCCTGCGGTCGTAAAGCGGCGGACACCTCATTCATCGGAACTGCTGGCATCGGCCGCCATGGCCAGGCTGCTGGCGCAGATGGCCGGCGACTTCGATTATATCGTCCTCGACCTGCCGCCGCTCGGCCCCGTCGTCGATGCGAGGGCCATCGCCCCGCGTGTCGATGGCTTCATCATGGTCGTCGAGTGGGGCGAGACATCCCGAAAGGCCGTCAAGGATACCCTGAATGCGGAACCCCAGATCGCCGGCCGTTGTCTCGGCGTCATCCTCAACAAGGTCGATACCGCCAGGATGAAGCTTTATGAGGGATACGGTTCGCCGGACTATTATGCATCGCGTTACACGCAGTACTACCATGAAACGCATCCTGATCCGACGCCGGTTTCCATCGGCACCGCAACCAGGATCAAAACGGCAAGGGAGAAGCCTGACAACAGCCGATGATCTTTTCTGAAGCGTTTCACTGCAATGTTTGGCATAAGCCCGAGATGCTACGAATCACTGTATGTCTCGGATTCGCCGCATTCCGGGGGACATCACAATGATGTTCTCAGTGCTTGCGACTGGCACATTGCGCGGATAGACGTGCACGTTTCACTTAAAGACTGACGGGTTCCGTTAGGGGGATATGATGACTGGAAATGTGAAGAGCAACGGCAAGGTAGCATTGATCACCGGGGTAACGGGCCAAGACGGCGCTTACCTTGCGGAACTCTTGCTGTCCAAGGGCTATACCGTCCACGGCATCAAGCGGCGCTCTTCCTCGTTCAACACCAACCGCATCGAGCATCTCTACGAAGATCCACATGTGGCAGACCCACGTTTCATCCTGCATTTCGGCGACATGACGGATTCGACCAACCTGATCCGCGTCGTGCAGGAAGCCCAGCCGGACGAAATCTACAACCTGGCCGCCCAGAGCCACGTGCAGGTCTCGTTCGAGACGCCGGAATATACCGCCAATGCCGACGGCACCGGCACGCTGCGCCTGCTCGAGGCGATCAGGCTCCTCGGCCTTTCCAAGAAGACCCGCTTCTACCAGGCATCGACCTCGGAACTGTACGGCAAGGTGCAGGAAGTGCCGCAGAGCGAGACGACGCCTTTCTATCCGCGCTCGCCCTATGCGGTTGCCAAGCTCTACGCCTACTGGATCGTCGTCAACTACCGCGAGGCCTACGGCCTGCATGCCTCCAACGGCATCCTGTTCAACCACGAGAGCCCGATCCGCGGCGAAACCTTTGTCACCCGCAAGATCACCCGCGCCGCTGCCGCCATCCATCTCGGCCTGCAGGAACGCCTCTTTCTCGGCAATCTCGACGCCAAGCGCGACTGGGGCCATGCGCGTGAATATGTGCGCGGCATGTGGCTGATGACGCAGCAGGACGAACCGGACGACTACGTCCTGGCGACCGGCGAGACCCATACGGTGCGGTCCTTCGTCGAGAAATCCTTCGCCAAGGTAGGCATGCCGATCGAGTGGCGCGGCGAGGGCGTCGAGGAGAAGGGCTATGACACGACATCCGGCGAATGCGTCGTGGCGATCGACCCGCGCTATTTCCGCCCGACGGAAGTCGACCTTCTGATCGGCGACCCCACCAAGGCGCACCGGAAGCTCGGCTGGAAGCACGAGACCAATCTCGACCAGTTGATCGCCGAAATGGTCCGCGAAGACCTGAAGGTGATGGCGCGCAACGTGCCGACCGCGGGTGGCAACAAGGGTCTCTCCCATGCCTGAGACGATCTACAGCCTTGCGGGGAAGAAGGTCTATGTCGCGGGACATCGCGGCATGGTCGGCTCGGCGATCGTCCGCCGTCTGGCCTCGGAAGGCTGCGAGATCCTGACGGCGTCGCGCGGTGATGCCGATCTGACGCGCCAGGCGGAAGTCGAGGCCTGGATGGAGAAGAACCGCCCGGACGCGGTGTTCCTGGCGGCCGCCAAGGTCGGCGGCATCCTCGCGAACGACACCTATCCGGCCGATTTCCTCTACGACAATCTCATTCTCGAGGCGAATATCATCGAGGCCGCCCACAAGGTCGGCGTCGAAAAGCTGATGTTCCTCGGCTCGTCTTGCATCTACCCGAAATTCGCCGATCAGCCGATCGTCGAGGAGTCGCTGCTGACCGGTTCGCTGGAGCCGACCAACGAATGGTATGCGATCGCCAAGATCGCCGGCATCAAGCTCTGCCAGGCCTATCGCAAGCAGCATGGCAGCGACTTCATCTCGGCCATGCCCACTAACCTTTACGGCCCCGGCGACAATTTCGACCTGAAATCCAGCCATGTCATGCCGGCGCTGATCCGCAAGGCGCATGAGGCGAAGACCGGCCACCTTCCGGACATCACCGTATGGGGCACCGGCACGCCGCGCCGCGAATTCCTGCACGTCGACGATTGCGCCGACGCCTGCGTCCATCTGATGAAGACCTATTCGGCCGAGACCCATGTCAATGTCGGGTCGGGCGAGGACGTGACCATCCTGGAACTCGCGAAACTGGTGTCCAAGGTCGTCGGTTTCCAGGGGGATATCTCTCATGATCTCACCAAACCCGACGGGACGCCGCGCAAGTTGATGAGCGCGGCCAAGCTGCGGGCGCTCCGCTGGTCGCCGAGGATCGGGCTGGAGCAAGGTATAACCGATGCCTACCAGGCCTTCCTCAAGGGCGAATATCTTGAGCGCAAACGCGGAGATGCTGCCTGATGACAGCAGCCGCCCAGCCCCTCAGCGACGAATGCGAACAAACGTTCGACGCCGCACCGGGGCTGGCCACGGCAGCTGCCACATCGCCACGCAAAAGCGTGGTCGTCTATGCGATGAACTACGCGCCGGAAACCGCCGGCGTCGGCAAATATACCGGCGAAATCGCCGAATATCTCGCCGCGGAGGGCATAGACGTCACGGTGGTGACCACCCCGCCGCATTACCCCGGCTGGGCGGTCCAGCCTGGATATCGGAACCGCTACTCTTCAGGCATCGAAGGACGCATCAAGGTGCTGCGGACGCCGTTGCTGTTGCGTCGAAAGATGAGAGGTATCTGGCGGCTTCTGGCGCCGCTCTCCTTCGCCCTCACCTCGGCGCCTTTGGTCTTCTGGCAGATTCTGCGGCATCGCCCGGTCACGGTATTTTGCGTCGAGCCGACCCTGTTTGCGGCTCCCGCAGCCCAGCTTGCCGCCAAACTCGTTGGCGCGCGGACCGTGCTGCACGTCCACGACATGGAAGTGGATGCCGCATTCGCCGTCGGGCATCTGAGCTCCAAGGTCTGGCTGAAGAGGCTTGGTCATGCCTTCGAGCGTAGCGTGCTCGGCCGGTTCGACCAGCTGGTCACCATTTCCAACCGCATGGCGGAAGGCCTCGCCCTGAAAGACGTTCCGGCCACCAAAGTATCCGTTGTCCGCAACTGGGTGGATCTCGCGCAATTCCATCCCATGGAAGACGTCAGCCCCTACCGTGCGGAGCTCGGCTTTGGCCGCGACGACTTCGTCGTCCTCTATTCGGGCAGTATCGGCGCAAAACAAGGCCTGAACGTACTGCTCGACGCAGCCGAGCGTCTCAAGGACGAGCGGCGTATTCATTTCGTGATCTCCGGCGAGGGACCGCAGAAGCCGGAACTCGAAGCCCGTTTCGGCCATCTTGAAAATGTCCGTTTCCTGGCCTTCCAGCCCTATTCCCGGCTGAACGCGTTCCTCAACATGCCGGATCTGCATGTGCTGCCGCAGGACAGGAAGGCCGCCGACTTGACGCTGCCCTCCAAACTCGGTGGCATGCTTGCCTCCGGAAAGCCCGTCCTCGTGACCGCCGACGCGGGAACGGAACTGGCGCAATTCGTCGAGGACACGGTCTATCTGACCCCGCCGAACGATCCAGAGAAGCTGGCGGCCAACATCGTCCGTGCGATGTCGGAGCGGGACGAATGGCAGCCGTATTCCCAGACAGCTCTCGTGCAGAGCCTCTCAAAACGGCCGGCCATCATCGCCATCAAGCAGTTGATCGACGGCGGCAGTCCATGAAGGTCGCCGGTCACATCCTCGCCTACAACGTCGATCGTTTTCTGCCGCACGTTGTGGAGAACTGTGGCCGTTTCGTCGACAAGATCTTCATCGTCCGGCCCGAGCGTCCGTGGGCCTATCTGCCGGGCTCGCGCGCCACGAGGACAAACCCCACGACCAGGGAAAAGGTGGACGAGGCGATCGCCTTCGCCCGCGCAAAAGGCGTGAATTGCGAGATCGAGGTGATCTGCAGCGACTTCGAAACCGAGGAAGACACCCGCAACGACTGCCTCGACCGGGCGATTATCGAAGGTTTCGACTGGCTGGTCATCCAGGATGCCGACGAGTTCTATCCGGACAGCGGCTGGGAAACGCTGCTCGAATTCATGGCGGCGGACGGCAGGCATGACCGCATCCTGACGCCATGGCATAATTTCTGGAAAACGCCCGAGCTGGTGCTGACCAGCGGCGATGGCTCGATCAGGGATGTCAACGCGGGGTTTGCGATCCGCTGCAAAAGCGGCGTTCGCTTCGATACGGCCCGAAAGACGACCCCCGCTGCGACCATCCTTATCGATGCGCCCTGCTACCACTACGGCTACGTCATGAGCGACGCCGAGATGTGGGAAAAGATCACCAGCTGGGGACATGCGCATCAGGTGAACGCGCAAAAATGGTTCCGGCTGAAATGGCTGGGATGGACGCCCGCCCATTCATACCTCCATCCGGTCACGCCGCTGTTCTGGCCAAAGGCGGTCCGCTTTCCCGGCAGGCGACCCGCCTTCGCCTCTCCGTTCATGAACCTGGCCCAGGAAACCGCGCCGCTCGGTTTTGTCGATTTTTTGGAAAACATGCTTGCCGACCGTGCGACGGACGTCCGCATCGTCGCACGAAAATTATTGAGAAGGTCAACCGTGTAGCCGTAGGTCGCGTTTTCGATGAGTGTGTCAGTACGGCTAATCTCGGGCTCGATCGCCAATGGGGCGTTGCTTGCCGCCAATATCCTGATCCAGACGATCAGCGTGCCGATCATGCTCGGCTGGTGGTCGGCGCAGCAATTCGGGCTCTGGGTCCTGCTGCAGACGCTCTTTTCCCTCTCCGTCGTATTCGACCTCGGCCATCAGAACTACCTCGGTTACGAGTTCCAACGCCTCGGCACCAGGGATGCCGTAAGGCGGGACTTCGCCTCGTCCATCCCGACCGCCATTCTGCTGGGAACGATACTCCTGTGCTTCTGGGCGGCTGTCTCTGCTTTCGGATGGGCCGACGCGTTGTTCGGAGATTTCGTTCCTGCGGAGCTGATGGACGACCTATCAGGCTCGATGATCGTCTACGCGCTCACCTGGCTCGTCACAAGCTCGGTCGGCGGCATCCTCGGGAGGGCGCTCATCCCTTTCGGCTATTACGCGAGAATGGCGTGGTGGCGGTTTGCATTGCTGGTCGGCATCAACCTCGCGGCCCTCGCGGCAGTCCTTTCCGGCGGTGACGTCCTCGACGCAGTGATCGCCTCGTCGGTTGCCAACGTGGCCGTCAACATCGCCATTCATGTCGACTGTTTTCGTCTCTGGCGGCGCGAAGAAATCGGCTTTGCCGTCCCCGATCTGCGCAGGGGATGGTCCAACCTCACGAGGAGCCTGTTCCTGTCGCTTCGCGAACTGCTCGCTGTCGGAAACCAGCAGGGCATCCGGCTGCTGATCGCGCCGCTCGCCGGCGTTAGCCTTCTCGGTGCGTTCACCGCGACCCGGACGCTGTCGAATATGGCGATGCAGGGCATCAATGCGCTGGCAGGCCCGGTCGAGCCCGAGCTTCTGCGTTATCTGAGGGAAGGGAAGAGCGAGCCGGCGCAAGCCGCGGTCACTCTAAGCTGGATTTGCGTGCTGGGCGTCATCGGCCCGGGGTGCATTCTGCTCCAGTGGGTATCACCCGGCCTTTTCCTGTGGTGGACCCGTGGCAATTTTCACCTCGACCCACAGCTGTTCGGTTCGCTCTGCGCCTGCATCATCGTCTACGGTTTCGCCCAGCCGATGGTTTCGATTGTCCGGGGGAGCAACATCCTGCTGCCGCAGATCGTCGCGAACGGCATGTCTCTGCTGATCACGGCGATCGGTTGTTATCTGACGTTGACCTCATGGGGGCTGCCGGGCGCCGGCTTCTCGCTTCTGGCCGCCGAGATCGCCAGTTTCCTGATCTATGCCGGAGCGGCCCGCGCCGTGCTCCGAAAGCTGCGGTTGCGCATGCCAATCCATGCCTTCGCCGCATCCGTTTGCGGCGGCCTCTCGGTCATCGCCGGGCTGTTCGCCATGGCGGTCTGGCCCCAGTCGGCCGGCTGGTCATCCCTCCCGGCGATGATCGGCTCACCGCTGGCGGCGTGGATGGCCTATCGGTCCCTGCCAGCCAATATGCAGGCGATCCTTCAAAGGCGTCTTCCAAACCTCTCCCGCAAGCGGGCGGTTCTCACGGGGGATCGGCCATGATGGGGAGCGGAGGTCTGGCGAGCGGTGACGTGGTATTCGGCCGGCGTTCGGTACAAGGGCAACGTCGCCGCAATTCCCGTTACGTCACCCAGGCCCGCTCGGTCGTGGCGATTGCGATCCTGCTCTGCACGGCAATCCAGGTGGCCATATCGCCCGAGTTGGCCAACATGTTCTGTGCCGTTTCAGCCGGACTGATCGGTATCCTGGTATTTTCCTACTGCACCAAGCTGAGGCGGATAGAACGATTTACGATCTCGACGCTGGTGGTGCTCGGTTTTCAGGTCCATTCGAGCCTAGCCGCCCTGATCGTCCAGACACTCGCCTGGAAGCCGATCACCTTCAACCTCGAGGCGCCGGTAGCCACATTTTCTGTTCTTGCACTGCTGCAGCTATGGGCGGTGGCGCTGCACTGGTTCCATGCGCAGTCGCGGGTGATGCAGGCCGCAACGATGGCGATCCGCCAAAGGATTCTTGCGCCGCTCGGTCTCTATCGTTCGCCGACTAACCGGCAATTGTGGTGGATGGGGCTGCTCGGGTCGTTCGCCTCCTGGTACGCGCATGCCGACCGCTGGGGCGAGGACAATTTCGGCGATATCGCCTTCAAACTGCTCGCCGGTCTGTCGCAATTTTCCGTCGCGCCCTTCCTGATCCCGATCGCCGCCTACCTCATCGATCCGCCGAACGGCAAGCGGTCGATCAACTGGTTTGCGCTGACCGCCTACTGCGCCCTGACACTCTATATCGCGCTAGCGCGCAACAGCCGCGGCGTGTTCGCGGTCAACGTCCTGACCGTGCTGATCTGCCTCGTCATCGCAGTGGTGATAGGACGCTTCATCCTGACGAGGCGGCGGGTGATCTGGCTCGCGGTGGCGGTCCTGCTCAGCCCAGTTCCCGCCAGCATCCTCTCTGACCTCGCGACCGCCATGGTCATTGCCCGTGACGATCGCTCCGACATCTCGTCGCGGGATCTCGTCCTCTCGACCATCGGCACGTATTTCGATCGGGAGGCGCTGCAGTCCCGGCAGGAGATGGAGCGGATCCTGGCCGAGGGCAGCTATAACGAAATCTACATCGACAACCCGCTGCTGGCGCGCTTCGTCGCCACCAAATACATCGATCATAACGTCGCTCTCGGGCTTTCGCTGTCGCAGGCCGGAGAAGGGTTGGCGCGTGAAAATGCCGTCAACCAGCTGCTATTGCTGCTTCCGACGCCGGTTCTGAATTTTTTCGCACCCGAACTCGATAAATCCGGCAACGCCTTTTCGTCCGGCGATTATTACAACTTTCTCGTCACCGGCGATGAGCTGGGAAGTTACCGCACCGGCTCGTCGATCGCCGACGGCTTCGTCCTTCTCGGCGCGTTTTACGTGGTTGTGTTCGCCATCTTCGCCTTCGCGATTTTCATTGTCGGTGACGCGCTGGCGATCCGGATGCGGGACGGGCATGTGCTGTTTTCGGCTCTCGCCTGCATCTGCGTCGTCCGCTTCTTCATGAACGGCCTCATGGACGAATCGGTCGCGGTCCAGGCCGGCAACCTTGTCCGGGCACTGCCGCAGACGGTGCTGCTCTATGCGCTGATGTTCTGGCTGACGAGGGGCGTGAAGCTGAGATGAGGCTCCTCTATGTCGGCGCAGAATCAGGGACCAGCCTGCAGCGGGCGGCGGCATTCCGGCGTATCGGCTTCGATGTTCTGCACCTGTCTCCCTACGCTCTCCTGCCGCCCCATTGGGCGCCGTGGCTGAACAGGGCAGGCGGCCCGGGCATCGATCGCCTCGTGGCAAACGGGCTCGGCCGGCGGATCGGCGGGCAGCGCTTCGATTTTGCCCTGGTGGATTGCGGCGACGTGGTCGGACCGGCCGCCCTGCACGTCATCCGCAAGGCTGCTCCGATCATCGTCAACTACAACACCGACAACCCCTATCTGAACCCGGCTCCGGAACGCCTCCGCTGGAGCATTTTTCACCGCGCTCTCCCGCACTACGATCTGGTCGTCACTGTGCGCCGTGACGGCATCGAGGGGATGATGGCGGGGAGAGGCGCAAGGCGGATCGACACGATCTGGCAGTGCGCAGACGAGGTCGTGCATCGACCTCTGTCACCGACGCTGGAGGAGAAAAGCCGATGGTCGTCCGACGTCGTTTTCGTCGGCACATGGATGCCCGGCCGCGGCGCCTTCATGGCGCGGCTGATCGAGAAGGGCGTGCCGCTCGCGATCCACGGGTCCCGATGGAAAAGAGCGCCGGAATACCGGCTGCTGCAGCCCTTTATCCGCTCCGATCACCTTGAAGGTTTTGACTACACATGCGCAATTGCCGGCGCGAAAATCGGTCTGGTTCTGCTGAACGGCCAGAATGCCGACCTGCATACGACGCGCTCCGCCGAAATTCCCGCTATCGGCACCGCCATGTGCGCGCCCCGCACTCCGCATCATCAACAACTCTACAAGGAGGGCGAGGAGGCCATCTTTTTCGACGGAGCGGATGACTGCGCGGAGACTTGCAAACGCCTGCTGGCGGATGACGGCAGGCGCCAAGCGATCGCCGATGCCGGGCGCCGGCGCACGTTTGCGAACGGGACCTATAACGAGGTCCTGGCTCGGCGGATCGTCGACCAAGTCGCCGACATAAAATATGGCGGTGCCTGATGAGGAAGCCGGAGGCGCACAATCTCGGCATTCTGTTCCTGGCCCTGGACACCTATGGCCGGATAGGCGGCATCCAGCGCTTCAACCAACGGGTTATCGCTGCCCTGGCGGAAATCTCTGGCGACAACGGGTGGAAGCGGCCGGCCGTCCACGTCATGCGCGATGGCAAGGCTGACATTCCCGAAACCACGGCGGTCGCAATCCGCGCGTTTGGCAGTTGGCGCCTGGGCTTCATCGTCCACTCGGCTGTCGCTGCCCTCAACTGCAAAATCCTGTTTCTCGGGCATATCAACCTTCTGCCAGTGGGACTGTTGTGCAAGCTGCTGTCTCCGAGAATCAAACTCGTGCTCTTCGTCCATGGCGACGAGGTCTGGAACAATCCGGCCTACCGCCGCATGCGGTTTTATGAACCGCTTATGGCAAGAGCCCTCAGCCGGATCGCCTCCGTCAGCGCCTTCACCGCAAGCCGGATGCAGAAGGCGTTCAAGCTTTCCGCCGAGACGTTCACGCTCTTTCCGAACGCCGTCGACGACATCGACCGGCAGCCCCAAAAATGCGGCCGGAACATCCTGACGGTCGCCCGGCTAGATCGGCATGACCGCGGCAAGAATATCGACGCCCTGATCAAGGCGATGGCCCTTCTCAAGCGCCGGAACGTGGATTGCATCCTCCAGATCGTCGGCGACGGGCCGCTCAAATCGGAACTGGCGTCGCTGGCCCGAGAGTTTGCGGTCGAAGAGAGGGTCGAATTCCTGGGCCGCGTATCCGATGCGAGACTGGCCGAGGCCTATGCCCAGGCCTGCCTGTTCGCGATGCCCTCGTCCAAGGAGGGGTTCGGCATCGTTTTCCTGGAAGCCTGGCTGCACGGCCTGCCGGTGATCTGCGGCACCCAGGATGCAGCGGCGGAGATCATTACCGACGGGGTAGACGGCTATGCCGTGAACCCATGGGATATCGAAGCACTGGCCGCGAAAATCACGATGCTTCTCGCTCATCCGGACATGGCAGCGGCAATGGGAGAGGCGGGGGCAGACAAGGTCCGCTCCCGTTACCTCATGAAGCCCTTCAAGGGAAATCTCGAAAAACTGATCGCGGAGCTGCCATGAGAATCCTCCACATCATCGCCAGCGCCGATCCCGAAACCGGAGGCCCGATCGAGGCGTTGCGGCTGACTGGACTGCAGATGGCGCGTCTGGGCCATGCGGTGGAAGTGGCTACGCTGGACAAGCCATCGGCGCCCTACGTGAAAGAGTTTCCCTTGCCCGTTCATGCCTGCGGGCGATGGAGCCGGAGATACGGATATACGCCGGAACTGGCGCGCTGGATCGCCGCCAACGCCGGTCGTTTTGATGCCGCGATCATCCATGGCCTCTGGAACCATGCCTCTGTCGGCGGTTGGTCGGCCCTGAGGCGGGCAGGTCTGCCTTATGTCGTCTTCACCCACGGCATGATGGATCCATGGTTCCGTAAAACCTATCCGCTCAAGCACGTCACCAAGCAGGTGTTCTGGTTTGCCTGGCAGGGCAGGGTTCTCCGCGATGCAGCGGCGGTCCTGTTTACCTGGGAAGAAGAGCGCCGCCGGGCGCGCGGCGTCTTCCGGGGTTACAGTTACCCGGAGCGTATCGTTGCCTTCGGCACGGCCGATCCGCCGGCAGGGGTAGAGAACCAGCTTGCCGCATTCCACCGGCTTCTGCCGGAATTGAAGGACAAGCGGTTCCTGCTGTTCCTCAGCCGTTTCCACGCAAAGAAGGGCTGCGATCTTCTTATCGAAGCCTTTGCGAAAATCGCCGTGTCCAATCCCGATCTCGACCTGGTGATGGCGGGGCCGGATCAATCCGGGCTGAAATCGATACTGATTGCCCAAGCCACCAAGGCCGGCATCGCCGATCGCATCCATTGGCCGGGCATGCTGGCCGGCGACGCCAAATGGGGCGCCTTCCGCGCAGCCGAGGCCTTTGTCCTGCCGTCGCACCAGGAGAATTTCGGCATCGTCGTCGCGGAAGCCATGGCCTGCGCAACGCCGGTCCTGCTGACCGACAAGGTCAATATCTGGCGTGACGTGCAAATAAGCGGCGGCGGCCTCGTCGGGCCTGACACGTCGGAGGGCATCGAAAGCCTGCTTCGGTCATGGCTCTCGCTCTCCGACGATGGCAAAAGCGCCATGCGCGCCCGTGCCCGCGCGGGCTTCGAACGGCATTTCCGCATCGAGGCGGCCGCCCGCGATCTCATCGCCATTCTGCACTCCATCTCTCCACGAGGCCTTCATGAAGCCGCTTGACGCGAAGACCTCCAGTCCACGGCAGGGAGCTCCGAGTTTCCCGCTGGGGCACCGGTTGTTCCGGCTTGGATGGAACCTCGTCTGGAGCCTTTTCGGCCGCTGGACGCCGGTGCCGCTGTTTGCATGGCGCCGGTTCCTGCTGCGGTGCTTCGGAGCCCGGATTGACCGGACGGCGCGGATCTATCCCGGCGTCGAGGTCTGGTATCCGCCGAACCTCGCCATGGCCGCGTATTCCTGTCTCGGAAGCGGCGTGAACTGTTACTGCATGGATCGCATCGAGCTCGGCACCCACGCCATCGTCTCCCAGGGCGCCCATCTGTGCACCGGCACGCATGATGTCGACGATGCAAATTTCCAGCTGGTTACGAGACCCATCGTCGTCGGTGCGAATGCCTGGATCGCGGCGGAAGCGTTTGTTGGGCCGGGCGTCACTGTCGGGGAGGGCGCGGTGCTCGGCGCCCGCGCCGTCACCTTCCGCAACCTCGATCCCTGGACGATCTATGCCGGCAATCCGGCCAGGAAGTTGCGGCGGCGCTTTGAGCAGGACAAGCCCGGCATCTTTCCGGTGCGGTTGAACTCCTGATCGGGACACGTCGTCGAATGGCCAGCCTCGCCGTCCTCATCCTCACCTATAACGAAGAACGCCACATCGCCCGCGCGCTGCAAAGCGTCGCGCCCTTCGCGTCCGAGGTCTTCGTCATCGATTGTTTCTCGACCGACGGCACGGTCGAAATCGCGCGCTCGCTTGGTGCCACCGTGCTCAGCAACCCCTGGATCAATTATTCCAGGCAGTTCCAGTGGGGGCTCGACAATGCCCCGATCACGGCCGACTGGATCATGCGGCTCGACGCGGATGAGGTGATCGAACCCGAACTGGCGGTGGAGATCACTGAGGAGCTTCCCACTCTCGCTGCCGATGTCGCAGGCGTGAACCTCAAGAGAAGACACGTCTTCCTCGGACGCTGGATTCGCCATGGCGGACGGTATCCGCTCGTCCTCACCCGAATCTGGCGGCGGGGGCAGGGACATGTCGAGGACCGCTGGATGGACGAGCACATCGTCGTGAAGGGCGGCCGCATAGTCCTTTTCGACGCGCCGTTCTCGGATCACAATCTCAACGATCTCAGCTTCTTCACGGGGAAGCACAACAGCTATGCAACACGAGAGGCAGCCGACGTTCTCGGCCAGCGTTACGGGCTGTTTCCGGAAGGCTTGGGGCTATCGAGAGAAGCGTCCTCACGACAGGCTACCATCAAGCGGCGCATCAAAGAGCAGATTTATAACCGGCTCCCGTTCCCTCTCGCTGCGCTCGGTTATTTCCTGTTCCGCTATATCGGCCAGCTCGGCTTTCTCGATGGCCGCGAAGGGCTGATCTACCATGTCCTGCAGGGTTACTGGTACCGTTTCCTCGTCGGCGCGAAGGTCATGGAATTCGACCGGTCGCTCCGGTCGCTTAAAACACTTGAGGAAAAGCGCGCGGCGCTGGCGCGATTGACCGGACTGCCGCTCTGAAGCGACAGCCCTCGAAGCGCAGCGGTTCAGGCAACGCCCACACTCGGGAAGGCGGCCCAGAAGAGCGTCGAACCCGCCCCTTCGGCGGCGACCACCAGCAGGCTTTCGCCGGCATTCAACGTATGGCCGGTCTTGCCCGGGATCTTGTTGAAGAGCTGGGTGCCGTTGGTATTGATCGCCAAATCCGCCGATCCGGCATTGACGATATGAAACGGCAGTCCCACCAGCGAGGACGCATCCGACGAATTCGTGATCGCAGGCAGCGTGCAGACGAGCGCCGACGCGGCGTCGAAGGTGACGAGGCCGGCATCCAGCGGATGCAGCACGGTGTCTGCAGTCTTGAGCGTCGACTTCATTCCGATTCCGAAGCGGGGATAGATGAAGCTGTTGCCTCCCCTGACCTCCAGGTCCCCTTGATTCTCCCCTGCGTCGCCGCGAATGTTGAATGCCGCCAATCCGTTGCGGGTCTGATCGGTCCACAGACCTGATAGCATCGCGTGGCGGCCAATTCCGCGCGCGCCGTGAAACTGGCTGGTTGCTGAAGCCGTGTCGAAATCGGTAATCGTCGTGTTGCTGCTGTAGAACCGGCTGAAGCCGGTGGCGCGTCCGACGACGTCGGCATTCTTGTCGCCGGGCACTTCTGAGATGTTGAGATCGCAGCCCTGTGCGTTCTCCACGTAAATCCCGGCGCCGGAGCCGCCTTCCACATCCACGCCGAGGAAGCGCGAGTTGGAGACGAACGCGCCTTCATGGCGGGAGCTTAATTCGAAACAGGGCATGCCCCAGGACGAAAGCATCAGCGAGCCGCTGCCGGACGCTATTATGGCCGGGGAGGTGAAGGCCTTGCCGATCTGGATCGTATTGCCGCTCACCGACTTGACGACATGGACCCGCCCGGCGGTGATCCCGTAATCGCTGCTCGTGAACGCGACCGGCATGCGCGCCCGGAATTTGCTGCCGTCGGCAACGGCGATATTCGCCGAACCGTTGGAGAAAGTCGCGCTCACCGCAAGCTCGGTCCGGTTGAAGGCGTTGTTCTGGATGCGGTCGGCATACATCTCGTTCAGACGGGCGCCGTCTCCGCCGGCCTCGAATACGATACCCCGGCAGAGCCGATTGTCTCGTCCATCGGCGGGAATGATGTTGAAGAGCGAATCGAAGCGGCTGTTTCCGGGCATCAGGGTCGAACCGGGCAGCAACGAAGCATAATACTGGCCGTTTTCGCAAAGATGCGTCCAGACCCGGGAAACGTCCGTGTGCATGAAATTGGCAAGGAACATGCCCCAGTCGCTGCAGTCGCGGATGAAGAGGTCATGGATGGTGGAAAACTGCAGGCCGATATTGTTCACCGCGCCGATGCTGACGGCGCGTGTGAAGCCGGTAAAGCCGATATGCTCGCACCGCCAGCCGGTAATGCAGTCGGCGGTGATCGTCGCGGACGGCGAGCCAAGGTCTGCGTCATTGGCGGCAAAAGCCGGAAAGGAGCCGTCGCCGGCAAGCACGGTGCCGCCGACGAAATCCCATCCGCTGTCCGGCAGGGTGTCGTTGAGATAGGTCAGCACCGGCTGCACGCCCTGGTAACCGATGCCGGAGGCGACCGGGAGCGGTCCCGTAAGCGTGATCACCGCATCCGGCAGCAGGATGGTGCCGCCGCCGCCCGCCGCGACGGCTGCCGCATGTACGGCTCGGATTGCCGCTTCGGTGGCATCTGAGGGAATGTAGAGTTTCGGAATTTGGCGCGATGGCATCGTGTCAGTCCTCCAGGCCGATGAATCGGCTGATCGTGAGTTGGCTGATGGTGAGCTGATTGTTTTCTGCGTCGGCGAGCGCGTTGCCTTCGGCATCCATCAGGGTGAACCCGTCGTCTTCGGGCGACTCACCGCCGCCGATGGAAAAAGTGCCGGGACCAGTCAGGGAAAGTCCGAGATCCAGCATCATCTCCTCCCGCCGCGAACGCTCGCCGTCCGGCACCGAGCGCATCCGCCGGCGCCTCCCATGTTGATGCTGTGTCTGAAATGATGTTTCCCCATTCCTGTCTCCTCGTGCTCCAGACTGCGCCCGAGCGTCTATCCGCAGACGGGCAGCAGTTCGGAACCGATTTTAGGAACGGGTTGAGCAGCGGGGACGAAGTGGCGGAAAAGATTCGCTGAATGATGGATGGCACCCGGAAGCGTTCGGCGGCGAAACGCCTGATATGCCTCGCGGATCGGAGGCTGTGGGACGGCGGGAATGGAGCGAGCTGTCACGCTCACGGCGGCTGTTCTTCCCCGCGACAGCCAACAGAATCGAGTGGGATTGCGAGCGCTCGACCGAAACTGAAGCGCGAGACGTAGCGACACGATCTCCCGGAAGAGGGAAAACTCGAAGTAGAGGCAGGAAAGAGGGTGGGAATGGTGGGCGATGAGAGACTCGAACTCCCGACATCCTCGGTGTAAACGAGGCGCTCTACCAACTGAGCTAATCGCCCGTTCGCGATTGCGGAGCCTCAAGGCCCGCCGCGTCGGTGGCCGTGATCTATGCGGATCGCGGAAAAACCGCAAGGGCTTTCATGATGTTTTTTTGAAAATTTTGGGGAAGAGCCGACTGGACAGGGGCGTATATGGGACAGGAGAGGGCAAAGCGACGAGACGTCATCCTTTTGTCTTGAAACGCGCTTGACACCCGATCACGAACCTCTTAGTTAGCCGCTCAACCGAGCGATTGAGGTCGCCCGGCCAAGAGGTTTCGACCTCAAGAGAAATGCGCGGGTGTAGCTCAGTTGGTTAGAGTGCCGGCCTGTCACGCCGGAGGTCGCGGGTTCGAGCCCCGTCACTCGCGCCATTCTCTTCTTCGAACAACCCGCTTTTTACGCTTCTTGGGCGTAGGGGGCGAGCCGTCAGTCGGCATTATGCGCGGGTGTAGCTCAGTCGGTTAGAGTGCCGGCCTGTCACGCCGGAGGTCGCGGGTTCGAGCCCCGTCACTCGCGCCATTTACCATCCGAGAGGACGCCCTTCCCAATATGATTTGGCCATTGCCAGTCCCTGACGATCACGGCCGGAGGCTGTCGCCACGATGCGGCCGCTGATAATCGTTTGAACTGCTCCATTTTGGCGCAGGATGCGACATTCAAAAAGCTTGCGCCGGGGCTTCGGCTGCGCTAACCACGGCTTGTTGCAATGCACGTTCGCTTTGCCTGTGCATTGATATTCAGGCGTCGTCTCCCGACGCTTCAGGCAAGCTGGGATCGAATACAATGAGTGAACTCCTCACTTCCTATATCCCGATCGCGATTTTCATCGGCATTTCCCTGGTGATCGGCATCGCGCTTCTGGTTGCGCCGTTCGCCGTCGCCTACAAGGCGCCCGATTCGGAAAAGCTGTCGGCCTACGAATGCGGCTTCAACGCCTTCGACGATGCGCGCATGAAGTTCGACATTCGCTTCTACCTGGTCTCGATCCTCTTCATCATCTTCGACCTCGAAGTGGCCTTCCTTTTCCCGTGGGCGGTATCGTTCGGTGCGATTGGCTGGTTCGGCTTCTGGTCGATGATGGTATTCCTCGCCGTTCTGACGATCGGCTTCATATATGAATGGAAGAAAGGAGCGCTGGAATGGGAGTAGTCGACAACGGCAGCACTCTCGTCGCGCCACAGCCCAAGGGCATTATCGATCCGAATACGGGCAAGCCCATCGGCAGCGACGACGCGTTCTTCGGCGAGATCAACAATGAGCTCGCCGACAAGGGTTTTCTCGTCACCTCCACGGACGAGCTGATCACCTGGGCCCGCACGGGCTCGCTGATGTGGATGACCTTCGGCCTCGCCTGCTGCGCGGTCGAGATGATGCAGCTTTCGATGCCGCGTTATGACGTCGAGCGCTTCGGTTTTGCGCCGCGCGCCTCGCCACGTCAGTCGGACGTGATGATCGTCGCCGGCACGCTGACCAACAAGATGGCGCCCGCGCTCCGCAAGGTCTACGACCAGATGCCGGAGCCGCGTTACGTCATCTCCATGGGCTCCTGCGCCAATGGCGGCGGTTATTACCACTATTCTTACTCGGTGGTGCGCGGCTGCGACCGCATCGTACCGATCGATATCTATGTTCCGGGCTGTCCCCCCACGGCGGAGGCACTGCTCTACGGCGTGCTTCTGCTGCAGAAGAAGATCCGACGGACCGGCACGATCGAGCGCTGAGGCCAGAGGCTAAGGGTAATTGGACAAGATCATGAGTGAAGCCCTGAACGAGCTTTCGACCTACATCCGCGAAGCGCGTCCGTCCCTCGTGGCGGATGCGGAAATCGCCTATGGCGAGCTGACGCTGACCGCGACGGCGGAAAACCTGCTGCCGCTGCTGACCTTCCTGCGCGACGACGTGCAGTGCGGGTTCATCAGCTTCATCGACATCTGCGGTGTGGATTATCCGGCGCGCGAAAAGCGCTTCGACGTGGTCTATCACCTTCTGTCGCCCCGCCAGAACCAGCGTATCCGCATCAAGGTCGCGACCGCCGAGGACGAGCCGGTTCCGTCTGCCTGCCCGGTCTACCCGGGCGCCGACTGGTTCGAGCGCGAAGCCTGGGACATGTACGGCATCCTGTTCACCGGCCATCCGGACCTGCGCCGCATCCTGACGGACTACGGTTTTGAAGGCCATCCGCTGCGCAAGGACTTCCCGACCACCGGTTTCGTCGAGGTCCGTTACGACGACAACGCCAAGCGCGTCGTCTATGAGCCCGTCGAGCTGCGCCAGGAATTCCGCAGTTTCGATTTCCTCTCTCCTTGGGAAGGCACGGACTACGTGCTCCCCGGGGACGAAAAGGCCAAAGCCTAAGACCGGCGCATCCGCGCCAGCCGAATGCACGTCTTTCCCGCCCGGTGCGATCCGCCGCCCGGCATGGAGCAAGCAGTATGACCGAACACAACGTCCGCAACTTCAACATCAATTTCGGACCGCAGCATCCGGCGGCGCATGGCGTGTTGCGCCTTGTCCTGGAGCTTGATGGCGAAATCGTCGAGCGCGTCGATCCGCATATCGGTCTTTTGCACCGCGGCACCGAAAAGCTGATCGAGACCAAGACCTATCTGCAGGCGATCCCTTATTTCGACCGCCTCGACTACGTCGCGCCGATGAACCAGGAACATGCTTTCGCTCTCGCCGTCGAAAAGCTCCTGGATATCCAGATCCCGATCCGCGGCCAGCTGATCCGCGTGCTCTATTCGGAAATCGGCCGCATCCTATCGCATCTTCTCAACGTCACCACGCAGGCGATGGACGTCGGCGCGCTGACGCCGCCGCTCTGGGGTTTCGAAGAGCGCGAAAAGCTGATGGTGTTCTACGAGCGCGCCTCGGGCTCGCGCATGCATGCGGCCTATTTCCGTCCGGGCGGCGTCCATCAGGACCTGCCGCCGGAACTGGTCGAGGATATCGGCATCTGGTGCGATGAATTCCCGGCAAAGCTCGACGACATCGACGACCTGCTGACCGGCAACCGCATCTTCAAGCAGCGCAACGTCGACATCGGCGTCGTCAAGCTCGAAGACGCCTGGGCCTGGGGCTTTTCCGGCGTCATGGTCCGCGGTTCGGGCGCTGCCTGGGACCTGCGCCGCTCGCAGCCCTACGAGTGCTATTCCGACCTCGAATTCGACATCCCGATCGGCAAGAACGGCGATTGCTACGACCGTTACCTGATCCGGATGATCGAGATGCGTGAGTCCGTGAAGATCATGAAGCAGTGCGTCAATCGCCTGCTCGGCGATGCCAGGACCGGCCCGTTCTCGTCTACGGACGGCAAGGTCGTGCCGCCGAAGCGCGGCGAGATGAAGCGGTCGATGGAAGCGCTGATCCATCACTTCAAGCTCTATACCGAAGGTTACCACGTTCCGGCCGGCGAGGTTTATGCGGCGGTCGAAGCCCCGAAGGGCGAGTTCGGCGTCTTCCTGGTCGCCGACGGCACCAACAAGCCGTACCGCTGCAAGATTCGCGCGCCGGGTTACGCCCACCTCCAGGCGATGGATTTCATCTGTCGGGGTCACCAGCTGGCCGACGTCTCGGCGGTGCTCGGCTCGATCGACATCGTCTTCGGCGAGGTGGACCGCTGATGCTCCGCGCCGTCGTTTTCGCTGCCCTCGTCTCTGCTGCCCCGGTTGCGTTCGCGCAGCAGGCGCAGACGGATGGCGCGATTTCGACGCAAGGCGGCGGATCGAGGTCGATGAAGGATCTCCTGTCCGAAGGATATGAGATCAAGTCATCCGTTCCCAGTGGAACAAAGTTCATAGTGTTCATGCAGAAAGACAAGTCTGCCTATGCCTGCGAATTCGTGACGCTCACGAGATCGCGGTGTGGATCCATAAACTGATAAGGCGTGGAAAAGAATGTCCGTTCGTCGATTAGCCGAAGACCAGGTGCAGCCGGCAATTTTCGCCTTCAATGACGAGAATTCCGTCTGGGCCGAGGCAACGATCAGGAAATATCCGGCAGGCCGGCAGCAATCGGCTGTCATCCCGCTCCTGATGCGTGCGCAGGAACAGGATGGCTGGGTGACCCGTGCGGCGATCGAGTTCGTCGCAAACAAGCTCGACATGCCCTATATCCGTGTCCTCGAAGTCGCGACCTTCTACACCCAGTTCCAGCTGAAGCCGGTCGGTACCCGCGCCCATATCCAGGTTTGCGGCACCACGCCCTGCATGCTGCGCGGCGCCGAGGACCTGATGAAGGTCTGTCAGCACAAGATTCACCACGATCCGTTCGCGCTGAATGCCGATGGCACGCTGTCGTGGGAAGAAGTCGAATGTCAGGGCGCCTGCGTCAACGCACCGATGGTCATCATCTTCAAGGATGCCTATGAGGACCTGACGCCGCAGCGCCTGGAAGAGATCATCGACGCTTTCGAAGCCGGCAAGGGCCACGAAGTGAAGCCCGGCCCGCAGATCGACCGCATCTTCTCGGCCCCCGAGGGCGGCCCGCAGACGTTGAACGACGAGATCAAGCCGGTCCGCACCAATCTCGACCCACATCCGAGCGCCGAAGAGGCCGCGGCAGCTGCAAGCATTCCTCCGGCCGATGCCGGTCGTCCCAAGGACACGGCGCCGGAGACGGACCCGAAACTGAAGACCCCTGCCACCGCCCCGGCGGCCGCCGCCGCGAATGCCAAGGCCGCGGAGAAGCAGCCGCTCTCGGCGACTGCGAAGAGCAAACCGGCTCCGAAGACGCCCGGCAGTGCAGCGGAAGGCGCGCCGCCGGAACCGGGCGCGGTCTCCGGGGACTTGAAGCCGAAGCGCACGCGGCGCAAGACCACGACTGAAGGTGAGTCGTGACATTTGAGAATTTGTGTGCGGCCTTTGCAAAAGGCTGCAATATATCGACTGGCAACCGGCTTAATCGCGACGGACTTGTGGAATAGATCATGTTGAAAGATCAGGATCGCATCTTTACCAATATCTACGGCCTCAAGGACAAGTCCCTGAAAGGCGCGATGAGCCGTGGCCATTGGGACGGCACCAAGGAGATCATCGAGAAGGGCCGGGACTGGATCATCAACGAGATGAAGGCTTCGGGTCTTCGCGGCCGCGGCGGCGCAGGCTTCCCGACCGGGCTCAAATGGTCCTTCATGCCGAAGGAGAGCGACGGCCGCCCGCATTACCTCGTGGTCAATGCCGACGAATCCGAACCCGGCACCTGCAAGGACCGCGAAATCATGCGCCACGATCCGCATACGCTGATCGAAGGCTGCGTCATCGCCGGTTTCGCCATGGGCGCCAACACGGCCTATATCTATGTGCGCGGCGAATACATGCGCGAGCGCGAGGCGCTGCAGGCGGCGATCGACGAGTGCTATGATTTCGGCCTGCTCGGCGGCAACAACAAGCTCGGCTGGGATTTCGACATCTACGTCCACCACGGCGCCGGCGCCTATATCTGCGGCGAAGAAACCGCGCTGCTCGAAAGCCTCGAAGGCAAGAAGGGCCAGCCGCGCCTTAAACCCCCGTTCCCGGCAAATATGGGCCTCTACGGCTGCCCGACCACGGTCAACAACGTCGAATCGATCGCGGTTGCTCCGACCATCCTGCGCCGCGGCGCCGGCTGGTTCTCGTCCATGGGCCGTCCGAACAATGTCGGCACCAAGCTGTTCATGCTCTCCGGCCACGTCAACAAGCCGTGCACCGTCGAAGAAGTGATGGGCATCACCTTCCGCGAGCTGGTCGACAAGCATGCCGGCGGCATCCGCGGCGGCTGGGACAATCTGCTGGCGGTCATTCCGGGCGGCGCATCCTGCCCGATCGTGCCGGCCAAGGACATCATCGACTGCCAGATGGATTTCGACGGCCTGCGTGCCGTCGGCTCCTCCTTCGGCACCGCCGGCGCCATCGTCATGGACAAGTCCACCGACGTCATCAAGGCGATCGCCCGCATCTCGGCCTTCTTCAAGCACGAGAGCTGCGGCCAGTGCACGCCGTGCCGCGAAGGCACTGGCTGGATGTGGCGGGTGCTGGAGCGCATGGTCAAGGGCAATGCCCAGAAGCGCGAAATCGACATGCTGTTCCAGGTGACCAAGCAGATCGAAGGTCACACCATCTGCGCGCTCGGCGATGCGGCGGCCTGGCCTGTCCAGGGCCTGATCCGGCATTTCCGTCCGGAGATCGAAGCACGTATCGACCAGTATACCCGAAACGCGACGGCGCATGGTGCCGTCCTGGAAGCTGCGGAGTAGTCACGTGACGAAGTCGGGCAAAGAGCATGAACGGGAGGCGGCGGATCGTCCGGCGCTCGATCCAGCACGCATGCCCGATTTTTCCGAGGCGATGAAGCTCAATCCGCTGATGGCGAACATGGCTGCCGCAACCGCGATCGGTTTCGGTATTGCCACCCAGATGGCTGGCGTCTTCTTCGGCGCGCTGCAGGGCGCGATGGAAGCGGGCAACCGCCAAAAGGCCGCCGATCCAAATCCGGCTGAGGCCTCTCCGATTGCGGAAACGACAGCCCCTGCGGAAACGCCGGCGGCTGCGGAACCGGTCGTCGCAGCAGCGCCGGCGAAACCGGTCGCCGAAAAGCCGAAGGCGCCCCGCAAGGCAGCTGCTCCGGTTCTCAAGGCGGCACCCGTTGCCGAACCGGTCAGGAAGCCGGCCGCCAAGGCTGTGCCGGCGAAAGCTGCGCCCAAGGCCGCTCCTAAGGTTTCGTCCAGGCAGCCGGCCCCGGTAAAGCCGGCGAAGGCGAAGACGGCCAAGGCACCTGCGGGCGGCGACCTGAAGCAGATTTCGGGCATCGGTCCGAAGCTGGCGGAAGTGCTGAACGGCCTGGGCGTGACGAGCCTTGCGCAGGTCGCGGCCTGGAACGAGGCCGATATCGCCCGTTTCGACAAGGAATTGGGTTTCGAGGGACGCATCAGCCGCGACGACTGGGTCGGCCAGGCGAAAGCTCTGTTGAAATAAAAGAATATGTCCCCGAGTCGCCTGACCCCCAGGAGACCCAAAGGATGGAACTAAGGACGTAAGTGAGACGATGGTTAAGCTGAAGGTTGACGGCAAAGAGGTCGAAGTTCCGGATCATTTCACGCTGCTTCAGGCATGCGAGGAAGCCGGCGCCGAGGTCCCGCGCTTTTGTTTCCACGAACGTCTTTCGGTCGCCGGCAATTGCCGCATGTGCTTGATCGAAGTGAAGGGCGGACCGCCGAAGCCGGCAGCCTCCTGCGCCATGGGCGTGCGCGATGTCCGCGGCGGCCCGAACGGCGAGCTGCCGGAAATCTTCACCAATACGCCGATGGTCAAGAAGGCCCGCGAAGGCGTGATGGAATTCCTGCTGATCAACCATCCGCTGGATTGCCCGATCTGCGACCAGGGCGGTGAATGCGATCTGCAGGACCAGGCGATGGCCTTCGGCATCGACAGTTCCCGCTACACGGAAAACAAGCGCGCCGTCGAAGACAAGTATATCGGCCCGCTGGTCAAGACCGTGATGAACCGCTGCATCCACTGCACGCGCTGCGTCCGCTTCACCACCGAAGTCGGCGGCATTTCCGAACTCGGCCTGATTGGCCGCGGCGAGGATGCCGAGATCACCACCTATCTCGAAAGCGCGATGACATCGGAATTGCAGGGCAACGTCATCGACCTTTGCCCGGTCGGTGCGCTGACCTCGCGTCCCTTCGCCTTCACCGCCCGTCCGTGGGAACTCAACAAGACCGAATCGATCGACGTCATGGACGCCGTCGGCTCGGCGATCCGCGTCGATACCCGCGGCCGCGAAGTGATGCGCATCATGCCGCGCGTCAACGAGCAGGTGAACGAGGAGTGGATCTCCGACAAGACCCGTTTCATCTGGGACGGCCTGAAGACCCAGCGCCTCGACCGGCCTTACGTCCGCAAGGACGGCCGCCTTCAGGCTGCGTCCTGGGGCGAAGCCTTCGGCGCCATCAAGGCTGCCGTTTCCGCAACGTCCGCTGCAAAGATCGGCGCGATCGCCGGCGATCTGGCGTCGGTCGAGGAAATGTACGCCCTGAAGGAACTGATCCGGTCGCTCGGATCGGAAAACCTCGACTGTCGCCAGGACGGGACGGCGCTTGATCCGTCGCTCGGCCGTGCAAGCTACATCTTCAACCCGACCATCGAAGGCATCGAACAGGCCGGCGCTCTGCTCCTGGTCGGCGCCAATCCGCGCATCGAGGCCGCAGTCCTCAACGCCCGCATCCGCAAGCGCTTCCGCCGTGGCAACTTCCCGATCGGCGTGATCGGCGAAGTCAGCGAACTGCGTTACGTCTACGACTATCTCGGCGCAGGCGCCGAAACGCTCACCGACCTCGCGTCCGGCGCAAACAGCTTCGCCGACAAGCTGCGGGCTGCAAAGAACCCGATGATCATCGTAGGGCAGGGGGCTCTTTCCCGTGCCGACGGCGCGGCGATCCTTAGCTCGGCCGCCCAGCTTGCCGGCTCGGTCGGCGCGCTGACCGACGAGTGGAACGGCTTTGCCGTCCTCCACACTGCCGCTGCCCGCGTCGGTGGCCTCGACCTCGGCTTCGTGCCGGGTGCGAACGGCGCCAATGCCAGCGCCCAGCTGGCCGGCATGGATGTCCTCTTCCTGCTCGGCGCAGACGAGCTCGACTTCTCCAAGAAGGGCGCCAAGTTCACTGTCTATATCGGCAGCCATGGCGATGCCGGCGCGCACAATGCCGACGTCATCCTGCCGGGTGCGGCCTACACCGAAAAGTCGGGAACCTGGGTCAATACCGAAGGCCGCGTCCAGATGGGCAACCGCGCCGGCTTCGCGCCCGGCGAGGCTCGCGAAGACTGGGCGATCATCCGCGCGCTCTCCGACGTGCTCGGAAACAAGCTGCCTTTCGATTCGCTGAGCGCCCTGCGTGCGAAACTCTATGCGGATTACCCGCATTTCGCGGCTATCGACGAGATTGCGGCGGGCTCGGTGAACGAAATTGCCGCACTTGGCCAAAAAGCCGGTGGTATGACGAAGTCCGGGTTTGCGTCGCCGATCAAAGACTTCTATTTGACGAACCCGATCGCTCGCGCGTCTGCCGTCATGGCTGAATGCTCGGCATTGGCCCGCAACAATTTCCAGGCTGCGGCGGAGTAAGTTTGAACATGGACTCGTTCTTTTCCATCTACGTCTGGCCGGGCATCGTCATGGTCGCGCAGTCGCTGCTGCTGCTGGTCTGCCTGCTCGTCTTCATCGCCTATGTTCTGCTTGCCGACCGCAAGATCTGGGCGGCCGTGCAGCTGCGCCGCGGCCCGAACGTCGTTGGCCCCTTCGGCCTGTTCCAGTCCTTCGCCGACCTTTTGAAGTTCGTCTTCAAGGAGCCCGTCATTCCGGCTGGCGCCAACAAGGCCGTCTTCCTGCTCGCGCCGCTGGTTGCCGTGCTCCTGGCCCTGTCGACCTGGGCTGTGGTGCCGCTCGCGGACGGATGGGTCATCGCCAACATCAACGTCGGCATCCTCTATATCTTTGCGATCTCCTCGCTCGAAGTCTACGGCATCATCATGGGTGGCTGGGCTTCGAACTCGAAATATCCGTTCCTCGGCGCGCTCCGTTCGGCGGCGCAGATGGTCTCCTACGAAGTCTCGATCGGCTTCGTCATCGTCACCGTGCTCCTCTGCGTCGGCTCGCTGAACCTGACCGATATCGTCAATGCCCAGCATGACGGTCTTGGCACGAGGATGGGCCTGCCTGCCTCGTTCCTCGATTGGCACTGGCTGGCGCTGTTCCCGATGTTCGTGGTGTTCTTCATCTCGGCGCTCGCCGAAACGAACCGCCCGCCCTTCGATCTTCCCGAAGCGGAATCGGAACTGGTCGCCGGCTTCATGGTCGAGTACGGCTCCTCGCCTTACATGATGTTCATGCTCGGCGAATACGCAGCCGTCTGCCTGATGTGCGCGCTGACGACCATCCTGTTTCTCGGGGGCTGGCTGCCGCCGGTCGATATCTGGCTCCTCAACTGGGTACCGGGCATCGTCTGGTTCATGCTGAAGTCGATGCTCGTCTTCTTCATGTTCGCCATGGTGAAGGCCTTCGTACCGCGTTACCGCTATGACCAGCTCATGCGTCTTGGCTGGAAGATCTTCCTGCCGCTGTCGCTTGCCATGGTCGTCATTACCGCATTCGTGCTGAAGCTGGCTGGGTGGGCATGACCATGACCGTCCAGGCTTCCGGCATCATTGGAGAATAATATGGCAAGTCTCGGCCAAGCCGTGAATTCGCTGTTCCTGAAGGAGTTCGTCGGCGCGTTCTTCCTGTCGATGCGCTACTTCTTCAAGCAGAAGGCGACGATCAACTACCCGTTCGAAAAGGGTCCGGTCTCTCCGCGTTTCCGCGGCGAACATGCGTTGCGCCGTTATCCGAACGGCGAGGAACGCTGCATCGCCTGCAAGCTCTGCGAGGCGATCTGTCCTGCCCAGGCGATCACCATCGAGGCAGGTCCCCGCCGCAACGACGGCACCCGCCGCACGGTGCGTTACGATATCGACATGGTGAAGTGCATCTATTGCGGCTTCTGCCAGGAAGCCTGCCCGGTGGATGCGATCGTCGAGGGCCCGAATTTCGAATTCTCGACCGAGACGCGCGAAGAACTCTATTTCGACAAGGCGCGTCTCCTGGAAAACGGCGACCGCTGGGAGCGCGAAATCGCTCGCAACATGGCAATCGATGCGCCCTACCGCTAAGGCGGGGTGATTTGTCCGGTGCCGCCCATTCAGCGGGTAGTGCGCCGGTGACATCTGGATGAAATACCCGGCGCATATCACAAGGCCGGGTTTCGACGGGTAGGGGCATTCGCTCCGATCCCGGTGACGGACGAAAAGGCACCACGATGGGTCTGCAGGCAATCTTCTTCTATCTCTTCGCGTTCATCGCGGTGGCATCGGCGTTCATGGTCATTTCGGCCAAGAACCCGGTGCACTCGGTGCTGTTCCTCATTCTGGTCTTCTTCAACGCTGCCGGTCTCTTCCTGCTGACGGGCGCCGAGTTCCTGGCGATGATCCTGCTGGTCGTCTATATCGGCGCTGTCGCGGTGCTCTTCCTCTTCGTCGTCATGATGCTCGATATCGACTTTGCGGAATTGCGCTCGGGCGTGCTGCAATATGCGCCGATCGGCATGCTGGTCGGCCTCATCGTCGCCGCCGAACTGGTAGTCGTCATCGGCGGCAGCGTGCTGACGCCGGAAGCGGCCAAGGCTATCACCATGCCGATCCCGAATCCGGCCAGCCGCACCAACACGGCGGCGTTAGGCGACGTGCTCTATACGAACTACGTCTACTTCTTCCAGATCGCCGGTCTGGTGCTTCTGGTGGCGATGATCGGCGCGATCGTGCTGACCCTGCGTCACCGCACCAATATCAAGCGACAGGATGTTTCCAAGCAGGTGGCCCGCACGCCGGCGACAGCCGTCGAAGTGGTCAAGGTCAAGCCGGGCCAGGGCGTCTGAGGCGGGAAAAAGGAATAAAGACATGGAAATCGGACTTTCCCATTACCTCACGGTCAGCGCCATCCTCTTCACGCTCGGCGTTTTCGGCATCTTCCTGAACCGCAAGAACGTCATCATCATCCTGATGTCGGTGGAGCTCATCCTGCTCTCGGTCAACCTGAACATGGTGGCCTTCTCCTCCTTCCTGAACGACATCGTCGGCCAGGTCTTCGCATTGTTCATTCTGACCGTGGCGGCCGCCGAAGCGGCCATCGGTCTTGCAATTCTCGTCGTCTTCTACCGCAACCGCGGTTCGATCGCCGTCGAAGACGTCAATATGATGAAGGGCTGATCGGGTCATGATCTACAAGGCAATCGTCTTTCTTCCCCTGATCGGCTTCCTGATCGCCGGCCTGTTCGGCCGTTCGATCGGCGCAAAGGCATCCGAATACGTCACCAGCGGCCTGATGATCATAGCGGCCGTGCTCTCCTGGATCGTCTTCTTCAACGTCGCGCTCGCCCATGGCGAAGCAGGCGAGGTGATCAAGGTTCCGGTCATGCGCTGGATCCAGTCCGGCGGCATCGACGTCGAATGGGCTTTCCGCGTCGACACGCTGACGGCGGTCATGTTCGTCGTCGTCAACACCGTCTCGACGCTCGTGCATGTCTATTCGATCGGCTACATGCACCACGACCCGCATCGGCCGCGCTTCTTCGCCTACCTGTCGCTGTTCACCTTCGCAATGCTGATGCTGGTTACGGCCGACAACCTCGCCCAGATGTTCTTCGGCTGGGAAGGCGTCGGTCTCGCCTCCTACCTGCTCATCGGCTTCTGGTACAAGAAGCCGTCGGCCTCGGCTGCCGCGATGAAGGCCTTCATCGTCAACCGCGTCGGCGACTTCGGGTTCGTTCTCGGCATTGCCGGCGTCTTCGTGCTGTTCGGCTCGATCAGCTTCGAGACGATCTTTGCGGCTGCCGCCACCTATCTGCCGGCTGCGGGTGCTCCGGAAGCGTCTCAGGTCATCGCCAACATCTTCGGCATGGAACTGACCAAGAGCGGCGCGATCACCATCGTCTGCCTGCTGCTGTTCATGGGCGCGATGGGCAAGTCGGCGCAGTTCCTGCTGCACACCTGGCTTCCGGACGCCATGGAAGGCCCGACCCCGGTGTCTGCGCTCATTCATGCCGCGACCATGGTCACCGCCGGCGTCTTCCTCGTCGCCCGCATGTCGCCGATCTTCGAACTGTCGCCCAACGCCCTGCTGGTCGTGACGATCATCGGCGCGATCACCGCCTTCTTCGCGGCGACCGTCGGCCTCGTCCAGAACGACATCAAGCGCGTCATCGCCTATTCGACTTGCTCGCAGCTTGGCTACATGTTCGTGGCGCTCGGCCTTGGCGCCTATGGCGCGGCGATCTTCCACCTCTTCACCCACGCCTTCTTCAAGGCGCTGCTGTTCCTTGGCGCCGGCTCGGTCATCCATGCCGTCGATGGCGAGCAGGACATGCGCTACATGGGCGGCCTCAGGAAGCACATTCCGGTCACTTTCTGGATGATGACGATCGGCACGCTGGCGCTGACCGGCGTCGGCATCCCGGGAACCATGTTCGGCTTCGCCGGCTTCTTCTCCAAGGACGTGATCATCGAAAGCGCCTATTCGTCCCATTCGGCGGCGGCGGGTTTTGCCTTCACGCTTCTGGTCATCGCCGCGCTGTTCACCAGCTTCTATTCCTGGCGTCTCGCTTTCATGACCTTCTTCGGCAAGCCGCGCGCGTCGGCCGACGTCATGCACCATGTACACGAATCGCCGATGGTCATGCTGGCGCCGCTCTATATCCTCGCCGCCGGTGCGGTTCTCGCCGGCGTTCTGTTCGAAGGTTATTTCTTCGGCCACGAATATGCCGAGTTCTGGAAGGGTGCGCTGTTCACGCTTCCGGAAAACAAGATCCTCGAAGAGTTCCATCACGTGCCGGTCCTGGTCGCCTGGAGCCCCTTCATCGCCATGGCGGTCGGCTTCGTCACGGCCTGGTATTTCTACATCAAGTCGCCTTCGACGCCCCGTCGTCTCGCCGCTTCGCAGAAGGTCCTCTACGAGTTCCTGCTCAACAAGTGGTATTTCGACGAACTCTACGACTTCCTCTTCGTCCGCTCCGCCAAGGCGCTCGGCCGGTTCCTGTGGAAGAAGGGTGACATCGGCGTCATCGATACCTACGGCCCGAACGGCGTTGCCGCCCGCGTGGTCGACGTCACCAACCGGGTGGTCAAGCTGCAGTCCGGTTATCTTTATCACTATGCGTTCGCGATGCTGATCGGCATCGCCGCCCTCGTCACCTGGATGATGCTCGGGAGCTCGATCTAATGACCGACTGGCCAATTCTCTCGACGGTCACCTTTCTGCCGCTGGTCGGCGTACTGTTGCTGCTTCTGACACGGGAAGACGGCCCCTTCGGGCGCCGTAACATCCTCAACGTCTCGCTGTTCACGACGGTCTTCACCTTCATCGTCTCGCTGTTCATCTGGATCGGTTTCGACAATTCGAATGCCGGCTTCCAGATGGTCGAGAAGCACGACTGGCTCGGCAGCGGCATCTCCTATCATCTCGGCGTCGACGGCATTTCCATGCTGTTCGTCATCCTGACGACCGTCCTGATGCCCTTCTGCGTGCTCGCCAGCTGGAATACGATCGAGAAGCGCCTCAAGGAGTACATGATCGCCTTCCTGCTTCTGGAAGTGGTCATGACCGGCGTCTTCGTTTCGCTCGACGTCGTTCTCTTCTACGTCTTCTTCGAAGCGACCCTCATCCCGATGTTCGTCATCATCGGCGTGTGGGGCGGCAAGGATCGCGTCTACGCCTCCTACAAGTTCTTCCTCTATACGCTGCTCGGCTCGGTGCTGATGATGCTCGCCATCATGGCCATGTACTGGCAGGCCGGCACCACAGACATTACCGCGCTCCTGAAATACGGCTTCCCGGCCGGCATGCAGACCTGGCTCTGGCTCGCCTGCTTTGCGGCCTTCTCGGTCAAGATGCCGATGTGGCCGGTCCATACCTGGCTTCCGGACGCGCACGTCCAGGCTCCGACCGCTGGCTCGGTGATCCTGGCCGGTGTCATGCTGAAGCTCGGCGGTTACGGGATGATCCGTTTCTCGCTCGCCATGTTCCCGATCGCATCCGAACATTTCGCGCCGCTGGTCTTCTCGCTGTCGGTCATCGCCATCATCTACACCTCGCTGGTGGCGATGATGCAGGACGACATCAAGAAGCTGATCGCCTATTCGTCGGTCGCCCACATGGGTTACGTGACCATGGGGATCTTTGCCGCCAACGTGCAGGGCGTGCAGGGCGCGATCTTCCAGATGCTGTCGCACGGTATCGTGTCGGGCGCACTCTTCCTCTGCGTCGGCGTTGTCTACGACCGTCTCCACACCCGTGAGATCTCGGCTTATGGCGGTCTCGTCAACAACATGCCAAAATACGCCGTCGCCTTCATGATCTTCACCATGGCCAATGTCGGCCTGCCGGGCACGTCCGGCTTCGTCGGCGAATTCCTGACGATCATCGGCGTCTTCCGGGTCAACACCTGGGTCGCCCTGTTTGCGGCCACCGGCGTCATCCTCTCGGCCTCCTACGCGCTCTGGCTCTATCGCCGGGTGATCTTCGGGGCGCTCGAGAAGGAAAGCCTCAAAGGCCTGCTCGACCTTTCCGGCCGCGAAAAGCTGATCCTCTATCCGCTGATCGCGATCACCATCTTCTACGGCTTCTATCCGGCGCCGATCTTCGATGCGACGGCAGCATCGGTAGACCTGCTGGTGAACAATTATTCCGCAGCCCTGGCAGCAGCGAAAGACCTTGCACTCAACGTGCACTGAGACGGGACACGACTGGACATGACCGCTGAAATTCTCTCCCTAAGCCTGCAGCTCTCGATGCCGGAGATCATCCTGGCCGTGGGCGCGCTCGCTCTTCTGATGATCGGCGTCTTCTCCGGCGACAAGTCCGCGCCGACGGTGACGGGGCTTGCGGTAGCACTGCTGGCGGTCGCCGGCCTCTGGCTGATCTTCATGCCCGGAGAGGGCGTGGCCTATGGCGGCGCCTTCAAGCTGGATGCCTTCGGCCGCTTCATGAAGGTCCTGGCGCTCATCGGTTCGATCACCGCCATGGTCATGTCCGTCGGCCATGCGAAGTCGGATCAGCTCAACCGCTTCGAGTTCCCGGTGCTTCTGGTTCTGTCGACGCTGGGCATGCTGCTGCTGATCTCGGCGAACGACCTGATCGCGTTCTATCTCGCCCTCGAACTGATGTCGCTGGCGCTCTACGTCATCGCTGCCTTCAACCGGGACAGCCTGCGCTCGACCGAAGCCGGCCTCAAATATTTCGTCCTCGGCGCGCTCTCCTCCGGCATGATGCTTTACGGCATGTCGCTGGTCTACGGCTTCACCGGCAATACCGGCTTCGAAGGCATCGCCAAGGTTCTCTCCGCCGAAACCCGTGGCCTGGGCCTCATCTTCGGCATGGTCTTCGTGCTCGCCGGCGCCTGCTTCAAGATTTCCGCCGTGCCGTTCCACATGTGGACGCCGGACGTTTATGAAGGCGCGCCGACCCCGGTCACCGCCTTCTTCGCGGCGGGCCCGAAGGTTGCCGCCATGGCGATCCTGGTGCGCATCGTGTCCGACGCCTTCCTGCCGCTCGTTGCCGACTGGCGCCAGATCATCGTCTTCGTGTCGATCGCCTCCATGCTGCTCGGCTCGTTCGCCGCGATCGGCCAGCGCAACATCAAGCGACTGATGGCCTATTCCTCGATCGGCCACATGGGCTACGCGCTGGTCGGCCTTGCCGCCGGCTCCGAGACGGGCGTCTCCGGCGTCGTCCTCTACATGACCATCTATATGGTCATGACGCTGGGTACCTTCGCCTGCATCATGGCGATGCGCCGCAAGGAAGGTGGCAATGTCGAGAATGTCGACGATCTCGCCGGCCTGTCGTCCACCAAGCCTTTCATGGCGATCGTGCTGACTGCGCTGATGTTCTCGATGGCCGGCATTCCGCCGCTGGCAGGCTTCTTCGCAAAGTATTTCGTGTTCGTCGCGGCGATCGAAGCCAAGCTCTATGCGCTGGCCGTCATCGGCGTGCTCTCCTCGGTCGTCGGCGCCTACTACTACCTGCGCATCGTCAAGCTGATGTGGTTCGATGAAGCCAAGGGCGAGTTCGCCCGTATCTCCGGCGAGCTGCGCCTGGTCTTCGGTCTCTCCGGCCTGTTCGTCGTGGCCTATGTGCTGATCGGCGGACCGATCGGCACGGCGGCAAGTGCCGCCGCGAAGTCCTTCTTCTGAGAATGCCCGGAGCAAGGGGCCGTTTCTCGCTCGATGCGTTCCGTCACGAGGCGCTCGACGAGGTCGGATCCACCAATAGCGAATGTCTCGCCCGCGCTCGCGCGGGCGATTCCGGTTTGTTGTGGCTGACCGCAACGCGCCAGCTCGCCGGCCGCGGCCGCCGTGGCCGGGCCTGGACATCGGAACCCGGCAATCTCTATGCTTCGCTGCTGCTGATCGATCCTGCACCGCCGGAGAGGATCGGCTCGCTGCCGCTCGCGGTCGCGGTCGCCGTCCATGCCGCAGTCAGGTCGGTTCTGCCGCCGGGCGGCGAGCCGCTCGACGTCAAATGGCCGAACGATATCCTGATCGGCCGCAAGAAGACCTGTGGCATCCTTCTGGAGGGCGAGGGGCTGCCGGATGGCCGCCGCGCGCTCGTCATCGGTATCGGCATCAATATCCGGCACATGCCCGATAGTGCAGCCTACGCGGTCACGCGGCTTGCTGATCACGGCGCCAACGTCTCTCCGGAGGAGCTTTTCGCGCATCTTTTCAGAGAGATGGCTCAGGTTCTGGAATCCTGGGATGAGGGCCGGGGCACGCCGGAAATCAGCCGGCGCTGGCGCGAGGTCGCCTGCGGCATCGGCGAAAAAATCACCGTGAACCTGCCGGACCGCTCGCTTGTTGGTACATTCGCAGGTATCGATGACAAAGGATTTTTGCTGCTCGACACCGGACTGGGCGCGCTAACGTCGATCGCCGCCGGTGATGTATTTTTTCAAGGAATGGAATAGACAAAGAAAATGGCAAACCAAGAAGAACTGGTGTTTCTGCCGCTTGGCGGCGTCGGCGAGATCGGCATGAACCTCGCCCTCTACGGCTATGGAACGCCGGAGAAACGCCAGTGGATCATGGTCGATTGCGGCGTGACCTTTCCGGGACCGGACCTACCGGGCGTCGATCTAGTGCTGCCGGATATCCGCTTCCTCGCCAGCCAGCGCAGCCATCTCAAGGCGATGATCATCACTCATGCGCATGAGGATCACTACGGCGCCATGAACGACCTCTGGCCGGGTCTCAACGTGCCCGTCTACGCGTCGCCGTTCACCGCCGGCATGCTGGAAGCCAAACGCAACTACGAAGGTTCGCGCGCCGAAATCCCGGTGACGATCTTCAAGGCCGGCGACCGCATCAATATCGGCCCGTTCGAAATCGAGGCGATCGGCGTCAACCATTCGATCCCCGAGCCGATGTCGCTGGTGATCCGCACCCCGCTCGGCAACGTCGTCCATACCGGCGACTGGAAGATCGACCACGCGCCGTCGCTCGGGCCGTTCACAGACGAGGCTCGCTTCCGCAAGATTGGCGACGAAGGCGTGCTGGCGCTTATGTGCGACAGCACCAACTCCATGCGCGAGGGCGTTTCGCCCTCCGAGGAGGAAGTCTCCGAAGGCCTGCGCAAGATCATCGAGGCGGCCGAGGGCAGGGTGGCGATCACCACCTTCTCGTCGAATGTCGGCCGCATCCGGTCGATCGCCCAGGCCGCGGACGCTGCCGGCCGCGAAGTCCTGCTGCTCGGCTCGTCGCTGAAGCGCGTCGTCGGCGTCGCCCGCGATATCGGCATCATGGAGGGCCTGAAGCCCTTCATCGCCGAGGACGAGTACGGCTATATCCCGCGCGACAAGATCGTGGTGATCCTGACCGGTAGCCAGGGCGAGCCGCGCGCCGCACTCGCCAAGATCGCCCGCGACGAGATGCGCCACGTGGCGCTGACGTCAGGCGATACGGTGGTGTTTTCCTCGCGCACCATCCCCGGCAACGAGAAGGCGATCATCGAGATCAAGAACGGCCTGATCGAGCAGGGTATCAAGATCGTCACCGACAGCGATGCGCTCGTCCACGTCTCCGGCCACCCGCGCCGCAGCGAACTGGTTCAGATGTACGAGTGGACCCGCCCGCAGATCCTCGTGCCCGTCCACGGCGAGGCCGCGCATCTGACGGCCCAGGCCGAGCTCGGCGCATCCGTCGGCATCAACAGCATCCCGCGCGTCAGGAACGGCAATATTCTGCGTCTGGCGCCCGGCCCGGCCGAGGTGATCGGCGATGCGCCGCATGGGCGCATCTTCAAGGACGGCAAGCTGATCGGCGACTTCGAGGAAATGGGCATCGGCGACCGCCGCAAGCTCTCCTTCGTCGGCCATGTCTCCGTCAACGTCCTGCTCGATGCCCGCTATGACTTCGTGACCGATCCCGATCTCATCGCCTTCGGCCTGCCGGAATTCGACGATGAGGGCGAGGACATGGAGGACACGCTTTATGACGCGGTGCTCGGCGCCGTCGAAAGCATTCCGCGCGCCCGTCGCAAGGATCTCGACATGGTCCGCGAGGCGATCCGTCGCGCCGTCCGCTCCACCGCCAACGAGGCCTGGGGCAAGAAACCGATCGTGACGGTGTTCGTTACGCGTCTCTGAGGGGACGGGTTGTTTGCCCCTCACTTGCGATTTCTAACACTTAGCCTTTGGCTAAGATGTTGAAATCGCTATCTCTCCCGCAAGGGGAGAGATAAGAGTGCCGCGGCGCCGCAGTCCTACCTCCCCCATGGCGGGGGAGGAAGAAAAATCAGCATCTTAGCCGGAAGGCTAAGTGCTAGATTTTTCAGGTGAGGGGGCGGGAATGGATGCAGTTCCCGAAGGAGGACAGACATGCTCGGACGCGTCAATCACATCGCCATCGCCGTGCCGGATCTTGGCGTCGCGACCACGACCTATCGCGATACGCTCGGCGCACGCGTCTCCCAGGCCCAGGCCTTGCCGGAGCATGGCGTCACCGTGGTCTTCGTCGAACTCCCCAACACCAAGGTGGAGCTGCTCGAGCCGCTCGGACCCGATTCGCCGATTGCGGCCTTCCTCGAGAAGAACCCGTCCGGCGGCATGCACCATATCTGCTACGAGGTAGACGATATCATCGCCGTCCGCGACAAGCTGAAGGCGTCCGGTGCGCGGGTCCTCGGAGACGGCACTCCAAAGACCGGAGCCCATGGAAAACCTGTGCTTTTCCTGCATCCGAAGGACTTCAACGGCACCCTGGTCGAGCTCGAACAGGTGTGAGTCCCGCAGCTGTGACATCACGTCAGGCGATGCAGATTTGAGCTTGTGGGCCTTTAGGCCTATAAGGCGCCCATTCTTCGAACCGGAATCGAGTCGAGACCATGCCGCTTTTGACGGTCGCCGCCATCTACTTCATCATCTGGTGGACCGTGCTCTTCATCGTCCTTCCACTCGGCTATCGCAGCCAGCAGGAAGACGGCGAGGTGACCAACGGTACTGTGGAAAGCGCCCCGGCCCGGTTTCGCGGCGGCCGCGTCATCCTGCTGACGACGGTGATCTCGACAGTGCTCTATCTGGGCTACTACGTAGCATCCGCCTATTTCGGCGTCGGCATTGCCGATATCCCCGTCATTGTGCCGACCTTCGACTGAAGCGCACGAATAAGGCAGGATCGTCGGAAGCCTGTCATTCCTCTGTCATGATTTGCAGGCATAGGAGCGGCGGCGAAGGCACCCGCGTGACCCGTTCGACTGGCTAAAAAGCAAAAAAAAACAAGGCGGTTAAGCCTTGTTTCTAGTGTCGCGTGATCCTTAACCGTTACCGGGGCTGCGACAAGCGCGCCTAAGATCTGATCCTCCCAAGACTTGACCGCGAAATGGCAAGAATTTGAACTCCTTGCCTCTTTTGTGAGCTGAACCTAGCCCAAAGGATGTGCTTTGTCATCCGCTTTTTTTGTATTTTTGCTACACTTCGATAAAATTTTTCGGTTGACAAAAATGTCGCACACTTGCCACGAAATCCCCGCTTTTGGCAGGTCTGGAAGTGCCGGCGCAGATTCGTGAACAACGTGCGATTCATGCTGGGGCGGGTTCCCTTGGGCCTGAGGAACGGCTATGTACCCTCCCAATATTGTTGAAGAAAATGGCCGATTCCTCGCCTGCCGGGGGTAGGCCTGGCAACCTCGGAAATCGCGATGCGCCTGTCCCGCTATTTTATGCCCATCCTGAAGGAAAACCCCAAGGAAGCGGAAATCGCGTCCCATCGGCTGATGCTGCGTGCCGGCATGATCCGCCAGCAGAGCCAGGGCATCTATTCCTGGCTGCCGCTCGGCAAGCGGGTGCTCGACAAGGTCAACGCCATCATCCGCGAGGAGCAGAACCGTGCCGGCGCCATCGAGGTGCTGATGCCGACGCTGCAGTCCGCCGAACTCTGGCAGGAAAGCGGCCGCTACGATGCCTATGGCAAGGAAATGCTGCGCATCAAGGACCGCCAGGAGCGGCCGATGCTCTACGGCCCCACCAACGAGGAAATGATCACGGACATCTTCCGGTCCTACGTCAAATCCTACAAGAACCTGCCGCTCAACCTCTATCACATCCAGCTGAAGTTCCGTGACGAAATCCGTCCGCGCTTCGGCACCATGCGCTCGCGCGAGTTCCTGATGAAGGACGCCTATTCCTTCGATCTGACCAAGGAAGCCGCCGAGCATTCCTATCGCAAGATGTTCACCGCCTATCTGCGCACCTTCTCCAGGCTTGGCCTCAGGGCGATCCCGATGCGCGCCGACACCGGCCCGATCGGCGGCAACCTGTCCCACGAATTCATCATCCTGGCCGAGACGGGTGAGTCGGAAGTGTTTTCCCACAAGGATTTCGTCAACTTCGACATCCCCAGCACGGACACCAATTTCGATGACGTCGAGGCCATGCAGGCGGTCTTCGATAAGTGGACGTCCGTCTATGCCGCGACCTCGGAAATGCACGACGAGGAAGCCTTCAACGCCATTCCCGAGACCGACCGGCTTTCCGCCCGCGGCATCGAGGTCGGCCATATCTTCTATTTCGGCACCAAATATTCCGAGCCGATGGGCGCCAGGGTGCAGGGACCGGACGGCAAGGAACACCCTGTCCACATGGGTTCCTACGGCATCGGCCCGACACGCCTTGTTCCCGCCATCATCGAAGCATCGCATGACGACAACGGAATCATCTGGCCGGCATCGGTCGCGCCGTTCGACGTCGTGGTCATCAACATGAAGCCCGGCGACGAGGCCTGCGACCGGATCTGCGAAACGCTCTATGGCGGTCTCGCGACGGTCGGCAAGGACGTGCTCTACGACGACACGGACGAGCGTGCCGGCACCAAGTTCGCGACCGCCGACCTGATCGGCGTGCCGGTCCAGGTGATTGTCGGACCCCGCTCCGCCGCGTCAGGCGAAGTGGAGGTCAAAGACCGCAAGACCGGCGAGCGCGAAACGCTGACCGTCGAAGCGGCCATGAACAGGCTCGCCGGCCGATAAAGCCGGCAGGCGTATCACGGCGGATTTCCCGCCTTCGGCAGGTTGAGGAAATGGCATGGCGAGTGTCGCGGCGAATGGTGAAGCGGTAAAGGCGGGTGGTTCGCCTGCGGCCGGTCCTTTCTCGGCTTTCGAGCGGATGGTCGCCTGGCGCTACCTGCGCTCGCGCCGCCGCGAGGCCTTCATCTCGGTCATCGCCGGTTTTTCCTTCATCGGCATCATGCTCGGCGTCGCGACGCTGATCATCGTCATGGCCGTGATGAACGGTTTCCGCACCGAGCTGATCTCGCGCATTCTCGGCATCAACGGCCACATGATCGTCCAGCCGATCGACGGGCCGCTCACCGATTACGCCGAGCTCACCCAGAAATTTGCGGCCGTCCCGGGTGTCAGGATGGCGCTGCCGCTGGTCGAGGGCCAGACGCTGGCATCGGGCCGTGGCGGTGCAGGTTCCGGCGCTCTGGTGCGCGGCGTCCGCCCGGAAGATCTCGAAAAGCTGTCGGAGGTTGCCGGCAACGTCAAGTCCGGCGATATGGTCGGTTTTGCCTCGGGGCAGGGGGTTCTGGTCGGCTCCAGGCTCGCAGCCCAGCTCGGCCTCTCCGCAGGCGACCAGATCACGCTGATCTCGCCGGAAGGCGACGTGACGCCGATGGGCGTCAACCCGCGCGTCAAATCCTATCCGGTGTCCGGCATTTTCGAGATCGGCATGTCGGAATACGACGCGACGATCATCTATATGCCGCTCGAGGAATCGCAGCTCTATTTCAATGCCGACGGCATCGTTCAGTCGATCGAGCTGTTCATCGACAATCCCGACAATGTCGACGAACTGCGCCCGAAGATCGAGGCCGCGGCCGGCCGCCAGATCTTCATCACCGACTGGCGGCAGCGCAACCAGACCTTCTTCTCCGCGCTTCAGGTGGAGCGCAACGTCATGTTCATGATCCTGACCCTGATCGTGCTGGTGGCGGCGCTCAATATCATCTCCGGCCTGATCATGCTGGTGAAGGACAAGGGCAGCGATATCGCTATCCTGCGCACCATGGGTGCGGGTGCGGGCGCTATCATGCGCATCTTCTTCATGACCGGGGCGGCGATCGGCCTCGTCGGAACGTTCGCAGGCGTCCTGCTCGGCGTGGTCGTCTGTCTCAACGTCGAATCGATCCGCCAGTTCTTCTCCTGGATCTCGGGTACCATCCTCTTCGATCCGCAACTCTATTTCCTCAGCCAGCTGCCGGCGGAGATGAGCTTTGGCGAGACCTTCTCGGTGGTCATGATGGCGCTCGTCCTCTCCTTCATCGCCACCATCCTTCCGGCATGGCGGGCCTCCCGGCTCGATCCTGTCCAGGCCCTTCGATACGAATAGGACCCACATCCTTCATGGCACCCAAAACCGTCTTGCAGCTCTCGGGCGTCGAACGTCATTATGGCCAGGGCGAGACCACGCTTTCGATCCTGAAGGGGGCTGATTTCGACCTGAAGACCGGCGAGATCGTCGCGCTGGTCGCCCCGTCGGGCACCGGTAAGTCGACGCTGCTGCATCTCGCCGGACTGCTAGAACACCCCGACGCCGGCGAGGTCTTTCTCGCCGGGCGTGCCTGCAACGGACTTCCCGATGCGGAGCGCACCGCGATGCGCCGCAACCAGATCGGTTTCGTCTACCAGTTCCACCATCTCCTGCCGGAGTTTTCCGCGGTCGAGAACATCATGATGCCGCAGCTGATCGCCGGTCTTTCCAAGGCCGAGGCGAAGGAGCGGGCAAGCCAGCTTCTGGACTATATGCGCATCGGCCATCGCGCCGAGCACCGCCCTTCCGAACTGTCCGGCGGCGAGCAGCAGCGCGTGGCGATCGCCCGTGCCGTCGCCAACGCCCCGCGCGTGCTTCTTGCCGACGAACCGACCGGCAATCTCGACCCGAAGACCGCATCCTATGTCTTCGACGCGCTGGAAGCCCTGGTGCGCCAGTCGGGCCTCGCGGCCCTGATCGCCACCCACAACCACGACCTCGCCAGCCGCATGGACCGCCGTGTGACGATCGAGGGCGGCAAAGTCGTCGAGATGTGAGACGCGGACATCTGTGCGGATGGATCCTCGGGTCGAGCCCGAGGATGACGCCTCTGGTGGTGTACTCCGCCCCTTCCTCCGTCATCCTCGTCCTCGGGTTAAACCCGAGGATGGCCCGAGGATCCATCCTCCAGGCGCCGCCCTATCGGGCATATTCGAAACCTCCCCGCCAACCCCATCAAGCACTTAGCCTCCCTCTCATCCCCACCCTCTCGGCCCGTGCCTACAATCTCACCGTTTCGTCGCGGATACACCGGCAGGCGTGCCGGCGAGGCGGGACCGGCGCGGACGTCAAGGGTAAGACGCAAAACCTTGGCGTTCGGGTTCGCGGAAAATGGTCTCGCCTCCGGCGACGCGGGGATTCGGCCGAACCTCACCGTTAACGCCTTGTTTACCAGGTGAGGGAGGATATCGCGATATGTTTGTTTCCGGTCTGTTCTTTTATTGACTCTCAAACAAAATGAGAACAAATTAAAAACATAAGAGAACACGGGAGACGACGATGACTGACCTGCTTCGTGACATTGCCGCATTCGCTTCCATCGCCACCTTCGTGGCCAGCCTCTCCATGATCATGATGGCCATGTGATCGGACACCCAGCCGGTCCCTCTGGCGAAAGGCGTTGAGGAGGGAATTCCGAACTGGACTCTCAAAGCCCTGCGCCGGACAATAGCCTGATTCATGAGATGGTTCCCGCTTCATCAAACGGGCAAGGCGCAGACATGGCAGACAAAATGGACATAAAATCGGGATCGGAAGAGCTGGGAACCAGCCCTCAATTCGTTCACCTGCGCGTCCATTCCGCCTACTCGCTTCTCGAGGGCGCCTTGCCGCTCAAGAAGATCCTCTCGAAGGCGATCGCGGACAATCAGCCTGCGATCGCGATAACCGACACCAACAATCTCTTCGTCGCGCTGGAATTCGCCCAGAAGGCGATCGGAGACGGCCTGCAGCCGATCATCGGCTGTCAGCTGTCGATCGATATGGAAGACCAGTCGGACGAGCGGCGCAACAGCCACCAGCAGCTCGCCAAGCTGCCGGCGATCGTCGTGCTGGCGGCCAATGCCGTCGGTTACGAACGGCTCGTCGACCTGATCAGCCGCGCCTATCTCGGCGACGAGGGGCATCAGTCCATCCATATCAGCCGCTCCTGGCTGGAGGACGGCGGCACCGAGGGGTTGATCGCGCTGACCGGGGCCGGAAGCGGGCCGGTCGATATGGCTCTGAAGGAAGGCAATGCTACGCTTGCCGAAGCGAGGTTGCTGAAACTCAAGGAGATATTCGGCGATCGGCTTTACGTCGAACTGCAGCGCCACGGCGCCTACGATCGGCGCCACGAGCACAAGATCGTCACGCTCGCCTACGACCACGACCTGCCGCTGGTGGCGACCAACGAGGCCTTCTTTCCCACCAAGTCCGAGTTTGATGCCCATGACGCGCTGATGGCGGTGGCCCATAATGCGATCGTCTCGGACGACACCCGGTTCCGCCTGACGCCGGACCATTATCTGAAGAGCCGCGCCGAGATGGCAAAGCTGTTCGCCGACCTGCCGGAGGCGCTCGAAAACACCGTCGAGATCGCCCGGCGCTGCTCTTTCGTGCTGAAAACCCGCAATCCGATCCTGCCGCGCTTCACCGGCGCCACCGACGATCCGGCGGAAGCCGAACGCGCCGAGGCGGAGGAGCTGCGCCGCCAGTCCGTGGAAGGGCTCGAAGAGCGCATCGCGACGCTCGGCATGACGCGCGGTTATACAGAACAGGATTATCGCGACCGGCTGGATTTCGAGCTCAGCGTCATCGAGAAGATGAAGTTTCCGGGCTACTTCCTGATCGTTGCCGACTTCATCAAATGGGCCAAGCAGCAGGGCATCCCGGTCGGTCCCGGCCGTGGTTCGGGTGCGGGCTCGCTGGTCGCCTATGCGCTCACCATTACCGACGTCGATCCGCTGCGCTTCTCGCTGCTGTTCGAACGTTTCCTCAATCCCGACCGCGTCTCGATGCCGGACTTCGACATCGACTTCTGCCAGGATCGCCGTGAAGAGGTGATCCGCTACGTGCAGCAGAAATACGGCCGCGAGCAGGTGGCGCAGATCATCACCTTCGGCTCGCTGCAGGCGCGCGCCGCGCTTCGCGACGTCGGCCGCGTGCTCGAAATGCCCTATGGCCAGGTCGACAAGATCTGCAAGCTGGTGCCGAACAACCCGGCCAACCCGACGCCCCTGTCGAAGGCGATCGAGGAGGATCCGAAATTCCAAGAGGAGGCCGACAAGGAGCCCGTCGTCGCCCGCCTTCTCGATATCGCCCAGAAGATCGAAGGCCTCTATCGCCACGCCTCGACCCACGCCGCCGGCATCGTCATCGGTGACCGGCCGCTGTCGAAGCTCGTGCCGATGTATCGCGACCCGCGCTCGGACATGCCGGTCACCCAGTTCAACATGAAATGGGTGGAGCAGGCGGGCCTGGTGAAGTTCGACTTCCTCGGCCTGAAGACGCTGACCGTGCTGAAGACCGCGGTCGATTTCTGTCGCAAGCGCGGCATCGAGATCGATCTCGCCAAGATCCCGCTCGACGACACCAAGACCTACGAGATGCTGTCGCGCGGCGAGACGGTCGGCGTGTTTCAGGTGGAAAGTGCCGGCATGCGCAAGGCGCTGATCGGCATGCGGCCGGACTGTATCGAGGACATCATCGCGCTCGTGGCGCTTTATCGTCCGGGCCCGATGGAAAACATTCCGACCTACAATGCCCGCAAGCACGGCGAGGAGGAGATCGAATCGATCCATCCGACGATCGACCACCTCCTGAAGGAGACCCAAGGGGTCATCGTCTACCAGGAGCAGGTCATGCAGATCGCTCAGGTGCTGTCGGGCTATTCGCTCGGCGAGGCCGACCTGCTGCGCCGCGCCATGGGCAAGAAGATCAAGGCCGAGATGGACCAGCAGAGCGAACGCTTTGTCGATGGCGCCATCAAGAACGGCGTCTCCAAGCCGCAGGCCAACAACATCTTCGAACTGCTGGCAAAATTCGCCAACTACGGCTTCAACAAAAGCCATGCCGCGGCCTACGCGATCGTTTCCTACCAGACCGCCTTCATGAAGGCGCATTATCCGGTCGAGTTCCTCGCCGCCTCCATGACCTACGATATGTCGAACAGCGAGAAGCTGAACGATTTCCGGCAGGATGCCGGCCGCCTCGGCATCGCGGTCATTCCGCCGTCGGTGCAGACCTCGTTCCGGCATTTCGAGACCGGCGACAACCGGATCTATTATGCGCTGGCCGCCATCAAGGGCGTCGGCGAGTCTGCGGTCGATCACATTACCGAAGTGCGCGGCGATATGCCGTTTGCCAGCATCGAGGACTTCTGCCTGCGGATCGATCCGAAACAGGTCAACCGTCGCGTCATGGAAAGCCTGATCTCGGCGGGCGCCTTCGATTGTTTCGGTCGAGATCGCGCCGAATTGAGCGGCGGCCTCGATCGCATCATCGGTTATGCGCAGCGCGCGCAAGGGGAGAAGGTCAGCGGCCAGCACGACATGTTCGGCTCGTCCTCCGCCTCCGGGCCGGAAACGTTGATTTTTCCGTCGTTTACCCCCTGGATGCCGTCCGAAAAGCTGATGCGCGAATATCAGGTGCTCGGCTTCTATCTCTCCGCCCATCCGCTCGATGCCTATGCGAGCGTGCTTGCCAAGATGCGCGTCCAGAACTTTGCTGACTTTTCCGCCGCCGTGAAACAGGGCGCTACCGCCGGCCGGCTGGCCGGAACGGTGACCGGCAAGCAGGAGCGCAAGACCCGCACCGGCAACAAGATGGGAATCGTCACCTTCTCGGATGCCACCGGCCAGTTCGAGGCGGTGCTGTTCTCGGAAGGGTTGGCGCAATATCGAGACCTGCTCGAACCCGGCAAGTCGCTGGTCATCACCGTGCAGGCGGAAGAGCGGCCGGAAGGCATAGGCCTGCGCATCCAGACCGCCCAGTCGCTCGAGGAAAAGTCGGTGCAGATGCAGAAGGCGCTGCGCGTCTTCGTGCGCGATTCAGGCCCGATGCGCGCCGTCGCGCGGCACCTCAACGCCCGGGGCGACGGGCTGGTGTCCTTCGTGATCATCAAGGATGACGGCAAGCGGGAAATCGAGGTGGAGCTGACGGAAAAATACCGCATCTCGCCCGAAATCGCCGCGGCGCTGAGGACCGCGCCGGGCGTTCTCGATGTCGAGCTGGTCTAGAAGACTTTAATAGAGGCCGTAGGCGCGCGGCTTCGCCGCCGTCCGCCGCTGGTTGACCGGCTGCGGCCTGGTGATGGAGGCCTGCGCTTCAGCCACCCGCTGCACCGGCTGGGTGACGGTGATGAAATCGGTGCCGTCGCCGGTATCCTGGCCGATGCCCTGGTCGTTGATCGTCAGAGACGAGCCGTCGCTGATCAGCGTCTCGATCCGGTCGCGAATGTCGGCCGGCATTTCGATGCGGTTGAGAGCCTGCGCGGCGGCGCCCGGCGCGTAGGGATCGTCGGCGACGGTGATCCCGAGCCGCTGCTTCATCGCAGCGCTGAGGCCGTTGGGAACCGTGACGCTGTGCCATTCGGCCGTCTCTTCCTTGCGCTCGACCTTGTCGACGCTGAAGAAATGCGTGCCGAGCGCGATTTCGGGATCCTTGATGCCGACCGGAGCCTCGAACAGCGGCTGGAAATTCTGGCGCACCATGATCTGGCCCATCGGCGGACGCGGCTTGCCCGCGGTTTCGTAGAGAGACGCCAGGAATTCCGGCGTCACCAGCGCGCCCTTGGGCGACAGGTTCTTCCAGCGCTTGAAGCCGGCAATCGCGCTGCGGGTCATCGGACCGGCGAACCCGTCACCGCCGCCGGTGTCGAACCCGAGCTGCTGCAGCAGGATCTGGGCATCCATCAATGTCTCGCGCTCGCCGCGGCGGGTGATGAGGATGCGAAGCGGTGCGACATCCTCTTTCGCGGCCTCGACCGGTTGGGTCGGAGCCGGCCGCGCGTCGGTCGTCGGATGGACGATCGAGGGATTGTTCGGAACGACGTTCATCGCCACTTCGACCGGCTTCGAACTGCTGCCGATCGACGAGGTCCGCAGTTGGACATCGGAAAGCAGCGGTCCTGTCGGCAGCGGCTTGCGCGGCAGGAACAGGTTGGCGTTCTCGATCAATTGCGGCACGACCGGCGCATCCGTGATGATCACATGCGCGCCGCGCTCGGTCATCTGGAAGAGCGACTTGGCAAATGCGCCCGGCATGCGCACGCAGCCATGCGAGGCCGGATAGCTCGGCACGCTGTTCGACTCGTGAAGCGCGATGCCCGACCAGGTGAGGCGCTGCATCCACGGCATGGGCGCGTTCGAATAGAGGTTGGATTCGTGATATTTCTGTTTTTCGAGGATCGAGAAGATCCCGCTCGGCGTCGTGTGGCCTTGCTTGCCGGTCGACACCTTGGAGGTGGTGAGGACCGTTTCGCCGTCATAGACGACAAGCGACTGCTTGTCCTTGGAAACGATGATCTGCAGCGTGCGGGCACCTTCCGCAAAAGCCGCATGCGACAGCATGGTCGCAGACAAAAGACCTAACCCGAACACCAGGCGACGCAACATGACCGACCCCATACGCAATACAAGACCCGCATATTAGCGCATGAGGTTTAAGGAAGGTTATCCGCACCGCGAGTAGTTTTAACGTTATGGTTAATAACGGATCACATTTCATTGATCCCGTCGGCGGTTCCCGAAAGTATATCCGGTCTCGACCGCGGCCTTGCCGAATTTGTCGCGCAGCTTGTCCATCGCCGCTTCCGCAGCCGCCCGCCGGCCGGCCTGGCGGTCAACGAGGTCGGGCGGATCGGCAAGTGTCGGATCGCCGAGATCGGTGACGCCGATGCCCAGCAGGCGGAATTTGGTGCCGTCGGTCTCGCGCTCCATAAGTGACAGCCCGGTGCGAAAAATGCGGTCGGCGAGCTGGGTCGGGTCCTCCAGCCGCTTGTTGCGGGTGCGGCTCTTGAAGTCGGAGGTCTTCAGCTTGAGAACGACGGTCTGCCCGGCAATGCCGTGTTTCTTCAGCCGTGCCGAGACCTTTTCGGAAAGCCGCCGCAGGATCGGCACGAGGTCGTCATAGCTGGAGATATCGTCGAAAAAGGTGGTCTCGGCCGAAACGCTCTTGGCCGCGTCGTTTACATGCACTTCCCGGTCGTCGATGCCGCGCGAGAGGCGATAGAGCCGCTGGCCCATCGAGCCGTAGCGGCGCATCAGGTCGGCTTCCTGCATGGTCTGGAGCTGGCCGATGGTGCGGATCCCGTCTGCCTCCAGCGTTGCGTTGAACGCCTTGCCGACGCCCCAGATCGTGGTGACGGGCCGCGCTGCCAGGAATTCTAGCGCCTCTTCCTGCCCGATCACCGAAAAACCGCGCGGCTTCTGGAGATCCGAGGCGACCTTGGCGAGAAACTTGCAATAGGAGAGGCCGACCGAAACGCTGATGCCGATCTCGTCCTGCACTCGCTTGGCGAACTTGGCGAGAATTCGCGCCGGCGGGGCGTGGTGCAGCCGTTCGGTGCCGGCGAGTTCGAGGAAGGCCTCGTCGATCGACAGCGGCTGAACCAGCGGCGTCAGATCGTGCATCATGGCGCGCACCTGTCGCCCCACTGTCACATATTTTTCCATGTTCGGTGGAATCACGACCGCGTCGGGGCAGAGTTCCAGCGCCTTGAACATCGGCATCGCCGAGCGCACGCCGTTGATGCGAGCGATATAGCAGGCCGTCGAGACGACACCGCGTTTGCCGCCGCCGATGATCACCGGTTTGTCTGCAAGCTCCGGATTGTCGCGTTTTTCGATCGTCGCATAAAAGGCGTCGCAATCGATATGCGCCAGCGTCAGCGCGTAGAGTTCCTTGTGATAGACAAGACGCGGGCTGCCGCAGGCGCGGCAACGGCGCACTTCCGCCTTCTGCTCAGCAAGGCAGTCGCGACAGAAGCCGGGTGTCTTGTCAGGCGTGGGCGTCATGGCAGAGAACAAAGGTTGAACACCGCGACGTTAAAGCCTAAGCTCGTGAGTCACAAGGTACGGTGTGGAGGTTTGGCGTGGATATCGATCTTCGTTTCGAGCCCGTGACGGCAGAGCGCTGGGGGGATTTCGAAATGCTCTTCGGCCCGCAGGGTGCCTTCTACCACTGTTGGTGCGTCGCTCTGCGCCTGCCGCATGCGGTGCGCACCAGGATGCAGCCGCAGGAGCGGAAGGATCATATCCACGACCGTATAAATGCTGGTCCGCCGCCCGGCATTCTGGCCTACGCGGATGGCGGGCCGGTCGCCTGGGTACAGGTCGGACCGCGCCATGATGTGCCGCAGTTCAATTCGCCGCGCACCGTCTCGCGCCCGCTGGAGGAGGGGGATGCAACCGATCCCTCTGTCTGGGCGGTCAGCTGTTTTTTCCTGACGCCGAAGCTCAGGGGCAAAGGGCTGAGCCACCGCCTGCTGTCAGGCGCCATCGACTATGCACGCCAGATGGGAGCGCGGTTCGTCGATGCCTGTCCGATCGATCATGTGAAGCAGTCGAAATCGGTGACGCTGTGCATCGGCTCGACGGCGATCTTCGACGCCGCCGGCTTCCACGTGGTGGAGCGCCGCAAGGAGGGACGACCGCTGATGCGGCTGGAACTTTAGATGTCAGGCGGCTTTGGACTGGATATGGGTATAGATCAGCCCGGCGGCATGGGCCCAGTCCATCGCCCTGGCGATACCTTCGTCCGGTTTCGGCGCAAGCAGATGCAGGGGCGAGTCGGGCATCATGTGGAGGACGAGGCATTCGGCGACATGATCCCGCACCGAGTGGAGATTGTGTGCCATGTCGTCGATGAAGACCGAGGGCAGGGGACGTCCGGCATGCAGGCGCTGCATGATCGGACCCTTGGGCTCCTCGCTGGCGATCAGTGGGAAGGTGAGGCCGATCTGGTCGAGAAGCCGGCGGCGGTGGTCGCGATAGCGCGGAGGCATAGCGGTAAGGAACACCACGTCCGCATCCTCCGACAGCGTCTGCAGTGTCTGGACGACAAATTCGGTCGGGATCTGCCAGTTTTCCTGCGCCTCGAAAAAGGCTTCGATCAGCCCCCGCACCTGCACAGGCTCGAGCGCCGTCTGGGTCTCGACGGAGACGATATTGCCGGTAAGGCGGAAGGAACGTGGGCGCAGTTCGTGACCTTCACCGCGCAGAAAATCCTGAAAGGGGGCCACGAAGTGCAGCACCACATCGTCGATATCGCAAACGACGAGCGGCCGGTCGCCGAGGCGCACATGGGAAAGGTCGAGGATCTCGCTCATCTCAATAGTCGCCGGAACCGAGCCCTGGACCGGAATATTGCTGCCAGGCTGCTGCCACTGTCTCGGGCTTTGTACCCGTCGCCTCACAGAAGGCGAGCAGGGTCGGCTCGTGCCCCATCAGGAAATCGATCATGCCGGCGAGAAAGCCGGGATCGTTTACCGCATTGCGCAGCTGGTTGGGCTGTACGCCGGAAAGGGCGAGGAATCGGCCCAGCATGTCGGGTTCGTTGGCGAGCCATCCGAGAATGGCGCCTGCCGTCTCTTCCGCCTTGGCTTCGTTGCTTCGAGCATTACCGGGTTCGCGCCGCATTGTCCGCCGAGTTACCTCTTTTTCAACTAAATGGCTTTACCGTGCCTGATAGGCGCTCTGTGGAATCGGCCGTTCCGGGAGCTTATATACTGAAGGCACTCATGCAAGCCGGGATTTAAGGAACGGATCGCTATGCCCAAACGGGTCATGATCGTCGAGGACAACGAGCTGAACATGAAGCTCTTCCGCGACCTGATCGAAGCATCGGGATACGATACCATCCAGACCCGCAACGGTATGGAAGCGCTTGATCTTGCACGCAAACATCGCCCCGATCTGATTTTGATGGACATCCAGCTGCCCGAGGTTTCGGGGCTGGAAGTCACCAAATGGCTGAAGGAAGACGATGAATTGCACGTCATTCCGGTGATCGCAGTGACCGCCTTTGCGATGAAGGGCGACGAGGAACGCATTCGCCAGGGCGGTTGCGAGGCCTACGTCTCGAAACCCATCTCGGTGCCGAAGTTTATCGAGACGATTAAAACATATCTCGGCGACGCGTGAAAACGGGACGGACCTCATGACGGCGCGGATACTGGTAGTCGACGATATTCCAGCGAATGTGAAGCTGCTCGAAGCCAGGCTTCTGGCTGAATATTTCGACGTCCTGACCGCCGACGACGGCTACAAGGCGCTGGCAATCTGCGACAGCACGCATGTGGACCTGATCCTGCTCGACATCATGATGCCCGGCATCGACGGTTTCGAAGTCTGCGAGCGGCTGAAGGCCAATCCGCGCACCGCCCATATTCCGGTCGTCATGGTCACCGCGCTCGACCAGCCTTCGGACCGCGTGCGTGGCCTGAAAGCCGGTGCCGACGATTTCCTGACCAAACCGGTCAATGACCTGCAGCTCATTTCGCGCGTGAAAAGCCTGGTGCGGCTGAAGACGCTCAGCGACGAACTGCGCATCCGCGCCGACACTGCCAGCAATATCGGGCTGGAAGACATGCTGAAGGGTGCCGACGGCCGCGAAGAGACGGCCCAGGTCCTGCTCGTCGATGGCCGCGCGAGCTCGCAGGAGCGCATCATCAAGGCGTTGAAGCCGGTTGCCGGCGTCATTGCCATGTCCGATCCGCAGGCGGCACTTTTCGAGGCGGCGGAGAGCCCGGTCGATATGGTGATCGTCAACGCCAATTTCGACGAATACGATCCGCTGAGGCTCTGCTCGCAGCTGCGCTCGTTGGAGCGCACCCGCTTCCTGCCGTTGCTGCTGGTGACCGAGATGGGCGCCGACGATTTGATCGTGCGAGCGCTCGACCTCGGCGTCAACGACTATATCGTACGCCCGATCGATCCGAACGAACTCGTGGCCCGCGTGCTCACCCAGATCAAGCGCAAGCGCTACAACGATCGCCTGCGCATGAGCGTCCGCCAGACGATCGAGCTTGCCGTCACCGACGGGCTGACCGGCCTCAGCAACCGGCGTTATCTCGACAATCACCTCAAGGTTCTGTTCAATCGGGCTACCGCACGCTCCAAGCCGCTGTCCGTCTGCATCACCGATATCGACCGCTTCAAGTCGGTCAACGACGCCTACGGTCACGATGCCGGCGACGAGGTACTGAAGGAGTTCGCAGCCCGCGTCCGCTCGACCGTTCGGGGAGCCGATCTTGCCTGCCGTTACGGGGGTGAGGAGTTCGTGGTCGTCATGCCCGATACCGACGCTACGTCGGCCGGAGCGATTGCCGAGCGGCTGCGCAGCATCATCGAGAGCCAGCCGTTCCATTTGAAGACGGCGGGTATCATGCTCAATATCACCGCCTCGCTCGGCCTCGCCTGCAGCACGCAGGGCGCCGAAACGCCGGAACAGCTGCTGAAGCAGGCCGATCGCGCGTTGTATGAAGCGAAAAACGGCGGGCGCAACCGCGTGGTTGCCGCAGCCGCGTAGAGAATCAGCAGATCCTGAAATTCCTCTCCGCCTTCGCCGAACGGCGAAACACCGAGAAAAAAGCACCCGGTCCCCAGTTATTTTTGGGTGGAACCTAACTTTTTGCAGGTGCTAATTAATGGAAGAATTTCATGAACAGCTGTCAGTTAACGGGACTGCTGCAGCGCATTCAAGAAATTTCGTATGTATCCGCGCACTCTCAAATTTGCCTGCAGAGAATAGCTATTTGTATTGGCTTTGAGTTTTTTGCATGGCTGAGAAGATAGACAGTGCTCGCCAAGGATGTGCTTGAAACTGAGAAGGCATTTCTAAGAGCTAGATCAAAGTAAGCATACAAGGCGCCGGGAGTAACTTCGGATTTATGCCAGGAAAATCGAAAAAATGTGAGTAGCGGCCGCGGATTTTAACCAACAACAGTGAAGGATCCGGTTGGAGATTAAGATTGTGTTGATTTTCTTTTCGTTTTGCGCAATTTTGGCCCCGACCAGACAGTGTACCCGAAATGGTACATAGATACCCCATGATGCTCAGGTCCGCCGCATCTCCTGGGTCGTGGGGTCGGTCGACCGGCAGGCATACCAAAGCGGTTCCTCGTGCCGTGATTGCAGGCTGGTCGACCCCCATTTGAAAGCGCCGCTTCCAGTCTCTGGGGCGGCGCTTTTTCATTTCTACGCAGCTTGTCCCGCTCTGGATCACTCGTCTACCGCAACAGCCCGAAAATCGGTTCCGATTTCCGGAAAGCCCACGGCAATGGGAGAATGCTGGGTAAAGCCCAAAAGAAAAGGCGCCTGGCCCTATCGGCCGGCGCCCTTCGACAACCCTCGGATCAAGGCCTTACTTGATCTTGGTTTCCTTGAACTCGACGTGCTTCTTGGCGACCGGGTCGTACTTGGTCTTGGTCATCTTGTCGGTCATCGTGCGGCTGTTCTTCGTGGTGACGTAGAAGAAACCGGTGTCAGCCGTCGACAGCAGCTTAATCTTGATGGTCGTAGCTTTCGCCATGGTGTTCTGCCTCTAAGAAAAAATGAAGCCGCGGACGCGGGTTGGGTCCACGGCGAAATCTGGCGCGAAATTACAAATCGCGCCCGAAAAGTCAACTCCGTTTTGACCGGAAAAGCATTCGGCAGATGGAAACCAGCACATAGAAGCCAAAGAATCCCGCCAATGCCCAGGCAAAACCGTCATTGCCGGCGATATCGATGGCCGCGCCGATGCCCTGTGGGCCGGCAACCGTACCCACCGCATAGCAGAAGATGAAGGCTGCGTTGGCGGCGGCAAGGTCGGCTCCGCTGAGCCGCGATCCCAGATGCGCCAGGCCGACGGTATAGAGGCCGGAGACGCAACCGCCCCAGAAGAACAGCACCACGGCCATCATGATCCAGTTCTGGATCAGGAAGGGCAAGGCAAGCGATCCCGCGACGCCAAACACCGCCATGGCGGTCAAGAGTGGCCGCCGATCCCTCAGCTTGTCGGAATAGAGGCCGAGCGGGATCTGGAAGGCCATATTGCCGATGCCCATCACCGTCAGCAGCAGGGCGGCCTGCTGCTCGGTCAGAGCAGACCGAATCGCATAGATCGGGAACAGCGACAGTCCGCCCGCCGAAACCGCGCCGAAGGCGAATACCGCCGCCGTCGCTGTCGGCACAAGGAAGATGTAGTGGAAGAAGTGCCGGTCCGGCTTGGTATCCAACACGGGGCTTTCATTGCGGGCGATGAAGATCGGGATGATCGCCAGCATGATGATCGCCGCGCCGACCAGGAAGGGCAGGACGCCGTCGCTGCCGAGCGCAGAGAAGAGCAGGGGGCCGATCGCGAAGCCGATGGCCAGCACCGTGGCATAGATGCCGAGAACGAGCCCACGGCGCCGGGGAGGGGCCGCCTCGTTGATCCAGAATTCCGAGAGGATGAAGAGTGTCGTCGTCGCGCCGTGGAAGGTGAAGCGCAGCGGGAACCACATCCAGAAGGCATCCGCGTAGAAGAAGCCGATGGCGCTGACTGCGGCGACGAGCACCGCGAACATCATCGTCCGCGCGACGCCGTAGTCGTGAGCGATCTTGGTGGTGATCGGCGCGGCGGCCATGGAGGCGACGCCGGCCATGGCGGCGTTGAGGCCGATCAGTGTGGAGGAAATTCCGCGCTTTTCAAGAATGATGCTGAGGAGCGGCAGGCCGAGGCCGATGGCAATGCCCACTGCGCTGATGGCGGATATGGCGGCGATCAGCGACGGCCAGTGAATCTTGTCGACATGGCCGTTGGCGTCTGTCGTCGGCTGAGCCATTCAATATTCCTTACAGTCGGCTGCGGACGAATCGTCCATGACGCATGAAGTAGAAGGACACCGGGCTTCCAAACGGTAAAGACGGATCGGAGACCATCAGGTTTTTCACGTCCTCCAGAACCGCCTGCGTGATGCGCGGGAGTTTCAGACCCGAAAGCTCGGCAATGTCAAGCCAGCGCACGTCCTGAAGTTCGCTTGAGTCGCCCAGGCGCGTCATGTCGAAGGGAGTTTCGTCGGCGAAGGTGAGAAAGAAGCGCGTATCGTAGCGCCGGACATTGCCTGGCGGCGTGATGGCGCGGGCGACATAGCGCAGGCGGGAGAGGTCGGCAGCGCTGCCGCCGGCAAGCCCGGTCTCCTCCTGGAGTTCCCTGAGGGCCGCGAGCGCCAGTGCCCGGGCCCGGGCCGAGGTCATGCGGGCGGTGGTGCCTGCCGCCAGCTTTTCGAAGACGAGCGGATCGAGGTCGGCGCCGAAGGGAAGGGCATGGTCGCGAGGGTCGCGCTTGCCGCCCGGGAACACGTAGACATCAGGCATGAAGACATGGCCGCTGCCACGCCGGCCCATGAGGACGCGGGGAGCCACGTCCGAGCGATCGATCAGGATCAGGGAAGCTGCGTCCTTGGGCGTCACGCCGGGCACACGCGCATGCTTCGGCGCGTCCATAGCGAACGGAGCCTGTTCCTCGGCAGACGATGTCATGCGATCGGTCCGCCCCGGCCTGGATCGACGGCTTCGTCGTCCGTGCCATTGAAGCCGTGCATCTTCAGCGCCCATTGGAAGCCGATGACGCCGCCCTTGATCGGCTGGATAGTCAGAAGCGCCGCGAGGATCGCCAGCGGCACCCAGATGGCGAGATGCACCCAGGGCGAGACCCGCAGCGTCATGTCGGTCAGCATGTAGCCGGTCATCAGCACGTGGCCGACGACGACGATCACCAGATAGGCCGGCAGGTCGTCGGCGCGGTGATGATGGATTTCCTCGCCGCAGACGGCGCAGGTATCGACCGGTTTGAGGAACGCCCGGAACAGGCGGCCGGTGCCGCAGGCAGGACAGGTGCAGAGCAAGCCCCGCCTGATGGAGCGGCCGAGCGGCCTTTCGGCCTCCTGTGCGCCACCGTATCGGACCGTCTGTTCGTCCTGCTTCTGCATTCTATCTCCTTCGGCCGCTCCGCGGAGGCCGCGTGCCGGGTTGGGTCCGGCCACGCCGCCCCGATTTGTGGAAGGAGCGGATCGCGGTCGGCAATTTCTTGCCCTCGCTCAGCATCTCGAACTGCAGCGCGCCGGCAAGCGGGATGGCCTGTTTCAGCCGCACATCGACCGTATCGCCGATCTGGTAGCCCAGACCGGTCTTCTCTCCGGACAGCGCCTGATGCGCCTCGTCGTAGATGAAGTAGTCGTTGCCGAGCGTGGATATAGGTATGAATCCGTCCGCACCATAGGTCGGAAGCGAGACAAATAGTCCCGCCTTGGTGACGCCGGAGATCCGGCCGACGAATTCCTCGCCGATGCGCTCGGAGAGGTGATGGGCGATCAGCCGGTTGATCGTATCGCGCTCGGCCGCCATCGCCCGGCGCTCGAAGGTCGAGATCTCGGCGGCGATATCGTCGAGCTGAGCTTCTTCCTCCGGCCTGATGCCGCCTTCGCCCAAGCCCAGCGATCCGACCAGCGCGCGGTGCACGATCAGGTCGGCGTAACGGCGGATCGGCGAGGTGAAATGCGCGTATTTCATCAGGTTGAGGCCGAAATGGCCGATATTCTCGGGGCTGTAGATCGCCTGGCTCTGGGAGCGCAGCACCATCTCGTTGACCATCACCTGGTGGGCGGTGCCCTCGGCCTTGGCGAGAATGCCGTTGAACGAGTTGGCGCGCATCTGGCCGCCCTTGGCCATCGGAATTCCCAATGTCGCGAGGAACTCGCGCAGCGTCTCCTGCTTGGCAAGCGACGGCGTGTCGTGGATGCGGTAGATCAGCGCCTGGCGCTTCTTTTCCAGCGTCTCGGCGGCGGCGACGTTCGCCTGGATCATCATCTCTTCGATGAGTTTATGGGCATCGAGCCGGTCCGGCACGAAGACCCGGTCGACCGTGCCGTCGGGCTTCAGCAGGATCTTGCGCTCCGGCATGTCGAGCTCGAGCGGCTGGCGGCGGTCGCGACCGCGCTTCATCACCCCATAGGCATGCCAGAGCGGCTTCAGGATCGGATCGAGCAGCGGACCGGTCTTGTCGTCCGGCTTGCCGTCGATCGCCGCCTGCGCCTGTTGATAGGAGAGCTTGGCGGCACTCTTCATCATGATGCGGTGAAACGTGTGGCCTGCCTTGCGGCCTTCCCTGGAGAAGACCATGCGTACGGCAAGCGCCGGTCTGTCCTCGCCTTCGCGCAGCGAGCAGAGATCGTTGGAGATACGCTCGGGCAGCATCGGCACGACCCGGTCGGGGAAATAGACCGAGTTGCCGCGCTTCAGCGCCTCGCGGTCGAGCGGAGAGCCGGCGCGGATATACCAGGAGACATCGGCGATCGCGACGGTGACGATCACACCGTCCGGATTGTCGGGCGAGGGGTCGAGCTCGGCATAGACCGCGTCGTCATGGTCCTTGGCGTCGGCCGGGTCGATGGTGATGAGAGGCAGCGAACGCCAGTCCTCGCGTTGCGAAAGAGAAGCCGGTCTTGCCGCTTCCGCCTCGTCGAGCACCGCCTTCGGGAAGATGTGCGGAATGCCGTGCGAATAGACGGCGATCATCGAGATCGCCTTTTCCGAGCCGATCGTGCCGACGATCGACAGAACCCGGGCGCGGGGAAGCCCGAAACGCCCGGAGCGAACGACTTCCGTCTCGACGAGGTCGCCGTCCTTGGCCTCGCCGATATCGGCGGGCTCGATCACCATTTCCTCACCGCGCCGGTCGATCGGCAGCAGACGCAACTCGCCATCGGCGAGTTGATGGACGATGCCGAGCGAGGCGCCGCGGCGCTTGTCGATGATCTTGATGACCCGGGCGGTATAGGCAGGTCCGGTCCGGTCCTTGTTCGGGAAGATCTTTGCCAGCACCCGGTCGTTGAGACCTGCGGCAGTCACCCTGCCTTTGCCGCGACTGTCCGACGATTGGCGGATGAGCACCGCCGGGGCGGCGCCCAGTTCCTCCGGCCATTCGGCCGGGCGGGCGATCAGTTCGCCATCCTTGTCGCGGGTGGTGATGTCGAGAACGGTGACGGGCGGCAGCGCATCGGGACGGGTCAGCGACTTGCGGCTCTTCTTGAGAAGGCCTTCCTCCTCAAGCGTCCGCAGGAGATCCTTCAGTTCGACGCGGGTGTCGCCCTTCAGCCCGAAGGCCTTGGCGATCTCCCGCTTCGACCCCTTGTCCGGGTTTTCAGCGATGAATTCGAGCAGGACATCACGCGGCGGCACGGCACCGTGGATGATCACCGGCTTCTCCGTTGCAGAAGCGGCGTGACCGCGGGCAACCTTTTCGGGGCGTTTTCCCGGATGTCTCGATCTATCGCGTGGTTCTCTCACGTGCCTGTCTTCTTCGCCTTGGGTGCGGCCTTTTTCACCGGAGCTTTCGCCTTGGCGGCCGTCTTGGCTTTCGGTGCTGCCTTCTTGGTGTCGGTGGTCGCCTTGGCGGCGGCTTTCTTCGGCTTTGCCTTGGACGACGGTGCCTTGCCGCCCTTTTCGATGATGAAGGCCATCGCCTGCTCCATCGTCACCGATTGCGGGTCGAGCCCCTTCGGCAGTGTCGCGTTGACCTTGCCCCAATTGACGTAAGGGCCGTATTTGCCGTCGCGCACGGTGATCGGGCCGCCATCCGGATGGTCGCCGAGTTCCTTCAGTGCCGCCGGCGTGCCACGGCCGCGGCCACCGCCTGCGGCCACCTTGCTCTGCTTTTCGGCAAGCAAGGTCACAGCGCGGTTGAGGCCGATCGAGAACACGTCCTCGATGCTCTCCAGGTTGGCATAGCTGCCGTCATGCAGCAGGAACGGCCCGTAGCGGCCAAGCCCTGCCGAAATCATCTTGGCTGATTCCGGATGTTTGCCGACGTCGCGCGGCAGGTTGATCAACGCCAGCGCCTTTTCGTGGTCGATGTCCTCGGGCTTCCAGCCCTTGGGCAGCGACGAACGCTTGGCTTCCTTGCCTTCGCCGCGCTGGATATAGGGTCCGAACCGGCCCGAACGTAGCGTCAGTTCCTCGCCCGTATGCGGATCGGCACCGAGTGCCTTCGGTTCGTTGAGAGCGTTCGCTTCCGCATCCGCGCCGCCTTCCGAGGAAAGCTGGCGGGTGTAGTTACAGTCCGGATAGTTCGAGCAGCCGACGAAGGCGCCGTATTTGCCGAGCTTCAGCGACAGGTTGCCCGTGCCGCAGACCTGGCAGATGCGCGGATCGCTGCCGTCCTCCCGCTTCGGGAAGACCAGCGGCGCCAGCGTCTCGTTCAGCGCATCGAGCACGTTGGTGACGCGCAATTCCTTGGTGTCCTCGATCTGGGCGAAGAAATCCTGCCAGAATTCGCGCAGAACCTGCTTCCAGTCGAGCTCGCCGGCAGAAATCTTGTCGAGCTTTTCTTCCAGATCGGCGGTGAAGTCGTATTCCACGTATTTCGTGAAGAAGCTTTCGAGGAACGCCGTCACCAGCCGGCCCTTCGAATGCGGGATCAGCTTGCGCTTGTCCATCGTCACGTATTCGCGGTCGCTCAGCGTCTTCAGCGTCGCGGCATAGGTGGACGGCCGGCCGATGCCGAGCTCTTCCATCTTCTTGATCAGCGAGGCTTCCGAATAACGCGGCGGCGGCTCGGTGAAGTGCTGGCTGGCATTCACCTTGTTCTTATCGAGCTTTTCGCGGGCGTTGATCTCGGGCAGGCGACCATCTTCATCGTCATCCTCGCCCTTTTCGGCATCCTCGCGGTTGTCCACGTAGGCGCCGAGGAAGCCGTCGAAACGGATTACCGAGCCGACGGCGCGAAGGCCAGCCTTCTCGCCCTTGTTGTCGGCGAGGATCTCGACCGTGGTGCGCTCGATTTCGGCGGACGCCATCTGGCTGGCGATGCCGCGCTTCCAGATCAGCTCGTAGAGACGGGCCTGGTCGGCGTCGAGATAACGGCGCACCTGGTCCGGGGTGCGGGTGAATTCGGTCGGGCGGATCGCTTCGTGGGCTTCCTGGGCGTTTTTCGCCTTGGTGGAATAGAAGCGCGGCTTTTCCGGCAGGTAACGCTGTCCGAACTGGTCGACGATGGCGCTGCGGGCAGCATCGACCGCTTCAGGCGCCATCTGCACGCCATCGGTACGCATATAAGTAATGAGACCGACCGTCTCGCCGCCGATATCGACGCCTTCATAAAGCTTCTGCGCCACCTGCATGGTGCGCGAAGCGTTGAAGCCGATATTGGAGGAGGCGGCCTGCTGCAGCGTCGAGGTGGTGAAGGGCGGGCCGGGGTTGCGCTTGACGGGCTTGGCCTCGACCGTGTCGACCAGATAGGTCGCGCCGTCGAGCAGCGCTTTCAGGCGGTTGGCGTCCTCGCCGTTCTTGATCGAGCGGGCCTGCAGCCGCTTGCCGTCGGCCGAGACGAGGCGCCCCTCGAACTCGTCGCCGCGCGGGGTGCGCAACAGCGCCGACAGGTTCCAGTACTCTTCCGAGATGAAACGTTCGATCTCCGACTCGCGGTCGCAGACGAGCCGCAGCGCAACCGACTGCACGCGGCCGGCCGAGCGTGCGCCCGGCAGCTTGCGCCACAGCACCGGCGACAGATTGAAGCCGACCAGGTAGTCGAGGGCGCGGCGGGCGAGATAGGCGTCCACCAGCGGCACGTCGATATCGCGCGGATTGGCCATCGCATCGAGCACGGCCTTCTTGGTGATGGCGTTGAAGACGACGCGCTTGACCGGCTTGTCGCCGATCAGCTTCTTCTTCTTCAAAAGGTCGAGCACGTGCCAGGAAATGGCTTCACCTTCGCGATCCGGGTCGGTCGCGAGGAACAGGCCGTCCGAGCCTTTCAGGGCGTCGGCGATATCCTTCATGCGCTTCTGGGAGGCGCTATCGACTTCCCACAGCATTTCGAAGTCCTGGTCGGGAAGTACGGAACCGTCCTTGGCCGGGAGATCGCGCACATGGCCGAACGAGGCGAGAACCTTGTAGCCGGGGCCGAGATACTTGTTGATTGTCTTGGCCTTGGCGGGAGATTCTACGACGACAACATTCATTTTGCTTCTCTGCAATAGAGGCTTGGCCCGGAACCTTTGCAGTCCAGGCGGAAATCTGACCTCCCGACATGGAGGGCGTTTGCCTCGCGGTCAAGGGGCGTGTGCCAAATTATAGGGTACAACGAGATGCAACCACAGGAAGATTTACAATTGGTTGCAATCTTAAATAAATGCGATATGGTCCCTCGCATACCTCGAGGTGAATTTATTTGGACCGGTGGCCGACTTTTTTGACAGGATAGAATATGATTTCCCGAAGTGAGACAAACGGCCGGCGCGAGGACGATACCAGGGAGAGTATAGCCTATATAAGGCAGATGCTCGGAGAGCTCCGGCAGGTCGCCTTGGGAGAGGGGGCCGATATGCTCTGTTATCTCATCGAGATGGCCTATGTGGAGGCGGGGGACGTACAGGCGGGCCGGCGTCCCCGCTCAGTCTTCCATCGCGATTGAAACCAGACCGCCGACATGCCGATGCAGCCGGCCGGCGAGATCAAGTTCCAGCAGGATGAGATAGACGGAAGAGGCGGGCAGTTCCGTGTGGCGGATGATGTCGTCCACCTCGACCGGCGTCGGCCCCAGCGCCGAAACGATGATCGCCCGGTCGTCGTCATTGGGCGGCAGTATGTCGCTGAATTTCTTTGGCTCTTCCACCACAGAGCCGCTGAACAGGTCGAGTTGCGAGAGCGGCGCCAGGGCTTCGATGACGTCGGCCGACCCGGTTGTGACGATCGCGCCCTGTTTCAGAAGCTCGTTTGTGCCGTGGCAGCGCGGATCGAGCGGCGAGCCGGGAACGGCGAAGACAAGCCGTCCGAAATCGGTCGCCATCCTGGCGGTGATCAGCGAGCCGGAACGCTCCGCTGCCTCGACCACGACGACGCCGAGCGAAATGCCGGATATCAGCCGGTTGCGGCGGGGAAAGTCCCGTGCGCGGGGCTCCCAGCCGAAGGGCATTTCGCTGACTGCAAGGCCGGCGCCCTCGGTGATCTCGTCGAGCAGTGAAATGTTTTCCGGCGGGTAGGGCTGGTCGAGCCCGCCGGCCAGCACCGCGATCGTTCCGGTTTCCAGGCTGGCCCGATGGGCTGCGGTATCGACGCCGCGGGCAAGGCCTGACGTCACCGCATAACCGGCACGGCCGCAATCCCTTGCGATCATCGCTGCGAACTTGGCGCCCGATATCGAAGCGTTGCGCGATCCGACGACGCCGACCGACGGACGGGTCGCGGCGGAAAGGTCACCTTTCATGGCAAGAAGCGGTGGCGCGCCTTCGATCTGGCGCAGCGCCGGCGGATAGTCCGGTTCGCCGATCCCGACGAAGCGAGCCCCAAAGCGATGGGCGGCTTCGAGTTCGCGTTCGGCCTCCTGCACGCCGGCAATCCGGATCGCCCTGGTCGCTCCGCCACGGGCGGAGAGTTCGGGCAGCATGGCAAGAGCGTTTTCCGCCGAGCCGCAGTGGTTGATGAGATCTCGAAACGTGGCGGGGCCGACATTGTCCGAACGGATCAGCCTCAGCCAGGCGATCCTCTGCCTCTCCGTCAGCGCAATTCCTGTTCGTTTCGCGCTGCCGTCCGGCATTCTTTCCCCCGGTCTATCCCTTTTGGCCGATCCTGCTTTCGGTGCCGGCGATCAGCCGCTTGATATTTTCTTCGTGCTTCCACCAGGAAATCGCGGTCATGACGGCCAAGACGAGCGCGATCTTCGGCTCGTTTAAGAACCACAGCACAACCGGAATGACAAGAGTTGCAACCAGAGCGGAGAGCGACGAATATTTGCTGATCTTGGCGACGCCGAGCCAGATCACCGCAAACACCAGCACCATCCAGGGAGCGACGCCGAGCAGCGTGCCGATATAGGTGGCGACGCCCTTGCCGCCCTTGAAACCGAGCCAGACCGGGAAGAGATGACCCATGAAGGCCGCAAAGCCGGCAAGCAGGCCGGCTTCTTTTCCGAACAGATACCAGGCGATCAGCGCAGCGACGGTCGCCTTCAGCGCGTCGAGCAGCAGGGTGGCCGCGGCAAGCTTCTTGTTGCCGGTGCGCAGCACGTTGGTGGCGCCGATATTGCCCGATCCGATCGAGCGGATATCGCCGAGCCCGGCCGAACGCGTGAGGATCAGGCCGAAGGGAATGGAACCGAGCAGATAGCCGAACACCAGCGCGGCCAGTGCGATTGGCAGGGTGATCTGCCAGTTGAAGAGTTCACTCACGCCCGTGCTCCCTTAAAGCGTGTAGATGCACTTGCCGGCCACATAGGTGGCGACGGCGCGGCCCGAGAAACGCGCGTCTTCGAACGGCGTGTTCTTCGACCGCGACAAGATCATATCCTTCGAAACGATCCAAGGCTCGTCGAGATCTATCAGCGTGATATCGGCCTTGGCGCCGGGCTTCAGCGTGCCGGCATCGAGGCCGAAGATTTGCGCCGGCCGGGTCGACATCGCATCGATCAGCCGCATCAGCGGCACGCGACCGTCATGGTGCAGGCGGAGTGCGGCCGCGAGCAGGGTCTCGAGACCGATCGCCCCGTCCTCGGCATCGGCAAACGGCAGGCGCTTGGTATCGACGTCCTGCGGATCGTGCGAGGAGACGATGATGTCGATCGTGCCGTCCGCAAGCGCATCGGCCATCGCCACGCGGTCGTCTTCGGAGCGCAGCGGTGGCGAGAGCTTGAAGAAGGTGCGGTATTCGCCGATGTCATTCTCGTTGAGCGCCAGGTGATTGATCGAGACGCCGCAGGTGGCGTTGGCGCCGCGTGAACGGGCGACGCGCATGGCTTCGGCCGATTCCGCCACGGAGATCTTCGCCGCATGGTATTTCGCCCGCGTCAGCGCGGCGATCCTCAAATCCCGTTCGAGCGGGATGATCTCCGCTTCCTTCGGCACACCGGACAGCCCGAGCCAGCTCGCGAACAGGCCCTCGTTCATCACGCCGTTGCCGAGATATTTTTCGCGCAGCTCCAGCGAGATGACCGCATCGAACTCGCGCGCATAGGTCATCACCCGGCGCAGGAGCAGCGTGTCGGAAAGCCCGTGCCGGCCGTTGGTGAAGGCGACGGCGCCCGACTGCTGCAGCAGGCCGATCTCGGTCATCTCCTTGCCGGCCAGCCCCTTCGTGAGGGCGGCGGCCGGATGGACGTTGACGACCGCCTTGTCGCGCGCCGTCTTCTGCACGAATTCGACCAGCGCGATATCGTCGATCACCGGATCGGTGTCGGGCATCATGATGAAGGACGTGACGCCGCCGGCGGCTGCCGCCCGGCTTGCCGATTCGATCGTTTCGGTGTGTTCGGCGCCCGGTTCGCCGACATAGACGCGGGCATCGACGAGGCCCGGCGTCGCGACGAGGCCCTGGCAGTCCCGGACTGTCGCGCCTTCCGGTGCGCCCTGGTTCTGGGCATCCTTGCCCGATGCGAGGATACGGCCGTCGGCGCCGATGATGATCGTGCCGGTCTCGTCGAGATTGCGCGACGGGTCGATGATGCGGAGGTTCTTGAGGACGGTGGGGGTCATGCGCGTTCTCCCTGGTTCTGGGAGACGAGCAGGGCCTCCATCACGGCCATGCGGACCGCGACCCCCATTTCCACCTGTTGCTCGATGACGCTCTGCGGACCATCGGCCACTTCGGATGCAATCTCGACGCCGCGGTTCATCGGGCCGGGATGCATGACCAGCGCATCCGGCTTGGCAGCCTTCAGCTTTTCGGCATCGAGCCCGTAGAAGCGGAAATATTCGCGCACCGACGGCACGAAGGCGCCGGCCATCCGCTCGCGCTGCAGGCGCAGCATCATCACCACGTCGGCATCCTTGAGGCCTTCTTCCATCGAATGAAAGACCTCGACGCCCATGTCCCTGATGCCGGAGGGCAGCAGTGTCGAAGGCGCCACCACGCGAACCCGTGCGCCCATGGCGTTGAGCAGAAGAATATTGGAGCGCGCGACGCGCGAATGCAGCACGTCGCCGCAGATGGCGACGATGATGCGCGACAGCTTGCCCCTGGCGCGGCGGATGGTGAGTGCGTCGAGCAGCGCCTGGGTCGGATGCTCGTGCTGGCCGTCGCCGGCATTGATCACCGAGCAGGCGACCTTTTGCGCCAGAAGTGCTGCGGCACCGGCCGAGGAATGACGCAGCACCAGCACGTCCGGGCGCATGGCGTTCAGCGTCATCGCCGTGTCGATCAGCGTTTCGCCTTTTTTCACCGAGGAATTGCCGACCGACATGTTCATCACATCGGCGCCGAGGCGTTTGCCGGCGAGCTCGAAGGACGATTGTGTACGGGTGGAAGCTTCGAAGAACAGGTTGATCTGGGTGAGACCACGCAGCGTGGAGGTCTTTTTCTCCCGCTGCCTCGAGATCTTGACGGCCTCGTCGGCCTTGTCGAGAAGAAAGGTGATATCCTGTTCGGTAAGGCCCTTGATGCCAATCAGATGGCGGTGAGGGAAGAAGACCATGGACACGTCTCCGCTTGCGTTCGGCGGTCTATAAGGTCTGACGGCAGGAGCCGCAAGCGGGCGCGGGGTTTATCTCACTGCTTGTTTGAGAGTATGGCTTCGTAGTCCCGGCCACGATAGAAGATGTTGAGGACTTCCACCGTGTCTCCATTTAAGCGGTAGAGAATGACTGCGCTCCGCTCGAACGGCACGAGACGCACTCCCTCTCCAAGGTCGCCGCGGGAAATGCCGCCTCTCGGAACGTCGCCGATGCGCTCACAATGCTCGAAAATCCTGTCGGTAAAACTTTGGGCAGTCGCCAGGCTCTGGCTGATGTCGAGGACATAGAGAAATATTGAGTCAATATCGCGAAGAGCTTCCGGCCTATATGTTACCGGAAGGTGCTCCATCGCAGCTAACTTTTGTGCCGCGCATAAAGGGCATCGAGATGCTGGCGAACCTCGGCACCCGTCAAGCTGGGGCGCGGGTCGTCGATCGATTTTCGCACCCGCTGGCGAATCGCTTCGATCCGGCTTTCCTGGTCTTCGTCTTCTCGCAGCAGTGCGCCGACGGCAGCACGCATGGCGTCATCCGTAGAGCTGTAGCGCCCGGACTCAACCCACTCCTTGATGGCGTCAGCCATATCGTCAGGCAGCGTGATGCTCAGTTTTTGTTCGCCCATGACAAAGCCTTATCTCCGCCGTTTGAAAATACGATGAAAGGCTGTGTTTCGCAAATGCTACGACCGTTTCTCAATGTGGGTGCGGCCTTTTGTTGAGAACGCCAGAAATCCTGAGTGGGCGCCGTTCCCAGGCCCGGTAACTTCCGCTAGAACCCGTTTCATGAACCAGATGTCGCGCGCCGAAGAAAAATTTGCCGAACTGAACCAGCCAAAACCCTGGTCCGGCATCAATGCCTACCGATCCGATCCGCTGGTCGTCGACCTGACGAGCACGCTGAACCGCACCATCCGCGAGGAATACGACCAGCTCGGCCGTTACGTGACCTCGCCGGAGGCGCAGGAACTGGCGCGCATGGCGAACGAGAACCCGCCGAAGCTGAAGACCCATGGTCCGCGCGGCGAGCGGCTTGACGTCGTCGAGTTTCATCCGGCCTGGCACGCGCTGATGCGCCGTTCGATGCAGACCGGCCTGCATTCCTCGGTCTGGGAAAACATACCCGAAGCCAAGGGCCACGAGCACAAGGCGCGGGCGACGCGATTCTATCTGTCGGCGCAGCTCGAGTGCGGCCATCTCTGCCCGCTGACCATGACCAGCGCCTCGATTGCCGCGCTGATGGCCTCGCCGCGTGTACAGAAGGAATGGGCGCCAAAGATCCTGTCGCGCAAATACGATTCGACGAATCGCCCGGCCCTGCAGAAGAGTGCGGTCACCCTCGGCATGGGCATGACCGAAAAGCAGGGCGGCACGGACGTGCGCGCCAACCGCTCGACCGCCGAGCGGGTCGGCGAGGGCATCTACCGGCTCTCCGGCCACAAGTGGTTCATGTCGGCGCCGATGAGCGACGGTTTCGTGATGCTGGCAAAGACCGGCGACGGCATCGGCTGCTTCCTGGTGCCGCGGCTGCTCGAGGACGGATCTGCGAACGGCCTGCAGTTCCAGCGCCTGAAGGACAAGGTCGGCAACCGCTCGAACGCGTCCTCCGAAGTCGAATTCACCGATGCCTTCGGTTACCTGCTTGGCGAACCGGGCGGCGGCATCCGCACCATTCTCGACATGGTGACGCTGACGCGGCTCGATTGCGCGCTGGCATCCGCCGGCATCATGCGCGCGTCGCTTGCCGAGGCGGTCCACCATACCCGCGGCCGCAGCGTGTTCGGCAAGAAGCTGGTCGACCAGCCGCTGATGACACGGGTGCTCGCCGACATGGCGCTTGATGTTGCCGCGGCGACCGCGCTCGCTTTCAGGCTGGCCGACTCCTTCGATCGGGCGGCCAGCAACCCGGCCGACGCGGCTTTCGCCCGGGTCATGACGCCGGTCATCAAATACTGGAACTGCAAGATCGCGCCCGCGCTGATCTACGAGGCGATGGAGTGCATCGGCGGCAACGGTTATATCGAGGAACGGCCGATCGCCCGGCATTACCGCGAGGCTCCGGTCAATGCGATCTGGGAAGGCTCGGGCAATGTGATGGCGCTCGACGTGCTCCGTGTCCTGTCGCGCGGGCGGGACCTGTTCAACACGGTGCTCGCCGGTTTCGAACGGGATCTCGGTCCTGCGGGCCGCAAGACGGTCGAGGTTCTGCGCGCCGCCATGGCGCTCTGCGAGACCGACGAGGGAGCTGCTCGGCTTCTGGTGGAGCAGCTTGCACTTGCGGCTGCGGCCGCCGAACTGGTGCGGCTCGGTGCCGGCAAGATCGCCGACGCTTTCCTGGAAACGCGGCTCGCCGGCGGCTGGCGCTCGACCTACGGCATGCTCGATGCCCGGTTCGACGCGCGCTACATCGTCGACCTGCTTTATCCCGCAGCGACGTAGGCGACAGCCGTCATCACGACAGGAATGGTGAGGAACGAGGCGACGACCTGCAGGGTCGCCGCCGCCGCATACATGTCCGCATCGCCGTTCAGCTGTTTCGCCAGCAGATAGCCGTTCATCGCGGTCGGAACCGCGGCACTCAGTGCCAGAAGCACGAGGGCGCTGCCCTGGATGCCGCACAACATGCCGACGCCCACGGCGACGATCGGGAAAGCGATCAGCTTCAAGAACACGGCGAGGAGAGTGATCGGCCTCGGCTTGAGCGCGTCCATGACCCGCAGGCCGGCGCCGACCGTGATCAGACCGAGGCTGAGCGAAGCCTGCGACAGCAGGTCGACCGCCACCATCACCGGTTCGTAGATCGGAATGCCGGCGACGTTGACGACGATGCCGAGCGCCGTCGAGACGATCAGCGGATTGGTGCAGACTCTATAGAAGATGGCCTTGTAGTTCCGGTCGTGGCCGGAGAACCACAACAGCACGGTCACATTGATGAAGTTGAGCGGAATGATGATCGCCGCCATCACCAGGCCGACCATGGTCAGGCCCTGCTGGCCGTAGGTCTTTGCGGCGATCGCCAGCGCCATGAAGGCGTTCCAGCGCGTCGCCGTCTGGAACAGCGAGGTATAGGCCGGCCCGCCGACGCGCAGGTTCCGCAGCAGAGGCCATGCCAGCAGCAATCCGCCCGACATCACGAAAACGGAAATGATCGCCGCGAAACTGACCGTCAAGGTCTCGGTATTCGAAAAGTCGGCCTTGGCCATCGTCGAAAACAACAGGGCCGGAAACATCACCCAGTAGCTGCACTGTTCGAGCCCGTCCCAGAAATCGGCGTTGATGATCGGCGCACGTTTCAATCCCACGCCGAGGAGGACGAGAAGGAAGATCGGCAGAACGCTTTGGAAGACGATGAGCATGGAGGAGGGCACGTCGGTGGGAGGATAGAATGTCGTTAGTCCTCCCACGCCGCGAGCGCAATGCGCAGCCCCGCAAAATCAAGTGCTGCGCGCGCAATCCTGTGCATGGGCACCGAGACCGCTTGCGGCGGTTGACGGCTCGGACTATCGCGGTTGAGGATTGAAACCGAAACAGGCGGAAAATGCTCCAGATCCCTGAAGTCACAGCGCAACAAGGTTCGGTCGCCAAGGTGCGCAGCCGCGCCGGCACCGAGCGGGCGATCTTCCTGGCGGCCCGCGCGCTGCTCGCCGAACAGGGTTTTCAGGGTTTCGGCATCAACGCAGTGGCGCGCCGGGCCGGCTGCGACAAGCAGCTGATCTATCGATATTACGGCGGTCTCGACGGGCTGATCGAGGTGATCGGCGCCGATCTCGGCACCTGGGTCAAGGACCGCATCCCGGAAGATACCGGCGGCATGTTCCTGCTGACCTACGGCGATCTGATGGAGAAACTCTCCATCTATTTCATGGAAGCGCTGCGCGACGACCCGCTGGTCTGCAAGATCGTCGCCTGGGAGGTCTCGCAGGATACGCCGCAGGTCCGACGGCTGTCGGAAGCCCGCACCAAGGCGCTCGGCAAATGGCTCGAAAAGATGCGCGGCTCGCTGACGCCGCCCAAGGGCGTCGATGCCGCGACCACCAATGCGCTGCTGTTTGCGGCGATCCAGCACCTGGTGATCTCCGCCGCCGTCAGCGGCCAGTTCGCCGGCATGGCGCTCAAGACCGAGAAGGATTGGGATAAGGTCGGCAACGCGCTCCGCCGCCTGGTCCGCGCGATCTACGGCTGATCCGTGGCCAAGTCTTGAAGCCATGACGTCCGCCTCATATCTCTTCGGGAGACGGAGGGAACGCCATGACAGTGCCAACGCTTTATGAATGGATCGGCGGCTTCGATGCGCTCCTGCGTCTCACGACGGAGTTTTATCGGCGCGTTCCGACGGACGACCTGCTCGGTCCGGTCTTTTCCGGAATGGACCCGGAACATCCGCAGCATGTAGCCATGTTCATCGCCGAGGTCATCGGCGGACCGAAGCTCTATTCGGAGCAGCGTGGCGGTCATCCGGCGATGGTGCGCCATCATCTTGAAAGGCACCTGACCGAGCCGATGCGCCGGCGATGGATCAACATCCTCCTCGATACCTATACGGATCTCGAACTTCCGGCCGACCCGGAGTTCACGTCCGCGCTGGTCGGCTATCTCGAGTGGGGAACGCGGCTTGCGGTCGTCAATTCGCAGCCCGGAGCCAAGGTTTACGAGCACGCGCCGATGCCGACATGGGGATGGGGCGAAACCGGCGGTCCTTATGTTCCGAAGAAGCCGAAATCGCCGGTTGCCTGAGCTGCTTTATCCACAGGCGCCCTTGCGAAATTAACCATCTCCCCCGGTTTCCGTTGCGGCAAATCCGTGCGGGCTTAAGTTCCATGTTAACGCACTGTTAACTACGACGTTCGCCGAGTATCCGCGTATGGGAACTGCAATCCGGAATATAGCATTGCTGATCGTCATGACGACGGTCTTCGCGGCGCTGGCCATGGATATTGCCATTCCCGCATTGGCCCTGAGCCTTATGGCTCTATCGAGATGGCTCGTGTCTCTGGAACCGTATCCGGCAGAGTCGAGAGGGAGGACTGCATGAAGTGGTTCGTGATTTTGTGGGCCGGTCCGGTCCTGCTGCTGACCAGCTGGTACGGGTTTTCCTATTACGACATGAGCTTCGGCTTCTTCATGCTGACCCGACAGACGCATGATCTTGTCTTCCAGATCTACGGCAATGTTCTCGGCATTCCCCCGGAAACCATTCCGCCTTTGGTGGCGCGCGCCATCGCATTCGACAGCCTGGTCGTGTTTGCGATCATCGCCTTCCGCAAGCGCCGCGAGATCGCCGCTTGGTGGAGGAACCGTCAGCTTGCGAAATCGGTCTCCCTGCCGAGCGACGAGAGCCTGTCCAGAGCCCCCTGAAGAATGAAGCTTGCCGCGGCGGAATCGATCCGCTCGGCACGTTTGGCCCGCGACACGTCCATTTCCAGAAGCGCCCGCTCGGCGGCCACCGTCGACAGCCGCTCGTCCCAGAAGACGAAGGGCAGGGCGGTCTTTTCCGACATCGAGCGCACGAAGGCTCGCGTCGCCTGAACGCGCGGGCCAGCCGAGCCGTCCATGTTCGTGGGCAGGCCGATCACGAAGCCCGCCACTTTTTCCTTCTCGGCAAAGGCGAGCAGCACTTCGGCATCCTTGGTGAACTTCACTCGTTTGATGACCGGACGTGGCGTGGCAAACCGGCGGCCGAGATCCGACATGGCGAGCCCGATCGTCTTGGTGCCAAGGTCGAGCCCGGCAATCGCCTGTCCGGGTTTAAGAGCCTCAGCCAGTTCCTCGATGGTCATCACTGTCATGCGTTCTTCATCCCGGGGATCCAAATAGCGTGTCCAGAGCGGGTTTGTCCCACCCTCTGTCCCACTTCCCTTTAGCCTCATATCGGCTATGTGTCGTCATTATCTCACATCATTTCGAGGAGAGTTTTCCATGAAGATCACCTGGCTCGGCCATTCCGCATTCCGCATCGAGACCGCCAAGGCCAAGATCCTGGTCGACCCGTTCCTGACCTATAACCCCGCCTTTGCCGGCCAGGATATCAAGGCTGCTGCCGAAGGCCTGACCCATATCCTGCTCACCCACGGTCACGGCGACCATGTCGGCGACACAGTCCAGATCGCCAAGGAAACCGGTGCCGTCGTGCTCGCCAACTACGACCTCGGCGTCTGGCTGGCGAAGAAGGGCGTCGAGAAGCTCGAAATGGGCAATACCGGCGGCACGATCGGTTTCGAAGGGTTCACCGCCACCTTCACCAATGCGCTACATTCGTCCGCCTCACTCACCGAAGACGGCGTTTCGCATTGCCTCGGCAATGCCAACGGCCTGATGCTGCATTTCGACGACGAACTCTCCGTCCTCCACATGGGCGATACCGACATCTTCTCCGACATGGCCCTGATCAACGAACTGCACCAGCCGGATATCGGCATCGTGCCGATCGGCGACCGCTTCACCATGGGCGGCGCGGTGGCGGCGCTCGCCTGCCAGCGTTTCTTTGATTTCAAGCATGCGCTGCCCTGCCATTATGGGCTGCCGGGCGTCGACCAGACGCCGGAAAAGTTCGTCAAGGGCATGGAAGGCTCCCGCACCCGGGTCGAGACGCCGGCGCCGGGCGGCAGCCTGACCTTCTAAATCGCATCCTTTCAGGCGGCGCGCCTTCGCAAATTGAGGCGCGCTCCCTGTTGCGAAGGGCGGGCATGGCCATTATAGCGAAGGGGAAATTTCCCATCGGAGTTATGCCATGTCCGTCGATCTCGCCACCGTCAAGCGCGTCGCGCGCCTTGCCCGCATTGCGGTCACCGAGGAAGATGCCAATCGCATGGTCGGCGAGCTGAACGGCATCATCAATTTCGTCGAGCAGCTTTCCGAAGTCGATGTCACGGGCGTCGAGCCGATGACGTCGGTCACCCCGATGGACATGCGCAAGCGCACAGACGCCATCACCGACGGCGACAAGGCAGACGATATCGTCGCCAACGCGCCTTCGACCGACCATAATTTTTTCCTGGTGCCGAAGGTCGTCGAGTGAGCGCTGGATAGCGCCCCGCCGAACCTCCTCCTCGTATTCGAACCGTTTGAAGAGCCCATGACCGAACTCACCAGCCTCACCATTGCCGAAGCCCGCGAAAAGCTCGAAGCCAGGGAGTTCACCTCCGTTGAGCTGACGGAGGCTTATCTTTCCGCGATCGATGCCGCCAACTCGGTGTTCAACGCCTATGTGGCCGTGACGCCGGAAAAGGCGCTCGGCATGGCAAAGGCTTCTGACGCACGCCGTGCCGCAGGCACTGTCGGCGCCCTGGAAGGCATCCCGCTCGGCATCAAGGACCTGTTCGCCACCCGCGACGTCCATACCCAGGCCTGCAGCCATATTCTCGACGGCTTCCTGCCGAAATACGAATCGACGGTCACCCAGAACCTCTGGGACGACGGTGCGGTCATGCTCGGCAAGCTCAACATGGACGAGTTCGCGATGGGCTCCTCCAACGAGACCTCTCACTACGGCGCCGTGGTCAACCCGTGGCGGGCCAACGGTTCCAACCAGCAGCTCGTGCCGGGCGGTTCTTCCGGCGGTTCTGCCGCTGCGGTGTCCGCATTCCTCTGCGCCGGTGCGACCGCCACCGATACCGGCGGCTCCATCCGCCAGCCGGCCGCCTTCACCGGCACCGTCGGCATCAAGCCGACCTATGGCCGCTGCTCGCGCTGGGGTACGGTTGCCTTCGCATCCTCGCTCGACCAGGCCGGCCCGATCGCCCGCGACGTGCGCGATGCGGCGATCATGCTGAGGTCGATGGCGTCGGTCGATGCCAAGGACACGACCTCTGTCGATCTGCCGGTGCCGGATTATGAAGCCTCGCTCGGCCAGTCGCTGAAGGGCATGAAGATCGGCATTCCGAAGGAATACCGCGTCGAAGGCATGCCGGAAGAGATCGAAAAACTTTGGGCTCAGGGCATCGCCTGGCTGAAGGATGCCGGTGCCGAGATCGTCGACATCACCCTGCCGCACACCAAATACGCGCTGCCGGCCTATTACATCGTCGCTCCTGCCGAAGCTTCGTCGAACCTCGCCCGTTACGACGGCGTGCGTTACGGCTTGCGCGTCGACGGCAAGGACATCGTCGACATGTACGAAAAGACCCGCGCTGCCGGTTTCGGCACCGAGGTCAAGCGCCGCATCATGATCGGCACCTACGTTCTGTCGGCCGGTTATTACGACGCCTATTACCTGCAGGCGCAAAAAGTCCGCACGCTGATCAAGCGCGACTTCGAGATCGTCTTCGACGCCGGCGTCGATGCGATCCTGACGCCGGCCACCCCGTCGTCGGCCTTCGGCATCGCCGATGAGGACCTCGCCTCCGATCCGGTCAAGATGTATCTCAACGACATCTTCACGGTGACGGTCAACATGGCCGGCCTGCCGGGCATCGCCGTTCCCGCCGGCCTCGACGCCAAGGGCCTGCCGCTCGGCCTGCAGTTGATCGGCAAGCCGTTCGAGGAAGAAACTCTGTTCCGCACCGCCCATGTCATCGAACAGGCCGCCGGCCGGTTCACGCCGGCGAAGTGGTGGTAAGCGGACCGATCATCCGGAATATGACGGCCGCCGATCATCGGGCGGTCGCCGGGGAGGTGGTTCATGGCTAAGACGGATCTGGCAGGATTGATCGAGGCGTTCGATCGCCTCGCGGCCGATGGTTTCACCATGGGTGCGGACTGGCAGGCGGTGCACGAGATTTGCCAGGCTCATGAGGGCGAACAGCCCTTCGACTGGGGCCACGCTCTCTGTCACCGCATCGAAGGCGACGACTGGAACGCCGACTACTGGTACCGCCGCGCCGGTAAGCGACGTGCGAACTCGATCGCCGAGGACTGGACGGCGATGAGGGCTGAGCTTTCGGCTTAGAGCCCGTCCGAGAATGGGGTTGGAAGGACCCGGAAGCGACCATCAAGTCTGCCAAGGCATTTCTCTACGCCGCATCCATCATGACGCTTGCCCGAAGAATTGCACGCCGCTTATGAATCTCACTTCGCCTCTGCCTCTCATGCGAGGATTGCAAACAAGCGCCTTGGGTGGACGGCCGGCCTAGCATCCAAGCGGCCTTTGGCGGTCTCGCGTTCTTTTTCGTCCATCGGGACGCGTTAGGATGAGTCGCGAACAAGCTTACCTATGTAGGTCTGGAGCGAGATCGATCCTCGAATTGGATCCGCGGGGTATTCGGGGCCATCGGCGGTGAGAGCCGTCATCCTTGCATACGAGTGAGCCGCCGCGTCGGAGAAGCCCAGACTGCGATATGCGCCTTCCCAGTTTTCGCGCGGGATCACCTCGATGCGAACGGCCCGGCCGAGGGCAGCGGCGAAGGCTGCGGCGACATCAGTGGGAGAGTACCGTTTCGGCCCCTCAACGGGGTGTATGCCGATCTGTTCGATCGGCTCCTGCAGGAGCCGCGCCGCCACCCTTCCCAAATCCTCCGGCGCGACCATCGGGAGCGTGAGATCGGCAGGGAGCATGGTCGACAGCACCCCGTCCTTAGTGACAGGCCCCACCATCGTATCCCAGTTACTGTAGTAGTAGGCTGCGCGGATGACACTGGCAGGTATCGGCTGGTTCCTCAGGCCCGCTTCCAGTTCGTAAAGGATGTTGAGATCGCCGCATTCCTCGCCCGGCTGCGCGCCCATGGTTGATTCCGCCACTACCTTCTCCAGCCCGGACCCTTCGATCGCGTCGAGTAGGCAGCGGACGGTCTCGCGTTCCTCCCGGTCGGTATCGCTCGAGATGTCAGCGTTCGGGTTTAGGAGGAAGGCCCGCTTCCCGTTACGGAACACCTCACGCAGCGACGTCACGTCGTGGACGTCGGCGACGGCGACCTCCGCCCCCCGCAGTCGCCATGCACCGGCCTTATCGGAGTTTCGCGTGACGACCGTGACAGCTTTGCCTTCTTCGAGCAACGTCTGTGCCACGGCGGAGCCGACGTGCCCCGTCCCGCCAACAACGATGTACATTTGCCATGTCTCCAGCAGTGATGTGGCGCATAACCCTTCGCCCCGTTCAAAGGTTCCCTTTTGGCATTTGGCGGCTTCCCAAGCGTCTTCTTTCGGCGTCACCGAAAAAGCATATCGCTGGTAATCTTGATTTGACAGCCGCGCGCCGAGGACGACGCGCGGCCTTTCCGATTTCACCGATTGTCCTGCTCGGCCCTCACCAGCACCAATCCCCGTTCGGTAATTCGATAAGGCTTGCCGCCCTGGGATTTGATCGCTCGTTTCTGCTTGAGCTTGCGGAAGGTGGTGAGGTCTAAACCCGAAAAGACCCAGCCCTCGCGGGTGACCAGCTGGAGTTTTTCGATCTTGCGGTTCTGATCGCGGGTAATGTCGATCCTGCCGCCCTGGGCGAGCAGGTGGAGGATGCGCTGTTCGGCGCGGGAAATATCCATTGTCTTTTGATGTCCGGAGAAGCGCTGGCAAACGAGCGCACAAAAACGTTGCCGGCGTCGCGTGACGTCGGGGTTCTCGTTTTTGTCTGGGCCGGCGCGGCTTTAAGAGCGGGGCCGGCCCCTCAGCAGGTCTCTACGGAAGAGAACATCAAAACTCCATCGATACGAAATCCGCACTAGGCGTGTTTTCCCCAGCCGTCAAGCGCCTGACCGAAACGCCCTATATGTTGCACTGGTCAAAGCGCGGACTCAGTGGTCTACTGAGGCTGTAGCAGGGGAAACTATGGCCCATATTCGCAATGCGCGTGAGGACGAGGTGGATATCCTGGCGGAAATCGGCTTCCGCTCCTGGGAGAAGGCCATGATTTCGATCGGCGAGATGACCGATATGCGCTCCAGCGCCCGCACCGCCTTCCAGAATTTTACGCGCTCCTCCTGGCTCACCATTACCGTCGTCGAACATGCCGGCAATCTTGCCGGCTGGGCGGCGCGCGAAAAGCTGGACGAGCTGATTTCCGATTTCTGGATCGATCCGGCCTTCCAGGGCCACGGCTTCGGCCGGGCGCTTCTCGTCGAGATCGAGGCCGAAATCGTCCACCAGGGGTTCGAAGTCGCCCGCGTCGAGACCCACGCCCGCAATGCCGAGGCGGTCGGCTTCTTCGAGAAGCTGGGCTATTCGCTCAACTGGCTCTCGACCATCTATTCGCCGAAGATCGACCGGGACGTGCAGTCGGTCGGCCTGTCGAAGCGCCTCGTCGCGGAAGCGCCGGATACTTACGGGCCAAGCTTCTGACTGCGCCCAGGGCGCCCGCCGCTCGTCAGATAAGCTTGCACCGCAACGCCATTTGCTCTACCTCCAGAAAACGCAATAGAGACCATTTCACGAGCATCAGATGACCCTTGTCGACGTCCGCACGCCCGATCCGAAACGCTTCATTCCCGGCGCCACCGGCGACTGGGAAGTCATCATCGGTTTGGAGGTGCACGCCCAGGTCCTCTCCAATTCGAAGCTGTTTTCCGGCGCCTCGACCGAGTTCGGCAAGCCGGCGAATTCGAACGTCTCGCTCGTCGATGCGGCCATGCCAGGCATGCTGCCGGTCATCAACGAGGAATGCATCAAGCAGGCGGTACGCACCGGTCTCGGCCTGAAGGCGCAGATCAACAAGCGTTCATTGTTCGACCGCAAGAACTATTTCTATCCGGACCTGCCGCAGGGTTATCAGATTTCCCAGTACAAGGATCCGATCGTCGGCGAAGGCAAGATCGTCATCTCGCTCGGCCCCGACCGCCAGGGCCAGTTCGAGGACATCGAAATCGGCATCGAGCGGCTGCATCTCGAACAGGATGCCGGCAAGTCGATGCACGACCAGCATCCGACCATGTCCTATGTGGACTTGAACCGCTCCGGCGTGGCGCTGATGGAGATCGTCTCCAAGCCCGACATGCGCTCGTCCGACGAAGCCAAGGCCTACATGACCAAGCTGCGCTCGATCGTGCGTTACCTCGGCACCTGCGATGGCAACATGGACGAAGGCTCGATGCGCGCCGACGTCAACGTCTCGGTGCGCCGTCCGGGCACGGAATTCGGCACCCGCTGCGAGATCAAGAACGTCAATTCGATCCGCTTCATCGGCCAGGCGATCGAATACGAAGCGCGCCGCCAGATCGGCATTCTCGAGGACGGCGGCTCGATCGACCAGGAGACCCGCCTCTTCGACCCGAACAAGGGCGAGACGCGCTCGATGCGCTCCAAGGAAGACGCGCACGACTATCGCTATTTCCCGGATCCGGACCTGCTGCCGCTCGAATTCGACGATGCCTTCATCGCCGAGCTGGAACGCCACCTACCGGAACTGCCGGACGACAAGAAGGCTCGTCTCGTGCGCGAGCTCGGCCTGTCGATCTACGACGCCTCGGTTCTGGTGTCCGAAAAGGCGATCGCCGATTATTTCGAGGCGGTTGCCGAAGGCCGCGATGGCAAGATTGCCGCCAACTGGGTCATCAACGACCTGCTGGGCGCCTTGAACAGAACCGGCAAAGACATTGAAGAGACTCCGGTTTCTCCCGCCCAGCTCGGCGCCATCATCGACCTCATCAAGGCCGAGACGATTTCCGGCAAGATCGCCAAGGACCTGTTCGAGATCGTGCTCGCCGAGGGCGGTGACCCGGCCGAAATCGTCGAGAGCCGCGGCATGAAGCAGGTGACCGATACCGGCGCAATCGAGGCCGCTGTCGACGAGATCATCGCCGCCAATCCGGACCAGGTCGCCAAGGTCAAGGCCAAGCCCACGCTCGCCGGCTGGTTCGTCGGCCAGGTCATGAAGTCGACCGGCGGCAAGGCCAACCCACAGGCCGTCCAGGCGCTGGTCAAGGCGAAGCTCGGGATCGAAGAGGAGTAGGCCCGATGGTCTACTTCGTCCGCACCGCCGGAGAAGCTGACGTCGAGCAGATCCGCGCCCTGCTGGCGGCGACCTTTCACGATACCTACGATCCGTTCTACGGGGCCGACAAGGTGAGGAGAATGGTCGACGGCTGGCATTCTCCGGGCGCCGTCAAGGCGCGTATCCAGAAGCGCGGCGGCGAATTCCTGGTCGCCGACAACGGCAAGGATATCGGCGGCATCGGTTATGCCGCCATGTATCCGAAAATGGTGAAGACGGCGATGCTGCACCAGCTCTACGTCAAGCCGTCCTGCCAGAACGAGGGCATCGGCCGCGATATCTTCGCCGAGCTCGAAACCTGTTTTCCGGATGCCGAGATCATGCGGGTCGAGGTGGCGCTGCCGAACGTGCGCGCGATGTCCTTTTACGAGAGGCTCGGGTTTTCCGAGGTCGACAGGATGGAAGAGTGGGGTGCTCCCAATTCCGGCCTGCCGGCGATCATCATGGAGAAGCGGCTGGAGTTGCGCTGACCCACCCGAGAAGGACTTTTTGCATGGCCGATATCGTCATCCGCAGAGCGCGGCAAGCCGATCTCCCCGAACTCATCGCCCTGTTCGCGGCGGATGACGTCGGCGGCCATGGCGACACCACCGACGAGGCCGCCTTCGACGATTACCTGCGCGCCTTCAACGTCATCGAAGCCTCGCAGAACGAGCAGCTTTTCGTCGCCGACCTGGAAGGCGAGGTGGTCGGCACGTTTCAGATCCTCTTCAACCGCACGCTGACGGGGAGGGGATCGCTGTCGATGATCCTGGAGGCCGTTCAGACGCGCGGCGACATGCGCGGCAAGGGCATCGGCGCCCAGATGATCGGACATGCGATCGAGGAAGCCAGACGCCGCGATTGCCGCCAGGTCGCACTCACCTCCAACATGGCTCGCACGGACGCACACCGCTTCTATGAACGGCTCGGCTTCGCCAAAAGCCATTTCGGCTTCAAGATGAAGCTCAAATGACGGTGCGCGACATTTGGAATCACTGGACATCGAAGGCGTCAGGCGGCATAAGCGGATCAGCCAATTCGATCGTCATCCTGTTTGCCAAGCCGACGGAACATCCATGAAAAACCTCCTGCTGCAGATCTTCACCTGGTGGAACGGACAGACCATGGGCACCCGGTTCTTCACCTGGCGTTTCGGCAAGAAGGTCGGTGAAGACGAACTCGGCAATATCTATTATGAAGGCCCGATGACTTCCTGGGGCAAGCCGAAGCGTTGGGTGATCTACAAGGATTACGCCGAAGCCTCTGCGATTGGCCCCGGCTGGCATGGCTGGATGCATTATCGCACCGACGTTGCTCCGTCGCAGGAAGATTACAAGGCCCGCGAGTGGGAAAAGGCGCACAAGCCGAACGGCACCGGCACGCCGCTTGCCTATCGCCCGCAGGGCTCGCTTGCCGCGACCGGCGAACGCCCCCGCGTCACCGGCGACTACGACGCCTGGACGCCCGGCAACTGACACCTGTTTTGGCCACAATCGCACTCTAGGTCTCGACGCCGACGGGATCGCCGGGACGGGAAACATAATGGGATTGATGACGGTTTTTCCACGCAAGCAAATGATCGGCGCATTGACCGCGCTGGCATTCGTGCTCGCGGCGGATGGTGTATCTGCGGCGCGGCTGAACAACCCGGTCGCAGTCTTTGCCGGCATCGATAAGATCACCGGCCGCATCACCACGTTCGACGTCTATGTCAACGAGACGGTTCAATACGGCGCTCTGCAGGTGACGCCAAAGGTCTGTTATTCCCGCGACGAGACGGAAGCCCAGAAGATCGATGGTTTCGTGGAAGTCGACGAAATCACCCTCGACCGCAAGATCCGCCGGATATTCACCGGCTGGATGTTCGCCGACAGCCCCGGCCTCAATGCCGTCGAGCATCCGATCTACGACGTCTGGCTGACCGGCTGCAAGCAGAAGTCCGACGTGCCGCCGCCGAAGGCGACCAACTGATTTTCCTTTAGAATTTCAGATGCGGTGAATCGACCGCGGTTCTCAGGAGCTTGAGATAGTCGTCCTTGGGGATGTCGATTGCGCCGAACGTCTTCAGATGTTCGGTCGTGAACTGTGTGTCGAGTAGGGTAAAGCCGTTTTTGCGGAGCCGCTCGATAAGGTGCACGAGGCAGATCTTGGAGGCGTTCGTGCGCCTTGAAAACATGCTCTCGCCGAAAAAGGCCGATCCGAGCGAAACGCCATAGAGACCGCCAACCAGTTCATCGCCCTCGAAGGCCTCGACGCTGTGCGCGTGGCCCATGCGGTGCAATTCGTTGTAGAGCTTGCGGATCGTGGAGTTGATCCAGGTGCTCGGCCGGTCACCGGCCGGCTCGGCACAGAATGCTATCACCCGTTCGAAAGCCGTGTCGAAGCGGATGTCGAGCGGTGTCCTGCGAACCGCCTTGGCCAGGCTTTTGGAGAGATGGAAGGCATCGAGCGGCAGGATGCCGCGCATTTCCGGTTCGACCCAGAAGATTTCCGGGTCGTCGGCAGATTCGGCCATCGGAAAAAGTCCGATGGAATAGGCGCGCAACAGGATTTCCGGGGTTATCGCCGGGTAATATCTGCCGCGTCGCCCTGCCATCGATCTCCCTAATGCGTCTTGTCGCCGGCGAGATATTGCTCCAGCCAGTGTATGTCATAATCGCCGTTTGCGATATCCGGATTGTCGACCAGATCCTGGAAAAGCGGCAGCGTCGTCTTGATGCCGTCCACGACGAACTCGTCCAGCACACGCCGCAGACGCATCATGCATTCGACGCGGGTGCGTCCGTGCACGATCAGCTTGCCGATCAGGCTGTCGTAATAGGGCGGGATCTTATAGCCGGCATAGGCGCCCGAATCGACGCGTACGCCGAGGCCGCCTGGTGCGTGGAAATGCGTGATCGTGCCGGGCGACGGCACGAAGGTGCGCGGATCCTCGGCATTGATGCGGCATTCGATGGCATGGCCGGAGAATACGATGTCTTCCTGACGCACGGACAGGCCGCCGCCGGAGGCGACGCGAATCTGTTCGTGCACGAGGTCGATGCCGGTGATCGCTTCGGTGATCGGGTGTTCGACCTGAAGACGGGTGTTCATTTCGATGAAATAGAACTCGCCGTTTTCGTAGAGGAACTCGATCGTGCCGGCGCCGCGGTATTTCAGCTTGCGCATCGCGTCGGCGCAGACTTCGCCGATCTTCATGCGCTGCTCGACATTGAGGGCAGGGGAATTGGCTTCTTCCCAGACCTTCTGGTGGCGGCGCTGCAGCGAGCAGTCGCGCTCACCGAGATGGATGGCATTGCCTTCGCCGTCGCCGACGACCTGGATTTCGATATGGCGCGGTTTCCCGAGATATTTTTCCATGTAGACGGCGTCGTTGCCGAAAGCGGCGAGCGCTTCGGAACGGGCAGTCGACACGGCCTCGTCGAGGTCGGCTTCGGTCTTGGCGACCTTCATGCCGCGTCCGCCGCCGCCGGCCGTCGCCTTGATCAGCACCGGGAAACCGATCTGGCGGGCGATTTCCATGGCGTTCTCGGGCTTCACTTCGCCATCCGAACCGGGAACGACGGGGATGCCGAGTTCCTGCGCGGTCTGCTTGGCGGTGATCTTGTCGCCCATGATGCGGATATGGTCGGCGGTCGGGCCGATGAAGGTGATGCCGTGCGCGTCGAGGATATCCGCGAACTTGGCGTTTTCCGACAGGAAGCCGTAGCCCGGATGCACGGCGTCGGCGCCGGTGATTTCGCAGGCGGCGACGATCTGGTGGATGTTCAGATAGCTGTCGCGCGACGGCGGCGGGCCGATGCAAACGCTTTCGTCGGCAAGCCGGACATGCATGGCGTCGGCGTCCGCAGTGGAATGGACCGCGACGGTCGCGATGCCGAGTTCCTTGCAGGCGCGAAGCACGCGAAGCGCGATTTCACCGCGGTTGGCTATGAGGATCTTGGAAATCATGGACGCGCCTTACTCGATGACGACGAGCGGCTGGCCGTACTCGACGGGCTGAGAGTCGTTGACCAGGATTTCCGTGACCTTGCCGGAGCGCGGCGACGGGATCTGGTTCATCGTCTTCATGGCCTCGATGATCAGCAGCGTCTGGCCTTCCTTGACGGTGGCGCCGACTTCAACGAAGGCGCGCGAACCCGGGGCCGGGGAGAGGTAGATGGTGCCGACCATCGGCGCAGTGACCGCGTTCTTGTTGTCCTGGATTGCGGGCGCTGCTGCGGCTACGGGAGCTGCAGCCGGGGCATAGGCGGGCGCTGCGACCGGAGCCTGGACATATTGAGTGGTACCGACGCGCGATACACGAATACGCACATCGTCCTGTTCGACTTCGATCTCGGTGAGGTCGGTATCGTTGAGGATGTTCGCGAGGTCGCGGATCAGTCCCTTGTCGATACCGTTCTTCTTGTCAGACATGGCAAACCCTATTGTTCTGTTTATCTTGTCAGGCGGTAATGGATTTCAAGGCGTGCAGCGCCAGAATGTAGCTCGCGGTGCCAAAACCGCAGATCACGCCCTTTACCGCCGGTGCGATCATCGAATGATGGCGGAATTCCTCCCGCGCGTGGACATTCGAGATATGAAGCTCGATCACCGGCACGGAGATCGCCTTGATGGCGTCGTGCAATGCGATCGAGGTGTGGGTATAGGCGCCCGCGTTGATGGCGACGCCGACGGCCTTTTCATTGGCCTCGTGCATCCAGTCGATCAGCACGCCTTCATGATTGCTCTGGCGAAAATCGACATCGAAGCCGAGTTCCCTGCCGGCGGCGATACAGTCCTTCTCGACGTCCTTCAGCGTGGCCGCACCGTAGATGCCCGGCTCGCGCTTGCCCAGCATATTGAGATTGGGGCCATTGAGGACGAAGATCGTCTTGCTCATCACTGATCTATTGTTCCATGCAGAAATTCAGGGGCCACCTATAGACCGCCGACGCGGCAAGGGAAAGCCCCCGCCGCGCCGAAAGCCCGCGAGTCCACTGCGATGGAACATCTGTCGCTCGGGAGGTTGCCCTGTCAGCAGGTCGCCTTGCCGCAGGCACGCACGTTGGCGACCTTCTGTTCGATGGTTTCGAGGCCGACGGCGCCGAAGACGGCTTCGTCGCCGACCACATAGGTCGGCGTGCCGGTTATGCCGATCGCGTTGGCGAGCCGGTAGGCGTCGCGCACCAGGTCGTCGTTCGGCTGGTCGGCCATGGACTTGCGGATCGCCGCCTCCTTGACGCCGAGGGCGCTTGCGACCGCAATGGCGGTCGCTTCCGAAGCGTGCGGCTTACCGCTAAGCAGTTCGCGATGGAATTCCGCATATTTTTCCGGCGCGACCAGGCGCACGGCGTTGGCCACCCGGTGGGCGGCGACCGAGTCCGGCCCGAGGATCGGGAATTCCTTGAGGATGAAGCGGACGTTCTTATCCTTGGAAAGGATGTCGTCCATGTCAGAGAGCGCCCGCTTGCAGTAGCCGCAATTGTAATCGAAGAATTCGACGACCGTGACGTCGCCCTTCGGATTGCCAAGCGTAATGTCGGTCGGCGAGGAGAAGATCGCCTGCCTGTTGTCCGCGATCCCCTTGGTCGACTGCTCGACGCGCTGGGTCTGCTGCTTCGCCTCCAGCGCGTTCTGGACTTCGACCAGCACTTCCGGGTTCTGCAGCAGGTATTCACGGATGAACTGGCCCATTTCCTTCTTCTGCTGGTCGTCCAGGGCGAAAGCCGGGGCGGTCGCGGAAAGTGCCAGCGCCAGCATCGAGCCGGCGGCCAGTGTCTTGAAAACGGGCGTCTTGAACAGGCGGGTCATCCATATCCTCTTGGTCGGCACACGAATCCCGCGCACCATTGTTGCGGTTTGTGCCCAAAGTAAGCCAGTCGGGCTTTCCAAAAAACCTCAAAATCATGTCCAGGCGGTTTCCGCCAGTTCACAACTGCGTATGACGCCTGGCCGGACGGCGGACCCGATGCTGGAATGGAGTCTGATTTCAACAGGCTAGCCACGTTTTCGGAATCGCTTCGGCAGGCGGTTGATCCAGTTTCTGAGGCTCAGGGCAGGGCAGAAATAAAAACGGCCGCGTCTTGCGCGGCCGTTTCGTCGGTTCTCGTCAGGCTCAGAAGAAGCCGCGGCGCTGCCACCAGCCGGCTTTCTTCGGCTTCGACGGGTCGGCTTCGGTCTCGGGCGCTGCCACGGGATCGGAGCTCTTCACCACCGCCTCGACGGAGGAGGAGATGTTCGATGCGCGGTTGGCCCGTGCCGGCTTTGCTTCGCCGCTATCGGCCTGCTCGGCCTCTGCGACGGGAGCTTCTTCGGCAGCAGTGGCTTCAACCGGCGCGGCTTCGGGAGCCTGCGGCTCTTGGCCGAGTGCGGCTTCGACCTGCTCGACGACGGTTTCCACCGGAGCCGGAACAACCGCAGCCGCCTCTTCCGCAGCCGGTGCGTCGGCCGCAGTCGCCGCCTTGCCACGACGCGAACGGCGCGGTTTGGCTTCTGGCTTGCCGCCAGCTGCTGCTTCCGCCTCGGCGGGAGCCGGGACAGCCTCGACGGCTGCCTCTTCAGAGGCTTCCGCTACGGCTGCTGCCGGCACTGCAGCGACGTCTTCGCTGGATGCGTCTTCGTCGGCCGCTTCGCCGTCCTCCGAAGCGCTCAGCTCCTGCCCGTCCTCACCATTGCGATTGCGGCGACCACCGCGCTTGCCGCGGCGGCGGCGCTTGCGGCGGTTCTCCTCCGAGTCCGAATCGGCGGCAACCGTTGCGTCGGATGCTTCGCCGGCTTCGGAAACGTCGTCCTCGCCTTCATCGCCATCCTCGTCGCCATCGGCCATGTCGTCGTTGCCGCCCTGCGCGGTCTGGGCGTCACCGCCCTTTTCTCCACGGTTGCGACGACGCCGGCGGCGCTTGCGCTTGCGGCCGTTCTGGTCGTCGCCCTGCTGCTGCGCGCGCTCGGCACTGGCTGCTGCCGGCTGCGCCGCCGCTGCGACGGTCTCTTCTTCTTCCTCCTCGTCGGCCTCGATGACGATGTCGTCATCGTCTTCTTCGACGGGGATGGCCGCGAACTGCATCAGGCTTTCGATCTTGACCGGGTTTTCGACCGGCTCGCCACGATCGATCGCGAAGTGGCTGGAGCCGATGCTGACATCCGATTCGATGAAGATCGAGACGCCGAAGCGGTTCTCGTAATCGACGATGCTGGTGCGCTTGTGGTTCAGGAGATAGAGCGCGATCTCCGGCGTGGTGCGCACGGTGATGTCATGCGTGGTGTTCTTGAGCAGATATTCCTCGACGCCGCGCAGCACGTGCAGGGCGACCGACGACTGCGAGCGCACATGACCGGTACCGCCGCAATGGGTGCAGATCTGCGTCGTTGATTCGAGAACCGAGGCGCGGATGCGCTGGCGCGACATTTCGAGCAGGCCGAAATGCGAGATGCGGCCGACCTGGATGCGGGCGCGGTCGTTCTTCAGGCAATCCTTCAGCCGCTTCTCGACGGCGCGGTTGTTGCGCTTCTCTTCCATGTCGATGAAGTCGATGACGATCAGGCCGGCAAGGTCGCGCAGACGAAGCTGGCGGGCGACTTCTTCCGCCGCTTCCAGGTTGGTCTGGAGCGCCGTTTCCTCGATCGAGTGTTCGCGGGTCGAACGGCCGGAGTTGACGTCGATGGCGACGAGCGCTTCCGTCTGATTCATGATCAGGTAGCCGCCGGACTTCAGCGTCACCTGCGGCTGCAGCATGCGGTCAAGCTGCGCTTCGATGCCGGAGCGGGCGAAGATCGGATGCAGGTCGCGATAGGGCTGGACCACCTTGGCGTGGCTCGGCATCAGCATCTTCATGAAGTCTTTCGCTTCACGATAGCCTTCTTCGCCCGACACGATGATCTCGGAAATGTCCTTGTTATAAAGGTCGCGGATCGAACGCTTGATCAGCGAGCCTTCCTCGTAGACGAGGGTAGGGGCGGTCGAGCTCAGTGTCAGCGTGCGGACGTTTTCCCACAGGCGCATCAGGTATTCGAAGTCGCGCTTGACTTCGACGCGGGTGCGGTTCGCACCGGCTGTGCGCAGGATCACGCCCATGCCCTGCGGCACGTCGAGTTCGCGGGCGATTTCCTTCAGGCGCTTGCGGTCCTGCGGCTGGGTGATCTTGCGGGAAATGCCGCCGCCACGCGCCGTGTTGGGCATCAGCACCGAATAACGGCCGGCGAGCGAAAGATAGGTGGTGAGGGCAGCACCCTTGTTGCCGCGCTCTTCCTTGGCGACCTGCACGAGCAGGATCTGGCGGCGCTTAATGACTTCCTGGATACGGTACTGCTTGCGCGGCTTGCGCACGACGCGGTCCGGAACTTCTTCCATGGCGTCTTCGGCGCCGACCGATTCGATTACTTCCTTCTCGCCGTGGTCGTCATCGTCGTCGTCATCGAAATCGTCGTTGCGACCGCCGCGGCGGGCGTCGACGTCTTCCGAAATCGAATCGGTCTCGACCATCGCGGCCATTTCGCCAGGCGTCGAACCGTCGTCGTCATTGTTCTCGGAGGAAGGAGCGCCTTCGGATGCGCCGGCTTCGAGAGCGGCTGCTTCTTCCGCCGGCTTCTTGCGGGCGCGGCTGCGGCGCGGCTTGGCCTTCGGCTTTTCCGTCTCTTCGGTGGCGACAGCCTCGACCGGGCTTGCCTCGGCTGCTTCCGCATCAGTTTCGCTTGCGGGCTCGGCGGCGGGGGCAGGGGTGGAAATGCCGATATCCGGCTGTTCCTGGTGGGCTGGATCGACCACGGGATCAGCAGCTTCCGCCTCGGCGATCTTGCGCTGATCCTCGGCTTCCTGCTGCATCAGCGCCTGGCGGTCGGCAAGCGGGATCTGATAATAGTCGGGATGGATTTCGGCGAAGGCGAGGAAGCCGTGACGGTTCCCGCCGTAGTCGACGAAAGCGGCCTGTAGTGAGGGTTCGACCCTCGTCACCTTCGCCAGATAGATATTGCCGCGTATCTGTTTCTTATGCTGCGATTCGAAATCGAATTCCTCGATCCGGTTACCGCGAACGACGACTACGCGCGTCTCCTCTTCGTGAGACGCGTCGATAAGCATTTTGTCTGCCATTGAAATTCTGCTCCTCGGCGCCGCCGGGAGAATGCAGAAAAGCCTGCCACGAGGACAGGCCCGTCATGCAATGCGGTCGTTGCGCCGGATAAAGATGTTCCCGTCAGGCGCGGTTGTGACGGCAACCGGAAAGATGACGGGGAGCGTTGCTCCCTCGGTCTCTCCAGGTTCTGAAAATTGTGCCGCGACATCAAAAACCAAACGAGAATGACGATACCATAGGCCCGCATGGGCCCGATGAATGTGCTCCGCATGAGCGGTGGGTGGCACGCCACCCGGTATTATTCCGGCCACCGCCGGTTGGATCGTGTATCAGGAAAAAGTGTAGCGACGGCGGATGACTGTCGGTCTTCGGCGCCAGGTCCTGAAGAGGCTGGCCAGCCTATCGGCAGACTATCCCGTCAACACTTTAACCCTCACGGGCGTTGTATGGTTTATCTGTCACAATAGCAAGGGAAAAGCCAAGTTTGCCATATTCTCGATGGAATTAGACCCCTTATGGATGGCAGGGAACGGGCGGTTGATTCGCATCTTTTGACATGCAAATGCCTTCTAGAACGGGCACTTTGATGCGGGTTGCCCGACAGGCGGCGGGGCTTTGAATGCGAGTGGCGTTTTGAGGGCGGATCTAAAGGCAAGCGCAGCGACGGCCTGCGGCGGAAGCCTGCAGCGTTTTTTTGGGCGAATCGCTTGCGCGGTTCTTCTTTTGGCAGCCTTCGCCGCGACCCTTCCCCTGAGTTCCGCCCGCGCTACGCCGCAGCCGCCGCTTCTCGCCTTCAGCGCGCGGGTCGCCGGCGACGAGGCGCGCACCCGGATCGTCATCGAATTCGAGAAAAAGCCGGAATTCTCCGTCCATTACGTCGCCGCGCCGGAGCGGGTGATCGTCGACCTGCCGGCGACCGCCTTCGGGTTCCCCGCCGAGGATCTGGCCGCGCGTGGTCTCTTCAAGGATATCCGCTACGGCGCGATGGGTGAGTCGAGCGCCCGCATTGTGCTGACCGCCAAGAGGCCGGTGAAACTGTCGATCGCCGAGGTCCAATCGAACGACAACGGCAGCTACAGGCTGGTCCTGGATGCGGAAATGGCCTCCAAGGAGGTTTTTGCCGATCTGGTGAAGACCCAGAACTGGGCGACGCCGACGGCGGCGGTTCCGGACGCGCTGGCGATGGCCGAGAAGGACAACGTCTTTACGGTTGCTGTCGATGCCGGGCACGGCGGGATCGATGCCGGCGCGACGGGGGCGGGCACCAAGACGCCGGAAAAGACCATCACGCTTGCGTTCGCCAAGACGCTTGCCGAACGATTGAACAAGGTCGAGGGTATCAAGGCCGTCCTGACCCGCGACGACGACACGTTTCTTTCGCTCTCCGAGCGCGTGACGCTCGCCCGCCAGGGCCACGCCGATCTCTTCGTATCCCTGCATGCCGATACGCTCGGCCAGAAGGACATTCGCGGCGCGACCGTCTATACGCTGTCTGACAAGGCCTCCGACCGCATGGCCGAAAACCTCGCCGCCCGCGAAAACCTGTCCGACGAGCTTGCGGGCTATACGCTCCAGAGTGGCCCGCCGGAGGTCGCCGATATCCTGCTCGACCTGACCCGGCGCGAGACCCAGGCGTTTTCGACCGCGCTCGCCACCAATGTCGTCCAGTCCTTCGAAGGGCAGATCGGGCTCATCAACAATCCCCACCGTTATGCGGGCTTCCAGGTTCTGCGCGCGCCGGACATTCCCTCCGTGCTCCTCGAACTTGGCTTTCTGTCCAATGTCGAAGATGAAAAGCTGCTGCTGGATGAGTCGTGGCGGTCGAAGGTGATCGATCGCATGGTCGACGCCATCAAGCGCTATCGTACCCGTGCGATGGCGAACGGCGGCTGATTTCCTGCGCTCCGCGTGGCGCCGGTGCCACAGGCATCGGGGAATATCGCGCGGCGGAGGGCGGACGCCGGAAATCGCATCTAAGGGCCCTATTTTACTCACATTCAGGCGGTTATTCGATAATCTCTCAGATGCAACGGATGGCGGAGGATCGATCCGCTTTCGCCTTGCGCTGGTGCAATCACCGTGCAAAACGCCTCTAACCATGCGATGGTGTGTTTCACGCGCCGAATGAAAGCTGAACGGTAGCTCCGATATGGTAAGATTGATTGGTTATCTCTTTGGTTTGGCCTGCGTTCTGTTTCTGGTCGTGGCAGCCGGCGTGGGTATCTACCTCACCGGGATGACCAAGGACCTGCCGAACTACGAGGTGCTTGCCTCCTACGAACCGCCGGTCGCTACCCGCGTGCATGCAGGCAACGGTGCTCTGATGGCGGAATATGCCCGCGAGCGGCGCCTCTTCCTGCCCATTCAGGCGGTGCCGGACCGGGTCAAGGCGGCCTTCCTGTCTGCTGAAGACAAGAATTTCTACAGCCATCCCGGCATCGACATCACGGGTCTTGGGCGCGCCGTCCTCTCCAACCTCCAGAACCTGGGTTCCGGCCGTCGCCCCGAAGGTGCCTCGACGATCACCCAGCAGGTGGCGAAGAACTTCCTCCTCTCTGCCGACCAGACGATCGACCGCAAGGTCAAGGAAGCGATCCTCTCCTTCCGCATCGAGCAGACCTATTCGAAGGACAAGATCCTCGAACTTTATCTGAACGAGATTTTCTTCGGCCAGAACTCCTACGGCATCGCCGGCGCGGCACTCACCTATTTCGACAAGTCGGTGACCGAGCTGACGACGGCCGAGGCCGCCTATCTTGCGGCCCTTCCGAAAGGTCCGGCCAACTACCATCCCTTCCGCCGCGAAAAGGCAGCGCTCGAGCGCCGCAACTGGGTCGTCGACCGCATGGCCGAGAACGGCTACATCACCCAGGCCGATGCCGAGGAGGCCAAAAAGCAGCCGCTCGGCGTCAAGCAGCGCCGGACCGGCGCCCATGTTTTCGCATCGGATTATTTCTCGGAAGAAGTGCGACGCCAGATCATCGAGCGTTACGGCGACAAGTCGCTCTATGAAGGGGGGCTTTCGGTCCGCACCTCGCTCGATCCCGACCTTCAGGTCATCGCCCGCGCCGCGCTGCAAAACGGTCTGGTGGAATATGACGAGCGCCGCGGTTTCCACGGGCCAGTCGCTCAGATCGCCACGACGGGTGACTGGGGACCGGAGCTCGCCAAGCAGAAGTCGCTTTCGGACGTGCCGGAATGGAAGCTCGCGGTCGTCACCGAGGTTTCGGCAAAGTCCGCCACGATCGGCCTCCAGCCCTCGGCGGATGCGGCCGGCAAGGTCGACGCGGCTCGCGAGACGGGCACGATCAACGGCGACGACATGAAATGGGCCTATCGGGACTCGACCAATACCCGCAAGCCGGCAAAATCGCCGGACGGCGTGCTGAAGCCGGGCGACGTCGTTTACGTGGAGCCGATCGATCCACAGGCCAAGACCTACAGGCTGCGCCAGCCGCCGAAGGTCCAGGGCGGTTTGGTCGCCATGGACCCGAACACGGGCCGCGTTCTCGCGATGGCCGGCGGCTTCTCCTATTCTCAATCGGAATTCAACCGCGCCACCCAGGCAATGCGCCAGCCGGGTTCGTCGTTCAAGCCCTTCGTCTATTCGGCAGCGCTCGACAACGGCTATACGCCGGCCTCGGTCATCCTGGACGCCCCGATCGAGATCGTCTCCGGCGGTCAGGTCTGGCGGCCGGAAAACTACGGCGGCGATTCAGGCGGCCCGTCGACGCTGCGCATCGGCATCGAAAAATCCCGCAACCAGATGACCGTGCGCCTGGCGCAGGACATGGGCATGGAGCTGGTTGCCGAATATGCCGAGCGTTTCGGCATCTACGACAAGATGCTGCCGGTGCTGGCCATGTCGCTCGGTTCCGGCGAAACGACGGTCATGCGCATGGTTTCGGCCTATGCGGTCATCGCCAATGGCGGCAAGCAGATCAAGCCGACCGTCATTGACCGCATCCAGGACCGTTACGGCAAGACCATCTTCCGTCACGAGGAGCGCGCCTGCGACGGCTGCAACTTCAATGACTGGGCCAACCAGGAAGAACCAAGCATCGTCGACAACCGCGAGCAGGTTCTCGACCCGATGACCGCCTACCAGATCACTTCGATGATGCAGGGCGTGGTCCAGCGCGGTACGGCAGCTGGCAAGATCCCAGTCAAGGATCGCGACGTCGCCGGCAAGACCGGCACCACCAATGACGAAAAGGACGCCTGGTTCGTCGGCTTCACGCCGAACCTTGTCGCCGGTCTTTATGTCGGCTTCGACACGCCGGCACCGCTCGGCCGTGCCGGCACCGGCAGCGGCCTTGCCGCACCTATTTTCGGTGAGTTCCTCGCCCAGGCTGCCAAGCTGACGCCTGCCGAAAAGTTCCACGTGCCGGACGGCATGCAGCTCGTCGCCGTCAACCGCAAGACCGGCATGGCGGCCATGGAAGGCCAGCCCGACACGATCGTCGAGGCCTTCAAGCCTGGCACCGGCCCGGCAGACGTCTTCCAGGTCATCGGCGACGGCGAATACATGACCCAGGACCAGATCTTCACCAACTCGCCCCAGGCGCAGCAGGCTGTCACCTCCGGCATGCCGGGTCTGTTCTGATCGCTATCCGAGGGGGCAGCCTTGTCGGCAGGCCCGGGCTTTACATCCGGGCTTGCTGCAACTATGTCCACGGCACTTAAAACCCCAACACAAAGAGCGAAGAACAAGCGCCATGCGTGCGGAAATCATCAATGTAGTCGACGAAATCAAGCAGGCCATAAGCCTGCTGAGGAGGCATCTTTGACTGGGATCAGGCGGTAAGACGACTGGACTGGTTGAACAACAAGTCAGAGGACCCGAACCTCTGGAACGATGCCGCCGAGGCGCAGAAACTGATGCGCGAGCGCCAGCAGCTCGACGACGGCATCAATGGCGTCAAGGCCATGGAGCAACAGCTCAACGACAATATCGAGCTCATCGAACTCGGTGAGGAAGAGGGCGACGAAGCGATCGTCAAGGAAGCCGAGGAGGCGCTGAAGGCGCTGATGGCGGAATCCGGCCGGCGCCAGGTCGAGGCCATGCTGTCGGGCGAAGCGGATGGCAACGACACCTATGTCGAAGTCCATTCCGGCGCCGGCGGCACGGAAAGCCAGGACTGGGCGAACATGCTTTTGCGCATGTATACCCGCTGGGCCGAACGCCAGCGTTTCAAGGTCGAGCTTCTGGAAGTGCATGACGGCGAAGAAGCGGGCATCAAGTCGGCGACCATCCTCGTCAAGGGCCACAATGCCTATGGCTGGCTGAAGACCGAATCGGGCGTCCATCGCCTGGTCCGCATTTCGCCCTATGACAGCAACGCCCGCCGCCACACGTCCTTCTCGTCCATCTGGGTCTATCCGGTCATCGACGACTCGATCAACATTGAGATCAACGAAAGCGACTGCCGCATCGACACCTACCGTTCGTCGGGCGCCGGCGGCCAGCACGTCAACACGACCGACTCGGCGGTGCGCATCACGCACATGCCGTCGGGCATCGTCGTGCAGTGCCAGCAGGAACGCTCGCAGCACAAGAACAAGGCCAAGGCCTGGGACATGCTGCGTGCGCGGCTCTACGAAGCGGAATTGAAGAAGCGCGAGGACGCGGCGAACGCCGAGGCGGCTTCCAAGTCCGAGATCGGCTGGGGCCACCAGATCCGCTCCTACGTGCTGCAGCCCTACCAGATGGTCAAGGACCTGCGCACAGGCGTGACCAGCACTGCGCCGGACGACGTGCTGGACGGAGATATCAATCCGTTCATGGAAGCTGCCCTGGCGCATCGTATCAGCGGCAAGCCGGATGTGGATGTCGCTGACGTCGATTGACGATCCGTGGAAGAATCACAAACGAAAGCGGCCGGACTTGGCAAAGTCCGGCCGCTTTTTTGTTGGGTGGATAGGCTGGTTATTCCGCCGCGGCCGCCATGGCGCCTTGGCGGCTGCGCAGCACCACGAGCGACAGCAGGAAGACCACCACCGAGCACAACGCGATGACCGTGACCATCGGCAGCGAAGTTCCGTCGACGAACATGCCGCCGAGGCCGATCACGACCGCCGAGGTCACGAACTGGATCGTGCCCATCATCGCCGACGCCGTGCCGGCGATCCGGCCGTGATGTTCGAGCGCCAGCACCGCCGCCGTCGGGATGACCATGCCGAGGAAGCCGTAGCCGCCGAACAGGAAGGCGGCCATCACATCGAGGCGGTCGATGCCGAGCGAGGTGACGAGCGCCAGAAGGACCATCATCGTGGAATACCCGAACACCGCGCCGCGGATCACTTTCCGCAGCCCGATCTTGCGGGAGAGCCAGCCGTTCAGCTGCGACATGCCGATGAAGGCAACCGCATTGCACGAGAAGACGATGCTGTAGAACGTCGGCGACAGGCCGTAATGCTCGATCAGGACGAAGGACGAATTTGCCACGTAGATCATGTAGCTCGACATGCCGAAGGAGGCGATCAGCACCAGCCCGAGATAATAAGGATCCCGGAGCAGCGTACCATAGGACCTGAGCGCGCCGGCGAGACTGCTTTCGCTGCGTGCAGCCGGCAGGCGGGTTTCCTCGAGGAAGAACACCGCAACGACGGCCCCGACGGCACCGGCGCCGACCATGACCCAGAAGATCAGCCGCCAGTCGCCGAACACGGTGACGATGCTGCCGGCAAGCGGAGCGAGGATCGGCGAGACGCTGAACACCAGCATCAGCCGCGACATCAGCTGGGCTGCGGCCGGACCGGTATGCAGGTCGCGGACGATGGCGCGGGAGATGACGACGCCGGCGCAGGCGCCCATGCCCTGCAGGAACCGGAAGGCGATCAGCCACTCGATCGACGGCGACAGCGCGCAGCCGATCGCCCCGATGGCATAAAGTGCGAGACCGACATAGAGCGGCTTCTTGCGCCCGAACATGTCGGAGACCGGGCCGTAGACGATCTGCGAAACTGCCATGGCGACGAAGAAGGAGATCAGGCTCGCCTGCACCTCATGGCTGTCGGCATTGAGGTTTACGCTGATGGTCGGCAATGCTGGGAGATACATGTCGAGGGCAAAAAGCCCGATAGCGGAGAGCAGCCCGAGCGAAAGGGCATGCGAAGGAGCTCTGCTTTGCATTTGGAAAAAACCTTTCCCGTCACCACATCTGCCGTGGTAACGGCAGGGCGAAGACGATTATGGGAGATGAATATGAGAGCCGGCCGCGTTTGGGAGGATGGACCTAAGCAATCATGTAAAATATTCTGGACACAATTGTCCAATTCATCAAGCCCCGCTATAGTGATGTCATGAAAAATTCGTCTGCCGAACTTCCGCGCGATTACGACACCTGGCCGCCGGCGCAGAACAAGCGCCAGGCGATCCTCAACGCTGCAGCCGATGTTTTTGCCCAGGAAGGCTTCGGGGGAGCCAGCATCGATGCGATCGCGGCAAGGGCAGGGGTGTCGCGCCAGACGATCTACAATCAGCTGGGCGACAAGGATAATCTTTTCAAGGTCGTGGTCGCCGAAATCACCGACCGCTCCAGCGCCGGTTTCTTTCGCGTGCTCGACACTTTCCCCGTGGCGCCGCAGGATATCGAGACGGAACTGACGCAGTTTTCGGCCCAGCTGCTGCGCAAGGCGATCTGTGACCCGAACGGCCGCTGGCTGCGCAAGGTGGTCGAAACCGAAGGCGCCCGCTTCCCCGAGCTTTTCGAAACCTGGAAGGAATACGGGCCCGGCAAGAAATATCCGGCGATTGCGGCCCGCCTGGCGCAACTCGCCCATGGGGGGCATCTCGAGATCGATGACCCGGCGCTTGCCGCCCGCCAGTATATGGCGCTTCTGGCGGCCGACCTTCGCTACGACCAGCAGATGGGCCGCCAGACGCCGGAGTCGGAAATCGACCAGATGGCGGCGAACGCCACCCGCACTTTTCTGCGCGCCTTTAGCCCGAAGCGCTGAGCCTCACGCGAGGGCAACAGGTTTCATCTGCGTGAGCTGACGCTGAGTCAGTTGTTGAACTGCTCGGCGAGAATCCGGTCGGACCAGGAATGGTTGGGATCGGACAGGATGCGGGCGGTGATTTCAGTCGATTGTGCCACCCGCACCTTCAGCACCGACTTTACCTCGGTATTGTCGGCAACCGCGTTGACCGGCCGCTTTTCCGGTTCGAGGATGTGGATATCGACGCAGACGTGGTTCGGCAGCAGCGCGCCGCGCCAGCGCCGCGGGCGAAATGCCGAAACCGGCGTCATGGCGAGCAACGGCGCCTCCAGCGGCAGGATCGGCCCGTGCGCCGAGAGATTGTAGGCGGTCGAACCGGCGGGCGTGGCGATCATCAGCCCGTCGCAGATCAATTCCTCCAGCCTTACATGGCCGTCGATCTCCACCCTGAGCTTGGCCGCCTGATAGGATTGCCGGAAGAGATAGACCTCGTTGATGGCGAGGGCCACCGACGTCGAGCCATCCTCGTTGACCGTCGTCATCTTGAGCGGATGAAATTCGTTCTCGATCGATTCGGCCACCCGCTCATGGAGTTTCTGGGCGCGATAATCGTTCATCAGGAAGCCGACCGAACCGCAGTTCATGCCATAGACGCTTTTGCCCGTATTGATCGTGTCGTGCAGTGTCTGCAGCATGAAGCCGTCGCCGCCGAGCGCGACGATCACGTCGGCTTCCGCAGTGGGCACGTTGCCGTAGAGCCTCACGAGTTCCTCCAGCGCGGATTGTGCTTCCGGGGCCGTCGAGGCGATGATGGAGAGCTTGTTCGTCTGAGACGACATGAACGGGCCTTTAAGGATGCCGCCGCCCGAGGGGCCGCGCAAGGGACGCTGAAACCATTTGAGCTAACACGAGCCTATGACAGGACCATGCCGGCCGGACGGCATTAAGTACAGGAAAAACAGGCTTTTGGACAAGCGCCTTGCGCCATCGCCGGTGAGCGAAACAACGCAGCTCGAATGCAGGCTATCTCATGTTGCAGCGATTTTCTCTTTACAGGAGGGGAAAATCTGGTAACTCCGCACTCGAAAGTGCCCTTGTAGCTCAGTTGGTAGAGCACCTGATTTGTAATCAGGGGGTCCCGGGTTCGAACCCTGGCGGGGGCACCATTCCTTTCCTGGCATCTGGCATCAATTTCTCCTCATCGAGGTCTCCGTGGCGTCTGCGGCGGACCTGGCCGATGCCTGCGGCAGCGCCGGCTTTTTGCCCCGCCATCGTCAGCAAGCCTGAGAGGTCTGCGCAGAACGTTGGAAACCTTCTGCGGTCGGCGGGGTTAGACGGCCGTAGGGCATGTTTGGAAAGTCCCACGAGAGGAAACCCAATGTTTGTAAAGATATTCACCGTTGGCGCATTGTCGCTCGGTCTCGCCACTGCCGCAGTCGCCCAGTCGGGCTCGGGAACCGGATCAGGATCCGGCGGCGCTACTGGCTCAGGTTCTGCGGGAACCAGTGGAGCCGTTCCGGGTTCGGGCGCCAGCGGCTCCGGTTCCGGCTCCGGCACGCTCAACGGCAATACCACGACTCCGCTGAATGGCGGCGGATCAGGCGCGCTTGATTCCAATACGACCGGCAGCACGACCGGCGATTCCGGCGGTTCGAAATGCCCGCCCGGCACTCTGCCGCAGGGTACCGGCTCCGCCACGACCAACAATCTGCCGCAGGGTCAGGGTACCGGCTCCGCAACGCCCAATGCGGACGGAACTCTGGCGCCCGGGCAGGCACAAAACTGCTGATCGGGAATCATGTGCGGCGAGCGGAAGGCCTGCCTTCGCTTGCCGCATGCCGCTTCAGTTTCTGAAAACCGTGCAGGGCACCGCGTGTGCCCTGATCTTCGTACACAAATCGGTCGCCTCGGCTCTAGTGGCGCGGCCGATCCGCGCCGCATAGCGCGGGCGATAGCCGAAATTGCCTCGTTTCTGCCGCACGACGAGCGCCCGTTCCGCGTTGAGCGGCGCCGGCAGCCGGCTGATCGTGTTGGCAAACAGCTGGCTGGCGATATTCGGATTGTAGTGCGCGGAAAGCTGCACGCCCCATGGCGCCCAATCCGCCGATGCGATCAGCACGGTCTCGTTGAGACGCCTCGTGGCGGCGAGCTGTATGCATCCGTCGATGAAGTTTTTTTGCGGTACGAGGGCCTGAGCCGCCGTTTTCGGCGGATTGTCCCTCCATGTCTCCGCCGAGTGACCGGTGATCGCAAACACGTAGTCGCGCGTCTCGATCGGCAGCCGGCCGGCCTTCAGGAATGTTTCGAGCCCTGCTTCGCCGGCATTATAGGCCGCGGCGGCGAGGCCGAGATTGCCGAAACGGTTGCTCAGGTCTCTCAAATAGAGCGAGGAGGCGGCAAGGGCTTCGATGACATCGAAGCTGTTTTGCAGGCCGCGGATCTTCGCGGTCGCCGGCATGAACTGGGCGATACCCTGCGCGCCTTTCGGGCTCACCGCGTTCGGCCGAAACAGGCTTTCCCGCCAGATCAGGCGCGCGAAGAATTCCGGCGGCAGCCCGTTCGTTACCGCCAGCTGCTCCATGACGTGGCAGAGATCCTCGTTGTAGGCGTCGGGACGGATGCACAATCGGCCGATCTCATCCGACGCCGCACGCTCATATCGGCATTCGGGGGCGGCCGTCTCTTCCGCGGCATGGATGCTCCCGCCAAAGGGAGCGACGGCCAAAGACAAGCCCAAACCTGTTTGGCCCAAACCTGTTTGCATGAGACGGCGAAACATCATCGACATGCAATATGCCCAATCCCGTCGCGGCTTGAAAGCCTTCGGCGGTCGGAACAGGCGACCGGAACGCCTATCGCCTGGATTGCTCCAGTAGAGATTGGCAGGACTGATCCAGCGCGACGAAATCCGCTTCCGCCATCGCTTGCGTCTTTTCCAGCATCTGCTGCGTCGGTCTCTCGAAAAGCGCCGTCGTTTCGTTCCGCGGATAGTGATTGTCCTGCAGGATCACCAGCGCGGCATGCATATGCTCTTCGTCGCGGGAAACGGTGCCCTGGGCCGTGTCGCTCTTGCCGAACTCCTTGGCCATGATCTTGCGCATCGAATAGAAGGCCGAACACGATATGTGTTGTTCGGCAGAGCGTACCGGCTGGGACTGGGTCTGGGTCTGGGCCAGCGCCGCCGGCGATGCGGTCAGCACCGCGGTCATGGCCCAGATGATTTTCGCTTGCGTGGTCATGCGACACAATCCTTGGGCTGAGCCCGAGGTTCCCGCCGGCCCGCCGTCTTGGCGGCTATTCTAGCGCAGTTTTCCGACGCCGGAATAGGCAAAGCCGTGCGCTTCGACTTCCGGTGCTCGATAGACATTGCGCAGATCGACAAGGACGGGGCTCTTCATGACGGACTTCAGGCGTTCGAGATCGAGCGCGCGAAACTCGTTCCATTCGGTCACCAGAACCGCCACGTCCGCACCCTCCGCTGCCTGGTAGGGGCCGCTGGCGAATTCGATATCCATCATCTGCCTGGCGTTTGCCATGCCTTCCGGATCGTAGCCGGACACGATCGCGCCTGCATCCTGCAGCGTCTGGATGACGGCGATCGCCGGGCTGTCGCGCATGTCGTCGGTGTTCGGCTTGAAGGTCAACCCGAAGACGGCGACCTTCTTGCCGCGCACATCGCCGCCGGCAGCCGCGATCACCTTGCGGCCCATGGCGCGCTTGCGGGTATCGTTGACGGCGATGGTGGTTTCAATGAGGCGGACAGGGCTGTCATAGTCCTGGGCGGTCTTTGCGAGCGCCAGTGTGTCCTTGGGAAAGCAGGAGCCGCCATAGCCGGGGCCGGCATGCAGGAATTTCGAGCCGATGCGCCCGTCGAGGCCGATGCCGCGCGAAACGTCCTGGACGTCGGCGCCGACGCGCTCGCAGAGGTCGGCCATCTCGTTGATGAAGGTGATCTTCATCGCCAGGAAGGCGTTTGCGGCGTATTTGATCAATTCGGATGTGCGGCGGCTGGTGAAGAGGAGCGGCGACTGGTTGAGATAGAGCGGACGGTAGACTTCCGTCATCACGCCGCGGGCGCGCTCGTCGGAAAGGCCGACCACGATCCGGTCAGGACGCTTGAAGTCCTCGATAGCAGCGCCTTCGCGCAAAAATTCCGGGTTGGAGACGACGGCGAAATCCGCATCCGGATTGGTTTCGCGGATGATCCGCTCCACCTCGTCGCCGGTGCCGACCGGAACGGTCGACTTGGTGACGATGACGGTGAAGCCGGTCAGCGCTTCGGCGATTTCGCGTGCTGCGGCATGGACATAACCGAGATCGGCATGGCCGTCGCCGCGGCGCGAGGGCGTGCCGACCGCGATGAAGACGACATCGGCATCGGCCACTGCGGGGCCAAGCTCGGTGGTGAAGGAAAGGCGCCGGGATTTGACGTTCGATTCGACCAGCGCCTCGAGGCCCGGCTCGAAGATCGGGATGACGCCTTGTTTCAGCGCCTCGATCTTTTCGGCGGCCTTGTCGACGCAGATCACGTCATGTCCGAAATCCGCAAAGCAGGCTCCCGACACGAGGCCGACATAACCCGATCCAACCATCACAATACGCATCAATAATCCTCATCCTTATCCGGCAATCTCACGCGCAGCGGTTTCCTAGGCGCATCCGAAAGGGAATGCAACGCGTCGGCTTGGCTGCCTGTCACGACTTGGGTCGGGCTTACCCCCGGCAGTCCGCCGTGGCTGACCAATGTTACCGGGTGATGACAATAGGACGACGGCTAGGAGTTTCCAGGCCGCGCCCCCCAGGCGATGAAATCGGGGTTGGCGAAATCCAGCATGTCCGCGCGGCCGGTCTTGCCATAGGTAAGCCGCGCCCCGTCGAGCGTGACCGTGCTGCCGCCGGCGGCACGGAGCACGGCGTCACCAGCGGCCGTGTCCCATTCCATGGTCCGGCCAAAGCGGGGATAGAGGTCGGCGGCACCCTCCGCCAGCAGGCAGAATTTCAACGAGGAACCAATGCTGCGGATGTCGGCGGCGCCTGATTTTTCGAGGAAGGCCTCGGTCTCGGCGGAATTGTGTGAGCGGCTGGCGACGCAGATCGGCCGGCTCCCGACCGGCCTTGCGACGATCGGCTCCCGGCTCGTCACCGCGAAATCGTCGTTGACGACGAGTTTTTCCGCCCGTCCGCCGCCGCCGAGATAGGCGACCTTAAGGGCGGGGGCATAAACGGCCCCGAGGATCGGGACGCCACCCTCGATCAGCGCGATGTTGACCGTGAAATCCTCGCGGTTGTTGATGAACTCCTTGGTACCGTCCAGGGGGTCGACGAGGATGAAGGAGCGCCCTTCGATCGACGGGATGCGTCCCATCGCCACCGATTCTTCCGCGATGACAGGAAGCTCCGGAAAGGCTCGGGCGAGTTCGGCGAGGATGATCTCCTCAGCCCGCTCGTCCGCCTCCGTGACCGGGGACCGATCGGCCTTGTAGCTGGTGCTCGGCCCAGCCCTGTAGATGTCCAGGATGGCCTTGCCTGCGAGCAGCGCGGCTTTTTCGAATGTAGCGAGCATGAATTCCATGGCGGCTGGTCACGTCGGTTGCGTAAGACTTCCCATGACACGTTTGCCCCGCGCTTGGGAGTCTTAAACGGCGCAGGTCAACCGACCTTGGCGAGATGCTGCTGTGTCGCGTAGAGCGCGATCGCGGCGGCGTTCGAGACGTTGAGCGACTTGATGGCGCCCGGCATGTCGAGACGGGCAAGCGCGTTGACCGTCTCGCGGGTCTTCTGCCGCAGGCCCTTGCCTTCCGAACCGAGCACCAAAGCGATCCGGCCGCCGGCAAACGTGCCTTCGAGCGGGGCGGGGCCTTCCGAATCGAGCCCGATCGTCTGGAAGCCGAGCCGGTGCAATTCCTCGATCGCATCGGCGAGATTGGTAATCTGTATATAAGGTATCAGTTCCAGCGCCCCGGAGGCGGATTTGGCGAGCACGCCGGATTCGGTCGGGCTATGTCTCTGGGTGGTGATCACCGCGCCGGCGCCGAAAGCGACCGCCGAACGCATGATCGCCCCGACATTGTGGGGATCGGTCACCTGGTCGAGGACGAGGAGAAGCGGGCTCTCTTTCAGGCCTTCCAGCCGGCGGACGGGCAGGGGGCGTGTTTCCAGCATCACGCCCTGATGGATGGCCTCGGGGCCGAGCACCTTGTCGATATCCTGCGGCGAGACGAATTCGACCGGAAAGGACAGCGTCTCCGGTTCGCCGATATCGAGCCGCGCGAAGGCGTTCTGGGTCACCGACAGCTTGATGAGCTTGCGCTCGGGATTGTCGAGGGCGGCGCGCACCGTGTGCAGGCCATAAAGGAAGACCTGTTCCGGCTGAAGCTGCGGCGGCTTCCAGTCCTTGTTGGATTTCGGCCGTTTCAAGGGCGGCGTCGGAATTTCTCCGCGCTCGCGCTTGGAGTCGCGCACCGCGCGCCGAAGCGTCGCATAATGGGTGTCGCGGGTGGATTTGTCTTGTTTGTCGTCCTTGCTCATCAGGCCTTATAGCCATCCTCGCTCTCCGGGCAAAGCCCTCGACGGGGAGGCGGATCGAAAGAGCGACTGATTTATTTTCGTCATTTTTGCTTCTTCCTCGTGTTGACAGACGAGAACGAGGCGGTCATATACGCGGCGCAGATCAAGGGGCGGCAAGCTTCAAGGTCTGACGAACTTGGTCTCACGATCCGGACGAAAAACTGGAGAGATGCCCGAGTGGTTAAAGGGGACGGACTGTAAATCCGTTGGCTCAGCCTACGTTGGTTCAAATCCAACTCTCTCCACCATTCGTCTCTGATCGGACACCACACCGCGGGTATAGCTCAATGGTAGAGCAGCAGCCTTCCAAGCTGAATACGCGGGTTCGATTCCCGCTACCCGCTCCATAATCTCAACGATTTACAATAACGGTGTGCCAGTTGGTGCAACGCTTTCCTGTATCCCTGTCGAAGCGGGTCCGGCGATCGCGCGGCTTGCGCGATGCTGTAAGACACCAGAAGCTTCCATCGACCGGAACGAGGCATGTTTCCCCGCATCGTTTTGAGCCGCGCATCCGGTGCGAGGGGCCGCCGGTAGGTACGGCAGCTGACAAACGATCCCGGAACAAACTTCTATGTTATACTGGCGTCATCAAGGCGGACCTGGAGCCCCGCGGCCTTACCCGGCCGCGGGGCTTTTTTGCGCCTTCGGCGCTCGTCAATTCGCTGCAGCCCGAAGTCAGGGCCGGTCTGGATCTTGAACTGAGCGCGTGCTGAACGGGCCGCCCCGGGGCATTTTCAAGCCGATTTCGCCTGCTCCCCTTGTCCGGGCGCGCGTCGTAATTATGTCTTGCGCATTCTAGTGGAAAGCCTTAAACGGCGACACCAAACCCGGTCGCCGGGTCCACCCTTATGTTCACAGGAAGCATTCAATGGCAAAGAGCAAGTTTGAGCGCAACAAGCCGCACGTCAACATTGGCACGATCGGTCACGTTGACCATGGCAAGACGTCGCTGACGGCCGCGATCACGAAGTACTTCGGCGAGTACAAGGCCTATGACCAGATCGACGCGGCTCCTGAAGAAAAGGCTCGCGGCATCACCATTTCGACGGCGCACGTCGAATATGAGACGCCGGCCCGCCATTATGCCCACGTCGACTGCCCCGGCCACGCCGACTACGTCAAGAACATGATCACCGGTGCAGCGCAGATGGACGGCGCGATCCTGGTTTGCTCGGCAGCCGACGGCCCGATGCCGCAGACCCGCGAGCACATCCTGCTCGCCCGTCAGGTCGGCGTTCCGGCGATCGTTGTGTTCCTGAACAAGGTCGACCAGGTCGACGACGCCGAGCTTCTCGAGCTCGTCGAGCTGGAAGTGCGCGAACTTCTGTCGTCCTACGACTTCCCGGGCGACGACATTCCGATCGTCAAGGGTTCGGCGCTGGCCGCTCTTGAAGATTCCGACAAGAAGATCGGCGAAGATTCGATCCGCGAGCTGATGGCCGCCGTCGACGCCTACATCCCGACGCCTGAGCGTCCGATCAACATGCCGTTCCTGATGCCGATCGAAGACGTGTTCTCGATCTCGGGTCGTGGCACGGTCGTGACCGGCCGCGTCGAGCGCGGCATCGTCAAGGTTGGCGAAGAAGTCGAGATCGTCGGCATCCGCCCGACCTCGAAGACGACGGTGACCGGCGTTGAAATGTTCCGCAAGCTGCTCGACCAGGGTCAGGCCGGCGACAACATCGGCGCTCTCGTTCGCGGCGTGAACCGTGACGGCGTCGAGCGTGGCCAGATCCTCTGCAAGCCGGGTTCGGTCAAGCCGCACAAGAAGTTCATGGCCGAAGCCTACATCCTGACGAAGGAAGAAGGCGGCCGTCATACGCCGTTCTTCACCAACTACCGTCCGCAGTTCTACTTCCGCACGACGGACGTGACGGGCATCGTCTCGCTGCCGGAAGGCACGGAAATGGTCATGCCGGGCGACAACGTCACCGTTGAAGTCGAGCTGATCGTTCCGATCGCGATGGAAGAAAAGCTGCGCTTCGCCATCCGCGAAGGCGGCCGTACCGTCGGCGCCGGCATCGTCGCCTCGATCATCGAGTAATCGATAGCGGCATCAAATAGCAAAGGCCCTGCCGGCAACGGCGGGGCCTTTTGCTTTCAAGCCCTGACCTTGAGTCAATCTGGTGGCTCACCCTGAGTCAGTTTTTGAAAAAGCTCGCTCTCGCAACGGAAACGACTTTTGCCGCGGGGCATGCACATCGCAGACTGCCGAGCCTCACGCAATGCCAGGCGCGCTGCAGCCAGACGCTTGTCAGGGCCCCCACGGCATTGGCGGGCGCCGGCAGGGGAGGTGGGCAAACATCCACCTCAGCCTACAAGTCTCCGCAAGGTGACTCATTGCGGAAGAAGCGTAAATGCGCGTCCGCGATTGATTCTACTGGTGTAAGCGCGGCGCCATCGATTGTTTCCTGTCGCGAATCGCTTCCCGACCGACCCCGGGGAGGAGCCTCTGTCGATCAACCGGAAGCCATCGCGGATCGGTCGTCCGGGCAAGGAAATCAGCGCAGGTGGCGCCGGAACGGCGCTTTCGGGCGCTCGCCTTGCCGAAGCGCCTGACGGGTCCGGCCGAAAGCTCGGGTAGAACGGTCCGGATATCAAAAATGCTCTTGCAAAGCGCAGCGCATCCCCTTAAAGGGAGCGCCTAGCCAGTTGGCGGCGAGGCCGAGTTTCCGGTTTTACGTTCCGCCAAGGTTGAAGGGGTGTAGCTCAGTTGGTAGAGCGGCGGTCTCCAAAACCGCAGGTCGTCGGTTCAAGCCCGGCCGCCCCTGCCACTTTCAGATGATTGGCGCGAGATTATCCGCAGCGGAATTGTCGGGAAATGGCCGCCGTGCAAAACGGCGAAATTTCATCGAACACTGTTTTCCCTCTTGTGTAAAGGGGAAGGGGTGTTTATGTAGGTCAAAACAGACACGCGGTGCGTGGGGCTGAGCAAGTTCAGCTTTACGCGCCGTAATTGCGTGGGCAATCAATGGCATCCAAGACCAATCCAGTTACGTTTCTGCGCCAGGTTCGATCCGAAGCGCTGAAAATCCATTGGCCGTCGCGTCGCGAGACCATGATCTCCACGGCCATGGTTCTGGTTATGGTTGTGTTCGCTGCGCTGTTTTTCTTCGCTGCAGACCAGCTCATGGGATGGTTACTCCGTCTCGTACTGAACGTCAGCGTTTGATTTCTGGAGAATAAAGATGGCGGCGCGTTGGTACATCGTCCACGCATATTCTAATTTTGAGAAGAAGGTGGCTGAGGACATCGAGAACAAGGCTCGCCAGAAGGGGCTTGAGCATCTGTTCGAGAAGATCCTCGTGCCGACCGAAAAGGTGGTCGAAGTGCGTCGCGGCCGCAAGGTCGATTCCGAGCGCAAGTTCTTTCCGGGTTACGTCATGGTCCGGGCCAACCTGACCGACGAAGCCTACCACCTGATCAAGAACACGCCGAAGGTCACCGGCTTTCTCGGTTCCGACAACAAGCCGGTTCCGATTCCGGACTTCGAGGCCGAGCGTATCCTCGGTCAGGTGCAGGAAGGCGTCGAGCGGCCGAAGTCGTCGATCACTTTCGAGATCGGCGAGCAGGTTCGCGTATCGGACGGTCCGTTCGCGTCCTTCAATGGCACCGTTCAGGACGTCGACGAGGAGCGTTCGCGCCTCAAGGTCGAGGTTTCGATCTTCGGTCGTGCGACCCCGGTCGAGCTGGAATACGCTCAGGTCGAAAAGGTCTGATCAGTTTCGAATTGAGGCCTGCCGTTTATTCGGTGGGTCTCGCGCGGCGTTTGCCGCAAGCGCGTGGGAGGAATGGTGCCTTAGCCGGGCATTCTGACCGAACCACGCAACCGCAGCCGCCGGCGAAAGCCGGCATATCGGACCGGGAAACCGGTCTCTAATGAGCCGGGTAACCGGTCTCTCGAAAGGCAGAGAGTTATGGCTAAGAAAGTTATGGGCCACCTCAAGCTGCAGGTAAAGGCAGGGTCGGCCAATCCGTCCCCGCCGATCGGTCCTGCACTTGGTCAGCGCGGCATCAACATCATGGAATTCTGCAAGGCATTCAACGCCGCCACGCAGGAAATGGAAAAGGGCATGCCGATCCCGGTCGTCATCACCTATTTCCAGGACAAGTCCTTCACCTTCGCGATGAAGCAGCCTCCGGTCAGCTACTGGCTGAAGAAGGAAGCGAAGATCACCTCGGGTTCCAAGACCCCGGGCAAGGGCGCCAAGGCTGGCACCCTGACCAAGGCTCAGATCCAGACCATCGCCCAGGCGAAGATGAAGGATCTGAACGCGGCCGATCTCGAAGGCGCAATGGCCATGATCGAGGGCTCTGCCCGCGCCATGGGCCTGGAAGTGGTGGCTTAACATGGTAAAGCTTGCAAAGCGTATTCAGAAGATCCGTGAAGGCGTGGATCCGACCAAGCTCGTAGCGCTCACCGACGCCATCTCGATGGTCAAGGAACGTGCGATCGCCAAGTTCGACGAAACCGTTGAAATCGCGATGAACCTCGGCGTCGATCCGCGTCATGCAGACCAGATGGTCCGCGGCGTGGTCAATCTGCCGAACGGTACCGGCCGTGACGTTCGCGTTGCCGTTTTCGCACGTGGCGTCAAGGCTGACGAAGCCAAGGCAGCCGGTGCGGATATCGTCGGTGCTGAAGAACTCGTCGAAATCGTCCAGGGCGGCAAGATCGACTTCGATCGCTGCATCGCCACCCCGGACATGATGCCGCTCGTCGGCCGTCTCGGTAAGGTTCTCGGCCCGCGTGGCATGATGCCGAACCCGAAGGTCGGAACCGTCACCATGGACGTCGCGGGTGCCGTCAAGGCTTCCAAGGGCGGCGCTGTCGAGTTCCGCGTCGAAAAGGCCGGCATCATCCACGCCGGTATCGGCAAGGCCTCCTTCGAAGCCAAGGCTCTCGAAGAGAACATCAAGGCCTTCGCTGACGCAGTCATCAAGGCCAAGCCGGCTGGCGCCAAGGGTAACTACCTCAAGCGGGTAGCGATCTCCTCGACCATGGGTCCGGGCGTCAAGATCGATCCGTCGACGGTGACGATCTAAAAGTTTCGTCCGGAGCCTTCGGGTTCCGGACTGCATGAATTCCCGGTCCTTCGGGGCCGGGAGTTTCCCAGGGAAACCTGGGAATTCCTGTCCGAGATTGCGGGTGGTTTCGACCTTAATCACTTGATGCCTGCATGAGACGGGTAAGACCCGAGATTTATAAAGTGCCTCGCACTTTTGAGTTCGGTTCGAGCCTAGTGTGCCTTGTGCCTGGAGCCCCTGTGGCGACAGTGCGAGGGGACAGGATCCTCAAGCGTCGCTTGGGGTCCTAATCAAGGGATCCCTTGAGGCAAAGGCAACCCGATGGGGCCTGCAGGATTGCGGTCCCGTCAACTGGAGACAGACAGTGGAAAGAGCGGAAAAGCGCGAATTTGTCACGGAGCTGAACGAAGTCTTCAAGGCTTCTGGTTCGGTTGTCGTGGCCCACTATGCTGGTGTCACAGTTGCGCAGATGAACGATTTTCGTTCGAAGATGCGCGCTGCTGGCGGCACCGTCAAAGTCGCGAAGAACCGTCTGGCCAAGATCGCTCTTCAGGGTACGGAGTCGGAAGGGATGTCGAATCTCTTCAAGGGTCAGACGCTGATCGCATTCAGCGAAGACCCGGTAACGGCTCCGAAGGTCGTCATGGATTTCGCCAAGACCAATGACAAGATCATTGTTCTGGGCGGTTCCATGGGTGCAACCACGCTCACTGCGGATGCGGTCAAGTCGCTTGCGACCCTGCCTTCGCTGGACGAGCTTCGCGCCAAGCTGCTGGGCCTCTTGAATGCCCCGGCTACCCGCGTCGCTACGGTTGTTGCAGCACCGGCAAGCCAGCTTGCCCGCGTGTTTGCGGCCTACGCCAAGAAGGACGAGGAAGCCGCTTAAGGCGGTTTTTCGCTGTTCATACCCAAATCAAGTTCGAACCGAATATAAGGAACTATCAAAATGGCTGATCTCGCAAAGATCGTTGAAGACCTCTCTGCTCTGACCGTTCTGGAAGCTGCTGAGCTTTCCAAGCTGCTCGAAGAGAAGTGGGGCGTATCTGCAGCTGCTCCCGTAGCCGTTGCTGCTGCTGGCGGTGGCGCTGCTGCTGCTGTCGTTGAAGAAGAAAAGACCGAGTTCGACGTCATCCTCGCTGATGCCGGCGCCAACAAGATCAACGTCATCAAGGAAGTCCGCGCCATCACCGGCCTGGGCCTCAAGGAAGCCAAGGATCTCGTTGAAGCCGCTCCGAAGGCTGTCAAGGAAGGCGTCAACAAGGCTGAAGCCGCTGACCTCAAGAAGAAGCTTGAGGACGCCGGCGCCAAGGTCGACGTTAAGTAATATCGGAATGCGGCGGGAGGGGTCTCCTCTCCCGCCCATTTCCTCCGAACGTATTACCCAGGAACCGTCAAAACGGTTCCTGGGTAATGGGTTCTCAAGAGGATGGTCCCGAATCGAACAGAAAAGGCAATCCGGCCTGGCGTGTTCGAGAGGTGGGACGAGATTGAGAATACCCATTGATCGACGGGATCGACTGGCCAGCGAACCCCGTCCGTTGCAGGCCCGGATGCAATTTTGAAGGAGCGACGATGGCTCAGACCCTTTCCTTTAATGGTCGCAGGCGCGTACGCAAGTTTTTTGGAAAAATCCCCGAAGTCACAGAGATGCCGAACCTCATCGAGGTTCAGAAGGCATCCTATGACCAGTTCCTGATGGTTGATGAACCGAAGGGCGGTCGTCCGGACGAAGGTCTGAACGCTGTCTTCCGGTCGGTCTTCCCGATCACCGATTTTTCCGGCGCCTCCATGCTCGAATTCGTGTCCTACGAATTCGAACTGCCGAAGTTCGACGTGGAAGAATGCCGTCAGCGCGATCTGACCTATGCAGCGCCGCTGAAGGTGACGCTGCGTCTCATCGTGTTCGATATCGATGAGGATACGGGCGCCAAGTCCATCAAGGACATCAAGGAACAGTCCGTCTACATGGGCGACATGCCGCTCATGACCGACAACGGTACGTTCATCGTGAACGGCACCGAACGCGTGATCGTGTCCCAGATGCACCGTTCGCCGGGCGTCTTCTTCGACCACGACAAGGGCAAGAGCCACTCTTCCGGCAAGCTGCTCTTCGCAGCCCGCGTCATCCCGTATCGCGGTTCCTGGCTCGACATCGAATTCGACGCCAAGGATATCGTTTACGCCCGTATCGACCGCCGCCGTAAGATCCCCGTGACCTCGCTGCTGATGGCGCTCGGCATGGACGGCGAAGAAATCCTGTCGACCTTCTACACGAAGTCGTCCTACCAGCGCGACGGCGAAGGCTGGCGGATTCCGTTCCAGCCGGAAACCCTGAAGGGTGCGAAGACCCTTTCCGACATGATCGACGCCGATACCGGCGAAGTGGTTGTCGAATCCGGCAAGAAGCTCAACCCGCGTCTTCTCCGTCAGCTGACGGAGAAGGGCTTGAAGGCCTTGAAGGCGACCAATGACGACATCTACGGCAATTATCTTGCCGAAGACATCGTCAACGCGGCAACCGGCGAGATCTACCTCGAAGCCGGCGACGAAATCGACGAAAAGACCCTGCCGATCATCCTGAGCGCCGGTTTCGACGAGATCCCGGTTCTCGGCATCGACCATATCAATGTCGGCGCCTACATCCGCAATACGCTTTCCGCCGACAAGAACGAGAACCGTCAGGACGCTCTGTTCGACATCTACCGCGTCATGCGCCCGGGTGAACCGCCGACGATGGAATCGGCCGAAGCCATGTTCAACTCGCTGTTCTTCGATGCGGAGCGTTACGACCTCTCCGCCGTCGGCCGCGTCAAGATGAACATGCGTCTCGACCTCGAAGTCGCCGATACCGTTCGCACGCTCCGCAAGGACGACATCCTGGCCGTGGTCCGGATGCTGGTCGAGCTGCGCGACGGCAAGGGCGAAATCGACGACATCGACAACCTCGGCAACCGCCGCGTCCGTTCTGTCGGCGAACTGATGGAAAATCAGTATCGTCTCGGCCTGCTCCGCATGGAGCGCGCCATCAAGGAACGCATGTCGTCGATCGAAATCGACACCGTCATGCCGCAGGACCTGATCAACGCGAAGCCGGCAGCTGCCGCGGTTCGCGAATTCTTCGGCTCCTCGCAGCTGTCGCAGTTCATGGACCAGGTGAACCCGCTTTCGGAAATCACCCACAAGCGCCGTCTTTCGGCACTTGGCCCGGGTGGTCTGACCCGCGAGCGCGCAGGCTTCGAAGTCCGCGACGTTCACCCGACCCATTACGGCCGTATTTGCCCGATCGAGACGCCGGAAGGCCCGAACATCGGTCTGATCAACTCGCTTGCCACCTTCGCCCGCGTCAACAAGTACGGCTTCATCGAAAGCCCGTACCGCAAGATCATCGACGGCGTCGTGACGAAGGAAGTGCTTTACCTTTCCGCTATGGAAGAGGCGAAGTATTACGTGGCACAGGCGAACGCCGAGCTGGATAAGAACGGCTCTTTCGTGGAAGAGTTCGTTGTTTGCCGTCATGCCGGCGAAGTCATGCTGTCCCCGCGCGACACCATCAACCTGATGGACGTCTCGCCGAAGCAGCTCGTTTCGGTCGCGGCCGCTCTGATCCCGTTCCTGGAAAACGACGACGCCAACCGCGCTCTCATGGGCTCGAACATGCAGCGTCAGGCCGTGCCGCTGGTGCGTGCTGAAGCTCCGTTCGTCGGCACCGGCATGGAACCGGTCGTCGCCCGCGACTCCGGTGCGGCTATCGCTGCCCGCCGTGGCGGTGTGGTCGACCAAGTCGACGCGACCCGTATCGTTATCCGCGCCACCGAAGACCTCGATCCGTCGAAGTCGGGTGTCGATATCTATCGTCTGCAGAAGTTCCAGCGTTCGAACCAGAACACCTGCGTCAACCAGCGCCCGCTGGTCGCTGTCGGTGATATCCTGAACAAGGGCGACATCATCGCCGACGGTCCGTCGACGGACCTTGGTGACTTGGCGCTCGGCCGCAACGCGCTCGTCGCGTTCATGCCCTGGAACGGTTACAACTACGAAGACTCGATCCTGCTCTCCGAGCGCATCGTGTCGGACGACGTGTTCACTTCCATCCACATCGAGGAATTCGAAGTGATGGCGCGTGACACCAAGCTTGGTCCGGAAGAAATCACGCGCGACATTCCGAACGTTTCGGAAGAAGCGCTGAAGAACCTCGACGAAGCCGGCATCGTCTACATCGGCGCCGAAGTCCAGCCGGGCGACATCCTCGTCGGCAAGATCACCCCGAAGGGCGAAAGCCCGATGACGCCGGAAGAAAAGCTTCTGCGCGCCATCTTCGGTGAAAAGGCCTCCGACGTCCGCGACACCTCCATGCGCATGCCTCCGGGCACGTTCGGCACGGTCGTCGAAGTCCGCGTCTTCAACCGTCACGGTGTGGAGAAGGACGAACGCGCCATGGCGATCGAGCGTGAGGAAATCGAACGCCTCGCCAAGGACCGCGACGACGAACAGGCAATTCTTGACCGCAACGTCTATGGCCGTCTGACGGACATGCTGCGCGGCCAGATGTCGGTTGCCGGTCCGAAGGGCTTCAAGAAGGGCATCGAGCTCACCAACGCCGTCATCTCCGAATATCCCCGCTCGCAGTGGTGGATGTTCGCAGTCGAGGACGAAAAGGTGCAGGGCGAAATCGAAGCGCTCCGCGGTCAGTACGACGAATCCAAGTCGCGCCTTGAACAGCGCTTCATGGACAAGGTCGAAAAGGTCCAGCGCGGCGACGAAATGCCTCCGGGCGTCATGAAGATGGTCAAGGTCTTCGTCGCTGTGAAGCGCAAGATCCAGCCGGGCGACAAGATGGCCGGCCGTCACGGCAACAAGGGCGTCGTGTCGCGCATCGTTCCGGTCGAGGACATGCCGTTCCTCGAAGACGGCACGCATGTCGACATCGTTCTGAACCCGCTCGGCGTGCCTTCGCGCATGAACGTCGGTCAGATCCTCGAGACGCACCTGGCCTGGGCTTGCGCAGGCATGGGCAAGCGTATCGGTGCGCTGCTCGAAGATTACCGCAGGTCGAACGATATCACCGACTTGAAGAAAGAGCTGACGGAAGCCTATCAGAGTGAGGCAAACGCCGAAGTTGCAAGCTTCGACGACGACTCTCTCGTTCGTCTGGCCGAGCAGTCCAAGCGCGGCCTTTCGATCGCAACGCCGGTCTTCGACGGTGCGCATGAGCCGGACGTCGCAGCGATGCTGACCAGGGCAGGCCTCGATCCGTCCGGTCAGTCGGTCCTCTACGACGGCCGTACCGGCGAACAGTTCGACCGCAAGGTGACTGTCGGCTACATGTACATGATCAAGCTGAACCACCTCGTGGACGACAAGATCCACGCGCGTTCGATTGGTCCGTACTCGCTGGTTACCCAGCAGCCGCTCGGTGGCAAGGCGCAGTTCGGCGGCCAGCGCTTCGGCGAAATGGAAGTCTGGGCGCTCGAAGCCTACGGCGCCGCCTACACGCTGCAGGAAATGCTGACCGTGAAGTCGGACGACGTAGCTGGCCGTACCAAGGTCTACGAAGCGATCGTGCGCGGCGACGACACGTTCGAGGCAGGCATTCCGGAGAGCTTCAACGTTCTCGTCAAGGAAATGCGCTCTCTCGGCCTGTCCGTCGAACTCGAGAACTCGAAGATCGAGGACGCGAACGCCGGCCAGCTGCCCGACGCAGCCGAATGATCATAACAAGGCGCGCGCCGTTTGAAGGCGCGCGCCGCTCCCTCCGCCGGTATCCGCCGGCAGGATAGGGAAACTTTCGCCGCATTTCGCGGCTAATACCGTTTTAAAGCATCGGACGGTCCGTCCCGGGAATTTGGACTGTTCCGATCGCAAGCCGAGGGCTTCCGCCCCTAAAGGAGATAGGCATGAACCAAGAGGTCATGAATCTTTTCAATCCGCAGGTGCCTGCACAGCACTTCGACTCGATCCGTATCTCGATCGCGTCTCCGGAGAAGATTCTCTCCTGGTCCTACGGCGAGATCAAAAAGCCGGAGACCATCAACTACCGTACCTTCAAGCCTGAACGCGACGGCCTTTTCTGCGCCCGCATCTTCGGGCCGATCAAGGACTACGAGTGCCTGTGCGGCAAGTACAAGCGCATGAAGTACAAGGGCATCATCTGCGAAAAGTGCGGCGTCGAAGTCACGCTGTCGCGCGTTCGCCGTGAGCGCATGGGCCATATCGAGCTCGCAGCTCCCGTCGCCCATATCTGGTTCCTGAAGTCGCTTCCGTCGCGCATCTCGACCCTTCTCGACATGACGCTGAAGGATGTCGAGCGCGTTCTCTATTTCGAGAACTACATCGTCACTGAGCCGGGTCTCACCTCGCTCAAGGAAAACCAGCTTCTTTCCGAAGAAGAATACATGATCGCCGTCGACGAGTTCGGCGAAGATCAGTTCACGGCGATGATCGGCGCCGAGGCCATCTACGAGATGCTGGCCTCGATGAATCTCGAAAAGATCGCCGGCGACCTGCGTTCGGAACTTGCCGACACCACGTCGGATCTGAAGCAGAAGAAGCTGATGAAGCGCCTGAAGATCGTCGAGAACTTCATGGAGTCGGGCAACCGTCCGGAATGGATGATCATGAAGGTCGTCCCGGTCATCCCGCCGGACCTGCGCCCGCTGGTTCCGCTCGATGGTGGCCGCTTTGCGACCTCGGACCTCAACGATCTCTATCGTCGCGTCATCAACCGTAACAACCGTCTGAAGCGCCTGATCGAACTGCGCGCTCCGGGCATCATCATCCGCAACGAAAAGCGCATGCTGCAGGAATCTGTGGACGCGCTGTTCGACAACGGCCGTCGTGGCCGCGTCATCACCGGTGCCAACAAGCGTCCGCTGAAGTCGCTGTCCGACATGCTGAAGGGCAAGCAGGGCCGCTTCCGCCAGAACCTTCTCGGCAAGCGCGTCGACTATTCCGGCCGTTCGGTCATCGTGACCGGTCCGGAACTGAAGCTGCACCAGTGCGGCCTGCCGAAGAAGATGGCGCTCGAACTGTTCAAGCCGTTCATCTACGCCCGCCTCGACGCCAAGGGTTACTCCTCGACCGTCAAGCAGGCCAAGAAGCTGGTTGAAAAGGAAAAGCCGGAAGTCTGGGATATCCTCGACGAGGTCATCCGCGAGCATCCGGTTCTCCTGAACCGTGCGCCGACGCTGCATCGCCTGGGCATCCAGGCCTTCGAACCGATCCTGGTCGAAGGCAAGGCTATCCAGCTGCATCCGCTCGTCTGCACGGCCTTCAATGCCGACTTCGACGGCGACCAGATGGCCGTTCACGTGCCGCTGTCGCTCGAAGCCCAGCTCGAAGCCCGCGTGCTGATGATGTCGACGAACAACATCCTGCATCCGGCAAACGGCGCACCGATCATCGTTCCGTCGCAGGACATGGTTCTCGGTCTCTACTATCTGGCGATCATGAACCAGAACGAGCCGGGCGAAGGCATGGCCTTCTCCGACATGGGCGAACTGCACCACGCTCTGGAAAACAAGATCGTCACCCTGCATGCCAAGATCCGCGGCCGCTTCAAGACCGTGGACGCCGAAGGCAAGCCGGTTTCCAAGATCTATGAGACGACCCCCGGCCGCATGATCATCGGCGAACTTCTGCCGAAGAACGTCAACGTGCCGTTCGAGACCTGCAATCAGGAAATGACCAAGAAGAACATCTCCAAGATGATCGACACGGTCTACCGTCACTGCGGTCAGAAGGACACGGTGATCTTCTGCGACCGCATCATGCAGCTCGGCTTCACGCATGCGTGCAAGGCCGGCATTTCGTTCGGCAAGGACGACATGATCATTCCTGAAACCAAGGCCAAGATCGTTGGCGACACCGAAACCCTGGTGAAGGAATACGAGCAGCAGTACAACGACGGCCTGATCACTCAGGGCGAGAAGTACAACAAGGTCGTCGACGCCTGGGGCAAGGCCACCGAAAAGGTTGCAGAAGACATGATGGCCCGCATTAAGGCCGTCGAGTTCGATCCGGAAACCGGTCGCCAGAAGCAGATGAACGCCATCTACATGATGTCCCACTCGGGTGCCCGTGGTTCTCCGAACCAGATGCGCCAGCTGGGCGGCATGCGTGGCCTGATGGCCAAGCCGTCGGGTGAGATCATCGAAACGCCGATCATCTCGAACTTCAAGGAAGGCCTGACCGTTAACGAGTACTTCAACTCGACCCACGGTGCCCGTAAGGGTCTCGCAGACACCGCCTTGAAGACCGCGAACTCCGGCTACCTGACCCGTCGTCTCGTCGACGTGGCGCAGGACTGCATCGTCAACCTGGTCGATTGCGGCACCGAAAGCGGCCTCACCATGACGGCGATCGTTGACGCCGGCCAGGTCGTGGCTTCCATCGGCGCTCGTGTGCTTGGCCGTACCGCACTCGACGATATCGATCACCCGGTCACGGGTGCCCGCATCGTCGATGCCGGCAAGATGATCCTCGAGCCGGATGTCATCGAGATCGAAAAGGCTGGTATCCAGTCGATCCGCATCCGTTCGGCACTGACATGCGAAGTTCAGACGGGCGTCTGCTCGGTCTGCTACGGCCGAGATCTGGCCCGTGGTACTCCGGTCAACATGGGCGAAGCCGTCGGCGTCATCGCGGCTCAGTCGATCGGCGAGCCGGGAACCCAGCTCACCATGCGTACCTTCCACTTGGGCGGTACGGCAAACGTGGTCGACCAGTCGTTCCTGGAAGCATCGTACGAAGGCACGATCCAGATCAAGAACCGCAACATGCTGCGGAACTCCGAAGGCGTTCTCGTCGCGATGGGCCGCAACATGGCGGTCACCATCCTTGACGAGCGCGGCGTCGAGCGTTCCTCGCAGCGCGTCGCTTACGGTTCGAAGCTGTTCGTGGATGATGGCGACAAGGTTCGTCGCGGTCAGCGTCTGGCAGAGTGGGATCCCTACACACGCCCGATGATGACGGAAGTGGAAGGTACGGTTTACTTCGAAGACGTGGTCGACTCGATCTCGGTTTCGGAATCCACCGACGAATCCACCGGCATCACCAAGCGTCAGGTTATCGACTGGCGTTCGACGCCGCGTGGCATCGACCTCAAGCCGGCGATCGTCATCAAGGACGCTTCGGGCACCATCCTGAAGCTTGCCCGCGGTGGCGAAGCCCGCTTCAACCTGTCGGTCGACGCCATCCTGTCGGTCGAGCCGGGCAGCAAGGTATCGCAGGGCGACGTTCTCGCCCGCGTTCCGCTGGAAAGCGCCAAGACCAAGGACATCACCGGTGGTCTGCCGCGCGTCGCCGAGCTCTTCGAAGCCCGTCGTCCGAAGGATCACGCCATCATCGCTGAGATCGATGGTACGATCCGCCTCGGCCGCGACTACAAGAACAAGCGTCGCGTCATGATCGAGCCGGCGGAAGACGGTGTCGAACCGGTCGAATACCTGATCCCGAAGGGCAAGCCCTTCCATCTTCAGGAAGGCGACTACATCGAAAAGGGCGACTACATCCTCGACGGCAATCCTGCGCCGCACGACATCCTGGCGATCAAGGGCGTGGAAGCACTCGCTTCCTACCTCGTCAACGAAATCCAGGAAGTCTACCGCCTGCAGGGCGTTGTCATCAACGACAAGCACATCGAGGTGATTGTCCGTCAGATGCTTCAGAAGGTCGAGATCACCGATGCCGGCGACAGCCAGTATATCGTCGGTGACAATGTCGACCGGATCGAACTGGACGAAGCCAACGAGCGTCTTGCCGAAGAAGGCAAGAAGCCCGCTTACGGCGAACCGGTTCTGCTCGGCATCACCAAGGCGTCGCTGCAGACCCCGTCCTTCATCTCGGCCGCTTCCTTCCAGGAAACGACCAAGGTGCTGACGGAAGCTGCGATCGCCGGCAAGACCGACACGCTGCAGGGCCTCAAGGAAAACGTCATCGTCGGCCGTCTCATCCCGGCCGGTACGGGCGGCACCATGACCCAGATCCGCCGTATCGCCACCTCGCGCGACGAGCTGATCCTGGAAGAACGCAAGAAGGGTTCGGGCGCATCGTCCGCCACCCCGATGCTTCAGAACCTGAACCCCGAGAACACGCCTGCGGAGTGATCCGCCGGCACGTCGGTCAGAACGAAAAAACCGCCCGGAGCGATCCGGGCGGTTTTTCCGTTTCAGGCGGCGAGAGGTGAGCGGACATTAAAAAAGCCGCCGAAACTGTTCGGCGGCTCGTGCATGGTTTGGTGAAGTGCTCAAAGACCGGGCGCGCAGCTCTACTGGTGAGGTGGGGAGGGACAAGCCGGGAGCGGAAGGACGGCATTCCTGCAGCCGCCGGCGGGAGGAGGCGAGGGCGGTCAGGCCTCTTCCAAGATCGAGACTACTCGAACCGGATGATCGCCACTTCGCCTTCGAGCGCGCCCTGGTAGGCCGAGGCGTGCGGTTCCTCGGTGGGTTCGTCGGTCAGGACCCCGATCTGGTCGAGGTCGGCCTCGATGAAGCCTTCTTCCGAGAGGGCGTTGAGCGCCTCGCGGACGGCGGAATCGTCGTCGGGCGCGCGCAGCATGATATGCAGCTCGATGCCTTCGGTGCCCTTCGTCTCATAGCCCTTGCCGATGATGATGAAGACCATCGGCCCGTCGAGGTTGTTGTCATTGTCGGGTGTGGCGATCATGGTCATCTCCGCGAGCGAATCCCTAGTATCGTCCGAAGACGAGGCGGAACGGAAGGTTCCCGCACTCTTTAGTGCGATCAGCGGTGATTCCCAAACATTATCCGCGAGGGTATCTCATATTTCTGGAAACCCTGTCCCGAAACCCTCCGTTTGGCCCCGAAACCAAGGGTTTGGGGCAATAATTTAGGATTTGGTCTTGACGGGCAGGGGGGAAAACAGTAAACGCCCCGCATCGGAAGCGATGTGAGGCTTGCCCGTTCGGAACGACTCGTTCCGGAGTACGCCTCAGACACGGTTCCATACGCACGTTGAAGACACGAATGCTGCACGCACGACGCATGAGGAATGCGTCCTCTGCTTTTTGTGGTCCATCCGAAAAGCGGATCGGGCCACGTTTTGCGCATGAGGAAATGTGTGTGCCGCCGCCGGAAACGGCATCAGATCGGCCCGAAAGGGTACTGAGAAAAACGTAAGGGATGGTTGAATGCCTACCGTAAACCAGCTGATCCGCAAGCCTCGCCAGGCGAACGTAAAGCGTAACAAGGTTCCTGCTCTGCAGGAAAACCCCCAGAAGCGCGGCGTTTGCACCCGCGTTTACACGACGACCCCGAAGAAGCCGAACTCGGCTCTGCGTAAGGTTGCCAAGATCCGCCTGACCAACGGCTTCGAAGTCATCGGCTATATCCCGGGTGAAGGCCACAACCTGCAGGAACACTCCGTCGTGATGATCCGCGGCGGCCGCGTCAAGGACTTGCCGGGCGTTCGCTACCACATCATCCGCGGCGTTCTCGACACCCAGGGCGTCAAGAACCGCAAGCAGCGCCGTTCCAAGTACGGCGCGAAGCGTCCGAAGTAATTCGGCATTCTGATTATCCGGCGCTGCGCGAGGTTCTCCGCGTGGTAAAGCGCCCGCAACAATTGAGAGACGAGAAGTATGTCCCGACGCCATAGTGCAGAGAAGCGTGAGATCAACCCGGACCCGAAGTTCGGCGATCTGGTCGTCACGAAGTTCATGAATGCGATCATGCTCCACGGCAAGAAGTCCGTAGCTGAAAACATCGTTTACGGCGCGTTCGACGTCGTGCAGGGCAAGGCCAAGGCCGACCCGCTGGGTATCTTCCATTCGGCGCTCGACAATGTCGCGCCGCATGTCGAAGTTCGTTCGCGCCGCGTTGGTGGTGCGACCTACCAGGTTCCGGTCGACGTTCGTCCTGAGCGCCGTCAGGCTCTCGCGATCCGTTGGGTGATCGCTGCTGCCCGCAAGCGCAACGAAACGACGATGGTCGATCGCCTTTCCGGTGAACTTATGGATGCTGCAAACAACCGTGGCAGCGCCGTCAAGAAGCGTGAAGACACGCACAAGATGGCCGACGCCAACCGCGCATTCTCGCATTACCGTTGGTAATCTTCACTCGATCGAATTTCGAAAGGCAGTCCTATGGCTCGCGAATATAAAATCGAAGACTACCGCAATTTCGGTATCATGGCGCATATCGACGCCGGCAAGACCACGACCACCGAGCGTATTCTTTATTACACCGGCAAGTCGCACAAGATCGGCGAAGTTCACGACGGCGCAGCCACGATGGACTGGATGGAGCAGGAGCAGGAGCGTGGCATCACGATCACTTCCGCTGCGACCACGACCTTCTGGAAGGGCCGCGACGGCAAGATGCGCCGCTTCAACATCATCGACACCCCCGGCCACGTCGACTTCACCATCGAAGTCGAACGTTCGCTGCGCGTGCTCGACGGTGCAGTTGCTCTTCTCGACGCCAATGCCGGCGTTGAGCCGCAGACGGAAACCGTCTGGCGTCAGGCCGACAAGTACAACGTCCCGCGCCTGATCTTCTGCAACAAGATGGACAAGACCGGCGCCGATTTCTATCGCTCGGTCGAGATGATCAAGACGCGCCTCGGCGCGACTGCGGTTGTCTGCCAGTTGCCGATCGGTGCCGAAACCGAGTTCAAGGGCATCGTCGACCTGATCGAGATGAACGCTCTCGTCTGGCGCGACGAATCGCTCGGCGCTATGTGGGACGTCGTCGAAATCCCGGAAGACCTGAAGGCTCGTGCCGAAGAATTCCGCGAAAAGATGATCGAAACGGTTGTCGACATCGACGAAGAAGCCATGGAAAACTATCTGAACGGCGTCATGCCGGACAACGATAAGATCCGTGCGCTCATCCGTCGCGGCACCATCGACGTCAAGTTCTTCCCGATGTTCTGCGGTTCTGCTTTCAAGAACAAGGGCGTTCAGCCGCTCCTCGACGCGGTTGTCGAATTCCTGCCGTCCCCGGCAGATATTCCGGCGATCAAGGGCATCGACGTCAAGACCGAAGCCGAAATCGACCGTCATCCCGATGACACCGAGCCGCTTTCCATGCTGGCGTTCAAGATCATGAACGACCCCTTCGTCGGTTCGCTGACCTTCTGCCGTATCTATTCGGGCAAGCTCGAAAAGGGTTCTGCACTGCTGAACACGGTCAAGGAAAAGCGCGAGCGCGTCGGCCGCATGCTGCAGATGCACTCGAACTCCCGTGAAGACATCGAAGAAGCCTTCGCTGGCGACATCGTCGCTCTCGCAGGCCTCAAGGAAACCACCACGGGCGACACGCTCTGCGATCCGCTGAAGCCGGTCATCCTCGAGCGCATGGAATTCCCCGAGCCGGTCATCCAGATCGCCATCGAGCCGAAGTCCAAGGGCGACCAGGAAAAGATGGGCCTCGCGCTCAACCGCCTGGCTGCTGAAGACCCGTCCTTCCGCGTCAAGACCGACGAGGAATCCGGCCAGACGATCATCGCCGGCATGGGTGAACTTCACCTCGACATTCTCGTCGACCGCATGCGTCGCGAGTTCAAGGTCGAAGCCACCGTCGGTGCTCCGCAGGTTGCTTACCGCGAAACCATCACGCGCAAGCACGAAGAAGACTACACGCACAAGAAGCAGTCCGGTGGTACCGGTCAGTTCGCGCGCGTCAAGATCGTCTTCGAACCGAACCCGGACGGCGACGACTTCAAGTTCGAGTCCAAGATCGTCGGTGGTTCTGTTCCGAAGGAATATATCCCGGGCGTCCAGAAGGGCATCGAAAGCGTTCTGTCTTCCGGCCCGCTGGCTGGCTTCCCGATGCTGGGCGTCAAGGCGACCCTCATCGACGGCGCCTTCCACGACGTCGACTCGTCGGTTCTGGCATTCGAAATCGCCTCCCGCGCCTGCTTCCGTGAAGCAGCCAAGAAGGCCGGTGCCCAGCTCCTCGAGCCGATGATGAAGGTCGAAGTCGTCACTCCGGAAGATTACGTCGGTGACGTCATCGGCGACCTGAACTCCCGCCGCGGTCAGATCCAGGGCCAGGAATCGCGCGGCATCGCCGTCGTGATCAACGCCCACGTGCCGCTCGCGAACATGTTCAAGTACGTCGACAACCTGCGCTCCATGTCCCAGGGCCGCGCGCAGTACTCGATGACCTTCGATCACTACGCACCGGTTCCGACCAACGTCGCAAACGAAATCCAGGCTAAGTACTCCGGTCAGAAGTGACCGGGGTAACCCGCCCAATCAATTAGAGAATAACCCCTGACGGGGATAAGAACGGAGAAGCCGGAAATGGCAAAGAGCAAGTTTGAGCGCAACAAGCCGCACGTCAACATTGGCACGATCGGTCACGTTGACCATGGCAAGACGTCGCTGACGGCCGCGATCACGAAGTACTTCGGCGAGTACAAGGCCTATGACCAGATCGACGCGGCTCCTGAAGAAAAGGCTCGCGGCATCACCATTTCGACGGCACACGTCGAATATGAGACGCCGGCCCGCCATTATGCCCACGTCGACTGCCCCGGCCACGCCGACTACGTCAAGAACATGATCACCGGTGCAGCGCAGATGGACGGCGCGATCCTGGTTTGCTCGGCAGCCGACGGCCCGATGCCGCAGACCCGCGAGCACATCCTGCTCGCCCGTCAGGTCGGCGTTCCGGCGATCGTCGTGTTCCTCAACAAGGTCGACCAGGTCGACGACGCCGAGCTTCTCGAACTCGTCGAGCTGGAAGTGCGCGAACTTCTGTCGTCCTACGACTTCCCGGGCGACGACATTCCGATCGTCAAGGGTTCGGCGCTGGCCGCTCTTGAAGATTCGGACAAGAAGATCGGCGAAGATTCGATCCGCGAGCTGATGGCCGCCGTCGACGCCTACATCCCGACGCCTGAACGTCCGATCAACATGCCGTTCCTGATGCCGATCGAAGACGTGTTCTCGATCTCGGGTCGTGGCACGGTCGTGACCGGCCGCGTCGAGCGCGGCATCGTCAAGGTCGGCGAAGAAGTCGAGATCGTCGGCATCCGCCCGACCTCGAAGACGACGGTGACCGGCGTTGAAATGTTCCGCAAGCTGCTCGACCAGGGCCAGGCCGGCGACAACATCGGCGCTCTGGTTCGCGGCGTGAACCGTGACGGCGTCGAGCGTGGCCAGATTCTCTGCAAGCCGGGTTCGGTCAAGCCGCACAAGAAGTTCATGGCTGAAGCCTACATCCTGACGAAGGAAGAAGGCGGCCGTCATACGCCGTTCTTCACCAACTACCGTCCGCAGTTCTACTTCCGTACGACGGACGTGACGGGCATCGTGTCGCTGCCGGAAGGCACGGAAATGGTCATGCCGGGCGACAACGTCACCGTTGAAGTCGAGCTGATCGTTCCGATCGCGATGGAAGAAAAGCTGCGCTTCGCGATCCGCGAAGGCGGCCGCACCGTCGGCGCCGGCATCGTCGCCTCGATCATCGAGTAAGTTTTAACGCAAGCGGCCCTGGCCGCTTGCGTATGACACAAAAATGTAGCAAATGGCGCGCGAGCGTGATTTGCCGTCTGCTTCGGGTTCGAGGCGGGCAATGAACAGACAAGGTGGGCCAAAGGCCCGAAGACTGGAAAGGGACGCCGTATTTCGGTGTCCCCTTCGATCTTTGAAACCGGTGGTCCGCCTTAAGGTTAAGAGAACAACCCGTGCCCTATTGGGTTGGCACGTGGATAAACAGACAACAAGGATAACGTCGAATGAACGGCCAAAATATCCGCATTCGCCTGAAGGCGTTCGATCACCGCATTCTCGACGCGTCGACGCGCGAGATCGTGTCGACGGCGAAGCGCACCGGCGCAAGCGTCCGGGGCCCCGTTCCGCTTCCGACCCGCATCGAGAAGTTTACGGTTAACAGGTCCCCCCACATCGACAAGAAGAGCCGCGAGCAGTTCGAGATGCGCACGCATAAGCGCCTTCTCGATATCGTTGACCCGACACCGCAGACGGTGGACGCGCTGATGAAGCTCGACCTCGCCGCTGGTGTCGATGTTGAGATCAAGCTCTGAGACTTCTGTCTCGGGCTGAGTGAGAAGGATTGAACCGATGCGTTCAGGTGTAATTGCACAGAAGGTGGGAATGACGCGCGTCTACAACGACGCAGGCGAGCATGTCCCTGTAACCGTATTGCGGTTGGAAAACTGCCAGGTCGTGGCTCAGCGCACCGTAGACAAGAATGGCTACACTGCCGTTCAGCTGGGTGCCGGCACTGCCAAGGTAAAGAACACGACCAAGGCGCTGCGCGGCCATTTCGCCGTTGCCGAAGTCGAGCCGAAGGCGAAGCTCGTCGAGTTTCGCGTTTCCGAAGACAATCTGATCGACGTCGGCACCGAGCTGACGGCAGGTCACTTCACGGCGGGTCAGCTGGTGGACGTCACCGGTACCTCGATCGGTAAGGGTTTCGCCGGCGCCATGAAGCGCCATAACTTCGGTGGTCTCCGCGCCACGCACGGTGTGTCCGTTTCGCACCGTTCGCATGGTTCGACTGGTAACAACCAGGATCCGGGCAAGGTCTGGAAGGGCAAGCGCATGGCTGGTCACATGGGCCAGACGCGTATCACCACCCAGAACCTCGAAGTCGTTTCCACCGACGAGAACCGTGGCCTGATCCTCGTCAAGGGTGCCGTTCCCGGCTCCAAGGGCGCTTGGATCGTCGTTCGCGATGCCGTCAAGTCGGCCGCGAAGTAAGGGAGCCAAGCACATGGAATTTAACGTCAAGACCCTCGAGGGAAAAGACGCCGGCAAGGTAGCCCTGTCGGACGAGATTTTCGGCCTCGATCCCCGCGAAGACATTCTGGCCCGTATGGTTCGTTGGCAGCTCGCCAAGAAGCAGCAGGGCACGCACAAGACCAAGGGTCGTGCTGAAGTCTCCCGCACCGGCGCCAAGATGTACAAGCAGAAGGGTACGGGCCGCGCTCGTCACCATTCGGCTCGCGCTCCGCAGTTCCGCGGCGGCGGCAAGGCTCACGGCCCGGTCGTTCGCAGCCACGAGCATGATCTTCCGAAGAAGGTTCGCGCACTGGCTCTCCGTCACGCCCTCTCTGCAAAGATGAAGGCTGAAGACATCATCATCGTCGACAACCTGGTTGCCGCCGAAGCAAAGACCAAGGCGCTTGCCGGTTCGTTCGCTTCGCTCGGCCTCACCAACGTGTTGTTCATCGGCGGCGTTGAGCTCGACAGCAACTTCAAGCTCGCAGCCCAGAACATCCCGAACGTCGATGTTCTGCCGGTTCAGGGCATCAATGTTTACGACATCCTGCGTCGCGGCAAGCTGGTGCTTTCCAAGGCCGCGGTGGAAGCTCTAGAGGAGCGTTTCAAGTGACCGACATCCGCCACTATGATGTGATCGTATCTCCCTCGATCACCGAAAAGTCGACCATGGCATCTGAACAGAACCAGGTCGTCTTCAACGTTGCCAAGACTGCTTCCAAGCCGGAAATCAAGGCTGCCGTAGAGGCGCTTTTCGGTGTGAAGGTCACGGCCGTCAACACGCTTGTCCGTAAGGGCAAGGTGAAGCGGTTCCGCGGCTTCATCGGCAAGCAGAAGGACGTCAAGAAGGCTGTCGTCACCCTGGCCGAAGGTCAGACGATCGACGTCTCCACCGGTCTCTGAGGTATAAGATAATGGCATTGAAAAGCTACAACCCGACGACCCCGAGCCAGCGTCAGCTGGTCATCGTCGACCGGTCCGGCCTCTGGAAGGGTAAGCCCGTCAAGAAGCTCACCGAGGGTCTCTCCAAGAGCGGCGGTCGCAACAACTACGGCCGCATCACCGCCCGCTTTATCGGCGGCGGTCACAAGCGTACCTATCGCCTGGTCGACTTCAAGCGTCGCAAGTTCGACGTCGAAGGTACGGTCGAGCGTCTGGAATACGACCCGAACCGTACGGCCTTCATCGCTCTCGTCACCTATACCGACGGTGAGCAGGCCTACATCCTGGCTCCGCAGCGTCTTGCTGCCGGCGACAAGGTGATCGCGTCCGAAAAGGCTGTCGACGTAAAGCCCGGCAACACCATGCCGCTGCAGTACATCCCGGTCGGCTCGATCGTTCACAACGTCGAAATGAAGCCGGGCAAGGGCGGCCAGATGGCTCGCTCCGCAGGCACCTACGTTCAGCTCGTCGGCCGCGATGCCGGCATGGCGATCCTGCGCCTGAATTCCGGCGAACAGCGCCTCGTACCGGGCTCCTGCCTGGCTTCGATCGGTGCTGTATCCAACCCGGATCACGGCAACATCAACGACGGCAAGGCCGGTCGTACCGTCTGGCGCGGCAAGCGTCCGCATAACCGCGGCGTCGTCATGAACCCGGTCGACCATCCGCACGGCGGTGGTGAAGGCCGCACCTCGGGTGGCCGTCATCCGGTCAGCCCCTGGGGCAAGCCGACCAAGGGCAAGCGCACACGTTCGAACAAGTCCACGGACAAGTTCATCATGCGTTCGCGCCACCAGCGCAAGAAGTAAGAGAGGAAGTCACTAATGGCTCGTTCAGTATGGAAAGGTCCGTTTGTTGACGGCTATCTTCTCAAGAAGGCTGAGAAGGTGCGCGAAGGCGGACGGAGTGAAGTAATCAAGATGTGGACCCGTCGGTCCACCATCCTGCCGCAGTTCGTTGGTTTGACGTTTGGCGTCTACAACGGCAGCAAGCACATTCCGGTCAGCGTCAACGAAGACATGGTCGGACACAAGTTCGGTGAATTCGCTCCCACCCGTACCTATTACGGTCACGGCGCGGACAAGAAGGCGAAGAGGAAGTAATCATGGCGAAGGCTAAGACCGAACGCCGGCTGAAGGATAACGAGGCGCAGGCAGTTGCGCGTACGCTCCGCGTCAGCCCCCAGAAGCTGAACCTCGTTGCCGCCATGATCCGCGGCAAGAAGGTAGAACGCGCGCTTGCAGAACTCGAATTCTCCCGCAAGCGCATCGCCGGCACCGTGAAGAAGACCCTCGAGTCTGCAATCGCCAATGCCGAAAACAACCATGACCTCGACGTCGACGCGTTGATCGTTTCGGAAGCCTATGTAGGCAAGTCGATCGTGATGAAGCGCTTCCACGCTCGCGGCCGCGGCCGTGCATCGCGGATCGAGAAGCCTTTCTCGCATCTGACGATCGTCGTTCGCGAAGTCGAGGAAAAAGGGGAGGCTGCATAATGGGCCAGAAAATTAATCCGATCGGTTTCCGCCTCGGCATTAACCGCACCTGGGACAGCCGTTGGTTCGCCGACAACGCGGAATACGGTCAGCTCCTCCATGAGGACCTGAAGATCCGCGCCTACCTGATGTCGGAACTGAAGCAGGCCGGTATCGCCAAGGTGGTCATCGAGCGTCCGCACAAGAAGTGCCGCGTCACGATCCACTCGGCTCGCCCGGGCCTGATCATCGGCAAGAAGGGCGCTGACATCGAGAAGCTTCGCAAGAAGATCGCGACGATGACCAATTCGGAAACGCATCTCAACATCGTTGAAGTGCGCAAGCCGGAAATCGACTCGACGCTCGTCGCCCAGTCGATCGCCCAGCAGCTCGAGCGTCGCGTGGCCTTCCGCCGTGCGATGAAGCGTGCCGTTCAGTCGGCCATGCGTCTCGGTGCCGAAGGCATCAAGATCACCTGCGCCGGCCGTCTCGGCGGTGCTGAAATCGCCCGTACCGAATGGTATCGCGAAGGTCGCGTTCCGCTTCATACGCTGCGTGCAGACATCGATTACGGTACGGCGGAAGCCGAAACCGCATTCGGCATCTGCGGTATCAAGGTCTGGATCTTCAAGGGCGAAATCCTTGAGCACGATCCGATGGCTTCTGAACGTCGCGCCATGGAAGGCGATGCCCAGGGTCCCGCAAGCCGCGAACGCGGCGATCGTGGTGACCGTGGCGATCGCCGCCGCGAAAACGCTTGATCAACGCTGGCGAAAGATAAGCTCGGAGAAGTAAGAAAATGTTGCAGCCAAAGCGTACCAAGTACCGCAAGCAGTTCAAGGGTCGCATCAAGGGTGTGGCCAAGGGCGGCTTCGACCTGGCCTTCGGTGAATTTGGTCTGAAGTCCCAGGAACCCAACCGCGTCAACGCCCGCGAGATCGAAGCGGCCCGCCGCGCGATCACCCGCGCGATGAAGCGCGCCGGCCGTGTCTGGATCCGCGTGTTCCCGGACGTTCCGGTCACCGCAAAGCCGACCGAAGTCCGCATGGGTAAGGGTAAGGGCGGCGTCGAATACTGGGCCTGCAAGGTCAAGCCCGGTCGCATGATGTTCGAGATCGACGGTGTTTCCGAGGAGCTCGCCCGCGAGGCGCTTCGTCTCGGTGCTGCCAAGCTCTCGGTCAAGACGCGCTTCGTACAGCGCATCGCAGAGTAAGGAGCAAGGCACATGAAAGCCGAAGACGTTCGCGGCCTCACGGCCGATCAGCTCAAGGACAAGCTCGCCGACCTGAAGAAGGAGCAGTTCAACCTGCGCTTCCAGAAGGCAACCGGCCAGCTCGAGAAGTCCTCGCGCATCACCGAAGTCCGCAAGGACATCGCCCGCGTGAAAACCATTGCCCGCCAGAAGGCGGCAGAAGCCAAGGCCTAAGGAAAAATAATATGCCGAAACGCATTCTGCAGGGCGTCGTAGTTTCCGACAAGAACGAGAAGACCGTTGTTGTCCGGGTCGAGCGCCGCTTCGCGCATCCGCTGCTTCAGAAGACGGTCCGCCGTTCCAAGAAGTACAAGGCGCATGACGAGAACAACCAGTACAAGGTAGGTGACGTCGTTTCCATCGAGGAATGCGCGCCGATCTCCAAGGACAAAACCTGGACGGTCATTTCCGCCCAGGCTTAATTTGCTTCGGATCCGCGTCTGGGCCTTGCGCCCGGCGCAGAATCCTGTAAGAAGCACCCCACTGGCGCAGGACGCTCGGAAACGAGCGTTCTTTTGCTTTGAGCGCAGGGAAGGTCCTTTTAAGGAAACCACCTTGGCAAGACCCCACCCGCGCACAACGAGATTCTGTCCATAAGCCGAAACGGGGCGTTTTTAACGCCCGGTCGTTTCGGTCATTAGAAAAAGGCGACCTGACATGATTCAGATGCAAACAAACCTCGACGTGGCGGATAATTCCGGCGCACGTCGTGTCATGTGCATCAAGGTGCTGGGCGGCTCCAAGCGCAAGTACGCTTCCATCGGCGACATCATTGTCGTTTCGATCAAGGAAGCCATCCCGCGCGGCCGCGTCAAGAAGGGTGACGTGATGAAGGCGGTTGTTGTGCGTACCGCCAAGGACATCCGTCGTCCGGACGGCAGCGTCATCCGCTTCGACAACAACGCAGCGGTCCTCATCGACAACAAGAAAGAGCCGATCGGCACCCGTATCTTCGGACCGGTTCCGCGCGAACTTCGCGCCAAGAACCATATGAAGATCATCTCGCTGGCTCCGGAAGTACTGTAAGGAGCTCATGCGATGAACAAGATCAAGAAGGGCGACAGCGTCGTCGTACTCGCCGGCAAGGACAAGGGCCGCTCCGGCGAAGTCCTCCAGGTTATGCCGAAGGAAGACCGCGCCGTCGTGCGTGGCATCAACATGGTGAAGCGCCACCAGCGTCAGTCTCAGACGCAGGAAGCCGGCATCATCAACAAGGAAGCGTCCATTCACCTGTCGAACATCGCGATCGTCGCGAAAGACGGCAAGCCGACCCGCGTTGGCTTCTCCGTCATCGACGGCAAGAAGGTGCGTGTAGCCAAGCGTACGGGAGATGTGATCGATGGCTGAGGCAAAGTATGAGCCGCGGCTCAAGGTGGAATACAATTCCCGTATCCGCGCCGCGCTGAAGGAACAGTTCTCCTTCGCAAACGACATGATGATCCCCAAGCTGGACAAGATCGTCATCAACATGGGTGTCGGCGAAGCGACGGCTGACTCGAAGAAGCCTTCCGTGGCTGCCGCCGACTTGGCCGCCATTGCCGGCCAGAAGCCGATCATCACCAAGGCACGGAATTCCATCGCGGGCTTCAAGGTTCGCGAATTCATGCCGATCGGTGCAAAGGTCACGCTTCGCGGCGCCCGCATGTACGAATTCATGGACCGTCTGATCAACATCGCGCTTCCGCGCGTTCGCGACTTTCGTGGCTTGAACCCGAAAAGCTTTGACGGCCGTGGCAACTTCGCCATGGGCATCAAGGAGCACATTGTGTTCCCAGAGATCAACTACGACAAGGTTGATCAGATGTGGGGCATGGACATCATCGTTTGCACGACGGCTACCAAGGACGACGAAGCACGGGCTCTCTTGAAAGAGTTCAACTTCCCGTTCCGCCAGTAACCGTAACGACGAGCGTTTAGAAGGAACTCCCATATGGCGAAAACCAGCGCAGTTGAAAAGAACAAGCGCCGCCGCAAGACAGTTGCCAACCAGGCCGCCAAGCGTGCGACCCTGAAGGCAACCATCATGAACCAGGAACTTTCGATCGAAGAACGTTTCAAGGCAACCCTGAAGCTCGCTTCTCTGCCGCGCGATGGCTCGAAGACGCGTATCCGCAACCGTTGCGAAGTCACCGGTCGCCCGCGCGCTTTCTATCGCAAGCTCAGGATGTCGCGTATCGCGCTTCGTGAGCTCGGCAATCTCGGCAAGGTGCCGGGCATCGTCAAGTCGAGCTGGTAAGGAGATCGTTAGATGACCATGACTGATCCCTTGGGCGATATGCTCACCCGTATCCGCAACGGCGCAGCCCGCCGCAAGTCGACCGTTTCCACGCCTGCTTCCAAGCTGCGTGCCCGCGTCCTCGACGTTCTGCAGGCTGAAGGCTATATCCGCGGTTATTCGGAAATCGACTTCGGTAACGGCAAGGCCGAGATCGAAATCGAACTCAAGTACTACGAAGGCGCGTCGGTGATCCGTGAGATCGGCCGCGTGTCCAAGCCGGGCCGCCGGGTCTATGTCTCGGTAAAGTCCATTCCGCAGGTCGCGAACGGCCTCGGCATCACCATCCTTTCGACTCCGAAGGGCGTGATGGCCGATCACCAGGCTCGCGAACAGAACGTTGGTGGTGAGGTTCTCTGCTCTGTCTTCTAAGACAGGGTAGGGGAACTCCATAGCGAACAGACAGGATTGAAACATGTCTCGTATCGGTAAAAAGCCCGTTCAGGTTCCTGCAGGGATCACGGCCACTGTTGATGGCCAGAAAGTGACTGCCAAGGGCCCGAAGGGTGAGCTTTTCTTCGTCGCAAACGACGAAATCAAGCTGGAACTCGAAAACAACGCTGTCTCGGTGACCCCGGTCAACGACAGCAAGGATGCTCGTTCGAAGTGGGGCATGTCCCGCACGATGATCGAAAACATCTTCAAGGGTGTGAAGGACGGTTTTGAGCGTAAGCTTGAAATCAACGGCGTTGGTTACCGCGCATCTCTGCAGGGCAAGAACCTGCAGCTGGCTCTCGGTTTTTCCCACGACGTGGTCTATCAGACCCCGGAAGGCATCACCATTGCCGTGCCGAAGCCGACGGAAATCATCGTCACCGGCATCAATAAGCAGCAGGTCGGTCAGGTTGCCGCGGAGATCCGTGAATACCGCGGTCCAGAGCCTTACAAGGGCAAAGGCGTCAAGTACGCTGAGGAACGGATCGTCCGCAAGGAAGGCAAGAAGAAGTAAGGACGACGGATCATGGCAACCAGAAAAGAAGCACTCACCAAGCGTGCGAGCCGTGTTCGCCGCCAGATCAAGAAGGTCGCAAACGGCCGTCCGCGTCTGTCGGTTCATCGCTCGTCCAAGAACATCTATGTCCAGGTCATCGACGACGTGGCCGGCCGCACGCTTGCTGCCGCCTCCACGCTCGACGCTGGTCTGCGCGCATCGCTGAAGACCGGCGCTGACGTTGCGGCTGCTGCCGCTGTCGGCAAGCTGGTTGCAGAACGCGCCACCAAGGCCGGCGTGACGGAAGTCGTGTTCGATCGCGGCGCCTTCATCTATCACGGCCGCATCAAGGCCCTGGCCGAAGCTGCCCGCGAAGGCGGCCTGAGCTTCTAAGAATTTTCGCCCGCATCCCTGAATAGGGGAGGCGGGCGAAATGCGGTTCGCCGCACTCATAAGTCGTTCCATCCTAGTCCTTCGTGGGCAGGGGATGGTTGGCTCCCGGAAATTGCCCATTGCACCCGGAAAAGAAAAAGGAAAAGAACAATGGCACAAGAAAGAAGAGGCCAGCGCGAAGATCGCCAGAGCCGCGAAGAGCGCGATAGCGAATTCGTAGACAAGCTGGTCGCGATCAACCGCGTCGCCAAGGTCGTCAAGGGCGGCCGTCGTTTTGGTTTTGCAGCTCTCGTCGTCGTCGGCGACCAGAAGGGCCGCGTCGGCTTCGGCCATGGCAAGGCACGCGAAGTGCCGGAAGCCATCCGCAAGGCGACCGAAAGCGCAAAGCGCGATCTGATCTTCGTTCCCCTGCGTGATGGCCGTACGCTGCATCACGATGTCAACGGCCGTCACGGCGCCGGCAAGGTTCTGCTGCGCTCGGCCAAGGCTGGTACCGGCATCATCGCCGGCGGCCCGATGCGCGCCGTATTCGAAACGCTCGGCGTCCACGACGTCGTTGCCAAGTCGACCGGTTCGTCGAACCCTTACAACATGGTTCGCGCCACGTTCGACGCCCTGAAGCATCAGGTGCATCCGAAGGACGTAGCAGCTCAGCGCGGCATCAAGTATGCAACGCTGCAGACTCGCCGCGCCGCTTCCGGCAATGCGCAGGAAGAATAAGGAGAGCGATAATGGCCAAGAAAGCCACTCAGGCAGAAGCCAAGAAGACGGTTACGGTCGAGCAGACCGGTAGCCCCATCCGCCGCCCGGCCGTGCAGCGTCAGACGCTGATCGGTCTCGGCCTCAACAAGATGCACCGGACCCGTACGTTGGAAGATACTCCTTCCGTTCGTGGCATGATCCGGGCTGTCCAGCATCTCGTTCGCGTCGTCGACGAGAAGTGAGACGGAGGAAACGACCATGAAACTGAATGAGATCAAGGACAACGAAGGCTCTTCCAAGGACCGTATCCGCGTAGGTCGCGGTATCGGTTCGGGCAAGGGCAAGACCGGTGGTCGCGGCGTGAAGGGTCAGAAGGCCCGTTCCGGCGTCGCCATCAAGGGCTTCGAAGGCGGCCAGATGCCGATCTATCGTCGCCTGCCGAAGCGCGGCTTCACCAACATCTTCAAGACTGACTACGCCGTCGTTTCGCTCGGCCGTATCCAGACCGCGATTGATGCCAAGAAGCTCGACCCGAAGGCAACGATCGATGCTGCTGCCCTCAAGGCTGCCGGCGTCATCCGTCGCCCCAAGGACGGCGTTCGTCTCCTCGCCGACGGCGAACTGACGGCGAAGGTTTCGATCGAAGTTGCCGGCGCCTCCAAGGCTGCCGTCGAGAAGATCGAAAAGGCTGGCGCTTCGATCAAGCTGCTCGTCGTAGCCGAAGCAGCGGCCGAATAAATCGTTTTGAAATCGCCCGGTTTGTGCTTCACACCGGGCGATTTTATCTCCATATGTGAGCCTCACGATCCCGAAGCGATCCTGTTGGTCGCCTGACCGGGATCATACGGAAAACAGGGTGAGGCATCCGATTGCATTGGCAATCTCGCGCGCCCGGTTTTTTGAACCAGAATTTTTAGACTGCTTTCCGGACCCGGCATTTCCCCCGCCGCCGGAGAATTGGTCAGGCGGAGAATTGCATGGCTTCTGCAGCGGAACAACTTGCCTCCAATCTGAATTTTGCGACTTTCGCAAAAGCGGAGGATCTCAAGAAGCGGCTTTGGTTTACCCTCGCGGCACTTCTCGTGTATCGCCTCGGTACCCACATTCCGCTTCCGGGCTTGAACCCCGAAGCCTATGCGCAGGCCTTCCGCGGCCAGGCCGGTGGCATCCTCGGACTTTTCAACATGTTTTCGGGCGGTGCAGTGGAGCGCATGGCGATCTTCGCGCTCGGCATCATGCCCTATATTTCCGCATCGATCATCGTGCAGCTGATGACCTCGGTCGTCCCCTCGCTTGAAAACCTCAAGAAGGAAGGCGAAGCCGGCCGCAAGATCATCAACCAGTACACCCGTTACGGCACAGTGCTGCTCGGTACGCTGCAGGCCTATGGCATTGCAGCCGGCCTCGAGAGCGGCCAGGGCCTGGTGCTGGATCCGGGTTGGTTCTTCAAGATTTCGACGGTCGTGACGCTGCTCGGCGGCACCATGTTCCTGATGTGGCTTGGTGAGCAGATCACCTCGCGCGGTATCGGCAACGGCATTTCGCTGATCATCTTCGCAGGTATCGCCGCAGGTCTTCCGACCGCGCTGGCCGGTACGTTGGAGCTTGGCCGCACCGGTGCGCTTCCGACTGCGCTGATTCTCACCGTTATCGTGGTGGCCATCGGCGTCATCGCCCTCATCGTTTTCGTCGAGCGCGCCCAGCGCCGCCTTCTGATCCAGTATCCGAAGCGCCAGGTCGGCAACCGCATGTTCCAGGGCGATACGTCGCACCTGCCGCTGAAGCTCAACACTTCGGGCGTCATCCCGGCGATCTTCGCCTCGTCGCTGCTGCTTCTGCCGGCGACCGCTGCGGGCTTTGCCGGCAATGCCGGGCTGCCGGACTGGGCGACGATGATCATCTCGGCGCTCGGCCACGGCCAGCCGCTCTTCATGCTGCTCTACGGCCTGCTGATTGCCTTCTTCGCCTTCTTCTACACGGCGATCGTCTTCAATCCGAAGGACACCGCCGACAATCTGAAGAAGCATGGCGGCTTCATTCCGGGCATTCGTCCGGGCGAACGCACGGCCGAATACATCGATTACGTGCTGACCCGAATCACGGTCGTCGGCGCTATCTACCTTGTCTTCGTCTGCATCCTGCCGGAATTCCTCGTGGCCCGCAGCGGCGTGCCATTAGCCCTTGGTGGGACTTCGCTTTTGATTGTTGTCAGTGTAACCCTCGATACGGTAGCACAGATTCAAGGGCACCTCATTGCGCAGCAGTATGAGGGTCTGATCAAGAAGTCGAAACTGCGCGGAGGAAAGAGGGGACGATGAGACTGATTCTTTTAGGGCCGCCGGGCGCGGGTAAGGGGACCCAGGCCCAGCGGATCGTGGAGAAGCACGGTATCCCGCAGCTCTCCACGGGCGACATGCTGCGTGCAGCGGTCGCCGCCGAGACGGAAGTTGGCAAGCGCGCCAAGGCCGTCATGGATGCCGGCAATCTGGTCTCCGACGAGATCGTCAATGCGATCGTCTCCGAGCGTATCGACCAGCCCGATTGCGCCAACGGCTTCATCCTCGATGGTTTCCCCCGCACCCTGGTGCAGGCGGATGCGACCGAGGCGATGCTGAAGGCGAAGGGTCTCGATCTTTCCGTCGTCATCGAACTGCGTGTCGACGACAAGGAACTCGTGCGTCGCGTTTCGGGGCGTTATTCCTGCGCCCAGTGCGGCACGGTCTACCACGACACTGACAAGAAGCCGTCCCAGGAAGGCGTCTGCGACAAGTGCGGTTCGACGCATTTTAAGCGCCGTCCCGACGACAATGCCGAGACCATGACCAAGCGCCTCGAGGTCTACTACAAGGAAACCTCGCCGCTGATCGGTTATTACCACGCCAAGGGCAAGCTCAAGGCTGTGGACGGCATGGCCGATATGGACAAGGTCACGGCGGATATCGAAAATATCCTGGCGGCTCTTTGAGCCGTCATCTATCTGTTAAAGAATCTTGGGCGGAGCGGTTGCATTTCAGCGCTGATTCCGTTAAACACCGCGCCAACTCGCGACAGCTTTAGCGATCGGCGCGGATTTCCCGCAAGGACATCCGAGACCGGTCGTTTTGACCTGTTCCGTATGGTGTTTGAACTGGCGGCCATAGATCTGGCTGCTTTCATGGAAGAAGTACCACTTGCCGGATGGCAACTGGAACAAGGAGAATAGGCGTGGCACGTATCGCTGGCGTCAACATCCCGACTGCGAAGCGCGTTGTCATCGCGCTGACCTACATTCACGGGATCGGCCCGAAATTCGCATCGGAAATCATGGAGAAGGTCGGTCTTCCGGCTGAAAAGCGCGTCCATCAGTTGACGGACTCGGAAATCCTGCAGATCCGCGAAACCATCGACCGCGACTACCAGGTCGAAGGTGACCTTCGTCGCGATACCGCGATGAACATCAAGCGTTTGATGGACCTCGGCTGCTACCGCGGCCTGCGTCATCGCCGCGGCCTCCCGGTCCGCGGTCAGCGCACGCACACCAATGCCCGCACCCGCAAGGGTCCGGCAAAGGCGATCGCCGGCAAGAAGAAGTAATTTTCAAGTGAGCGGTGATTAGTGAGCAGTGATTAGTCCTGCTCACTAACGACTAACGACTGCTTACTTGAGGTGGAGCCGCTGGAATTACGGCGGTGCAGAGATCAACGAAAGGGATAAAATGGCCAAGGAAGCCACCCGCGTCCGTAGACGCGAGCGTAAAAATATCACGTCGGGCGTTGCCCACGTCAATTCTACCTTCAACAACACGATGATCACCATCACCGACGCGCAGGGCAATGCGATTGCCTGGTCGTCCGCCGGTGCAAAGGGCTTCAAGGGTTCGCGCAAGTCGACCCCGTTCGCAGCCCAGATCGCTGCCGAAGATTGCGCCAAGAAGGCGCAGGAGCATGGCATGAAGTCGCTGGAAGTCGAAGTCTGCGGCCCGGGTTCCGGCCGTGAATCGGCTCTGCGCGCTCTGCAGGCTGCCGGCTTCATGATCACCTCCATCCGTGACGTGACCCCGATCCCGCACAACGGCTGCCGCCCGCGCAAGAAGCGCCGCGTCTGATCGTCGGAAATTGAAGGGGCTGCCGAATCTCGCATCGAGAATGGGCGGCCTCTGTCTGAACTCGGGAATAGCCGCCTGACCCTCTGCGGAGGTTCGGCGGCTTTACCCATATCGCCGATGGACATGGTTCCGATCGGTGCCCCTCATGCTCGGTTGCCACGATTGGATGGTGGCAACGAACGGAAGGTATTTAGTGATGATCCAGAAGAACTGGCAGGAACTGATCAAGCCGAACAAGGTGGAATTCTCCTCCTCCGGCCGTACCAAGGTAACCCTGGTTGCCGAACCCCTCGAGCGCGGCTTCGGCCTGACGCTCGGCAACGCGCTTCGTCGCGTGCTTCTGTCTTCTCTGCGCGGTGCGGCTGTGACCGCCGTGCAGATCGATGGCGTATTGCATGAGTTCTCCTCCATCCCGGGCGTCCGGGAAGATGTGACGGACATCGTGCTCAACATCAAGGAAATCGCCATCAAGATGGATGGCGACGACGCAAAGCGCATGGTCGTGCGCAAGCAGGGCCCGGGCTCGGTAACCGCCGGCGACATTCAGACGGTTGGCGATATCGAGATCCTCAACCCGCACCATGTCATCTGCACCCTCGACGAGGGCGCCGAGATCCGTATGGAATTCACGGTCAACAACGGCAAGGGTTACGTCCCGGCCGATCGTAACCGTGCCGAAGACGCTCCGATCGGCCTCATCCCGGTCGACAGCCTCTATTCGCCGGTCAAGAAAGTGTCCTACAAGGTGGAAAACACCCGCGAAGGTCAGGTTCTCGACTACGACAAGCTGACCATGACCATCGAAACCGATGGCTCGGTCACGGGTGAAGACGCCGTTGCCTTCGCCGCTCGCATCCTTCAGGACCAGCTCTCGGTCTTCGTCAACTTCGACGAACCGCAGAAGGACGTCGAAGAGGAGTCGGTTACCGAACTCGCGTTCAACCCGGCGCTTCTCAAGAAGGTGGACGAACTGGAACTTTCGGTCCGTTCGGCCAACTGCCTGAAGAACGACAACATCGTTTACATCGGCGATCTCATCCAGAAGACCGAGGCGGAAATGCTGCGCACTCCGAATTTCGGTCGCAAGTCGCTGAACGAGATCAAGGAAGTTCTGGCATCCATGGGCCTCCATCTTGGTATGGAAGTTCCCGCCTGGCCGCCGGAAAACATCGAAGATCTCGCCAAGCGTTACGAAGACCAGTACTGAAATCAACAAAGGCAGGTTTTGACTGCCTTTCCCCGTCAAACAGCGGGCCTCTGATCGAAAGAGATGAGTGCCCGTATGTGCCAGGAAACGGCAGGCCCTAAGAAGAATGGGTACCTGCATTAAAGGAGAATAGCCATGCGCCACGGAGTAGCCGGCCGCAAGCTCAATCGTACCGCCAGCCACCGCAAGGCGATGTTCGCCAACATGGCGGCTTCGCTCATCACCCACGAGCAGATCGTCACGACCCTTCCGAAGGCGAAGGAAATCCGTCCGATCGTTGAAAAGCTCGTCACTCTCGGCAAGCGCGGCGACCTGCACGCTCGTCGTCAGGCGATCTCGCAGATCCAGGACCAGGACGCGGTCAAGAAGCTGTTCGACGCCATCGCTTCGCGTTACGCAACCCGCAACGGCGGTTACCTGCGTATCATGAAGGCCGGCTTCCGCCAGGGCGACAACGCTGCCATGGCCGTCATCGAGTTCGTTGAACGCGATGTCGACGCCAAGGGCGCAGCCGACAAGGCTCGTGTTGCCGCTGAAGCAGACGCTGCAGAAGCCGCATAATCCTGTCCGCATCGTCGGAATAAAAGGCCGGGTGGAAACGCCCGGCTTTTTCGCGTTTGGTGACCTTGGGCGAAGGATGGATGATGAGTGAGCGGGCTTCGGGGCGCATCCTGCGGATTGCCGGGACGGTGGCGGTGATTGCCGCCGGCCTCGCCCTGCGCCGGTTCGGCTACGATCTCGGCCTGCCGTTCCTCGTGGTGAAATATGGAGGCTCGATTCTTTGGGGCGCGATGGTCTACCTGACCCTTGCCGCTCTCCTGAACTCCACCCGGGCCGTTCCGGTCGTCGCCTTCGCTGTCGTGATCGCCGCCAGCGTGGAGTTCTCCCGGCTCTATCACACGCCATGGCTGAACGAATTCCGGCTGACGACCGCCGGTGCGCTCCTGCTCGGCCGCGTGTTTTCGCCCTGGAATATACTCGCCTACGTCGCCGGTATCGTGACGGCGGCGTTCATCGATCGCCGCCTCGCGAATCGAAGGTCCGCTGACCCGCGTCTATGAGCCACTCCGGTTCTGAGTTGACTGGCGTCTGGCTGATTTCTACGGCCTACTGCCTCACCACCTGCGCCACTTTGGTTTTACCGCGTTTCCAGTTCATGAATGGCCGCCTGACGGCCCGGTAGGCGAGGAGAAGGGCAATCAACCCGATGTGGATGAACGGCACCAGCGTCACCGATTTGACCGCCAGCACGTAATGAAGCGCCCCGCCGGCGGCGATGATGTAGATCAGCCTGTGCAGTCTGTTCCAGCCTTGCGCGAGCTTGCGGATCGACCAGCTGTTGGAGGTGACGGCAAGCGGGATCAGCATCAGCAGGCAAGCAAACCCGATGGTGATATAGGGCCGCTTGGCGATATCGCCGCCGACTGCGCCGAAATCGAAGCGCAGGTCGAGCGTCAGATAGACCGAGAAGTGCATCAGCACGTAATAGAAGGCGATCAGCCCGAGCGCACGGCGATAACGTATCCAGTTGATGCCGGCGAGATCGCGCAGCGGCGTGATCGCGAGCGTCGCGATGATGAACCGCAGCGCCCATATGCCGAGCTGATGTTCGAACTCCTTGACCGGATTAAAGCCGAGGCCACCGGTCAGCCCGAGGTAAAAGTACCAGACAGCCGGAACGAGCCCGATCAAGTAGAGCGCCCAGACGCTGGCCTTGTGATAGCGGCGGGGCAGGGAGGGGAGGCTCGCCATTCTCAATAGTTCGCCTTCAGGTCCAGGCCGTCATAGAGGCTCGCCACCTGGTCCGCGTAACCGTTGAAAGGCAGGGTCGGCCGGCGGTTGGCGCCGAAGAAGCCGCCTTCGCCGATCCGCTGTTCCGTCGCCTGGCTCCAGCGCGGATGATCGACCGCCGGATTGACGTTGGAATAGAAGCCGTATTCGCGGGCGTTGGCGTTCTTCCAGGTGGTTTCCGGCTGCTTCTCGACCAGCGAAATCTTGACGATCGACTTGATGCTCTTGAAGCCGTATTTCCACGGCACGACGAGCCGGATCGGCGCGCCGTTCGGGTTCGGCAGCGTCTCGCCGTAAAGGCCGACCGCGAGGATCGCCAGGGGATGGCGGGCCTCGTCGAGACGCAGGCCTTCGATATAGGGCCAGGGCAGCGGCTGGAAGAAGCCCTTCTGGCCCGGCATTTCCTCCGGCCGCACCACGGTTTCGAACGACACGTATTTGGCGCTGCCGAGCACGTCCACCTGATCCAGAAGAGCCGAAAGCGGGAAGCCGATCCATGGGATCACCATCGACCAGCCCTCGACGCAGCGCATCCGGTAGGTGCGGTCCTCGAGGTTCATCTTCATGAGCTCCTCAAGCCCGAATTCCTTCGGCTTGCCGACCATTCCATCCACCTTCACCGACCACGGGGTTGGTTTGAAGTCGCCGGAATTGGCGGCCGGATCGTCCTTGTTGACGCCGAATTCGTAGAAGTTGTTGTAGGTGGTGACCGCCTCCTTCGGCGTCAGCGTCTCGTCCAGCTTGAAGGCGCTGGGCTTGGCCGACAGCGGCGCGGCAAACGCGCTGTCTGCGCCCGCAAAGGCTAGTCCGGCGGCGGCCGCCGCACCCATAAAATTCCGGCGCGACATGTAGATATCGCGGGGGGTGATTTCGGAAGCCACGATATGCGGCGGACGATAAGCGGGCATGTCGAAAATCTCCTCTGCGGCAACGAGTGCCTTCTTGCTCCTATACGTAACGCGGAACCAAAAGGTTTCACAGCGGCGCGAAGATTGGTTCGGACCACGTTTGCGTGAAAAACCGGAGGTTTGCGGATGGAAATGCGATCGATGGAACCCCATTTTTGGTTCTTCAGTTCTCATCGCAGGGCCATTCGCCCGACAGGAGGAGATTGCAGATGACGGCACGCACGTGGGAGGCCGGAAGCAACGAGACCCTCGCCGACCGCACTGAGAGATTACGGCGCCTGCGCCGCCTTTCGGGTATTGCGCGGTTGATGGACACGGCAATCGGCATTCCAGGCACCCGCATCCGTTTTGGCGCCGATTCCGTGTTCGGCCTCATCCCGCTCGTGGGGGATGCGGGCGGTGCGCTGGTCGGCCTTTACATCGTCAACGAAGCCCGAAAGCTCGGCCTGCCGCCCGCAAAGCTCACCCGGATGCTCGGCAATGTTGCCGCCGACTCCGTGCTCGGCAGCGTGCCGCTGGCCGGCGATGTCTTCGACCTATTCTTCAAATCGCACCGCCGCAACGTCAAGATGATCCTCGACCATTTCGACATCCATCCGGATGAACTGCGGAAGAGGTGAGGGCCGATCAGAACGCTTTCGGAAGTCCGGCTTGCTTGAGCGTGGCATTGGCGGTGTGACGGGATTTCACGCCGTGGTCCACCGTGAAATAGCGTTTGGTGATCGGGCTATACCAGATTTCGTGATCACCCTTGCCGGGCCGGTGGTAATGACAGCCGGCCTTTTCCAGCATCTCCTTCAATTCCCGAAGGTAGCCGGCCATTGTTCAGGCGCGTCGTGGGTTGGGAATGCGGGAGAGCTGCTCCGACATGATGTAGACAGGAATTTCCTGAAGCGGAGATGAGGTGCCGTTGAGCTCAATCAAGTCGGAGAGCGCGGCTTTCACCCTTGGTTCGAGCTCTTCCATGGTATCGGCTTCAACGGCCAACCCCTCGATATCGTTGCTCGTCGCGACCCACACGGAGGCTTCCTCGTCCCAGGTGGCGTGAACGATGATCGACATGATGGAGGTCATTGCTTTCTCCGGGCGGGCTTGAAAGCAATATAGAGGTTCGAGGCCCGGAACACAATTTCGGTTTCTGCAGGTATCCCAACCGTACCGCTTTGGCCTGTCGTGATAGTGACACTCCGGGCGCTTTGCGCTAGGAAAGCCGCAAAACCACGGGCTTTTGCGCGCGTCTCCCGAAAGCGGTAGACTGTGCCGGCCCGCAAGAAGAGATCGAGGACAACACCATGCCAGCATACCGCTCGAGAACCACGACCCATGGCCGCAACATGGCAGGCGCGCGCGGGCTTTGGCGTGCGACCGGCATGAAGGACAGCGACTTCGGCAAGCCGATCATCGCGGTGGTGAACTCCTTCACCCAGTTCGTGCCCGGCCACGTGCACCTAAAGGATTTGGGCCAGCTCGTCGCCCGCGAGATCGAAGCGGCCGGCGGCGTCGCCAAGGAATTCAATACGATCGCCGTCGACGACGGTATCGCCATGGGCCATGACGGCATGCTTTATTCGCTGCCTTCGCGCGAAATCATCGCCGACTCGGTCGAATACATGGTCAACGCCCACTGCGCCGACGCCATGGTCTGCATCTCCAATTGCGACAAGATCACCCCCGGCATGCTCAATGCAGCAATGCGCCTCAACATCCCGGCCGTCTTCGTCTCGGGCGGCCCGATGGAGGCCGGCAAGGTGGTCCTGAAGGGCAAGACCCATTCGCTCGACCTGATCGACGCCATGGTCGCCGCCGCCGACGACAAGATGAGCGACGAGGACGTCAAGGTCATCGAGCGCTCGGCCTGTCCGACCTGCGGCTCGTGCTCGGGCATGTTCACAGCCAATTCGATGAACTGCCTCACCGAAGCGCTCGGCTTGTCTCTGCCCGGCAATGGCTCGGTTCTGGCAACCCATGCCGACCGCAAGCGCCTGTTCGTCGAGGCCGGTCACTTGATCGTCGATATCGCTCGCCGCCACTACGAGCAGGAAGACTATTCCGTCCTGCCGCGTTCGATCGCCACCAAGCAGGCTTTCGAGAACGCCATGACGCTCGACATCGCCATGGGCGGCTCCACCAACACCGTGCTGCACATCCTTGCCGCGGCTTACGAAGGCGAAGTCGATTTCAACCTCGACGACATCGACCAGCTCTCGCGCCGCGTCCCGTGCCTCTCCAAGGTGGCGCCGGCCAAGGCAGACGTGCATATGGAAGACGTCCACCGTGCCGGCGGTATCATGTCTATCCTCGGCGAGCTGGACAAGGGCGGGTTGCTCAACCGCGAGTGTTTCACCGTCCATGCCGAAACGCTCGGCGACGCGATCGACCGTTGGGATATCACCCGCACCAACAGCGAGATGGTGCGCAACTTCTTCCGCGCAGCACCTGGCGGCATCCCGACCCAGGTAGCATTCAGCCAGGAAGCCCGCTGGGACGAACTCGACACCGACCGTGAGGCGGGCGTCATCCGCTCCGTCGAGCATCCGTTCTCGAAGGACGGCGGCCTTGCGGTCCTCAAGGGCAATATCGCTGTCGACGGCTGCATCGTGAAGACGGCCGGCGTCGACGACTCGATCCTGAAGTTCACCGGTCCGGCCCGCGTCTTCGAAAGCCAGGATGCGGCCGTCAAGGCGATCCTGTCCAACGAGATCGTCGCGGGCGACGTCGTGGTCATCATCTACGAAGGCCCCAAGGGCGGCCCTGGCATGCAGGAGATGCTCTATCCGACCAGCTATCTGAAGTCGAAGGGCCTCGGAAAGGCCTGTGCTCTGATCACCGACGGTCGTTTCTCCGGCGGCACCTCGGGCCTGTCGATCGGCCACGCCTCGCCGGAAGCGGCCAATGGCGGCACGATCGGTCTGGTGCGGGAAGGGGACAAGATCGAGATCGACATCCCGAACCGCACGATCAACCTCGCCGTTTCGGACGCCGAACTCGCCGAGCGCCGCAGAGAGCAGGACGCCTCCGGCTGGAAGCCGTCGCAGCCCCGCAAGCGCAACGTCACCACCGCACTGAAGGCCTACGCCGCATTTGCTGCGAGTGCCGACAAGGGCGCTGTGCGGATTCTTCCGGAATAAGGGTCTCGTTGCCCGATTCACTTGTTCGCGGCTGGAGTCGCATCGCGTTTTGAGACGATGAGGCTGACGGGCGCATGGTCGCTCGTCTTCGCCTTTTCGCTCAGAAGCGCGTTAATCCGCTCATGGATCTCATGTTCCACCAGCCCCGCCTTTGCATGCACGATAAGCGACCCGAGGCCGAGGCGGCTCAGCGCTTCCGTGAACGTGATATGGTCGAGCAGTATATTGGGCGAGCGGGCCGGATCCAGCTTGTCTTGAAATTGTGACGTCCAGCGTAAATTCTGCGGGTAATCGAAAAGTGCATGGTTGAGAAATTTCCGTGCGAAGAAGATGTCGCCCTGCAGGACGCCGATCAGGTCGTGCAGCAGATATTCCCGCTCGATTAGCTCCTTGCCCGGGCCATCGTTGAGATCGCCGATGACGAAGATGATCGGCGACTCCTCCTGCTCGAAGCGCTTGTCGATATAGTAACGGACATCCGTCGCCTCAGTCGTCAGCTTGATGCGGGCAAGATGGGCATTGGCCATGAACCAGTTGACGTCGGCTCGCGCGTAATATGTCTTGTCCGTTTCACCGGCAGCTCGCCCCGGTACTTCCATGCCGATATGCTTGCTCTTGAAATGCGCTCCGATGATCTCGACCCGACGTCCTTCCCAGGTCATCACCAGCACCTGCGGGTGGCGATAGTGAGAATGTTGCTGGCGGATATTGCTTCCGACTGTCTGGCTGGACTTAATCAGCTGGGGTGCGGAAAACACCCATTTGCCGTCGGCCTGCGGGCGGAAGGCTACCGCGGCGGTATAGGATTTCCAGACCGTAAGATCGAGCAGGTGGGCTTCCGTCGCCGCAGCCAATTCCGGCTTGACGAGAAACCACATCCATTGCTCGCCCAGAATGCCGTACGCCCTATCGTCTCCGGCAGGATGGACGATGAGCTGGTATTCGGGAAGATAGGTCCTGCAGAATTCCGACATCGCATCGGCGCCTCGGATCGCTTCGATCAGGAAAAGCACGTCCGCGTCGATCGCCAATATCTCGCTGCGGAGAGCCTGCAGCTTTGCCTGCGCGTCGACCATTGACGGGCGACGGCCGGAGAACGTTTTCGACTTTTCCTTCGCCTTTCCAGTCACGACACTGAAAGAATCGATCAGCCACTCGACATTCCACGATGTGATCTTGAAAGCCTTCATGATGGCCCCCCGCGTCTATAGGCGGGCGAACAATAGCACGGATGCATCCTTCGGGTGTGTCGGTTTCGTAAATTCAACGATCCGCCCTGGGTGCCCTCAAAGCGGCCGGTTCAAATTCTTGTAGGCCTCATCCAACTGCTTCAGCCTCTCGCCATAGGCCGCCCGGAGGCATTCGACATCCTCGCCGCAGGCCTGCCGCCTCTTCAGCCAGGCGCTCTGTTCGTCTTGCAGTTTGCCGCGGTTTCCCATCGCCATCAGGCTGGTTAGGATGTCGAAGGTGGTGACCATTTTCACGTCGGCATCGTTGAGCGTGCGGGTGTCGCAGATCACCTTCTCGTCGGCCGCAAGGTTTGCCCGCTCGCAGTCGAAACTCGCGGCAGTTGCAGTTCGGGGCGAGCCTGAGAGCGTCAGGCCGAGAAGGCTCGTCAAGGCGATGGCGATGGTAAAACGTCTCATGGCTGCACTCCTGATCTCCAGTCGCAACGCCTGGAGGTCAGCTCAGTTCCCAGAGGCTCCACAGAGCGAAGACGAGACAGGAGAACCAGATGAAAAGGACGAAGGCGAGGCCGCTGCGGCTGGTGGGGCGGTCGGCCCAACGTTCGGCCTGGCCACGGAACTCGCTCATCAGCGGCGCGGGGACCAGCCTGATGGCAAGCACGATGCCGAGCGGCACGATCAGCAGATCGTCGAGATAACCAAGAACGGGAATGAAATCGGGAATAAGGTCGATCGGCGACAGCGCGTAGGCCGCGACCGCGCCGGCGACCAGCTTGGCATGCCATGGCACGCGGCGGTCGCGCGCGGCGAGCCACAACGCCAGAACGTCGCGTTTCAGCCGTTTCGCCCAACCTTTCATGCCTGCCAGCCAGTTCAATGTTCTTCTCCCGATCTCGACCCTATATAGGGAGGAAAGCTTGACGGTTTTCGCCACAATCTCCGTTGTTCCGCCACCTTTCCTTTCTAGCGTGGCGCGCTACAAATCGATCCAGATTTTTCTCAAATGAGGACTTACATGCTGACCATGCCGAAACGCGTGTCGACCGGCCTTCTCGCTCTTGTTCTTCTGATGCCTGTTGCGGCACTCGCCCAGGAAAAGGTGGTGCCGCAGAGCCGCCAGGAAATGCAGCTCTCCTTCTCGCCACTGGTCAAGCAGACGGCCGGCGCCGTCGTCAACGTCTATGCCGAACGGGTCGTGCAGCGTCTCAATCCGTTTGCGGGGGACCCCTTCTTCGAGCAGTTCTTCGGCCAGCGCATGCCGAACCGTTCGGAAAAGCAGTCGTCGCTCGGCTCCGGCGTCATCCTTGCGGCAGATGGGCTCGTCGTTACCAACAACCACGTGATCGAAGGTGCCGACGATATCAAGATCGCGCTCGCCGACGGCCGCGAATTCCCCTGTGACGTGGTGCTGAAGGACGCGAGCATCGACCTGGCCGTGCTGCGCATCAAGTCGAAGGAGCCTTTTCCGGTTCTTGCCATCGGTGATTCCGATCGCACCGAAGTAGGCGATCTGGTGCTTGCGATCGGCAACCCGTTCGGCGTCGGCCAGACGGTGACGAGCGGCATCGTTTCCGCCCTTGCCCGCAACCAGGTCACCACCGGCGATTTCGGTTTCTTCATCCAGACCGACGCCTCCATCAACCCGGGCAATTCCGGCGGCGCGCTGATGAACATGAACGGCGAGCTGATCGGCATCAACACCGCGATCTTTTCGCGCGGTGGCGGCTCTAATGGCATCGGGTTCGCGATCCCCGCCAATCTCGTGAAAGTCTTCCTCGCCACGGCTGCCGCAGGCAAGACGAGCTTCGAACGCCCCTTCGTCGGCGCAAGCTTCGATGCCGTCAATTCGGATGTGGCCGAAGCGCTCGGCCTCAAGACCGCCCGCGGCGCGCTGGTGACACGCGTTGTCGAAGGCGGACCGGCGGACAAGGCCGGCCTGAAGCCCGGCGAAGTGGTAACTGCCGTCAACGGCATTTCGGTCGAGCATCCCGATGCTCTCGGTTACCGGCTGACCACCGCCGGTCTCGGCAGGCAGGCGGTGCTGACCATCCAGACCGCCGACGGCCAGCGGCAGGTGAACCTGGCGCTCAACACCGCCCCGGAAACAACGCCCCGCGACGAGCGGCTGATCGAGGGGCGCAATCCGTTTGCCGGCCTTCGCGTGGCCAACCTGTCGCCGAAGCTTGCGACCGAACTGCGCATCCCGGCTGAAAAGACCGGCGTGGTCGTAACCGACGTGACGCGCAACTCTCCCGCCGCCCGCCTCGGTTTCGAGCCAAAGGACATCCTGATCTCCCTGAACGGCACTGCCGTCACCAGCACCAAGGGCATGGAAACCATGCTCGACGACGATCCAGGCTTCTGGCGGGTGGAGATCGAGCGTGGCGGCCAGCGTATCAGGCAGTTCTTCCGATGAGCGGTGATCTCTTCGCGCCGAAGGTCCCGGAAGAGGTCGCCAACCGGCGGCCGCTTGCCGATCGCCTGCGGCCGAAGTCGCTTGCCGAAGTCACCGGCCAGCCGCACCTGACGGGCGAGGACGGTGCGCTGCGGCGGATGATCGATAGCGGCTCGCTCGGCTCGATGATTTTCTGGGGGCCGCCCGGCACCGGCAAGACCACGGTGGCGCGGCTGCTTTCCGGCGAGGCGGGTCTCGCCTTCGAGCAGATATCGGCGATCTTTTCCGGCGTCGCCGACTTGAAGAAGGTCTTCGAGACCGCACGCCTGCGCCGCATGGATGGGCGCCAGACGCTGCTCTTCGTCGATGAGATACATCGCTTCAACCGCGCCCAGCAGGACAGTTTCCTGCCCGTCATGGAGGATGGCACCGTCATCCTGGTTGGTGCCACCACCGAGAACCCGAGCTTTGAGCTCAACGCCGCTCTTCTGTCGCGTGCCCGGGTGCTGACCTTCCGCAGCCATGACGAGGAGAGTCTCAGCGAGCTTCTGGCCCGCGCCGAACAGGCCGAGGGCAGGCCGCTGCCGCTGGATGAGGATGCGCGTGCCAGCCTCATCCGCATGGCAGATGGCGACGGCCGCGCGGTACTGACGCTCGCCGAGGAGGTCTGGCGGGCTGCGCGGGAAGGGGAGGTCTTCGATACGACGGGCCTCACCCAGATCGTCCAGCGCCGCGCCCCGGTCTACGACAAGGCACAGGACGGCCATTACAATCTGATCTCGGCGCTCCATAAGTCGGTGCGCGGCTCGGATCCGGATGCTGCGCTCTATTATCTGGCGCGCATGTTCGATGCCGGCGAGGACCCGCTTTATCTTGGCCGCCGGCTGGTGCGCATGGCGGTCGAGGATATCGGCCTTGCCGATCCGCAGGCGCTGGTCGTCTGCAATGCCGCCAAGGATGCCTATGACTATCTCGGTTCGCCTGAAGGCGAGCTGGCATTCGCGCAGGCCTGCGTCTATCTGGCGACTGCGCCGAAATCCAACGCGGTCTATACCGCCTTCAAGGCCGCCACCCGGGCCGCCAAGGAAAACGGTTCGCTCCTGCCGCCCAAGCACATCCTCAATGCCCCGACCAAGCTGATGAAGGGCGAGGGGTATGGCGACGGTTATCGCTACGACCACGATGAGCCGGACGCGTTTTCAGGTCAGGATTATTTTCCGGAAAAGATGGGCCGGCAGACGTTCTACGACCCGCCGGAGCGCGGCTTCGAGCGTGACATCCGCAAGCGGCTCGACTGGTGGGCCAAGCTTCGCAAGGAACGAAACCCGAAGTGACCCTCGTCTGAAACCGATCAGGAGGCCTGTTTCTGGGCCACGACATTGGCCGGCGCGCCGATCAGCCTGACGGAAGATTCCGCCAGCCCGTGATGGCCTTCCATGTCGACGATGACGTGCCAGTGGCCAGCCTCCGGGATCACCAGGCGGATGGGGGACCGTTTGGCGATGCCGCCGATATATTTGAAATCGAGAAGCTCGGTAAAGCGCTGGAAGTTGGCGGCGTTCATCAGGCGCACGTTGTTGACCGCATTCAACGTCACCTCGATCGTCGTCCCCGCGCGCTGCGGTTTCAGATCGTAGTGGGTAAAGCGGAAATTCGGTACGGCCATTCCTGCCTCATTGATGCCAGCATAGAAGTTCATCAATCTTAACAAAATGTCGTTAACGAATGGTGGAACCTAGCGGCTACCTGTGTGTTTAGTTTCTGAAGACCATCTTCAGCCGGCACAGTCCCCGTGCCACGCCGAAGATAATCAGGCGGCTTTCATCCCCTGCAGCCGCCGTACAAGAATAATATTTTGACCTCCAATCTGCCTGTCCCGCCGTCTCCTCGCGGCGGGATTTTCTTTGCGCGAACAATTTTTAGCGTGGATTGTCGGCCCGGGCTCTTCTTTTCCGTCCTTGGGGCATCACCACCGATCCCCGAGGAGGACGTCATGTCGATCAGGATAATCGCCACCGCAATCGCAGCCCTTGCCGCATCGCTCGTTCAGGCATTCGCCGAAGCGCAGGAGCCGAAACCGGCCGCACCGCAGGCGGTCGCCGCCGAGCCATCGAAGAAGGGCCGCGTCGAGGCCGGCGGCATCAGTTATTATTACGAGATCCGTGGGAAAGGCGAACCGCTCCTGCTGCTCCATGGCGGTCTCGGCTCCGTCGACATGTTCGCCCCGATCATGCCGGCGTTGACGGAGCACCGCCAGGTGATCGCCGTCGACCTCCAGGGCCATGGCCGCACCCCGCTCGGCAAGCGTCCGATCAGCCTGGAAGCCATGGGCGCCGACATGGGCAGGGTCGTCTCAGAACTCGGCTACCGCCAAGTCGATGTGCTCGGTTATTCCATGGGCGGCGGCATCGCGCTGCAGATGGCCGCTCAGGCGCCGGAAAAAGTGCGGCGGCTGGTCATCGCCTCGGCGCCGTTTGCCAAACGCGGCTTCTTTCCGGAAATGATCCCGCAGCAGGAGTCCGTCACCGGTGCCATGGCCGAGATGATGAAGGACACGCCGATGTTCATCTCCTACAAGGCCGTGGCTCCGGATGTCTCCGAATTCCCGCGGCTCCTCGATGCCATGGGCGACCTGATGCGCCGGGACTACGATTTCTCCGATGCGGTCGCCAAGTTGACCATGCCGGTCATGCTGGTCTTCGGCGACAGCGACATGGTGCGCCCGGAGCATATCGTCGAGTTTTATCAGAAGCTCGGCGGCGGCCTGAAGGATGCCGGCTGGATGCGTGAGAACATGCCGAAGAACCGGCTGGCGATCCTGCCCGATCTCACCCATTACGAGGCATTCGCATCGCCGGCCCTGGCGCCGACCGTGCTGCCCTTCCTGGACGGCAAGAGCAATGCGCCGAACTGGGCGGAGCAGGTGAAGAAGTGACAACCGCAATAAAAGCTATGCCGGCCGAAAGGCCGGCATAGCTTCGATTTCAACCACTTGCCGGCATCTGCGGATTCCCGTTCAGAAACACTTGAATCAGTTTCTGAGGTTTTCGCGGTCGAGCTGCAGCGTCAGCGCCAGCACTGTTTCGCAGGTCGGGGTCGGCACGCCGGCGAGCTTGCCAAGCGCCACCACCATGCCGGTCAGCGGAACGATCTCCAGCGCCTTTCCGGCAAGCAGGTCCTGCAGCATCGAGGTCCTGACCGGGCCGAAGCCGCCTGACCGGCCGAGCTGTTCTTCGAGGCTTCGGCTGAAGACCGCGCCAAGCGCCTCGCCGACGGCCCTGGTTTCCGCCATCACCTTGCCGACCTGCGCGACCAGCGCTGCATTTTCCATGATGCTGTTCATCCGGCCGCGGGTCAGCGCGCTGATCGGGTTGTATGCGGCGTTGCCCATCAGTTTGGTCCAGATCTCGTCGCGGATCCGCTGCGTCGGGATGATGTTGAGGCCGGCGCGGCCGAGAAGCCCGGAGATCGACACCAGGTCCGGCGAAAGCTCGCCGGATGGTTCGCCGAGGAAAAAGCGGCCGTCGCCATTGAGGCGAATGGTGCCGGGTTCGGTCACTTCCGCCCCCTGATAGGCGACGCAGCCGATGACCCGTTCCGGCCCGACCAGCCGCCAGAGCTTGCCGTCCGGATCGAGTTCCGGAAGCTGTCTTTCCGCATGCCCGCTTCCGGAATCCCGATGGAAATACCACCAGGGAATGCCGTTGAGGATCATGATGACCCGGGTGCTTTCCTTGAGAAGGCTCGCAAGGCCCTCGGCCGCATCGCCAAGCTGGTGTCCCTTGAGACCGGTAATGATCAGGTCCTGTTTCGGCAGTTCCGACGGGTCGCTGGTGGCGGTGACACGCGCATGGAGCGGCGCGGCATCGCCACCCTGCTCGACGGTCAGGCCGTTGTCGCGAATGGCGGCGAGATGTGCGCCGCGCGCTACGATCGAGACATTGGCCTCAGCGCCGAGCCCGCTCGCGATCTTCGTCGCGAACGTGCCCCCGAGAGCGCCCGCACCATAAATGCAGATATTCCTGATGGTCATGATCCTCACCGACGCTGAAATGCAGTGCGGTAGATCTAGGGCATCTCCGGCGTTCAGGCGAACGAGTTTTTGTGATGGGTCAATGGGCCCAGTTGGCGGAAACGAGTTCTGTCCGGCGAAGCTCGTCGATCGCGGTGACTGCATCTTCCACGGACCAGCCGGCCTTGACGGCGGCCGCGATCATCTTGATCTCCGCCTCCTCCTCGAGGGCAAGAAAGAGCGGTTCGAGGGCCTCCTGAACGGTGAGGATATGTTCATCGGGCGGGGCTATGGACGCACGTGCGGCGGACGTAGGCATGGTACGTGGTGCTCCTCTCTCTTTTGTGATCGACTGTTCACAATTGCTATGACCGCAAAAGGTTCCACGCAACCTGTGGAAAATTTCATCCGGCCGCTTTCTGCAACACCAAGCTTGTTCTTTCGCCAAGCCTCTGCCTTGTTGCCGAGCTAAAATGCAAGTGATTCGGGTGCCACGAGGCCGCCCGGCCGGCGGGTGCCGATGCCAAGGAGATTGCGATGACGGACGCCAAAAAATACCAGATCACCGAAATGCGGCCGAAGATCACCGTGATCGGCGTCGGTGGCGGCGGCGGCAACGCCATCAACAACATGATCGCCGAGGAATTGGAAGGCGTCGATTTCATCGCTGCCAATACCGACGCGCAGGTTCTGGCAACCTCCAAGGCGTCGCGGCGCATCCAGCTCGGCGCCCACGTGACCGAAGGCCTCGGTGCCGGATCGCTGCCGGAGATCGGCCGCGCTGCAGCGGAAGAATCGATCGACGAGATCATGGACCATCTCTCCGGCTCGCACATGTGCTTCGTGACGGCCGGCATGGGCGGCGGCACAGGCACTGGTGCCGCACCGGTCATCGCCCATGCTGCCCGCAATGCCGGCATCCTCACCGTCGGGGTCGTCACCAAGCCCTTCACCTTCGAAGGCAACCGCCGCATGAAGACGGCCGATGCCGGCATCGAGGAACTGCGCCGCGCTGCCGATACCGTCATCGTCATTCCGAACCAGAACCTGTTCCGCATCGCCGATGCCAAGACCACGTTTGCCGACGCGTTCATGACCGCCGACAAGGTGCTGTTTGCCGGCGTCGGCTGCATTACCGACCTGATCGTCAAGGAAGGCCTCATCAACCTCGATTTCGCCGACGTGAAGTCGGTGATGAAGGGCATGGGCCGGGCAATGATGGGCACCGGCGAAGCCTCCGGCGACGGCCGCGCTCTGCTCGCCGCGGAAGCTGCGATCGCCAACCCGCTGCTCGACGACATCTCGATGAAGGGCGCCAAGGGCGTGCTGATCTCGATCTCCGGCGGCTCCGACATGACACTGTTCGAGGTGGACGAAGCCGCAAGCCGCATCCGCGACGAAGTCATGGACGACGCCGATATCGTCGTCGGCGCGATCTTCGACCGCAGTCTCGATGGCAAGTTCCGTGTCTCGGTCGTCGCGACCGGCCTCGATGGCGGCGAAGCCGGTGTCGCTCCCGGCACTCCGGCGGACATGCAGACTTTCCAGCGCACGCTGCAGTAACGTCGGCTCGCTTATCTGGAAAACAGCAGTTTTATATAGGAGCGGTAGGCAAGGATCTGCCGCTCCAGTTGCCGGGGGTCCTTCAGCGCCTTGGACATGATGATCGCCCCGTCCATGACGCAGGACAGCATGTTCGCAACATCTGCCAGAGCCACCGGTTCGCGAGGCGGATAAACCGCTGCGATCTCCTCGATATGCTCGAGAAAGCGCGCGTTCCAGGACCGGATCGAATCCGAGTTCAGCTTCAAGACTTCATGATCGAAAAGCCGCTCCTGGTAGCAGACCGAGGCGATCAGGCAGCCTGGATGGCCGCCCGGCAGGTCGCGCACCAGCTCGCTCAGGAACTTCAGCCCCAGTAGGAAAGCCTGCAGCGGATCGTCGCTGAGTTCGCGGCCCCGGCCGAAGATGTCGTCGAAGATCTGGTCGTTCTCGGCGACGTAGCGGCGCAGCATCTCGCGCGCCAGCTCGTTCTTGTCCTTGAAATGGTAGAAAAATCCGCTCTTGGTGATGCCGGCTTCGGCGATCAGTTCGTCGATCGATGTGGCGGCAAACCCCTTGGCGAGCACGGACGCTTCCGCAATTTCCATGATGCGGTCGCGGGTGGCTGCTCCTTTGCGCGTTTCCCGCGTCTCCGAAGACTTGACCGCCGGTACAGTTTCTCGCGGCCTCACCGCGGCAACGTCGAGATTCTCTGCCCTTTGAGACATGCTAACCTCCCGTAAACTCGGACAAATTTCAAAAGCATGCTCGGCTGTACCATGAGCTTACTAGAAGCCCTGCACGTAAATCTGCGAAAAACGGTCATTCCCTGAGCGGCCGGGAGCAATATCCGGAATCCGCTCGTCATGTTTACCACAGGAGACAGACGATGGCCAAGTATCGCCACAACCTGCCGCAGATCAACAGCGGCGATTTTCTTTCCGACGGAGGTCTGGAGACGACGCTGGTCTTCCATCGCGGCATCGACCTTCCGGCCTTCGCAGCTTTTCCGCTGCTCGACAACGCCGCCGGCCGCGAGGAACTGACCGCCTATTACGAGACCTATCTGGCGATCGCCCGCGATCACCGCCTCGGCTTCATCCTCGACACGCCGACCTGGCGGGCGAATGCCGACTGGGGGCCGCAGCTCGGTTACGATCGCGAGGCGCTGAGGGCGCTCAATATCCGCTCGGTCGAATACATCGAAAAGCTGCGTCGGCTCTGGGAACGGCCGAGCCGGCCGATCGTGCTCAACGGCGTTATCGGTCCGCGCGGCGACGGCTACAAGGACGGCAACATGGAGCCTCATGCAGCCGAGGACTATCACGCGTTCCAGGCCGAAGCCTTCGCCGACAGCGAGGCCGACATGATCTCGGCGATCACCATGAACAATATCGGCGAGGCGGTCGGCATCGTCCGGGCTTCGAGACGCGTCGGCATGCCCTGCATCGTGTCCTTCACGGTCGAGACGGACGGCCGGCTGGTCAACGGCAAGACATTGCGGGCGGCGATCGAGGAAACCGATGCGGCGACCGACGGTTACGCGGCCTATTACATGGTCAACTGCGCCCACCCCACCCATTTCGAGCAGGCGCTTTCCCGCGGCGAAAGCTGGGTGAAGCGGATCTCCGGCATCCGCGCCAACGCGTCCGCCAAGAGCCATCAGGAGCTCGACGATTCGACGGAGCTGGACATCGGGGATCCGCTCGACCTCGGTGCCCGCTACCGCGCGCTCCGGCAGAACTATCCGGCGATGCGGGTGCTCGGCGGTTGCTGCGGCACCGACCATCGGCATCTGCAGGCGATCTGCGACGCCTGCCTGCCGGCGGCCGCGGCCTGAGGCGGGAGGGAGGAGCATGCCTGCCACGACATTGTTCGGCGCCATCGCCCTGATCTCCGGCCGTTGGCTCAATCCCTGCGCCACGGTGAAGGATGCCGATGGCGAGCGCGCCCGGGCGAGGCTCAGGACCCTGCCCATGATCGACGAGCACCTGCTGCGCGATATCGGCTTTCGCGAGGAGGTATCCCGTTTCCACCGCAACCGCTTTCCGGGGTTTTGACCCCAGGGACCGGTTCTTGCAAATGCCTTCCGGCGGTTTCGGCTGCCGGGAGGTTTTCCTTTTCGTCTTTTCTCTTGTCTTTCCATAGTCATCGCGTGGCGGTATAGCTCGCGGCCCATTCGACGATTGAGAGGAGGACGAGCATGGATGCGACGGATGTCGGCGCCCATTGGGAGAGCAATGCGGAGACCTGGACGATCTATTCACGGGCGGGCTACGACAAGTACCGGGACGCGCTGAACACCCCGGCCTTTCTCGACATGCTGCCGCCGGTCGCCGGATTGAAAGGCCTCGATCTCGGCTGCGGCGAGGGTACCAATACCCGCGAGGTCGCGCGGCGCGGGGCCGAGATGACCGGGCTGGACATCGCCCCGACCTTCATCCGTTACGCCCGCGAGATGGAGGCTGCCGATCCGCTCGGCATTGCCTATGTGCTCGGCGACGGGCAGGGGATCGATTTCCCGGACGGAACCTTCGATTTCGTCACCGCCTTCATGTCGATGATGGACATGGCCGATCAGCGAGGGGTTCTGAAGGGCATTTACCGTGTGCTGAAGCCCGGCGGCTTCCTGCAGTTCTCGATCCTGCATCCCTGTTTCGTGCCGCCGACGCGCAAGAACATCCGTGACGAGACGGGCGAGGCGGTCGCCGTCCAGGTGGCCGACTATTTCGACGAGACGGACGGGCGGATCGAACGTTGGCTGTTTTCGGACATCCCGGCCGAGGAGCGGGCGAAGCTGACGCCGTTTGCGGTGCCGCGTTTCCACCGGACGCTGACCACCTGGGTGTCGATGATCGTCGGCGCCGGACTGGTGATCGAGGCCTTTGGCGAGCCGATGGCATCGGAGGAGGTGGCGCGGGCCGAACCGGTCGTCGCCGACACCCGCGTCGCGCCGATCTTCCTGCACATCCGCGCCGTCAAGCCATGGACGCGAAAAGAGCGGCCAGACTGTCCAGGAGAAGTCACTAAACCGTGAGCCTGTAACCGGGGCGCGGACCGCTGCGAATGAAGGTGCGATGGCAATGCTGCAAGGAGCATCCCCGTGAAAAACCTGAATTCGTTTCGTATCGCGATCGCCGCCGCGTCGCTTGGCTTGATCGGTGCAGCACCCGCCTTGGCCGAGGCGCGAAATCCGGTCGTGGTCGAGCTGTTCACCAGCCAGGGTTGCTCGTCCTGCCCGCCCGCCAATGCCAATCTGGTCAAGCTGAGCGGCGATCCCGACATCTTGGCGCTCAGCTTCGCTGTGACCTATTGGGACTACCTCGGGTGGAAGGACATTTTCGGCAGGGAGGAGTTCACCCGGCGCCAGGTGACCTACGAACCGGCGCTGGGTCAGTCGGGCCCGTTCACGCCTCAGATGGTCATCAATGGCCGCACCTCGACGGTCGGCCAGGATCTCGGTGAAGTCCGCAGCCTGATTGCAGCAGAAAGGCCACTTGCCGGACCTGCGGTGCGCCTGAAGGGCGATACGGCAACGATCGATGGCGGTGGCAAACCGGCGTCGCCTGCCGATATCTGGCTGGTCCGCTATAATGCAGGCCTTGTCGAAGTTCCTGTGGCACGCGGCGAAAACGCCGGCGAGACATTGCCCCATGCGCATGTAGTGCGCGAACTGACGCATCTCGGCCTGTGGAATGGCAAGCCACAAAGCCGGACGATCCCGCCGGCAAAGCCACACGAGAAACGTGCTCTGCTCGTTCAGGAGCGCAATGGCGGCCAAATTCTCGCAGCTGCGACGGATTGATGAAGAGCCAATGGGCGATTTCATCAGGCGCTCCCGGTACTGTTACACTTGTTGATCGGGTCGTTCGTGGCAGTCGCCGGCGAGTTAAGGAAGTGTTTATGAATTCGTGAAAAATGAATGGATACTTGCCGGCGGTCCGGGCCTGAGGGGCTTGGTTGGGATGACCGTGACTGCCGCGCGGTGCGTAACCTTTTGAGTAACCGCCTGCATGTGTTCGCGACGCAGGTGCTGTACGGAGTAAAGCCAAGACCATGAACAAGAAGCCCTTCGCCCTGGCGATCTTCGCCGCATCTTTCGCCACGCCCCTCTGGGCTGCCGACCTCGCGCCCTATTCCGAACCGCCGGCCTATAACGAACCTGCCGGCGCGCCGAAGGCGGGCTGGGGTGGCGCCTATGTCGGTGCCGATCTCGGCATGGCATCCCGCAAGCTGAACCCGTTCGATGGCGATAAGGGCCTCGTTCTCGGCGCTCACGGCGGCTACAATATAGACCTCGATTCCGGCGTCGTCGGCGCGGAAATCGAAGCCTCGCATCTGGGCAACGTGGAAAGCCGCGTACCGGGCGGCAAGATCACCGAAAAGGGCCGCGTGGCCGCCAAGGCCAAGGCCGGCGTCGGCTTGAACCAGACGCTCGTCTACGGCACCGCGGGCGTTGCGCTCACCAGCTTCGGCGGCAAGAACGGCACGTCTGGTCCGGACGGCTGGAAGCCGGGCTGGGTCTTGGGCGCCGGCGTCGAGCAGAAGCTCACCGACAACCTGTCGGCCCGGGTCGAATACAATTACACCATGACCAACGATGTCCGCAGCACTTCCGGCGGCGTCTCCTCCAGGACCGACGTGCGCGACCAGACGCTCAAGGCTGGCGTGAACTACAAGTTCTAGTCCCGCAAAAAAAACTCTCCGGATTCATCGGATCTGGAGAGGCTATTGTCGCGGTTCGACAATCTTTAAAGCGCCGTATGCCGGAAGGCCTACGGCGCTGTTGGTTTAAAGGACGGTTCTCAGAGAGCCGCGTCCGTGTCGAGCTGGTCGCGGACCTGGTCGATCTTGCCGACCGCCGGCCCCACTCCAAGCTCGTCCTGCGCCCATCCGAAGGCCTCGTCGCTCACCGGCGCGCCCGCGAAATCCTCCAGCGCATCGCGAAGCGCTGCCTCGCCGAGCTCGGGATCGGTAGCGGCAGGATCGATACCGTTCGTCAGTTCATATTGCGCATAGGCGTTCACGTAGGCCGAGAGCGAGGTCATCCGCGGATCGTTGGTGTTGAGATAGGCGTGGTAGTTGCGCTTCAGTGAGCTGAGGCCTGCCACTTTTGCGGCCTGCGGCTTGGCTTTCTCCGCTGGCGTTGCCTTCGAGACCTTGCGGTCGGCATCCTTCTTCGTCCGCTCCTTGCCGGAGCCGAGACTGGCCGAGGTCGACCGGCTCTTGCCGGAATTGCCATGGTTCGAGACGTCGTCACGACCGCCGCCCTTGCCGCCGCCGTTTCCACCGCCGCCACCATTACCGCCGCCGTTGCCGCCGCCATTGCCATCCTTGGCCAAGGCGAGGTCCGGAAATCCGGTTACGCCTCCGCCGACGGACACTGCGGCGAGCGCAAGGACGACGATGCCGTTCTTGAGGACCTTGTTCATGTTCACCCATCTCCTGATATACATTGCCAAAGCCACAAGAAGCTTGTGCTTCGTGGCTTTTCGGATGCCGTACATTCTGGCGCAGCAGCCGATATAAATCCATGGGATTAGGACCAATGAGCCTGCCTTCGGGACCAAGGTCCGGTGGGGGCGGGGACATTGGTCTCATTGGGAGCCCGTTGTCCACATGAACGCCTGACCGCGCGTCGTCGCTTTGACTGTAACCTAGGCGCGGTAACGAAGCGCGTTCAGCAGGAGCACGAATGCGGGGGAATGCTGCCGCCGGCTCGGGTAATACAGATGATAGCCAGGAAAGGGCGGGCACCAATCTTCAAGAACCCGGACCAGGCGTCCGTCTTCGATGTATGGCTGGGCGTAGTCCTCCAGCATGTAGGCGATGCCAAGGCCAGTGAGGGCCGCGTTGATCCTGAGTGAACCGCTGTTGAACACCGCCTGTCCATCGACCCTGACGTTCACGACTTTTCCAGCCTTCTCAAACTCCCACGCATTGATGGCCTTGGAGGTGGGCATTCGGATGTTGATGCAGTTGTGACGCGTCAGATCCTCGGGAGTTACGGGCAGTCCCTGCTTTTCGAAATAGGATGGTGAGCCGACCACCGCCATTCTCAGGTCAGGCCCGATGCGCATCGCGATCATGTCTTTCTCGACCTGTTCCCCCAGACGAACCCCGGCATCAAACCGCTCGGCCACGAGGTCGACCATGGCCGCATCGACGATCACTTCGATCTTCACCTCCGGGTATTCACGGAGAAACGTCTCGAGCACCGGCCACAGGATTGTCTCGGCCGCATGCTGGCTCGACGTGACGGCAATCCTTCCGGCAGGACGCTCCCGGAGATGCATCAATGAATCAAGCTCCGCATCGATCTCCTCGAACCGGGGACCGAGGGACGCCAAAAGGCGCTCGCCCGCTTCCGTGGCCGAGATGTTTCGGGATGTCCGTGCAAGAAGCCGCAACCCGAGACGTTCTTCCAGGTTCTTGATCGTCTGGCTCAGAGCCGACTGCGAGACGTTCAATCTCGCGGCGGCCTTCGTGAAGCTGCCCTCTCGGGCGACGGCGACGAACACGGCAAGGTCGTTATAAAGCTTCGCCATCGATAAGTTTTCCTAATAGGCCCTAGAGCATTCTATCATCTTTTCGATGGAAGCAAGTCGGACTAGGTTTCCTTGCGAGATCGAGGACATGGAGAAAACGATGAAGGCCGGGCAGCAGAGCAGACGCGGGTTCCTTTCCACGCTGGCAGTCGGCCTGGCCGCGCCGGTCTTTTTCAGAGGCACCATGTCGATGGCGGCCCAATCCACGACCGTCGGGATCAGGAATGGCGTCCTGCGTGGCTCCTTTGCAAAAGGGGCCTTCAGCTTCAAGGGGATCCCCTATGCCGCAAGCACGGCCGGTGCCAATCGCTTCAAGGCTCCGCAACCGGTGCAAGACTGGGCAGGCGAGCGCGATGCCACGAAATACGGCTCCCTCAGCCCGCAGATCAACACCGGTATGAGCGGGCCTGTGTTCGGCTGGTATAACCAGAAAGAGCCGCTTGGCGAGGACTGCTGCGTCCTCAACGTTTTCACGCCCGACCTGGACAGGAATGCCAATCGCCCGGTGATGTTCTACATCCATGGCGGCGGATACATCAACGGCGGGGGAGGCGGTGCCGGTCTGGACGGAAGCAATCTCGCCCGCTACGGCGAGGTCGTGGTTGTCACGATCAACCACCGCCTCAACGCGTTCGGCTACACCAACCTGTCCCACCTCGATGCCGAGCGTTTCGGCGACGCAGCCAATGCCGGCAATCTCGACATCGTTGCGGCACTCGAATGGGTCCGCGACAACATCGCTGCATTCGGCGGAGACCCCGGCAGCGTAACCGTCTTCGGACAGTCCGGCGGCGGATCGAAGATCATGACCCTGCTCGCCATGCCGAAAGCTCAAGGATTGTTCCATCGCGCCATCAGCATGAGCGGCGCGGCCGGCCTCAACGTCGATCCGGCGGCGGCCATGGAGTGCTATGCCAACGCGTTCATCAAGGAGCTCGGTGTCGATCCGAAAAACCTCGCGGCGGCACAGCAGATCCCGATGCAGACCGTGCTCGACGCACGCAACCGTGCCGTGGCCGCCTCGTTCGAAGGCGCCCGCCCGGTCATCGACGGAAAGCACATCGTCACCCGCCCGATGACGGAGGAAGGCCTCGCAATGCATGCCAAGGTGCCGCTGATGATGGGGAGCACCAAGACGGAGGCCAGCCTGTTCTTCCAGAGCGACATGCGGAACTTCAAGCTTACCGACGACCAGATGCGGATGAGGATGCGCACGGTGTTCAAGATCGACGACCGGAAGGTCGATGCGATCGTGGCGGCGTACCGCAAGGCGTCACCCGAGATTACCCCGTCCGACATCCTGGTCGCCGTAGCCTCCGACGTGCAGTTCCGCCTTCCGCTGACCGGGGCCGCCGAAACCAAGTCGGGCGCCTCCGGGCAGGCTCCCGTCTACATGTACAGTTTCAATTGGCCCATCCCCTGGGAGAACGGTGTGCTCGGCTCGCCGCATACCGTGGACATCCCGTTTGCGTTCGGCACCGTCAACGAGGCTGGGGAGATGACCGGATCGGGCGACGAGGCAATGGAGACCTCCATGAACCTGATGTCGGCCTTCGCGAACTTCGCGCGGACCGGAAACCCGAACAACGACCGCATGCCGAAATGGAAGCCGTACGACACCGCCGCGAGGACGACGATGCTGATCGATGCGACGTGTGAGGCGGCCACGGACTGGCGGGGTGACGCCCTCCGGGAGGTCTCGACGCTGAAGATCGATCCGTTCAATCGCGCGGCGCTCTACAAGTACGAGTCCTGACGGAGGAGGCGGGGCGTGAGCCATGAGATCCCGAAACGCACGCTCTTGAAGGCGATATCGCTGACAGCCGCAGGTGTCGTCATGCCCCGGGTGCCGGCACTCGCAGCCACGCAGCCCCGCGTGCTGGTGGCCTATTTCTCCCGAACCGGGAACACGCGGGTGATCGCGAAACAGATCCGGCGCGCCCGCGATGCCACGCTCTTTGAAATCACGGCGGCCACGCCCTATCCGGAGGATTACCAGGCAACGGTCGCTCAGGCTGCGGCAGAGACCAGATCCGCCTATCTGCCGCCCCTCATGCATTTGGTTGCCGACATTCAATCCTACGACACGATCTTCCTGGGCTTCCCCATCTGGGGAATGACCGCGCCGCCGGTGATCCGCTCATTCCTGCTGGCGCACGACCTGGCGGGCAGGCAGGTCGTTCCGTTCATGACCCACGGTGGTTACGGCGCGGGCAACAGCATCGGCGTCGTCGAGGCCCATGCCCCCAGGGCAATCGTCCGCCCCGGCTTTTCCCTGGAAGCCGATCAGGAGAAGCGCACCCTGGACACGGTCTCGACCTGGCTGGACACCATGCCGCGGAACGACTGAGGCGTTCCGCGGGCCAGATAGAAGCTCCCTGTATTCCGTGGCAACGATCCGTCGGGCTCCTGCACGACGTCGAACGAGGATGTCACCGATACCGGATCAGATATCCTGATGCGTTCGACGAACTGCGGCGGTGGGAGTGTTCACCCCCTCGCCAATATCGCTGTCATAACCCATATTCCGTCCTTTCTGCCGGAGCAGGCACGGAGGCTGCAAACCTGTGCAAATGCTGGGGCGCGTCCTTTTCACAAATGAAATAAATATGTCACAAAACTGTAATGAGCAACAGATAGAGGGTAGCCGACGCCAGAGCGTCAATCCGAATTCCAAGGGAGAAATCCATGAAGAAGTATCTAGGAAGCTGCGCTGTAGCCGCAATTCTTCTCGCGACCGCAGGCGTCGCAACCGCTCGCGATCAGGTTCAGGTTGCTGGCTCCTCCACCGTTCTTCCCTACGCCTCGATCGTGGCAGAGGCGTTCGGTGAAAACACCGATTTCCCCACCCCGGTCGTTGAATCGGGTGGCTCGGGCGCCGGCCGCAAGAAGCTCTGCGAAGGCGTGGGCGAGAACACCATTGACATTGCCAACTCCTCCTCGCGCATCAGCCAGGCCGACATCGACCTCTGCGCCAAGAATGGCGTGAAGGAAATCCAGGAAGTCCGCATCGGCTACGACGGTATCGTGTTTGCCTCGGACATCGCCGGTCCCGCATATGCCTACACCCAGGCCGACTGGTACAATGCCCTCGCCGCCAAGGTGTTGAAGGACGGCAAGCTGGTTGCCAACCCGAACAAGGCCTGGAACGAAGTCCGCGCCGACCTGCCGAAGCAGCAGATTCTTGCTTTCATCCCGGGCACCAAGCACGGCACCCGCGAAGTATTCGACGAGAAGGTCATCGTCGATGGCTGCAAGGAAAGCGGCGCATATGACGCCCACCTCGCTGCCGCCAACAATGACAAGGCTGCCGCCGCCAAGGCCTGCATGGCGATCCGCACCGACGGCGTCTCCATCGACATCGACGGCGACTACACCGAAACTCTCGCTCGCGTCGCTGCCAACAAGAACGGCATCGGCGTCTTCGGTCTGTCCTTCTACCAGAACAACACCGACAAGCTGCGTGTCGGCACGATGAAGGGCATCGTTCCTTCGGTCGAGACGATCGCCAAGGGCGAATATCCGGTTTCGCGTCCGCTCTACTTCTACGTCAAGAACGCTCACCTCGGCGTGATCCCGGGCCTGCAGGAATACATCGAGTTCTTCGTGTCCGACGAAATGGCCGGACCGAAAGGCCCGCTGGCAGCATACGGCCTGGTTTCCGATCCGGAACTGGCCAAGACCCAGGCAGCCGTCAAGGCTCGCACCCCGATGGGTCCGCTGAAGAAGTAATTCTCATCTCCGGCGGCGCGATCCTTGCGCCGCCGGTTTTCATTCCTTTCAGCGGATGTGGGCGAAATGAGTGTGGGCATCATTATCTTTGTTGTACTGGGGCTTGCGGCGCTCGGGTTTATTTTTGGCAGGCAGCGCGCCCTGTCGATTTCGCCGCCGGGCGGCGCCAAGCTGCATTCCCTTCCCGGCTATTACGGTCAGACCGTAGCTCTATTCATCGCAGTGCCTGCCCTGCTACTGTTGGTCCTGTGGCTTTCGGTGCAGCCGTCCATCATCGAAGGCCGGATCAGCAACATGATCCCCGCGAGCGTGGTGCCTGAAGGCGGGGCGCACAGTCTCGTAATGTCCGATGTGCGCAGGATCGCGGAGGGATTGGACGCCGTCATCGAAAGAGGCGGGGTCGGCGAGAACGAACTCGACGACGGCCGTATCGATTTCAACAACATCCGCACACGTCTTGCTGAGGTGGGCGTCGCCCTTGGCGGCGAGGTGCCGGTCGAAGTGTTCGAAGCCGCGAGGGCTTACCGGCAAAGCGCCAGCACCAGCAACATGGCCATGACGATCGCGGTGCTTGCTTTGGCCCTGGTCATGGGACCTCTGGCCTACCGGCGCATTCGCCCCGAACAACGGGCCCGCAATCTGAGCGAGGGTTTCCTCAAATGGGTTTTGATGGGCTCGTCGCTCGTCGCTATCCTGACTACCGTCGGCATCGTCGGCTCGCTGGTCTTCGAGACAATCAGCTTCTTCAGTCTTTATCCCTGGCAGGATTTCTTCTTCTCCTCGGTCTGGAACCCGCAGTTCCGCGGTGGTTCGGATCTCGGGATACTGCCCCTGCTGTGGGGTACCTTCTACGTATCGATCATATCGCTGATCGTTGCCGTTCCGATTGGCCTGATGATCGCCGTCTTCCTGTCCGAATATGCAGGTCCGAAAACACGCAGCACCGTCAAGCCGGCCATCGAAGTGCTCGCGGGCATCCCGACGATCGTCTACGGCCTGTTCGCCCTGGTCACCGTCGGGCCGTTCCTGCGCGATTGGTTTGCAGAACCCCTCGGGCTTGGAACGTCTTCCTCCTCGGTGCTGACGGCAGGCCTGGTCATGGGCATCATGATCATCCCCTTCGTCAGTTCCCTGTCGGATGACATCATCAACGCCGTTCCGCAGGCCTTGCGCGACGGCTCCTACGGTCTTGGCGCCACGCATTCGGAAACCATCAAGCAGGTTGTCCTGCCCGCCGCACTGCCAGGCATCGTCGGCGCCGTGCTGCTGGCGGCCAGCCGTGCGATCGGTGAAACCATGATCGTGGTGCTGGGCGCGGGCGCAGCTGCAAAACTCGATCTCAACCCATTCGAAGCCATGACGACCGTGACCGTGAAGATCGTCAGCCAGCTGACCGGCGATACGGAGTTTTCAAGCCCCGAGACGCTGGTGGCGTTCGCTTTGGGCCTGACCCTCTTCGTGATAACGCTCGGGCTCAATGTGCTGGCCCTTTACATCGTGCGCAAATACCGGGAGCAGTACGAATGACCGACGTCTCCGTGTTCACCAATGCCGGCGCTCCGCCGCAGGGAAAGTCGCTCCTTGCCCTCGACGAGCGGACCCGCCGCCGCAATGCCTCCGAGGCGCGGTTCCGCCTGATGGGCAAAATCGCCGTAGGCATCGGCATCCTGGCCCTTGTCGGCCTGCTCGTGTCGATCCTGTCGAACGGAATTTCCGCCTTCCGCCAGACCTATATCTCGCTCGATATCCATCTGGACCCCGCCAGCCTGGATAAGGCCGGCGACCGAAAGCCGGAAAACATCGCAAAGATCTCGACCTTCGGCTATGCGCCGCTGATCGAGAAGGCGCTGAACGATGCAATGGCAGCCAAGGGCATCTCCGCCAACGGAATGAATGCCAAGGCCGCGGCGGAACTGATCTCCAAGGAGGCGCCTGCCGACCTGCGCAGGTTCGTTCTTGCCGATCCTTCAGTGATCGGCGGCACGCACAGATTCGACCTGCTGGCGGGCGGCCGCATCGACGGCTACTACAAGGGGCGCGTCACCATGGAAAGCGCCGCGCTGGACCGCAACACTTCGCCCGAGCAGCTGAGGCTGGCGGACAAGCTGAAGGAAGCCGGCATCCTGACAACGCGTATCAACTGGTCCTTCTTCACTGCGCCGGACGCGTCCGATACGCGGCCGGAAGCGGCGGGATTGGGTGTTGCCATCATTGGTTCCGTCTACATGATGCTGATCGTGGTCGTGCTGTCGCTGCCGCTTGGCGTCGCCGCATCGATCTATCTCGAGGAATTCGCGCCCCAGAACCGCTTTACCGATCTCATCGAGGTCAATATCGCGAACCTGGCCGCGGTGCCGTCGATCGTGTTCGGTATCCTGGGCCTAGCGATGCTGATCAATTTCTTCGGCCTTCCCCAGTCAGCATCCATTGTCGGCGGCCTGGTCCTGACCCTGATGACGCTGCCGACGATCATCATAGCCACCCGCGCCGCATTCAAGGCTGTACCGCCGTCCATTCGCGATGCCGCGCTGGGTGTCGGCGCGTCGAAGATGCAGTCAATCTTCCACCACGTTCTGCCGCTCGCCATGCCTGGCATCCTCACGGGCACAATCATCGGCCTTGCCCGTGCGCTCGGCGAAACCGCGCCGCTGCTGCTCATCGGGATGGTAGCCTTCGTGAGGGAATATCCGGCCGGTCCTCCGGACGGGCTGTTCGACCCGGCCTCCGCCCTGCCTGTCCAGGTCTACAACTGGACCCAGCGCGGCGACCCGGCCTTCGTCGAGCGCGCATCCGGTGCGATCATCGTCCTGCTGGTCTTTCTGATCTTGATGAACCTAATTGCAATCATTCTTCGCCGCCGCTTCGAGCGTCGCTGGTAAAAGGAGCGTAGTGATGAACAACATGTCCACGAGCAACATATCAACGACGCCGACGAAGGCCGCAATTATGAATGACACCAAGATTTCCGCCCGGGACGTTCAGGTTTATTATGGCGACAAGCACGCCATTATCGATGTGAATATCGAAATACGGCAGCGTACGGTCACGGCTTTCATCGGTCCGTCCGGCTGCGGCAAGTCGACCTTCCTGCGCTGCCTCAACCGCATGAACGACACGATTTCGATCTGCCGCGTGGAAGGGCATATCTCGATCGACGGTGAAAACATCTATGATCCCCAGGTGGACCCGGTGCAGTTGCGCGCCAAGGTCGGCATGGTGTTCCAGAAACCGAACCCGTTCCCCAAATCGATCTATGAAAATGTCGCCTACGGCCCGCGCATCCACGGCCTGGCGCGCTCCAAGGCGGATCTGGACGAAATCGTCACGTCATCGCTGCAGAAGGCCGGCCTGTGGAACGAGGTAAAGGATCGCCTCGACAGCCCCGGTACCGGCCTGTCCGGCGGCCAGCAGCAGCGCCTGTGCATAGCACGCGCCGTGGCGGTCAGCCCCGAAGTCATCCTGATGGACGAGCCCTGTTCGGCTCTCGACCCGATCGCCACCGCCAAGGTGGAGGAACTCATCCACGAACTCCGTACAAATTTCACCATCGTGATCGTGACGCACTCGATGCAGCAGGCTGCCCGCGTCTCGCAACGCACGGCCATGTTCCACCTGGGTTATCTGGTGGAGGAGAATGATACGGACAAGATGTTCACCAATCCGGACGACCAGCGCACGCAGGACTACATCATGGGTCGCTTCGGCTGATACGCCCGTCTTTGCAGTCGTCACTCTCATCAGGAAGCTAAACATGTCTTCTTCCCATATATTGTCGGCCTATGACGACGAACTGAAATACCTCGGTCGCCGGATCTCCGAAATGGGCGGTCTCGCCGAGCAGATGTGCTCGGACGCCGTACGTGCGCTGGTCAATTCCGACGCCGCACTCGCCCAGAAGGTCATCTCCGACGACGTGATCCTCGATCACGCCGAGCGCGAGATCGGCGACAAGGCGATCATCACGATCGCCCGCCGCCAGCCGGTTGCGGCCGACCTTCGCGAGATCGTCGGTTCGCTGCGCATCGCCTCCGATCTGGAGCGCGTCGGCGACCTCGGCAAGAACACCGCCAAGCGCGTCATCGCGGTTCAGGGCACCGGCGTTCCGCGCAAGCTCGCCCGCGGCCTCGAACATCTCTCCGATCTCGCCCTCGTCCAGCTCAAGGACGTCCTCGACGTCTATGCGACGCGTTCGGCGGAAAAGGCCGAGGCGATCCGCAGCCGCGACGAGGAAATCGACGCGATGTACACCTCGCTGTTCCGCGAACTCCTCACCTACATGATGGAGGATCCGCGCAACATCACCACCTGCACGCATCTTCTGTTCTGCGCCAAGAACATCGAGCGTATCGGCGACCACGCCACCAACATCGCCGAGACCATCTACTACATGACGACGGGCGCCCAGCCGGAAGGCGATCGTCCGAAGGACGACTCGTCGAACACGCTCGGCGCGATCACCGAATAGAACTGACGGAGCAGACCAAGAATGCTGCCGAAAATCGCTGTCGTAGAAGACGAAGAAGCGCTGAGCGTGCTTCTTCGTTACAATCTGGAAGCCGAGGGTTATGAGGTCGATACCGTTTTGCGGGGCGACGAGGCCGAAATTCGGCTTCAGGAGCGGGTACCGGACCTTTTGATCCTGGACTGGATGCTGCCCGGCGTTTCCGGCATCGAACTCTGCCGCCGGCTGCGCATGCGCCCGGAAACCGAGCGCCTGCCGATCATCATGCTGACGGCCCGCGGCGAGGAGAGCGAACGTGTTCGCGGCCTCGCCACCGGCGCCGACGACTATGTGGTAAAACCCTTCTCGACGCCGGAACTGATGGCCCGCGTCAAGGCCATGCTGCGCCGGGCCCGTCCCGAGGTGCTCTCCAGCGTTCTCCGCTGCGGCGATATCGAACTCGATCGGGAAACCCATCGCGTTCACCGCAAGAGCCGCGAGGTGCGCCTTGGCCCGACCGAATTCCGCCTGCTCGAATTCCTGATGGCGGCGCCGGGGCGGGTCTTCTCCCGCTCGCAGCTTCTGGACGGCGTCTGGGGCCACGACATCTACGTCGACGAGCGTACGGTCGACGTCCATGTGGGAAGACTTCGCAAGGCACTCAACTTCTCCAACATGCAGGATGTCATCCGCACCGTTCGCGGTGCCGGATACTCCATGGAAACATAGTTGGTGGCCACGAGATGAGCGCGCGGGTCCTGTTGGTCGACGACGACGAGTCGTTCCGCCTGATATTGCAGAAAGCCCTCGTGGCCGACAGCTTCGTCGTATCGATGCTGGCAAGTGGAGCCGAGATCTCAAATCGCTTGAAAGCCGTTCCGCCGGATATCCTGGTCATGAGTTCGGACCTTCCGGGCGTGCGAGGTCTCGAGGTATGCCGCGAGGTGCGTCTCGATCCCGTCCTGTCGCGCCTTCCGATCATCCTCCTCGTGCCGTCGGGTGGCGAAGGCCTTCACCTCATAGCACTCGCGGCGGGTGCCGACGATTGCCTCATGAAGCCATTTTCCCCGGTCGAGCTCGTCGTCCGTGTGAAGAACCTGCTGAGGCGCGTCAATCCCGCCCTCCTGGACCACATGCTCAAGGTCGGCGATCTCACGCTCGACCGGGAAGCCCATCGAGTTCACCGGCAGAAACGTGAGGTCAAGCTCGGGCCTAAGGAGTTCAAGCTCCTTGAATTCCTGATGCGGACACCGGGCAAGGTCTATTCTCGGACTGAGCTGAAGGCATCCCTCTGGGGCGACGACACGACCGTCGACGAGCGGGCGATCGACGTCCATATCGGCCGGTTGCGAAAAGTCATCAGCCTTGGCAAATCCGACAATGTGATCCGGACCGTGCGCGGCGCCGGATACGCATTGGGCGATTTCTGACGCCGTCCGCTTGGCCCGGGCTAACTTTTGTCCTGACCGGCTCATGGCGAGCCGGTGGCTCACTGCCATGGAGGCTGGCGGGTTTGCTGTTGGCACCGGCGTTGGACCCCTCTCTTGGAATTTCTAACACTTAGCTGAAGCTAAGATGTTGAAATTCCATTCTCCCCCGCTAGGGGGGAGATAGGGCGGCGTGCCACGGACTATTTAGAAGCCTTTCGCGGCAGTTACCGCGAAAGGTATTTAAGCACCGGAATTACTTCTTTTTGTTTGGCGCCTGCGTCAATGCAGACGCTGCCACCTTTTTTACGGCAGCAGGCGTTTTAGGATTGCTCAGCAGTTTGGATGCCGCTGAAGCCACAGATTTGGATGTACGTTCATTGGCCACTGAGGGATCTCCTTGTTGATGGCCGCCAAAGCTACCTCGACTCTGATTTCTCGAATCCCATATACTAACCGTGCTACAGGCAAGGGATGCGAGTCTCTTCGCCCCGCGTGGGCTTCGGCCTTTTCGCGGTATCCAAAGCCGGGGTCTGAGGACTCCGGCTTTTTCATTTCCAATGCACGCAAATCATTTGTTTTTATTCTTGTTTTGTTCTGCTTGGTAGTCCAGCCCGAAGTTTCCTTCGGGCTGTGTTTTATTCAGCTATTCACATTAATCAGCTGCAGCCGCTCGTCGCACCACAAGTGTCGCACTTCTCGCAAGTCCCATTCCGCACCATCGTAAAATTCTGGCACTCGCCGCACATGTTGCCCGTATACCCTTGAGCAATCGAGCGCATGCGGCGTTCGTTTTCGACCTTTTTGGCTTCCGTCTTGGCGGTCGCAGCCTCGTCGGCGGCCTTGTCGGAGAAGAGGGCCGTGGTGGCTGCCTGTTCTTCGGTCAGTTCCTCGACGATCTCTTCGGCGAGTTCCTTGGCGCGCTCCTCGTAGTCCCGCTTGAAGGAGACGATTTCGGAGGTCGAGATGGCGACGGTCGGTTCCAGCTTGCGGGCGGCGGCACCGGCAAAGGCGGTGACGTTGGTGCCGGCCGAGGCGCGGGCAGGGGCGGCAGTCGCCGAGCCCTTGATGTCGGCCGGGCGGTCGCCGCCGGTGCCGGAGACGAGGGTCGGCTTGTAACCGCGGGTCAGGCCCTTGGAAACCACGTCCGCCTTGCCTTCCGAGACGCCGCGGCCAAGCGCGGTGTTGGAGAAGTCCGACGTATCGACATGCGCGAGGTCGTGGCGGCCGAGATAGGAGATCGCCAGTTCGCGGAACACGTAGTCGAGGATCGACGTGGCGTTCTTGATCGCATCATTGCCCGTGACGATGCCGGCCGGTTCGAACTTGGTGAACGTGAAGGCGTCGACATATTCCTCGAGCGGCACGCCATACTGCAGGCCGAGCGAGACGGAGATCGCGAAGTTGTTGATGAAGGCGCGCAGGGCCGAGCCTTCCTTGTTCATGTCGAGGAAGATTTCGCCGAGGCGGCCGTCGTCGTATTCGCCGGTGCGCAGGAAGATCGTGTGTCCGCCGATCTTCGCCTTCTGGGTATAACCCTTGCGGCGGCCGGGCAGCTTTTCCTGGCTGCGGACGACCTTTTCGATGATCCGCTCGACGATCTTTTCGGTGATCGTCACGGCCTGGGCGGCGGCCGGCTGGGCCAGCAGTTCCTCGACCGCGTCTTCCGCGTCGTCATCGGCAATCAGCGACGAGTTGAGGGGCTGGGAGAGCTTCGAGCCGTCGCGGTAAAGGGCGTTCGCTTTCAGGCCGAGCTTCCAGGACAACATGTAGGCGGAGCCGCAGTCCTCGACGGTCGCGTCGTTCGGCATGTTGATCGTCTTGGAGATCGCACCCGAGATGAACGGCTGGGCGGCCGCCATCATGCGGATATGGCTTTCGACCGAGAGGTAACGCTTGCCGATCTTGCCGCAGGGATTGGCGCAATCGAAGACGGCCAAATGTTCGGCCTTCAGGAAGGGAGCGCCTTCGAGCGTCATCGCGCCGCAGACATGGATGTTGGCGGCTTCGATGTCCTTCTTGGAGAAGCCGATATGTTCGAGCAGGTTGAAGCTCACGTCGGCGAGCTGCTCGTCGGTGACTCCAAGCGTGCCCTTCAGGAAGTCGGCGCCAAGCGTCCACTGGTTGAAGACGAACTTGATGTCGAAGGCAGCCTTGGTGGCGCCGTTGATGGCTTCGATCTTCTCGTCGGTGAAGCCCTTGGCCCGGAGCGAGCCGGGGTTGATGCCGGGTGCCTGGTTGAGGTTGCCGTGGCCGACGGCATAGGCCTCGATCTCGGCAATCTGGCTTTCCGAATAACCGAGCGTGCGCAGGGCTTCCGGAACGGCGCGGTTGATGATCTTCCAGTAGCCGCCGCCGGCGAGCTTCTTGAACTTGACGAGCGCGAAATCGGGCTCGATGCCGGTCGTGTCGCAATCCATCACCAGGCCGATCGTGCCGGTCGGGGCGATGACCGAGACCTGCGCGTTGCGGTAGCCGTGCTGTTCGCCGAGGACAAGCGCCTTGTCCCAGGCAGCCTTGGCATGGGCGACCAGATCCTGGTCCGGGTTTTCCGAATGGATCAGCGCCACCGGGTTGACGGACAGCTGTTCGTAGCCGGAGGTTTCGCCATGGGCGGCGCGGCGATGGTTGCGGATGACCCGCAGCATGCTGTCGCGGTTCGGCGCGTAGTTCGGGAAGGGGCCGAGCTCGGAGGCGATTTCAGCCGAGGTGGCATAGGAAATGCCGGTCATGATCGCGGTCAGCGAGCCGGCGATGGCGCGGCCTTCCGGAGAGTCATAGGCGATGCCGGTCGACATCAGCAGGCCGCCGATATTGGCGTAGCCGAGGCCGAGCGTGCGGTACTGGTAGGAGAGTTCGGCGATCTGGCGCGACGGGAACTGCGCCATCATCACCGAGATTTCCAGCACGACGGTCCACAGCCGCGTCGCATGTTCATAATCGGCGATGTTGATGCGGGCGGTCGTCTTGTCCTTGAACTGCAGCAGGTTCATGGAGGCGAGGTTGCAGGCCGTGTCATCGAGGAACATGTATTCCGAGCACGGGTTCGAGCCGCGGATCGGGCCACCGGCCGGCGACGTGTGCCAGTCGTTCATCGTCGTGTTGAAATGGATGCCCGGATCGGCGGACGCCCAGGCGGCGTAGGAGATCTGTTCCCAGAGGTCCTTGGCCTTCAGCGTCTTCATCACCCGGCCGTCCTTGCGGGCGGTCAGGTTCCAGTCGCCGTCGGTCTCGACAGCGCGCAAAAAGTCGTCCTTCAGCGAGACGGAGTTGTTGGAGTTCTGGCCGGAGACGGTGAGATAGGCCTCCGAATCCCAATCCGTGTCATAGGTCTTGAATTCCAGGTCCTTGTAGCCCTGGCGGGCGAACTGGATGACGCGGCCGATATAGTTTTCCGGAACCTGGTCCTTCTTGGCAGCCTTGATCTCGCGCTTCAGCGCAGGGTTCTTGAGCGGGTCGTAGCAATCGTCCCCAGATCCGCCGTCGCAATTCAGGCAGGCCTTCATGATGGCCTTCAGGTGCTTGGAGACGATCTTCGAGCCGGTGACGAGGGCCGCCACCTTCTGCTCTTCCTTGACCTTCCAGTTGATGTATTCCTCGATATCCGGATGGTCGATGTCGACGACGACCATCTTGGCGGCGCGGCGGGTGGTGCCGCCCGACTTGATGGCGCCGGCAGCGCGGTCGCCGATCTTGAGGAAGCTCATCAGGCCCGACGAACGGCCGCCGCCGGAGAGCTTTTCGCCCGCGCCGCGCAGCATCGAGAAGTTGGAGCCGGTGCCGGAGCCGTATTTGAACAGGCGGGCTTCGCGGACCCACAGGTCCATGATGCCGCCTTCGTTGACGAGATCGTCCTCGACCGACTGGATGAAGCAGGCATGCGGCTGCGGATGCTCATAGGCCGACTTCGACTTGGTGAGCTTAGCCGTGAAGGGGTCGACATAGAAATGGCCCTGGCCGGGGCCGTCGATGCCATAGGCCCAGTGCAGGCCGGTGTTGAACCACTGCGGGGAATTCGGAGCGACGCGCTGGGTGGCGAGCATGTAGGCAAGCTCGTCCATGAAGGCGGCCGCGTCTTCTTCGGAGGTGAAGTAGCCGCCCTTCCAGCCCCAATAGGTCCAGGTGCCGGCAAGGCGGGAGAAAACCTGGCGCGCATCGGTTTCGGAACCGTACTGCTCTTCCTTCGGCAGTGCCTTCATCGCTTCCGTGTCAGCTACAGAGCGCCACAGGAACGAGGGGACGTCGTTTTCCTCGACCTTTTTCAGGAACTTCGGAACGCCGGCCTTGCGGAAATACTTCTGCGCCAGAACGTCCGTCGCAACCTGGGAGAACTGCGCCGGAACGTCGATATCGGCAAGCCGGAAGACGATCGAGCCGTCCGGATTGCGGATCTCGCTGATCCCCTTGCGGAATTCGATTTCCCCATAAGCGCCTGTATCCGGCTTGGTGAAACGACGTTCGATGCGCATTGCCTTAATCCTCGTCCGTTGGCGCCTGATGATAAGGCGCAGATGTGCCGCTCCAGCCCACACGTTCGACGCGCGCAGCCAGTTGAATGTTCCCGATCCCAGGTGATCATCCGCAGATGCCAACCTGTATGTTGTGGTGATAACGGCTGCAACACTACTACATATAGTATTAACAGAATCTTTCCGCCAGTCCCAGCCGTTGTTCCGGAGCGGAAAATCGAGCACGCACGGAGACCGTGATAGCAGCCCGTCCCTCATAGGCGGACTGCATGATCTTTCCCGTCAAACTCGAAGAAGAACCGGCCTCGTTAATTCCGGTCCAGTCGCCGCCGCAACGTAAGGAACACTGTCGAACGAGCCGAGAGATTCGTCAAGGCGTAGATTGCAACGCTTTTATAACCACAAGATATTGTGGTTCGCGGCTGTGGATAACGGGGACGAAGAAATAGACGAGGATTCTCAGGCAGTTGCGGGGACAGCCTGAAACTTGCGTTACGAGACGCGGAAATATTTCGTGAGCGGCGGCAGGTGCCGAAAGCCCGGTCCAACAGGGTTTTGAGGGTTCGGCCGTACCATATCGAGGCAGTTCAAGAATCTGTGGCCACCACTAATAGATAAGCCCGCGCGGTTTTTAACCGGCGGGCCAGTGACAAGGACCGGGATTTTTGAAAAGGGCCGGAAAGAATCAGCCGTTGGCGCTCGGCTCCCGATGAAGCCTATCCCCGCGGAAAAGAGGCCCAGGTGTCCCGGCTGACTTCAAGCGAGTCAGGACGATAGCCGTGCAGGCTACCCGAAGGGCGCGGATGTGTGCCGAACAGGTTCGCCATCGTCGAGCCCGGGATCTTCGTTTATTTTTTCCTGGCGCTGCGGCGTCAACGATGCCGCAGCGCCAGGGGTATCTCACCCGGCTCAGAGAGAATCGACGTTTATCCCGATCGTCACGGCGCCGATCGGTGCTCCGCTCTCATCGGTAATCGTCACGCTTGCCTGCGACTGCAGCGTCTGGGACGATTCGTCCTTTTCAACCTCGTCGACGAACAGCGCGTTCTTGCCAACACCGAAGGATTTCTTGAACTTTGCCTCGTCGCCCTGCCAGTAATCGGAGGTTATGTCGCTCTGGCCGACATTGAGGCCCTTGGCGTCCATGACGAAGATTTCCGTAATCGCCCCCTCGGACTTTTCCTTCTTTTCCACGAGAAGTTTCGACAAGGCGTTGTTCAGCACGCTGTCGATCGTAGCACGATTGGAACTGTCGACCTCGGCGCGCCATTTCTTGTCGAGCGCCAGGATATCGGCGTCGCTCAGCTTGGCATTGGTGGCATTCTGGGCCTTGATCGCCGAAATGATCACTGCGTCGGTGAGCCAGGGCTTTACTTTACCGGTGACATATTCGGTCACCGGCGCGACGTGGGCCTCCTCGGCCAGAGCCGTGCCAAGCGGCAAGGCGGATACGGTGCTGCCGAGAAGGAGCATGACGATGATCTTATGCATAGGTGTTTCCCTTCCATAGGTTGCTGACGTTTATGAGGTCATGCCGCTGCAGAGGCGTCTTCAGGACGCTTGTCTGAACGGAGCGGCAAAGCCGGCTTTTTTGTCGGAGAGAGATTGATGTCTTCCCGATTCGGAATGGGCCCGGGCACCATTTCCGGCTGTGTTTCCGACGGTGAAGCTGCTGGCCGAACTCAGCAGCAGACGGCCTTGCGAGAGCAGTTCCTGGCAGGCCGCATTGGTTTCCTCCACCATCGCGGCATTCTGCTGCGTGGCATGATCCATCTGGTTGATCGCGCTGTTGATCTCCTGCAGGCCCGTGGCCTGTTCCCGATAGGACTGGACGATCGAAACGATGCTGTCGCTGATGCGGTTGATCTGGTCGCCGATCTGGAGAAGGGCATCGCCCGTGTCGTTGACAAGCCCGACGCCGGCAGCGACCTCCTGATTGGAACTGGTGATCAGAACCTTGATTTCCTTGGCCGCATTGGCAGATCTCTGGGCCAGCTCGCGCACTTCCTGAGCAACGACTGCAAAACCCTTCCCGGCCTCGCCCGCGCGGGCCGCCTCGACGCCGGCATTCAGCGCCAGGAGGTTGGTCTGGAAGGCGATCTCGTCGATAACGCTGATGATGTGGCCGATCTGGCTGGACGAGGCCTGAATCCGGTCCATCGCCCCGATCGCGTTGCGGACGACGGTCGCGGAGGAATGGGCGCCCTTCTTCGTCTCCTCGACGAGGTGCCCGGCGCTCTCGGCCTTCTGTGAAGAGGTTCTGACCGTTGTCGTGACCTGGCCAAGCGAGGCGGCGGTCTCCTGGAGAGCCGCAGCCTGTCGTTCCGTGCGCTGAGCCAGCTGGTCGGCGGCGCCGGCAAGCTCGCTGGAGCGATCCTCCACCTGGTGGGACGCTTCCTTGATCTCCGTCAGCGCGGCGGCAACCGCCTCGACCATGTTGTTGAAGTCCTGCTGCAGTTTTTCAAAATCCGGCCCGAGGCCATTGAGATGAATCGAAAAATCGCCTCCGGCAAGCTTTTCCAGCGCGTGTCCGAGCTCTGCCATGACGGCTCGTTGGGTGTTGCTGGTTTCCTCGGTGATCCTCGTATTGCGGGCGCGTTCCTCGTCAAGCGACTGGCGCTGCTCCGCGGCGATACGCTCTTCTTCGACCTTCGCGATAGCCTCGCCGCGGAACACTTCCAGTGCGCGCGAGAGAACGCCTATCTCGTCACCATTGCGCTGGTATTCGACCGGGGAGGTGAGGTCGCCGGTTTGCAAGGCGATGATGCGCGCACTGAGGTTTCGGACAGGGCGTCCGACAAGCCGGCGCATTGCGAAGAGGAAGGCTGTGACCGCGACGGTGATGACGAGCAATTGGATAAGCAGGGTATTCAGCACTTCCTGCTGCGCCTTGGCGAGGATTTTCGCCACCGACCAGGCAGTGAAGAGATAGCCCGTGACCTTGCCGGATTTGTCCGGGGGCAGGGGCACAACGATCCCGACCAGACCTCTGGAAGCCAGCGTCGTATCGACAACCGTGCTGTCGGGTTTCTGACCGATCGCCTGGGCCAATTCGGCGGAGGACAGGACGCCTGCCACGCCGTCGCGTGCCCAGATGTCGACCGGCGCAAGCTCGGCGTTGAACGCGGCGAACTGGACGAGGTCGAGGTTAGGGTTGTCGCGCTGCAGAGCATAGGCCTCCCGCACCGCGTTGACCTTGCCCCATTTCACGCCGCCGGCCGCAACCGAGGCGAACTGTTCGGCGCCGCGCGACCAATGTGCCGTCGCCGTGCTGATCAGCAAGCGCGTTTCCGATATCCAGGTATAGGTGGCCAAGGCGGAAACGCCACAAATGTTGACCGCGACAATAAGCGCCGCCAGTTTCGTGGTCAGCGGCATCCTATTCAGAAAATCACGCATGCGGGCCTCGATGTCATGCAGACGCAACCGGGGGGGGACCCCAGGCGGATTGAACTCGGACATCGTACGCTGAGAGTTTACACGGCAGGCATCATGCCCGTGTCGCCATTGTCAGGCAAAGCCTACGGACGACAGTGTTCCTCCTTTATATGAAGAAAAAATAAAATTAGGACGCCCTCATGGGGAAAGCGGAGAAATATACCCGCCTGGGGCGAGATCTCGACGCGAGTTCCTTGATGAATGCCAAATTCAAGCCGCGAGGAGTTCCCCTCGAGCCTTCACGAGCCGAATTGAACGGTTTTCACCACAGGCCTTCGGAAGGCGGCGGATTTCGCGGCAGGCCGCACGAAGCGCTCGCGCGGAGATGACTCCACGTCGTCGCGCCCCGCCCGAGACCTTGCTGTTATAGATCTTAGCTGCGGTCAGCCTTGGCGATCGGTTCTTGGTAGGTGAAGCCCATGTCCCAGGGGAAATAGATCCAGGTGTCCTGGCTGACTTCCGTGACGAAAGTGTCGATGGTCGGCACGCCGGAGGGTTTGGCATAGACGCAGGCGAAATGCGCCTTCGGCAACATGGCGCGCACCTCCGATGCCGTCTTGCCGGTATCGGTCAGGTCATCGATGACCAGAACGCCGGCGCCTTCGTCGATCGTCAGTTCGGGCGTTATTCCCTTGAGCAGGTTCATTTCGCCCTGGTTGACGTAGTCGTGGTAGGAGGCGATGCAGACCGTCTCGATGAGGCGGATATTGAGTTCGCGCGAAATGATCGCCGCCGGCACCAGGCCGCCGCGGGTGATACAGACGATCGCGCGGAAATCGCGCTTGAGGCCTGCGAGACGCCAGGCAAGCGCCCGGGCGTCACGATGGAATTGATCCCAGGAAACGGGGAAGGCTTTTTCGGGAAGAGACATGAGGCTGGCCACCATTAGCGAAAGCGTGTTGCTGGCTCTCGCTAATAGCGGCAATTCGCCCGTAGACGCAAGGATTTGTCAGCGGGAAAGCAAAGTCAGCGCCGTCATCGAATCGAGCAGGCTGCGCGTCACGCCGCCGAACAGCATTTCCCACCAGCGCGAATGGCCATAACCGCCCATCACCAGAAGGTCGACGCTGCCCTCGGAGAGGCGATTCTCGATCGCCGCTGCTGTGGCCATGCCGTGCGCTTCCCGGGTCGTCAGCGTCACGTTGATGCCATGCCGTGCAAGGGTTGCTGTGATCTCGGCGCCGGCCGTTTCCGACGTCTGGCTGCTGCGGTCGCTCGGATCGACGCAGAACACCTCGACGCTCTCGGCCGCCTTCAGAAACGGCATCGAATCGAAGGTCGCACGCGCAGCCTCCCGCGATCCGTTCCAGGCGATCATCACCCGCTTGATCGGCTGCGGCACCTTCATCGTGTAGGGGACGAGCAGCATCGGCCTGCCGCTGTCGAAGAGGAATGTCTCTAGATCGGCGCGGTGATCGGCATGCGCCGGATCGCTCTGGCTCGCAACGATCAGATCGACGGAGCGGGCGGTGTCCATGACCGAATGGGAGCCGTAGCCCGCCGACGACATGCAACTGCGCCACTCGGTGGAAAGTCCCTCGCGGGACGACTGTTGCTTGAAGATCCGCTCGACCTCGGCGGTTTCCTTCTGCGCAGCGTCCTGGAGGATCTGCACGGCGGAGGGATCCGGAATTTCCATCGGCGCGATCAGCGGCACGGCGGCCAGCGTTTCTGCGTGGACGCCGATCAGGTGGGCGGAAAAGCGTTCGGCGAGCGCGATCCCGTAATCGCTGATCGGCCTGGCGTTTTGAGGTGTGTCGAGAACCGCTAGAATGGTCTTGTAGGCCATGGCTGCATCTCCTCATCAACTGGTTCTGCGGGATTGGGAACCAGCATCTCATAAATACGTGTGTCGCACTTTGATCCCGGTCAAGGAGCGTCCGCCGACAGCAGGAGAGGCAGAGTGCCGCGGGTCAGGCGTCGGCTGTCGGATTGGTGGCGATCTTGGCCCGGTCGATGCCGGCGATCATCTCCGCCACGGCTTGCGCGGCCGCATCCAGAACCTGCGGGTCGCGGGCGCGCACGACGATCTCGGTCGAGAACCGCTGCCCGTCATATTTCGGATAGGAGCCGATGCTGGTCTCCGGATGCGCCTTCTGGACGGCCGACAGAAGCGTGCCGATATCGCCTTCGCCATAGGGGCAGGGCAGCGCCCGCGACAGCATTTTGGCACCCGAGCGCAGCATCGGCAGCACGTTGTCGACCATCGCCTGGAAAACCTGCGGCACGCCGGCCATCACATAGACATTGCCGATGATGAAGCCAGGCGCGGTCGAGACCGGGTTTGCGATATGCCTGGAGCCCTCGGGCATGCGGGCCATGCGCTGGCGGGCTTCGGTGAATTCCATCTCGCGGCGCTTGTACATGTCGGCAAGCAGTTTCATCGCGTCCGGGTCGTGGATGCAGGACACGCCGAAGGCCTTCGAGATCGCGTCGGCCGTGATGTCGTCATGGGTCGGGCCGATGCCGCCGGAGGTAAACACGTAGTCGTAACGGCCGCGCAGCGCATTCAGCGCCTCGACGATCGCATCCTCCTCGTCGGCGACGATCCGCACTTCCTTGAGGTCGATGCCTGAAAGTGTCAGCAGATCGGCGAGATGGCCGATATTCTTGTCCTTGGTCCGGCCGGACAAAAGTTCATCGCCGATCGCGAGCATGGCGGCGGTGACGATCGAGGATGGTTGCGGCGCTTCAGACATGGATATCCCTCCGTAAGTGCCACACTCCTAGGCCCAATTTTTTCAACGCAGAAGCGATTTTGTCGTGAGGAACACAGAAACCGCGTCTGTTACGAATTTATGATCCGCAAGCGAATTATCGTCTTCAGATGTTGAACAGTGCGTAGACCTCGCAGGGGCTGTCGCCGATCCGTGAAGCCGCTACATGTGGGTCTGGTTCTGGCCGCAGACGGCCTTGTTCACACACCAGACATTGAATGGAGAAGATCATGGCGAAAGTTCTCGTGCTTTATTATTCCGCTTACGGCCACATCGAAAAGATGGCCTATGCGGTTGCGGAAGGCGCAAAGTCGGCAGGCGCCGACGTGACGGTCAAGCGCGTTCCGGAACTGGTTCCGGACGAGGTCGCCAAGGCCTCCTATTACAAGATGGACCAGCAGGCTCCGGTCGCAACCGTCGAGGAACTGACCGAATACGACGCGATCATCGTCGGCGCCGGCACCCGCTTCGGCACGGTCGCCTCGCAGATGCGCAATTTCTGGGATCAGACCGGCGGCCTCTGGGCACAGGGCAAGCTGGTCGGCAAGCTCGGCTCGATGTTCACCTCGTCGGCCACCCAGCACGGCGGCCAGGAATCCACCATCCTCGGCTTCATCCCCACCTTCCTGCACCAGGGAATGGCCGTTGCCGGCTTGCCCTATGCCTTTGCCGGCCAGATGGGTACGGAAGAAGTCAAGGGCGGCTCGCCCTACGGCGCCAGCACAATCACCAACGGCGACGGCTCGCGCCAGCCTTCGGAAATCGAACTCGAAGGCGCCAAGTTCCAGGGCGCCCACGTCGCCAAGCTGGCCGCCAAGCTCGCTGGTTGAGTGAATTGCGATAATTTCTGAAGGGAGCGGCGAGAGATCGCCGCGCCCTTTTTGCATTCCGCCCCTCCGACCGTCTCGCTTTTTTCGCAAGCGGCGAACCGCTTCCGCAATTTCGGTGCTTGACGGCGTCGCGCAAGTTCAAGAAACAGGACGCCCATGCGGACGTGGCGAAACTGGTAGACGCAAGAGACTTAAAATCTCTCGGCCTTTGGTCATGCGGGTTCGATCCCCGCCGTCCGCACCAAGCCTGACCTACTTTGCCTGCAACCGTTTGCGATGAAGACCGTTTGATATCCACTTCGATGGAGGCGTGCTTTGGGCTTTACCTTTGCGATCGGCGATATCCACGGTTGTCTTGCGCAGTTGAAGGAGCTGCTCGGGCAGGTGGAGGGCCATGCGCCTAGCGGGCATGTGGTTTTCATCGGCGACTATATTGATCGCGGGCCGAAGAGCAGGGGCGTGCTCGACCTCGTCATGGCAGGCCCGCGCAAGGAAGGGTGGCGGTGGACGGCGCTCAAGGGCAATCATGAGGACATGATGGTCCGCGCCCACCAGAACCGCGGGCACGACGAAATCCTCTGGATCGACAATGGCGGCCGCGAAACGATGGTTTCTTTCGACGGCTACGTGCCGCCGCAGGTGCTGTCATGGTGCGCGCATTGCCCCTTGATCCTTGTCGACCAGCACCGGATCTTCGTGCATGCCGGCGTCGACGAGACGTTGCCGCTCGAGGGGCAGCGGGAGCGCGACCTGATCTGGAAGCGGTTTGCGAGCGACGACGACGGCGAATTCTGGGGCCGGCATCTCTGCCACGGCCACACGCCGCTTCCCGGCAATCCGCGGACGGTCGGCAACCGCACCAATATCGACAGCGGCTGCGTGTTCGGCGGCGAGCTGACCTGCGCCGTTTTCGACGACGACGAACCGGGCGGACCGGTCGAATTCCTGCGCGTGCCGGGCTAGTGCCGCCAGAAGACCGGCGTCAGCAGGACAAGCACGGTCAGGATTTCGAGACGCCCGAGCAGCATCATCAGCGACAGTAGATAGAGCGCCGGATCGCTGATCGTGGAAAAGTTGCCGGCCGGGCCGACGATCGGGCCGATGCCGGGACCGACGTTCGACAGCGCAGTGATGACCGAGGACGTGGCGGTCAGGACGTCGTAGCCGAACAGAGCCATGCCGACGCTGCCGATCGCCCAAAGGAAAATGTAGAGGCTGACGAACAGGAAGACCGCACGCTGCGTTTCGGCATCCACCGTCAGGCTGCCGTAACGCACGGGTTGGATAGCGTTCGGATAGATGAGCTTGTTCAGCCCGGCGCGGATGACGTTGACGATCACCACGAAACGATAGGCCTTGATACCGCCGGCCGTCGAGCCGGAGCAGCCGCCCATGAAGGTGGCGAAGAAGGCGACCAGCACCGCGAACGGTCCCCAGAGCGTGTAGTCGTCGCTGGCAAAGCCGCCTGTCGACAGGATCGAGGTCATGTTGAAGAACGAATGGATCAGCGCGTCATCGAGTTCGATGCCGTTCCTCAGGTGATGGTAGACCGCAACGACGATCGAGATGACGCAGAGATAACCGAGGAAAACCACGATTTGCGGATCGCGCAGGGTATCCAGCCGGCCGCGTACGGCAAGCAGGATCAGCACCGAAAACGGCAGGCTGCAGATTGCCAGGAACACCGTGCCGAGCAGCAGGATCGCCTTGTTGTCGAAATAGGCAAACGACATGTCATGCGTCGAGAAACCGGCCGTGGCGATCGTCGTCATCGCGTGGTTCAGCGCATCGAAATGGTCCATGCCGGCAAGATCATAAGCTATGGCGCAGGCTAAAGTCAGCAGGACGTAGACGATCAGGAAGGCCCGGGTGAAACTCGCAAGCCGGGCGAACGGCTTGTCGTTGGTCTCCGACGATTCGAGCTTGAAGATCGAGGCGCCGCCGACTTTCAGGAACGGCAGGACGAACAGGCCGAGGCCGACGATTCCGATGCCGCCGAACCAGCAGAGCAGCGAGCGCCAGAGCAGGATGCCGGGCGGCATGTTGTCCAGCCCGACGATGACGGTCGAGCCCGTCGTGGTGATGCCGGAGATCGATTCGAACAGCGCTTGTGCAAACGAGAGCTCGTGTTCGGCAAGAAAAAGCGGGATCGCGCCGACCACCGAAAACATCGCCCACAACACGTTGACCAGCAGGAAGCCGAGACGCTTGTTGAAGACCGGCGGGGGCCCATGGGTCGCGAGCGCCGCTGCCGCTGCAAGTCCGCCGACCATGAGGCCGGACATCGCGAAGACCTGCCAGTCGCGATGCCCGTAATAAAGGTCCACCATCGCCGGCAGGAACATGGCGAGCGACAGGTAGAGCGCGCAGAGCGCCGTTATGTAGATGACCGACCGAAGAAGATTGGCGTTCAAAAATGGTTGTCCCGAAGTTCGCGGCAACTGAAAGAAGCTTTGTCTCAGCCGTAAGCCTATGGCATAGCGGGACCATTCTTGAAATTCAATGGATGGCCGATGTGACCGAGGCAGACGTGACCAAGGCGGGTGTGACCAAGGCAGGCGTGACGAAAGCGGGCGTGGACGAAGCGAGAGTGGCGATGCGGGAGATTTTTCCCGAAACGCCGCTGCAGATGAACGAACACCTCAGCCGCCGTTATGGCGCCGAAATCTGGCTGAAGCGCGAAGACCTGTCTCCGGTCCGCTCCTACAAGATCCGCGGCGCCTTCAATTTCCTGCGCAAGGCGATTGCCTCGGGCACCAAGGGCAAGACATTCATCTGCGCCTCGGCCGGCAATCACGCGCAGGGGTTCGCCTTCGTCTGCCGCCATTTCGAGGTGCCGGGCGTGGTCTTCATGCCGGTGACGACGCCGCAGCAGAAGATCGACAAGACCCGCATGTTCGGCGGTCCGTTCATCACCATCCGGCTGATCGGCGACATTTTCGACCAGTGCTATGCGGCGGCCCGCGCCCATGTGGAAGAGATCGGCGGCGTCATGGTGCCGCCTTTCGACGACGCCGACATCATCGAAGGGCAGGCGACGGTCGCCGCCGAACTGATGGAGCAATTGCCCGATGGCGTTACGCCCGACCTGGTCATCCTGCCGGTGGGCGGCGGCGGGCTTTCGTCGGGCACGACCGGTTACCTGAAGGATATCGTCAAGCGGGAAGATTTTCTCTTCACCGAGCCGGAGGGGGCGCCGAGCCTCAAGAAGAGCCTTGAAGCCGGTGAGCCGATCACGCTCGCCAAGCTCGACAATTTCGTCGATGGCGCGGCGGTGGCGCGGATCGGCGACCTGAATTTCGAGGCTTTGAAGGGCTTTTCGCCGGATCAGGTCCTGCTCGTGCCGGAAAACGCCATCTGCGTCACCATCATCGAAATGCTGAATGTCGAAGGTGTCGTGCTGGAGCCGGCAGGCGCCCTGTCGATCACCGCGCTCGATATGCTGGGGCGCGAAAAGCTTGCCGGCAAGACGGTGGTCTGCGTCGTCTCCGGCGGCAATTTCGATTTCGAACGCCTGCCGGACGTCAAGGAACGCGCGATGCGTTATTCCGGTCTTAAGAAATACTTCGTGCTGCGGCTCGCCCAGCGCCCCGGCGCATTGCGCGACTTCCTCAACCTGCTGGGACCGGAAGACGATATCGCCCGGTTCGAGTATCTGAAGAAATCGGCGCGCAATTTCGGCTCGATCCTGATCGGCATCGAAACCGCAAGGCCGGAGAATTTCGCAGGCCTGCTCGAACGGTTCGATGCGGCCGGCATGGGCTATCAGGACATCACCGAGAACGAGATCCTGGCGAACCTCGTCATCTGATCGTCGCTTCCAGCCAGGCGATGACGCGGTCAGCAAGCGATCCGGTGGTCGCCGAGGAAACGATGTCGCCGGCAATCACGTGATTGCCGGGATCGCCGGTCTGGCCGACATCGAAAAGCTCATGAGGCCCGCCCCAGCGGTTGGCGACCTCGCGCACCTTGTCGGGCCGGATGACCTGATCGAGCGAGGAATAGAGGAAGAGGGCCGGCGTCGTGATCCGCTCCACCGGGCTCTCGACCGAGAGTTTTACGAGCGCTGCCATCGGCAGCAGCGCTTTTGTCGGATAGCGGGTCGTCCAGTGGGCGGCATGGCGGTCGTTATAGGGCGTGAAGCCGCGGTTTTCCCCAAGCAACAGCCGTGAGAGCTGCGGCGCGACCGGTGTCGTCAGCAGAAATGCGGCAAAGCTGTTGATGCCGTAGTTCGGCGATACGAACACAGCCGCCGAGATGCGCGATGCGATCTTCGGATCGGCAAGTGCGAGCGTCGCGAGCGAGGCGCCGGTCGAGGTGCCGATGACGATGACGCGATTGCCGAGCGCTTCGCCGATGGCGAGACTTTCCGAAAAATCCGCCAGCCAGTCTTCAAGGCTTGGCTCCCCCATGGCGTCGCCGCTGCGGCCGTGGCCGGCGAGGCGGGTGAAATAGAGATTGGCGCCGAGCGCTGCCGCGACGCGGTCGGGCAGGGGGCGGATCTCCTCGGCCGAAGCCGAGAAACCGTGCAGGTAGACGATCGCGAAAGCCGTCTTCTCCTTCGTCGCTGGATCAGCCCAGACCACCCGTTTGGCGGCACCCGGGCGAATATCGGCGAAGTGGCTTTCGCTCGCGCTGAGATACGCGTCGAGATCGGCGCCGAGGCGGGTTTTGTCGAAAGCCGGAAAACCGTCAGCGGGCATGCGCGAGCCGGACATCAGCATCACTCCGAAGGCGGCGATCAGGATCGCGCAGACATAAATGATCGTCCGCCATGACAACAATCTCCTCCGCATCCGGCGCTCCCTCCGAACCAGGGGAGATGATAGGCGGGCTTGGTGACGGCGGGAAGTCTATCTGCCGCAGATTGGCGGCCTAACCGCAGATCTGCGGTCGGGAGGGCAGGGCACAGAAGCCGCGGCGCTCCACCTCGGGCCGTGTCTTCTCGATCACGTTGGTCCAGACGAGGCCCGGAAAACCTGAAGGCACCATGTCCCACCCATCCCGGTCGTCAATGCCGGAGGACCCGGCGTCGCCGGCCTCGAACGGGCCGATCAGCACGACATCCGACCCGGCCGCCTGCATCCGGCTGTAGAAACGCTCCGGCCAGCCCCAGAGCAGGAATGCAAGATTGGCGGGAACCGGGACCAGGGTATTGCGGCAGGCTTCCGGCACATGGCCGCTCCAGCCGAGCGCCAGGTGGTTGAGGAGGCAGGATTTGGCCGTGCGGTTGGAATAGCCGGGAAGGCCACGGACAAGCGCCACCGCTTTTTCGGTCGGCTCGTTTCCGCCATAAACGCCGAACGCCGCCGCCCGCGCGCCGGGGTCGGTCTTGAGAAGCGTGGCCAGAGCCTCACCTTCCTCAGTGCGGCGGCTCTTGAAGTTGATCAGGAAACGGCCGTCCGGCAGGGCGGCAAAAACCTCCGGCAAGGTCGGCATCAGGCCTTTGCCCTGGCCTCGGAACGGAAAGGTCCGGCCGCCATCGGCGGTGTAGCCGTAGCCGATGTCGAGTGTCTTCAAAACCGGCATCGGCGTCTGTTCCGTGACGCCCTTGGCCTCGGTGCGGCAGTCGAGCGTCCAGTCGTGGAAAACGGCGAACTGCCTGTCCGGCGTCAGATGCACGTCGAGTTCGACCACGTCGGCGCCGGCATCGAAGGCGGCCTTCATGCCTGCCACGGTGTTTTCCAGATAGGCATGCGTCGGCGGCAGCATCAGGCTCGCGGTGCAGGTGTCGCTCTTGATATCGGTGACATCGAAAAGCTGGTGCTGACCGCGATGGGCAATGATCCTGAGCGGAGTTTCCGGGAAACGTGAGAACAGAGAGGTATTGCCGATCCAAAGCGCGGCGATGACGGCGAGGAGGAATGCTGCGGTGATCTTCCATTTCATGCGGTCAGGCTCCTGAATCATGCGGGTGATATGAGACGTTGGATTGTGACTTTTCCTTGGGTATCCTGCTTCCGGCTCGCGCAGGAATATGCTAGGCAGCCGACATGGCTTCGTTTCTGTCCAATATTTTCTCGATGTTCTCCGGCGGCGGCAAATCGGCCGAGGCACCTGCTGCTTCCGCCAAGCCGGTCGAGCATGGCGGCTGCATCATCCATCCGGCGCCGATCCGCGAAGGCTCGCAGTTCCGGCTGGCCGGACGTATCGAGAAGGACGTAGACGGCGAGACCCTGGTGCGCAATTTCGTCCGCGCCGACGTCTTCACCTCCATGGACGACGCGGTCGAATATACCGTCCGCAAGGCCCAGCAGATCATCGACCAGAATGGTCCCTCGCTGTTTTCCGATGGGGAGAAGTCGCGCTCCGCGTGACGTGCGTTCCGCATTGTGATCGCAAAAATTGTGAGTCACACTCAAAATTAAAGCATTAGCGATAGCTTGAAGCATCTGTTCCGATGTCTTTTCTGCGGTCGACTTTTAATGCGATCTCGCTGGTCATATTTTATGCTTTTTATCGGCTCCGGGCTCTCCGGTGGCCTTATTCCAGGTTTTGCCTTCGCGGATGATCTTGCGTCGGGCGCCTCACGGCTGGACATGACCTGGGTTCTCGTCGCCGCCGGGCTGGTGATGATGATGCAGGTCGGCTTCCTTCTGCTCGAAGCCGGCATGGTGCGCTCGAAGAACTCGATCAACGTGGCGCAGAAGAACCTTCTCGATTTCGTCTTTGGCGTCGTCGCGTTCGCCGCGGTCGGCTTCATGATCGCCTTCGGCCGTTCGAACGGCTTCCTGTTCGGAACGCAGAGCGAGTTCTATTTCCTGCGTGGTCTCGACAGCTGGCAATCGGCCTTTTTCGTCTTCCAGGTCATGTTCTGCGGCACCGCCGCGACGATCGTGTCGGGCGCCGTCGCCGAGCGCATGAAGCTGGCGGCCTATGTGTTCGGCTCGCTGTTCATGTCGGGGCTGATCTATCCGGTCTTCGTGCACTGGGCTTGGGGCTCGGCGCTGTTCCCGAACGCATCGGCCTTCCTGTCCCAGACCGGTTTCGTCGATTTCGCCGGCTCCACGGTCGTCCATTCGACCGGCGGCTGGGTGGCGCTGGCGGCCTGCATGATCATCGGCCCGCGCATCGGAAAGTTCGATGCCGACGGCACGCCGGTCAGGATCGCCGGCCATAGTCCTGTGCTCTCGACCACCGGCGCGCTGCTGCTCTTCATCGGTTGGATCGGCTTCAACGGCGGTTCGACGCTCGGCGTCACCGACCAGGTGGCGCCGATCATCATGAATACGGTACTGGCCGGCGGCATGGGCACCTGCGTCGGTTATGTCATCGGCTTCTACCAGGACGGCGTCATCCTTCCGGAAAAATCGAATTCCGGCATGCTCGGCGGGCTGGTTGCGGTCACCGCCGGCTGCCATATCCTCGATCCGGCAAGCGCGCTGATGGTCGGGGCGATCGGCGGAGCGGTGGCGATCTTCGGCAATGCCTTCATCGAGAGAACGCTCAAGATCGACGACGCTGTCGGCGCGATCGGCGTGCATGCCTTTGCCGGCGTCACCGGAACCCTGCTTCTGGCGCTTCTCGCGCCGGTCGATCACCTTCCGGCTGGCGGCAGGCTGGCGCAGCTGCATGTGCAGCTGGTCGGCGTCGGCGTCAATTTCTACTGGTCCTTCGGTCTCGGCTACGCCTTTTTCTGGGTGGTCGACCGGCTGATGCACATCCGCGTTTCGGCGAAGAACGAAGAGGAAGGGCTGAACCTTGCCGAACATGCGACGCGCCTCGGCGTCGGACATGTGGAGGACGCTCTGGCCGATCTTCTCGGCGGCAATGCCGACCTGCGCCAACGCCTCCCCGTGGTGAAGGGCGACGAGGCCGAAAAGCTGACCGGGCTCTTCAACCGGCTGATGGACAACATCGAGGAAGAGGAACGCAGCCGCGGAGAGCTGATGGAACTCCGCCACAACAACGAGGATTCCGAGCGCGTCGCAGCGCTTGCGAACGCCACGTTCGAAGCGATCCTGATCCACCGGGGCGGCATCATCGTCGACGGCAACGAACAACTCGGCAAGATGGTCGGCCTGCCGCTTATCGAGATCATCGGCCGATCCGTTTTCGATATCCTCCACGACGGCGAGACGATCCGCGTGGCCGACCTGATGAACCTCAACGACGACAACAGCCACGAGATAGTCGTGAGGCTGGCAAACGGCGAGGAAATCCCGGTCGAGGCGCGTGGCCGCGACATCCTTTATCGTGGCGAAAAAGCTCGTATCGGCTGCCTCGTCGACCTTACGGAGCGAAAGCTCGCGGAGAGCCGCATGCGCTACCTTGCCCTCCACGATCCGCTGACCGGGCTGCCGAACCGTGTACTGTTTTCCGAGCGGTTGACCGAACTGGTGGACGCGGCTGGAAACGGCAAGGGATGCGGCGTGCTGATGGTCGATCTCGACCGTTTCAAGGACATCAACGATATCCATGGCCATCAGGCGGGCGACGCGGTGATCCGCGAAACCGCCGTCCGGCTTGCGGCCGAAGCCGGTCCGGACAACATTGTCGCCCGGCTCGGTGGAGACGAGTTCGCCGTCATCATCGCCCATACGTCCGATACCGACGAACTGGAGACGTTCGGCGATCGGCTGCTTGCCGCGATGGCCTACCCGATCGATATCGGCCACGGCGAGCAGGTCAATATCAGCGTCAGCATCGGCGTTGCGCTCTGCCCCGAACATGCGGGCGACATGGACCCGCTGATCGGCTGCGCCGACGTTGCGCTCTATCATGCCAAGAATGCCGGCCGGAACGCCTGCCGAATGTTCAGGCCCGGCATGAACGAACTGATCGAAAAGCGCCGGGCGCTGGAAGTCGATCTGGAAATCGCCCTGCAGCGGGGCGAGTTCGAACTCTACCTGCAGCCGCGCGTCGAGGCCGAAAGCGGCCTCATTATCGGCCACGAGGCGCTGCTACGCTGGTTCCATCCGAAGCGCGGCATGATCAGCCCGGGTGATTTCATTCCGGTCGCCGAAGCCTCCGGCAAGATCATCCGGCTTGGCGCCTGGGTGCTCGCCGAGGCCTGCAGAATACTCGACGACCTCGACGGCCATATCAGCGTCAACGTCAGCCCGCTGCAGTTTCGTCACGCGGATTTCGTCGCCGATCTTGCCGACCTGCTGAAGCGCACCGGCGCCGACCCGCACCGGATCGAGCTCGAGATCACCGAAAGCGTGCTGATCGAGGACGACAAGCGCGCCGTGCAGATCCTCAACGATCTGAAGCGCATGGGCTTCCACATCGCGCTCGACGATTTCGGCACGGGATATTCGTCGCTGAGCTATCTAAGCCGCTACCCGTTCGACACGATCAAGATCGACCGCAGCTTCGTCAACAACCTCAACCTGGTCGACAATGCGCAGATCATCGTCCGCACGATCATCGACCTCGGCACCGGCCTTGGCATGAAGATCGTCGCGGAAGGCGTAGAGACGACCGAGCAGGCGCTGTTCCTCGCGCATGCAGGCTGTGACGAGCTGCAGGGTTATCTTCTCGGCAAGCCCCGGAAAGTCAGCGAGATCACGCGCGAAATCGATCCGGCCATCGCCACTCAGCTCCGTAACGTGCCAAAGAAGCTGCCGGAGATCCAGGATTACCCCACGTTCGAGGGGGAAACCCATCAGCCGTTGTTGTATAGTCATGCATAATGGCCATACTCCGCACGGGTTGAAGCACGTAAAACGATAGCCGTTACAGCGGTATAGAGCCTGCAGGGGGTGAAAGCAGATCGAAATGCAGGTGTTCAATCTCGCCCTCTTTCTTCTGGAAGCGGTGTTCTATTTCGCGGTCATGACCGCCTTCCTGCATTTCCGCCGCCATCTCGGCCTTGGCATATTTCTTGCGGCACTCGGCGTCATGCATTTCATGGAGACCTATCTTGCGGCGGTCTTCTACATCGAACTTCCGTTCGGCACCGTTTCACCAGGCTCGTCGGTGTTTTTTGCCGGGAAGCTGATGATGATCCTGCTCCTTTACCTGAAGGAGGATGCGGCAGTCGTCCGCCAGCCGATCTATGGGCTTTTTCTCGGCAATCTCCTGACGGTCGGCATCGCCCAGATTCTCCAGGCGCATGAGGTCGTGGCACTGCCGGGCGGCCGCGCCGCAGACATGGTGTTCCTGAGCGAGATGGGCTGGCTGATGGTGTGGGGCACGGCGCTGCTCTATGTCGACGCGATCGGCATCATCCTGCTCTATGAACGGCTGGGGCGGGTGCTGCGCGGCAATGTGGTGCTGCGTTTCGCCATCAGCGGCGCAGCCATTCTGACCTTCGACCAGATCGGCTTTTATTCGGCGCTGAACATCCTCTTCGGCGCGCCGCCTTCGGTCTTCTTCGGCGGGTGGTATGCCAAGATGCTGTCCGTGGTGCTCTATTCGCTACTGTTTGCCGTCTATCTCAAGATCGAGCAGATCCCGCGGCTCGCCAGATCGACGCGCGAGATTACCGATATCTTCAACGACCTGACGTTTCGCGAGCGCTATCAGGCTCTGCTTGCCAAGAGCGGGGTCGACGGGTTGACCGGCCTTTTCGACCGCGGGCGCCTGGAGGCAGACGTTCCGAAGCTCATTCACCGCTGTCTCGATCGCGGAAACGGGCTCAGCTTGATCATCGTCGACGCGGATCATTTCAAGCAGGTCAACGACCTCTTCGGCCATCTGAAGGGTGACGAGGTGCTGAAGGAAATTGCGCTATGTCTGCAGGCGGGCTCGCGCCCGAGCGACCATCTTTCCCGTTTCGGCGGCGAGGAGTTCGTGCTGATCCTGCCCGATACCGATCACGACGGCGCCCTGACGATCGCAGAACGTCTACGCATTGCGATCTGCCGATCGGTCATACGTCCTGACGGCCAATGCGTGACTGTCTCGATCGGCGTGGCCACGGCTCCGGAAGACGGACACGCGCTCGATACGATACTCGGGCGCGCCGACGAGCGGCTCTACCGCGCAAAAAATGACGGCCGGGACAATGTCCACGGCCGTCTTGGCAGGCTCGTCCCGTCAGGAGCAGGGACGGCTTAAGCGGCGAGAGCGAGCTGCCGGTTGCGCTGCTGGGCGCTGGCGATTGCCTTTTCAGCAGCTTCGGGGCCGAAGGCGAGGCCTTCGACATAGATGACTTCCACATCGGTCATGCCCAGGAAGCCGAGGATGGTCGTGAGGTACGGGACGGCATGGTTCATGCCGGTGGCCGGGCCTTCGGAATAGACGCCGCCGGAGGCGAGCACGATATAGATCTTCTTACCCTTGGCGAGGCCTTCCGGGCCTTCGGCCGTGTAGCGGAACGTCTGGCCGGCGCGGGCAATGTTGTCGATCCAGCTCTTCAGCGTCGAATAGATGTTGAAGTTGATGAGGCCGGTGGCAATGACCACGGTATCGGCGGCCATCAATTCGGCGACCAGCTTGTCCGAATAGTCGGCGGCGGCAGCTTCTGCCGGGGTGCGGTCGGCCGCAGGCTTGCGGATGGCGGATGTGGTGACGCTGTCGAGATGCGGGATCGGGTTGGCGCCGAGATCGCGATGGACGACCGACGTACCATTGTCGCGGGCGCTCAGTTCGTTGGCGAGGTCATGGGCGACCTTGCTGGAGAGCGAGTCGTCGCCGCGCGGGCTGGAAGTGACGAGGAGGATCGAGGACATGCTTCTTTTCCTTATCTGGAGATCTTATCTGCGGTCTTGGGCCTGCAGAAGGATTGAAGAGCGGGTGGATCCGCTGTGTTCGAGAGAATAGATAGGCGTGGACGCCCATCGATAAAACTGAGATAATATCGAAGCTATCTATCGAAAATCTGGATGATGACCATGGATGCCAATCCCACACTCGATCAGTTGCAGGTGTTTCTGGCGGTTGCCGAAACGGGCAGTTTTTCCGCAGCTTCGCGGATGCTGAACCGGGCGCAATCGGTGGTGAGCTATACGATCGGCAATCTTGAGACCCAGCTCGAAGTGACGCTTTTCGAGCGCAGCGGCGCCCGTCAGCCGAAGCTGACCGAAGCGGGCAAGGCGCTGCTGACGGACGCCCGGCGCATTGTCGCCGACCTCCAGGTGATGCGCGCCCGGGCCAAGAGCATCAAGCAGGGGTTGGAGGCGGAACTGTCGGTGGCGCTGAGCGTGATGGTTCCGTCGGATGCCGTCGTGACGGAGCTGCGCGAGTTCCGGGAGAGGTTCCCGAGCGTGGCGCTCAATCTCAATATCGGCGAGCTCGGCATGGTCATGGAGATGGTCATTTCCGGGAAGGCCGATATCGGTATCGGCGGATCGATCCTTCGGCAGGAGGATTCGGTGGTGATGGAGAAGATCGGCTACTCCTTCATGATCCCGGTCGCCGCTGCCGAACATCCGCTTGCAAAACTCGGTCGGCCCCTGACGCTCGCGGACGTGCGCGAGGAAGTCCAGATGGTCGTCATGGATACGTCCGGCCTGACCAAGGGCCGAGATTTCAATGTCCTGTCCTACAAGACATGGCGCGTCAGCGACATCGCCACAAAACACCAGCTGATCAAGGGTGGTCTTGGTTGGGGCGGCCTGCCGGCATCGGTCGCCGGACGGGACATCATGGACGGAACTCTCGTGGCGCTCGATCTCGAAGCCTACGAGCAGAGCCAGTACCCGCTCTATGCCATGCGAAAGGCAGCAAACCCGCTGGGACCTGCGGGCCGGTGGCTGGTCGAGGCCATGGAGCGCCGCCTTTCGAGCTGCCCGAGCCATGACGATTTCAAGCAGATGCTCGGTATGGAACCTCGGGAGGGGATGCCTCAAGCCGCCGAATAGCGCCGGTTCCGGCCGGGCGCATCGACGTGGGGTTCAAAGCCACTCGATGCGCTTCAGGATCCACAGCGTGCTGGCGGAAATAACGATGACCAGCGCAACGATGAGCAGGAAAGCCCAGGTCTCGCCGACGCCGGGAATGCCGCCGACATTCATGCCGAAGAGGCCGGCGACGACGCTCGGGGGCAGGAGAAGGGCCGCCAACGCGGCAAGCCGGTTGGAATTGCGCGCGATCCGCTCGCCGATGACCGTGGAAAGGTCGTCATGAAGGATGCCGGTGCGGTCGCGGATCGCGTCGAGATATTCGATGAACCGCATCAGTTTGTCGATGACCTCGCGAAATCGGAGCTTGTCCCGCTCTCTGAGCCATGGCGCGTCGTCATGCTCGATCCTGTTGAGTGCGTCGCGCTGCGGAGCGAGATAGCGGCGTAGCTGCACGGAGCGGCGACGCAGCAGCTTGAGCCTCTGGCGGACCTCGCTCGCTTCGCCCTTGAAAATCAGCTCGTCGAGTTCGTCGACCTCTTCGTCCATGTCGTCGAGCACCGGCTCAAGATCGCGGACGAGCTTGTCGCTGACGAGCGCCAGCAGTTCTCCCGCCTGCCGGGGACCCTTGCCGTTGTCGAGCGCCCGCCGGATATCGCGTAGTGCCGTTATATAGTGGCCGCTGTCGCGCAATGTCACCAGTCGGTGTTCGTCCACCCAGATATGCAGGGGGACCAGGTCGATGTCGTCGGAGCTTTTTTCTGCTTCTTCCGGCGGAGCGGCGCAGACGCCGCGCAGGATGATCAGCAGCCCGTCGTCCAGGGGCTCGACGCGCGGGCGGGAATCCTCGGCAAGGAGCGCCTCCGCCACCAGCGGATCGAAGCCGCCATTGGTGTTGATCCAGTCCGCCGTTGCCGGATGATCGCGCTCGAAATGCAGCCAGACGAGGCCGTCTCCCGGCTTCCAGCTGCAGGCCTCGGCCATGTTCATCGTCCTGCAGCCGCCGTGCCCGTCGAGGACAAGGGCGAAGCGCAGGCCGGGCTCGTCTCCGTAGCTTACCGCGGTCTTTGCCTTTTCGAGCATCCGTGCGCGTCCTCCCCGCCGATTTCGGATCGATTCTACCAGCAAATACCATGCCCGCGAAGGGTAAGCATTCCCTCAACAACGGCGGAACGACCGGTGCGCGCCGGCTGCGAGTTGACGATATTTGGACCTCTGCTATAAGGGCGCCACGGTCTGCAGTTCACCGAGGCGTTGCCGTCCCGAAAGGGAAGCTAAACCTGCACAGACAAAGATGATCAGCACTTATCCCGTGCTAGAGTCGATAAGCCGGCGACCAGCGACACCCTGATTTTGAGGGGATGGCGCGTTTAAGGATAAGACATGCCGAGATCCATCTTTCCCATGGAGATCGCCGACCTGTCGGCTTTCGCCAAATCCCTTCGCAGCGAAATCCTCAGGTTCGATCACAAGCCGAGCCATCTGGAGATGCTCAATCTCCTGACGCGCGCCGCGGGTTTCCGCAACTACCAGCATTTTCGGGCTGCTTCCAAAACGGCCGACGTGATCGCCGAGTGGCGCCCGGTGCTGGACGACATGCCGGTGCCCGATGAGGCGCGGGTGCTCAAGACAGCGCGCCATTTCGACGAAGAGGGCAGGCTGGTGCGCTGGCCCGCCAGGCGCGGGCTGCAGGAACTCTGCCTGTGGTTCCTGTGGTCGAAGATACCGGCGGACCGGGAGTTCACCGAACGTCAGATCAGCGAACTCTTGAACACGCTGCACCTCTTCGGCGACGCCGCAATGTTGCGCCGCGACCTCTTCGATTTCGGTCTCGTCCAGCGCACCCGCGACGGCCGTGAATACCGGCGCATCGAGCAGAAGCCGCCGGTGGAATTGAAACTGCTGCTGTCGCGGATCGGTCTCGCCAGGGCGACGGCGGCATAACCGTCGGTTAGCCCATTCCGGATCGGTCCAAATCGCGATCGTGAGCCATCGGTCGGGAATTTCCCTGCCGATGGCACCTCATGGGTTCAGAGTTCCAGCGTCCCCTGAATACATGGGACCACGTCTCCACCGATCCAGATATCGTCGCCGACTTTGTCGACATACACCCGGCCGGCGCGGCCAAGCACGGTGCCTTGGGTCGCAACGTAGCTTTCCGGCGCGACACCGGATCCGATCAGCCATTGGGCAAGGCCGGCGTTGAGACTGCCAGTGACCGGATCCTCATAGCCGTTGCGGGTGAAGGCACGCACCTCGAATTGCGCATCCTTGCCGTCAAGATCGGGATTGAAGCGTCCGACGAGCCCGACGCGGGTGCCGGCGAGAGCGGAATAGTCCGGCTTGACCGCCAGCACATCGGCGCGTGAGGGCAGGCGCACGCCGATCCAGTCCGGGCCGTTCTCGCACCAGTTGGAATCCTCGATCAGGTTGGTGGGCAGGCTGAGCGCCTTGGCGATCCGCTCCACCAGCGCCGGGTCCACCGGGCCGCTGCGCGTCAGCGGCGGCGCCGCAAATGCAAGCCGATTGCCGTCACGACGGATGCGGACGAGGCCCGCGCCGCATTCCTGCACGATATCGCCGGTCGGTGACGCCTGTTGCTGCGAGAGCCAGACATGCGCACTGCCGAGCGTCGGATGGCCGGCGAAAGGCAGTTCCTGCGACGGCGTGAAAATCCTGACCCGGTAGCTGGCCTTCGGATCGGTCGGCTCGAGCAGGAATGTCGTTTCGCTGAGATTGGTCCAGTTGGCGAACGACTGCATCTGCGCGCCGCTCAGTTCGTCGGCGCCGATCACCACGGCAAGCGGATTACCGCGCATCGGCTGGCTGGAGAAGACGTCGACCTGCTGGAAGGAGAATTTTGGCATTGCCTTGTCTCATGCAGTTGAAAAGAAAGACGGCAGCCAAGGCTGCCGTCCAGATATCGCCGAAAGGTGATATTAGCCGTTACAGCACGAGCCGGAACTTGGCGAAGCCGTTCTCGCCGTCGCCGGCGTCCTCGATCTTGGCACCCTTGACCGCGGTCGCGAACTGGCGGGCCTTGGGGCCGGTTTCGAAGATAGCGCTTGTGCCGGGCAGGGGCTTGAACGACCAGTTGGCATCGGCTGACGGGTTGATCGTGCCCTGTTCGACGATATAGCGCACGATCACGTCGCGGTTGGTGTCGGGCGCCACGAAGATCACCTTGTCGCCGGCGATTTCCGGGAACTTGCCGCCGCCGCCGGCACGGTAATTGTTGGTTGCCACCACGAATTTCTGGGCCGGATCGATCGGCTTGCCGTTGTACTTGAGATCGACGATGCGGTTGGAGTTGGCATTGATGAGCTTGCCGTCCTTGTCGAACCGGGTCGGCTGCGACAGGTCGATCTGGTAGGTGACGCCGTCGATGACGTCGTAATTGTAGGACGGGAAGTCATTGTTGAGGAGAGGTGCGTCTTTCGCGCCCGCCTGCACCTGATTGAACATGCCGGCCGACATTTCGAGCCAGTTCTTGACCTGAGCTCCCGTGATCAGCACCGCCTGCACGGTATTCGGATAGAGATAGAGGTCGGCGACGTTCTTGATGGCGATGTCGCCCGCCGGGACATCCGTGAAATACTCGGCGCCGCCACGCCCGCCTGCCTTGAAGGGCGCCGCCGCCGAGAGCACGGGAATGTCCTTGTACTGGCCCTCTTTCAGCATGTCCTTGATGTACCAGGTCTGCGCATTGGCGACGATCTGTACCGACGGATCGTCGGCGACCAGCGCGAAATAGGAATAGAGTGGCGCCGAGCTCTTGCCGACCGCGCGGCGGATATAGGCGAGCGTGGCCTCATGCTCTTCCTTGGCGGCAGCGATGACTTCCGGCTTGTCCTTGACGTCTGCGACGATCTTGCGGGCCTCGTCGCGGTGGTAGATCGGCCGGGCTTCGGACGTCGAATCGACGATCTTCCAGCTCTTGCCGTCCTTTTCGAGCAGCAGGTCGATCAGCCCCATATGCGAGCCCCAGAAGCCGCCCATGACCGCGGGCTTGCCCATCAGCTTGCCCTTCTTGGTGTCGGCGCCGACAATGCCGTCGAAATCCTTGGTGCCCGGGAAAACCAGATGCTGGTGGCCGGTGAAGATCGCATCGATGCCTTGGATACCCGCGAGATAGAGCGAGGCGTTTTCCATCCGGTCGCTCTGGCCGCCGCCGTCGATGCCGGAATGGGAGAGGGCGATGACGATGTCGGCGCCTTCCTCCTTCATGACCGGCACCCAGGCTTTGGCCGCATCGACGATGTCTCGGGTCTGCGCCTTGCCTTCGAGGTTCTTCGCGTCCCATGTCATGATCTGCGGCGGCACGAAGCCGATAAAGCCGACCTTGACCGGGCTCGTCGCGCCCGAACCGTCACGGATCTGCTTTTCGACGATCACATAGGGCTTCAGGAAAAGCTCGTCCTTCTTGGCGTCGGAGGCGAGCTGGCCCTTGGTGAGGTTGGCGCAGACATAAGGGAAGCCGGAACCGGCCAGAACCTTGAACAGGAAATCGAGGCCGTAGTTGAATTCGTGGTTGCCGAGCGTGCCGGCATCGTAGCCGAGCACATTCATCGCCTTGATGACCGGGTGCTTGTCGCCGTCCTTCATGCCGCGCTCATAGGCCATGTAGTCGCCCATGGGATTGCCCTGCAGGAAGTCGCCATTGTCGATCAGCATGGAATTGCCGGCTTCGGCGCGGATGGCGTCGATGACCGAGGCGGTGCGGGCAAGGCCGAGCGTGTCGTTCGGCTTGTCGGCGTAATAGTCGTAGGGGAAGACGTGGACGTGGATATCGGTCGTTTCCATGATGCGCAGATGCGCCTGATTGCCAGCCGCACGGGCGGCAAACGGGTGCAGCATGACAAGCGCCGACGAGGCGGCAAGACCTCCGAGCAGCGAGCGGCGGGTGATCGGATGAAGATCGTTGAGCGATGACATGGCAGCCTCCTTGGAGCGGACCGATAAGCGACAATTCGGCGCCATATTGACCTGCGTGGATTGTATCGCCAAGCGGATTCTGAGCGGTGGAGGAGATAGTCGTGAGGATCGCTGGGCCTATCCCAAAAGCGGTCAGGATGACGTGTCAACCGGACGTATTAATAGGCCGCCATCCGCATGGCGTCGACGAGTTGGGCCATCTGGAAGGGTTTGGGAAGGACGGGGATATGGCGCATGTCGGCAGGCAGGCCGAGCGGTCCGTATCCGGTCACGAATATGAAGGGAATGTCCCGCGCGGTCAGGATCTCGGCGACAGGAAAGCTGGCTTCGCCGGCGAGGTTCACGTCCAGCAGGGCCATGTCCAGGGGAAGCGACCGGGCCTTGCTGATCGCTTCGTCGAGCCGCGAGGCCGTCGCCATCGTCCTGCAGCCGATCTGCTCCAGGAACTCTTCGAGCATCATCGAGACAAGGGCCTCGTCTTCGATGATGAGGACGCGAATTCCGGCGAAGATTTGGGTGTCGTTCACCTTGCCCCCATTTGCACGAATGGCGTCACCTCCGCCGAGGCGGCGACATCGGCGAGCGGAGCTTCCATCGTGCCGATGATCCCGGCAGGCTGGTCGAATATCACCGATGCCTTGCCGCCGAGATCCTGGGCAAGGCTGCGCTCGATCAGCCTGACGCCGAATCCGCGTCTCGAAGGCGCCACGACCGGCGGGCCGCCGCTTTCCGTCCATGTCAATCGCAGCAGAGGCTTGGCACCCCCGACAATCTGCCAGTTGATCGCGACCTGACCATTAAGCGTCGAGAGCGCCCCGTATTTCAGGGCATTGGTCGTCAATTCGTGCAGACCCATGGCAAGCGCGAGCGCGGCCCGCGGCAGCAGCCGGAGGGGCGGCCCGGAGACTGCGAAGCGATAGTCGCCGCCCTCGCCGAAGGGTGCCAGCGCGCCGGTCACCACGTCGTCGATATTGGCCCCCTCCCAGTTTTCGCGGGTGAGCACGTCATGGGCGGCGGCCAGCGCCATGAGCCGCCGCTCCAGGTTCTGGCGCACGATCGGATCGCCGCCCCGCAGGGTCTGGGAGGCGATGGCCTGGATTGTCGCAAGCGTGTTTTTGACGCGGTGGTTCAACTCGTTGACCATGAGCTGTAGCCGCTCTTCGATCCGTTTCCTCTCGGTGATCTCGACCGAGACGCCGACCAGGCCGATGACTTTGCCATCGGCGTCGCGCAAGGGGGCTTTGGTCGACGACCATATCCGCGGATGGTGGCCCGCGTGGCTGATGGCCTCTTCGAATTCCTCGGTTTTCGCCTGGTCCATGATCCGGCGATCGTTGGCCATAACCGCCCCGGCCTGGCTTTTGCTGCCCAGGAATTCCATGTCCGTGCGGCCCTCGACTTCGGACCATGGCCTGCCGATCAGGTCGAGCGTCGTGACATTCGCCAGGATGATGCGGCCCTCCATGTCCTTGGCGTAGATCAGCCCCGGCGCGGTTTCCAGGATGGTGCGCAGCAGGGTGTTGGTCTGATGGAGTTGCCGTTCGGCCAGCTTGATGGAGGTGATATCATTGCTGACTTCGATCGCGACTTCCGGCTCCCCGGCCTCGCCGCGGCTCAGCGACCATTTGCTGACGATGTGGATCTCCCTGCCGTCCTTGTGGCGACGTGTGAGTTCACCCTGCCACTCGCCGTCGCGAACGAGGGCCGAATTGATTTCGTCGAGAGAGCTTGGGCAGCGGGTGTGCAGGAACTCGACACCGTCCTTTCCAAGGGCCTCCTTCTCGGAATAACCGTAAAGGCGCTCCGCGCCGATCCCCCAGAATACGATCCTGCCGTCGAGGCTGCGCAACATGCCCTGCGTCTGCCCGAATGCCTGCATGAACCGTTCGAGCCGACAGAACTTCGCGTCGATATCGCGCTGAATCCTTCGTTTTGCCCAGATGGATGCTGCGAACAAGGCAGTCGCAAGCGCCAGGAGGACAACCGCCTCGGCCGCGGTGACGGCCGGACGGCTTGGCTCGTCGGACTGCGCCAGAAGTGCGCCCAGTGCCAGGAGGGCGACTGCAAAGCATGTGACAAGGGTAACCAGCAGGCGCGGCGCCCGCGATGTCGGAGAGGGCAGGTTAAAGGGAACAGCAACCATCTAAGCACCCTTTGTTTTGCCTGTGCGCCGTGACTGTCGGCTCAATACAGGCGGGAAAAACGTGGACACTTGAACAGTCGCTACTCTTGACGAGGGCGGTTTTAGTTTCGCCGGCTCCGGTTTAGATTAGGGTTTTATCACTTATGGATTCAACGGCAAGTAGTAAATAATCGGTAAACGCCAATCACCGCTTGATATTTCCGTTGGGCGCCGCCTTTACATTAATTTCAGTTATGCGTGGCGATGATTCGCGACGCGCGAATGAAGCCGGGTGGAAGCGAAATTGAGCCAGCCGGCCTCAGCGCGAGGCTGGAACTTCCCTGTGGAAGAAGCGGAAATAAGAAGATACCTGCGCCACCGCATTGCTGTTGATGCTGAACTGCACACCGAGCCGGCCGCTGCGGCGCCATTTGACGGTGCCTTCCAGGATGCCGAGTTCCTCGCTTTCGATCCGGACCGGACTGCCGTCAGCGGCATGCAACGTGCGCCCGCCGAGATCGAGCGCCATGCCGGTTGGCGAAAGGTCGGTAACGCGGCCTTCGACGGCTTGGTTGAAGTATTTGACCGTACCCAGGATGCGGGTCTTCTTGCGCTCGGCACTACGGGTCTTCATTCGTCCGTTGCTGGTGGTGATCATGCGGTGCGGCCCTCGTTGTTTCTTCTGTTGTTCCCACCAATAGGGAGAACCTGTTGAAGTCCGCTTAGGTCGATCTGTAAAAATCTATCGATTGCCCGAATCTCCTGATGGCGAAGCTCCTTGAGAGCGGTGACTTGACGGTTGCAAGCGATGCCACTAGTGATGAGACAGACCTGTCTCATCACTATGGTATGTTTCGTGTCATCCGAGCAGACTTCGCAAACTTCCTCGAAGCGGCAGCATATTGTCGAAACGGCCTACAGGCTGTTCAGGCAGGACGGCTTTCACGCGACCGGTATCGACCGGATCATCGCCGAGGCCCAGGTGGCCAAAATGACCATGTATCGTCATTTTCCATCCAAGGAGGGCTTGATCGTCGAAGTCCTCGATGAGCGGTTCCGGCGTTTCGAAGAGCAGCTCGACCGCATGGCCGCCTTGTCGAAGCAGCCGGAAGGGATGATCGACGATATCATCGGGTGGTACGGGCGCTGGTTCAATCGCGCGGATTTCAACGGCTGCCTGTTTGCCCATGCGCTTGCCGAATACAGCTCGCCCGGTCATCCCGTCTTCGAAGCCGCCGTCAGGCAGAAGGAAAGCCTCAGGCGCCGCATGGCGGAAATTCTGGCGAAGCTGATGTCCGGCGCCCAAGCTGAAGCGACGTCCATCGCAATCCTGATGCTCGTCGAGGGAGCCACCCTGATGGCCGAGATGGGGCAGGGCGATAAAGCTATCGACGCGGCACGCAAGGTGGCATCCGATATTGTCGCCGCAGGCCGCCGCACATGAGCGCATCCGTCGTCCTGCTCGCCCTCTTTGCAGCCGTGCTTCATGCCTGCTGGAACGCGTTCTTGCGCTCCGGCGCCGACCGGTTCTGGACGATGACGATCATGGCGCTGGCAATGACGGTCGTCGCCTTGCCGGTGGCGTTGATCCTGCCACTGCCGTCCCCTGAAGCGTGGTTCTATCTGGTCGGCTCCGCGGTCTTCCAGCTGATCTACAGCCTGCTGCTGGTCGCCGCCTATCGGTATGGGGAACTGGGGCAGGTCTATCCGATCATCCGCGGCAGTGCACCGCTGCTGGTGACGCTGGCAGGGGTGATTTTCGCGCGGGAACTGCCGCTGCCGCTCTCGATGGTCGGCATATGTTTTGTGGTGCTGGGTATCCTGCTTCTGGCCCTTGGCAGGGGGAAAGCCTCGACCGGTTCAATGCTCTACGCATTGGCGACCGGCGTTTCGATTGCCGGTTATTCGACGATCGACGCAGTCGGCATTCGCCTGTCCGGCAATACGAGCGCCTATATCGCCTGGGTCTTTGTGCTGCCCGGCATCCTGCTCCTGGTCGCCTTCATGGCAATGCGCGGACCCCTGCGGATCGATCTGCGGTCCCGTGAAACGGTAAAAGCGATCGGCGGCGGCCTGGTTTCGCTCGTCTCCTACGGCGTGGTGCTGCTCGCCTATTCGATGGCCCCGGCGGGACCGGTTTCGGCGCTGCGGGAAACAAGCGTCGTGTTTGCGGTGATGATCGGCTGGCTGTTTCTCGGCGAGACGCTCTCCGCGAAGCGCATCGCAGCCTGTATCGTGGTTGCGGCCGGCGCCATTCTCATCGGGTTTTCATAGTCCCACATTCGGCTTGTCGATGATTTCGCGCAGCGCGAAGCTCGAATTGATCTTCACCACATGCGGCAGCGCCGACAGCCAGTCGCGATGGATACGCTCGTAATCCTCGAGGTCCTTGGCGGCGACCCGCAGGATGTAGTCGTATTCGCCCGACATCAGGTAACAGACCAGAACGTTGGGGCAGAGCTTCACCGCCGCCTCGAATTCGGTGAGTGTCCTGGCGAACTGGCCGGACAGCGAGATGTGGACGATCACCATCATCTTGTAGTCGAGCGCCTTGTTGGAAAGCCGGGCGTGATAACCGCTGATCGTGCCGTTCTTCTCAAGGATGTCGAGCCGCCGCGAACAGGCGGACGCCGACAGCCCGACACGCTCGGCAAGCTCCGCATTGGAGATGCGGCCTTCCTGCTGCAAGGTTCGCATGATCGCAACATCAATGGCATCGAATGCGCTCATTCGTGGATCCTTCGAAAAATTGGCCGTTCAAGCAATTATCTGCGAAAATTCGACATTTCGCAATTCGTCTTCGCAAGGACATTCACGCGATTTTCTGGTTTTCTTCCTCACGGGAACATCAACGGCGAAAGCCACAACTGAGAGGAACGCTGAATGCGTGTCGGATGCCCGAAGGAAATCAAAAACCATGAATACCGCGTGGGGCTGACGCCCGGCGCGGTACGTGAATATGTGGCCCACGGCCACGAGGTGCTGATCGAGACCAAGGCAGGTGCCGGCATCGGCGCGGATGACGGCGCCTATGTGGCAGCCGGGGCCAGGATCGTCGGTTCGGCCAAGGAAATCTTCGAAAGATCCGACATGGTCGTCAAGGTCAAGGAACCGCAGCCCTCCGAATGGGTGCAGCTCCGCGACGGCCAGCTTCTCTACACCTATCTCCATCTCGCGCCCGATCCGGAACAGACCAAGGGTCTGCTCGCGTCCGGCGTCACCGCCATCGCCTACGAGACCGTCACCGACGATCGCGGCGGGCTGCCGCTCTTGGCTCCGATGTCGGAAGTCGCCGGCCGCCTGGCAATCCAGGCGGGCGCCACCGCGCTGCAGAAGGCCCATGGCGGCCGCGGCATCCTGCTCGGCGGCGTGCCCGGCGTGCTGCCGGCCAAGGTCGCCGTCATCGGCGGCGGCGTCGTCGGCCTGCATGCGGCCCGAATGGCCGCCGGGCTTGGCGCCGACGTCTCGATCATCGACCGGTCGCTGCCGCGCCTGCGCCAGCTCGACGACATCTTCAACGGACGCGTCCACACCCGTTATTCGACCATCGATGCGGTGGAAGAGGAGGTCTTCTCCGCCGACCTGATCATCGGTGCCGTGCTGATCCCCGGTGCCGCCGCGCCAAAACTGGTCAGCCGCGAAATGCTCTCGGGCATGAAGCAGGGCGCGGTCATGGTCGACGTCGCGATCGACCAGGGCGGCTGCTTTGAAACCTCGCATGCGACGACCCATTCCGAGCCGACCTACGAGGTCGACGGCATCGTCCATTATTGCGTCGCCAACATGCCGGGTGCCGTGCCGGTGACCTCTGCGCATGCGCTGAACAATGCGACGCTGCAGCACGGGCTGGCGCTGGCCGACCGTGGCCTGCGGGCGATCGCCGAAGACAGGCACCTGCGCAACGGCCTCAACGTTCATCGGGGCCGGGTAACCAACAAGCCGGTCGCGGAAGCGCTCGGCTACGAGGCCTTCGCTCCGGAAAGCCTGCTCAGCGTCGCGTAACCGGAAGTGCCGCGGACCGGCTGAGACACTTTAGGGGCTGGAGAGACGCCGGGCGCTTCGCGTCCGGCGTTTTTCTGTGTTCAGAATCAACACGATATGATTTAGATATATCTAAGTCGTTGACGGAGCATCTAGTGTGCTTATCTTTAGATATATCGAAGGACAGTCTAAGGAGATTAAAATGTTCAAGCACAGGTTCGATGGACGTAATGACTGCGGCGAACGCGGTGGCAGCAAAGGGTTCGAGGAAGTGTTCGCCGCCCGCGGCGGCCCGTTTGGTGGAGGATTTGGACGCGGCGGCCGGGGTGGTCCCGGCGGCGGCCGCGGTTTCGGCGATGACGGCGATGGCCGGATTGGCCGCTTCCTGATGCAGGGCGACCTGCGCCTCGTCGTCTTGGCGCTGATCGAGAAGGAGCCGCGCCACGGCTACGAGATCATCAAGCATATCGAGGATCTCACCTACGGCTTCTACGCGCCGAGCCCCGGCGTCATCTACCCGACGCTGACCTATCTCGAAGAGGCCGGCTATGTGGTCGCCGAGGCGGACGGCAACAAGAAACGGTATGCGATCACCGACGAAGGCCGCAAATATCTCGACGAGAACCGCAGCTTTGCCGCGACGATCCTCGATCGGTTGTCGCAGCTCGCCGAGCGCATCAAGCAGCGGCAGGAGCGCCACGAACGCGGCCGCGAAACCGGCCCGTCACTGCCGCGCAGCGTCGATTCCGCCATGCTCAACCTTCGCGAGGTGATTGCCCGCAAGCTCGAGGGCGACGAAAAGAAGGGCAGCGAGATCGTCAGGTTGCTGCTCGATCTCGCCGAAAGCCTCGAACGCGACGACGAGCAGGGTGACAATACCCAGAATTGAAGCCTAAGCGGGCTTCAGGACGAACATGATGGCGCGCCGCTTCGATAGAACGGCGCGCTTTCGCGTTTCAGATTGCGAGAGCCGTGTCCGCGAACGCCGGCACTTCGACCTTGTCGATCCGGCACTGGTAACAATTGTTGCGGGCCGAGCGGACATGCACATAAGCGATGTCGTCGCGGGCCAGCAGTTCCTCGGCGCGCGAGGCGATCGTCTCGGTCGGCGTCACTGCGCCGCTGCCATAGACGATCCGGTCGTCCCGTCCGTAGCCGCGGACGATATAATCCGTGCTCGCCAGCATCGGCGGCAGGACCTCTTCCGCCGCGTAACGCCGGCAGGGCTGCTTGTGCAGGAAGATCGGGCCGGTTTCCGCATAGGGCTGCAGTTCGGGGAAGGGCCGGTAGGCGAGAACCAGCAATTCCTCGCCGGCATCGATATTCTTGAGGCAATGGCGGCAGGGATAACCGGGTCCGTCGGATGTCATCGTTTCCGGCTGGCGTCCGTAGGCGTCGGCGCCGCCCTTCCAGAGATGCTCGGCATCGGCGGCGGGCATGGCTTTGAAGGAAATGGTCATGGGGTTCTCCTGTGTGCGTGTTGCACAAGAGATGCGCCTGCAGGACCCGTCTCGCCACCCGATACTTGCCTCCGGTCAAGAATATGAAATCCGTTGCGCCAGCGGGCTGTATCAGTTGCCTTTGGGCGGCGAGCGTATGATGTTTTCCGCGGCGATGCTGGAGCTCGACCAGTCGGTGAATGTTTCAGCCATCAGCCGCGATGCTTCGATCTCGATTCGGTCGCCTGTCCGTGTGGGCTGGTTCTGGTCGTTCCAGTTCCGCTGCAGGGTACCGCGATAGCTCCTGTTGTCGAAGGGGGAGATGTAAGTGAAGGAGATGAACGTGTCTTCGGATACGTGCGACCCGAACCGCCGCCGCACCGCGCCGCAATCCGAGCTCCATTTGCGCGGTGGTTCGAAAAAGGGCATCTGCCGACGCGGCGGCCACTTCGAACAAAGGGCTTCGACCCTGTCGATGCCGACCGTTTGCGGAATGTAGAGGGTGATCCTGACCACCCACCAGGAGATAAATAACAGGAGGACGACGAGCATCATCACCACGAAAGCGATCAACATCGCCTTGGGTGAAAATCGCGACATCAGCCGTCGAGCGCTTTCAGGAGCTCGGCATCCGTCATCGGCGGAACCAGCGCTTCATAGGTCGAAACCGGCGAAAAACCCATCATCTGGTAGAGCTGCAGGGCGCGCGGGTGGTCCAGCGTATTGGTGGTGACGGTCACCTTCTGCGGATTGTCCTGCCAGGCGGCATAGAGCGCCTGGAGCAGGAACCACTTGCCGATGCCGAGCCCGATCGCCCGCTCGAACAGGCCGAAGTAGGAGAGCTCGATGACGTCGTCGCTTTCCTTGAACAGCTCGAAAAAGCCTGCCGGCGCGCCGTTGACGTAGAGCACCGTCACGGAGGTTCGCGGATTGTGGACGGCGGCCGCAAGTTCCTCGTCACCCATGCGCAGGCGCTTGTACCAGTGCCAGCGTTTGCCCACCTGCCGATAGAGATAGCGATAGTAGTGAAGCGGGATTTCGGGGGCGCGGATGATCGCCGTCTGGATATTGACCGGCACGGCCAGGCTTGTTTTCGGCGGTGCAGTCATTTCCAGGCTGGTGACATGGGCTTTCAGCGGAGCGGGCTTCCTGGCCATGACGCTCACGCCGCTTTCGGCGAGGGCGGGCCGGTCACCACAGGCGTATCCTGGCGGCTGCCCCATTCGGTCCATGAACCGTCATAGAGCGCGTTGTCCTCATGGCCGAGGGATTCGAGGGCCAGCGTGATAATCGCGGCGGTGATGCCGGAGCCGCAACTCGTCACCACCGGCCGGCCGAAATCGATGCCGGCATCCTCGATCGCCTTTTGCAGCTCGGGCAGCGAACGCAGTTTGCCGTTGACCGAGAACGTGCCGGACGGAAGACTGAGCGCCCCCGGCATATGACCGGAACGCATGCCGGCGCGTGGCTCCGGATCGGTGCCGGCGAAACGGCCGGCCGGCCGTGCATCGGCGATCTGGCGCGTGCCGTCGCTGACGATCGACAGCATGGTCTGGAAGTCGATCACCTTGTCGACCCGGAAATTCGGGGTGAAGGTGACGGGTTCGGGCGAGGGGACGGTCGTTTCGAGGGGCCTGCCTTCGGCCTTCCAGCCGTCGATGCCTCCGTCGAGCACGAAGACTTGGCCTGCGCCCATGATCCGGAACAGCCACCAGCCGCGCGGCGAGGAGAAGATGCCGGGACCGTCATAGATGACGATCCGGTCGTTTTCGCGGATGCCCATGCGGCCGACGGTCTCGGCAAACACGTCCGGCGACGGCACCATATGCGGCAGGCCGGTCGAGTGATCGGCGACCTTGTCGTGGTCGAAACGGATGGCGCCGGGGATGTGCCCGGCTGCGTATTCGGCATCCGCGTCGCGGTTCTGCGCGGGAAGATAGAAGGAGGCGTCGAGGATCTTGAGGTCGGGGCTGCCGAGCTCGTTGTGAAGCCACTCGGACGAAACGACGAAACGGCTGGTTTCACTCATGTCATATCTCCTTTGGGCCGATATATCAGGCCTCTGCGCCGGGCTCGCCGAACCGGATGCGGAACCGGCGGTTTTCCTTGCCCTTCTTCTCGATCTTGGCGATATGAATCGCCCCGACCTCCTGCGTTTCGGAGACATGTGTTCCACCGCAGGGCTGGCTGTCAACGCTGGAATTTTCGCCTATGCAGACGAGGCTGACCCGCCCGAGACCCATCGGCGGGCGTACGTTCTTCGACTTGACGATGCCCGGATTGGCGGCAAGCTCCTCGTCGGTGATCCACTGCACGTAGACGGGGTGGTTCTGGCCGACGAGCTCCATCAGCTTGGCGGTTACCTCCTGCCGGTCGATCGTGTCGGTCATGTCGAAATCGACACGCGACTCCTCTTCGCCGACGGCGGCCCCGGTGATCGGATACTGGCAGACGACGGAGAGAAGATGGCAGGCGGTGTGCATGCGCATCAGCTTGTAGCGGCGCTGCCAGTCGATATGCATGACCAGGTTTTCGCCAACCAGTGGCTGGGCTTCACCTTCTAGGGGCACATGGAGGACGATATCCTTGGTGGCGCCGTGTCTGGTCTGCCCAAGCTGGATTTTCGTGCCGTCGGCGCGTTCGAGAAAGCCTGTATCGCCCGGCTGACCGCCGGACGCGGCATAAAAACAGGTGCGATCCAGCTCGATGCCGCCGTCCTCGTGGATGGCCGTCACCACCGCTTCTGCTGTCGATAGATAGAAGTCGTCGCGGTAGAGAGCTTCAACGGGCATGGATCACTCTGTTCTTTGAAGGGTATCAGACCGTCTGGAAGGGAATGTCGATCTGCCGTTTCTGCGTCAGCCATGCCGGCACCGGCAAGCCCTTGGATTTCAGGAAATCCGGGTTGAAAAGCTTGGACTGATAGCGGTTGCCGTAGTCGCAAAGCACCGTCACGATCGTGTGGCCGGGACCGAGATCCCTGGCGAGGCGAACGGCGCCGGCGATGTTGATGCCGGTCGAGCCGCCGAGGCAGAGGCCTTCGTGCTCGACCAGATCGAAGATATAGGGCAGCGCTTCCGCATCCGGGATCTGGTAAGCGAAGTCCGGCTTGAAACCTTCGAGATTGGCGGTGATGCGGCCCTGGCCGATGCCCTCGGTGATCGAATTGCCTTCCGACTTGAACTCGCCATGGGCGTAGAATTCATAAAGGGCGGCACCTTCCGGATCGGCGATGCCGATCTTGATGTCCGGGTTGCGGGCCTTGAGGCCGAGGGCGACACCGGCAAGCGTACCGCCTGAGCCGACTGCGCAGATGAAGCCGTCGACCTTGCCGCCGGTCTGCTCGAAGATCTCGGGCGCCGTGGTCTGGACATGGGCTTCGCGGTTGGCGACGTTGTCGAACTGGTTGGCCCAGATCGCGCCGGCGGGTTCGGTCCTTGCAAGCTCCTCGGCAAGGCGGCCTGAGATTTTCACGTAGTTGTTCGGGTTCTTGTAAGGGACGGCGGGAACCTCGACCAGTTCGGCACCAAGCAGCTTCAGCGCGTCCTTCTTTTCCTGGCTCTGGGTTTCCGGGATGACGATGACGGTGCGATAACCGAGCGCCTTGGCGACCACGGTCAGGCCGATGCCGGTATTGCCGGCCGTGCCTTCGACGATGACGCCGCCGGGGCGCAGGAGCCCCTTCTTTTCAGCGTCGCGGATGATGTAGAGCGCTGCCCGATCCTTGACCGATTGGCCGGGGTTCAGGAACTCCGCCTTGCCGAGGATTTCGCAGCCGGTCGCTTCGGAAGCGCCGTTCAGCCGGATGAGGGGCGTGTTGCCGATCACGTCGAGGACGGAGGAATGGGAGGTCATCGGGGGTGCCTTCTTGTTCATCGCACATGTAAACAGGGTCTTTTCGGCGGACAAGGACCCGGAGGCAAGAAATTCTGTTTCCGGAAAGGGTTTGCCCCGGTAAAATCCATCTATCCGAGGCCGGATCCGCGGTTGCGAGGGGTGGGTGAAAGAGGGTTCGAAGTGCCGTCCTCTAATGTATCGACAAGCCCTTAAAAAAATCGGCCCTATTATATTGGAAGTAGTAATCCAAATTTCTCTCCATGCGTATAGACGTACAGTTAAAGCAGAGACGAAACCGCTTTCGGCGACGCATTGACCTCGCTTTGACCGGATTTTTGCATAAAACTGGCATTTTGGACATGCTGCGGAACCTTGAACGGCTGGATCTTCTGATCGCGCATTACGTGTCCGGCTCACTTCCGGAGCCGGCTCACGTTCTCGTCGGTTCGCATCTGGAAATGCAGGCTTCGGCCGCGAAACTGGCCGGTCTCATGGAGGGCTTTGCCGGTGAGATCCTGCATACGACCCCGCCGGTGGCATTGTCGGCCCGCGAGCGACGGTTGGCTGAGATCTTCGCCTCTGCCGCGCCAGCGGAGCCTCCTGCCAGGATATTCGAAAAATCGGGATTTCCCGCGCCGCTGCGAGCCTATGCGGGTACGGACCTTGCCGATATCAGATGGAAAACGAAACTCCCGGGATTGCGCCATCACGTCATCGAAAGGTCGAAGGATGTCGAGGCGAGCCTTTTATGGGTACGGCCGGGAAGGGCGCTGCCCCAGCACGGCCATCAGGGGCTTGAACTAACCTTGGTGCTCGACGGCGAATTTCACGACCATCGCGGCAATTTCGGCAAGGGTGATGTCTCGATCGCGGACGAAATGCTGGACCATCGGCCGATCGCGGGCAAGCGCGAGCCGTGTCTCTGTTTTTCCGTGCTGTTCGCGCCGATCGCCCTTTCCGGCTCCACCCTCCGGCTTTTCGGCGATCTCATTGGTCTCTGAACCATCAAGGCCGGCGACCGCCGGCCCACTCGTTCAGTTCAGATGCAGTTGCGCTTCGCTGACCGCTTCTTCGAATTGCTGGCGCGCTTCCTCCGGCGACCTGCGCCCATCGAGCGCTGCCCGGCAGACGCTGCGCGCCTTGACAAAGTGTGGTCCGCGCATATCCGGCCACCGATCCGTCAGGAGCGCAAGCGCCTCGAACGGTCCGTTGATGACCTCAGTACCGAGTTGCCCGAAGGCGACGCGCACCGGTTTTTGCCAACTTGCCTGCGGCATCTTTTGTTTCCTCCCTGGATACCAACCTTGAAAAACGGCGAAGCGAGCAATTGGTTCCGTCGGATTCAAAAAAAATCATCGGCAGGCGATAGCCAAAAAAACAAGCCGCCGTACCTTTCGATACGACGGCTTTCGGTCAGCAATAGGGAGGCGATTATTCGACGACCTGAACCACCGTGTGGGTGCGCGGATCGACGATGACGCGCTGCCGGTTGACGACCGCATAAGCGTAGGTCGGCGATTCCGGGATAGGCGTCAGCATGACCTGCTGCGGGATTGGCTGGCCGACGACGACGCGCTCCTGCACCACCACGGACTGCTGGACAGGTTGCTGGCGCACATAGGTGACGACGCGTTCCGGCGGCGGATCGATCGCCGTGCCGGCGACCGCGCCGACCACGCCGCCCACGGCAGCGCCGACCGGTCCACCGACGATTGCACCGGTAACCGCACCGCCCACGGCACCGTTGACCGTGCTCTGCTGGGCCATGGCGCCGGTCGCGAGGAGACCGATCGCGGCGGAGAGAATGATGAGCTTTTTCATGGTCACTTCCTTATCGGTTGAAGTGGCCGGAGAACGTGGCGGCATCATCTTTCGTTCCGCTGCGATGGGCGCGTAGGACTTCAGTCCTAGTAGGACAGCTTGGGGTACCAGTGCGGCGCGCGGCCTTCCGGGGTGGAGTCGAGGATCGTCCAGATAGGCATCAGATCGGGCGCGCCGCGCGGGTCCTGGCCGGGGTCGGCGGTGGTCCCGCCCATCTCTCCGCTCCAGAAATGCCGGATGGTTCCATCCCGGCGGGTGAACACGTTGAAGGCCGCGTCATCGCCGCCGTCCTTGCTGAGCGCATGGTAATCCCGGCTGAACTCGCCGCTCGTATCCGAATAGAGCGGCAGATGATGCCAGCCGCGCTCGCGCTTGAAATCGGTCAGGCGCTGCAGCGGCGAGCGTGCGACGACCGCGAACGCGACGCGCTGCTGGATGTCGGGAACCTCGCCGTCCCAGGAGGAGAGCAGCGAGGTGCACATCGGGCAGGGCCGCTCCCGCTCCGGACCGAACATATAGCTGTAGATGACCAGCGTTTCCTTGTCTCCGAACAGTTCCTCGAACGAGATCGTGCCGTTGACGCCCTCGAACGTGTAGTTCTTCGGCACATGACCGCCGGGTGGCAGATGGCGTCGCTGCTCGGCCACGCGCTCGATATGGCGGCGGAGCTCGATTTCCTCGGCAAGAAGCGCCTCGCGCGCCTCCCTGTATGCGGCGCTTTCGTTGGGAAAGTGCACGCCGTTCTTTCTCGCGAGTTCGATTGCTGGTGTGAGGCTCTGCATATCCATGACATTCCTCCATCTGTAATGGCCGGGCAGGAGACTTGGCCTTGCCCCCGCTGATATAGTCGCCAAATTGCGGGCGAACACGGGCTCGCCCACATAAAGGACGTGCGCCGGCGGTCTATTCCGACAGGCACGTGGGAAAAATGAACCTGATTTGGGGGAGCAAGATGTCAGGGCGATTTCTGATCGAGGGACCGGAAGACGCACGTCTCACGATCCTGCTTGCGCACGGCGCCGGCGCGCCGATGGATTCGGCATCGATGACGGCCGCGGCGAAAGCCCTGTCGGCCACGGGTTTTCGCGTCGCGCGTTTCGAGTTCGGCTACATGGCGGGGCGGCGGACCTCCGGCGATCGCAAACCGCCGCCGCGGGCCGAGACGCTCAATCCCGAATACAAGGCGGCGATCGCCGAACTCGACCCGAAGGGACCCCTTGTTATCGGCGGCAAGTCGATGGGCGGCCGGGTGGCGAGCATGATCGCCGACGAACTTTACACGGAAGGCAGGATCGCCGGCCTGTTGTGCCTTGGTTATCCGTTCCATCCTCCGGGAAAACCGGAGCAGCTCCGCACTCAACATCTCAAGGGGCTCAGAACCCCGGCGCTGATCTGCCAGGGAACCCGCGATGAATTCGGCACCCGCGAAGAAGTATCCGGCTACGAGCTGTCCAAAGCCATCGAAATCCTCTGGCTGGAGGATGGCGACCACGACCTGAAGCCGCGCAAGACGATCTCCGGATTTTCAGCCGCCGACCATCTCGCGACGATGGCGGAGACCGTGCTTGCCTGGACTGCACGGTTGAGGCCCTGAACGCGGCCTAAGCCTCCGACATTCGCAGCCCCGGGGGCGTTCGAACGCTGTCGCCGAGGCGGGCCATCGGTAGGCCACAAACTTCCCATTTGATGTTACGAACTATTTAGTACAAAATGGCGTCGCTGATGCCGGCTCGAAGCGGGAGGTCGCGCGCTGGCGCATCTGAGGAGCCTCTTCGGTCACATTCCGAGGAAATGGGAGGGAGCGCATGAAAACGTCGATAGCCACGGTTTCGATCAGCGGAGAGCTGCCCGAGAAGCTGGAAGCGATTGCCAAGGCCGGTTTCGATGGAGTGGAGATCTTCGAAAACGATTTCCTCGCCTTCGACGGCAGCCCTTCGGATGTCGGGAAAATGGTCCGCGATCACGGCCTGGAGATCACGCTGTTCCAGCCGTTCCGCGATTTCGAGGGCATGCCCCCCTCGCATCGGAGCCGCACCTTCGATCGTGCCGAACGCAAGTTCGACGTGATGCAGGAACTCGGCACCGACCTCGTCCTCGTCTGCTCCAACGTCTCGCCGGTCTCGCTCGGCGGCGTTGACCGGGCGGCGGCCGATTTCCACGAACTGGGTGAACGGGCGGCCAGGCGCGGGTTGAGGGTGGGCTATGAGGCGCTCGCCTGGGGGCGGCATATCAACGACCACCGCGATGCCTGGGAAATCGTGCGGCGTGCCGACCATCCGAATATCGGCCTCATCCTCGACAGCTTTCACACCCTGTCGCGCAAGATCGACATCAATTCGATCCGCTCCATCCCGAAGGACAAGATCTTCATCGTCCAGCTTGCCGATGCGCCGCTGATCGACATGGACCTGCTCTACTGGTCGCGGCATTTCCGCAACATGCCGGGCGAGGGCGATCTGCCGGTGACGGCCTTTACCACCGCGATCGCCGAGACCGGTTACGACGGTTATTTCTCGCTGGAAATCTTCAACGACCAGTTCCGTGGCGGATCCAGCCGGGCGATTGCCGATGACGGCTACCGCTCGCTCATCTATCTCGGAGACCAGGTGCGGCGAAGCCCGAACGCTTCGGGCCTGACGGTCCGCGACATGCCGGATCGCGCTTCGGTCAAGGGGGTCGGTTTCGTGGAATTCTCCTCCGACGAGAAGGATGCGGCCGATCTTGCCGCGATCCTGCGAACGCTCGGTTTCCGCAAGACCGCGGTGCACAAGTCGAAGAAGGTCAGCCTCTACAGCCAGGGCGATATCCGTCTCCTCGTCAATACCGACGAAAAGGGGTTTGCCAACGCCTCATTTGCCGTCCACGGCACCTCGGCCTATGCGATGGCTCTCGTCGTCGAGGATGCCGGGCAGGCGTTCGAAAGGGCGGTGGCGCTGGGGGCGGAACCGTTCCGGCAGCAGGTGGCAGAGGGCGAAGTGGAGATACCGGCGATCCGCGGCGTCGGCGGCGGGCTTGTCTACCTGATCGACGACAAGAGCAATCTCGGCCGCTTTTCGGAGATCGATTTCCAGCCCGTCAACGAAGAGGGCGAAGCCGAGGTGGCGCCGGCGCATCTCAGGCATGTTGATCATATCGCCCAGACCGTCGCCTACGAGGAAATGCTGACCTGGCTGCTCTTCTACACCTCGATCTTCGAGACGCAGAAGACGCCGATGGTCGACATCATCGATCCGGCTGGCGTGATACGCAGCCAGGTGGTCGAAAACGCCTCCGGCACGCTGCGGATCACCTTGAACGGTGCCGAGAACCGCCGCACACTGGCGGGTCATTTCATCGCCGAAAAATTCGGATCCGGCGTCCAGCATCTCGCCTTCCAGACCGACGACATCTTTGCGACGGCCGCGGCGCTGCGCAAGAACGGTTTCAAGCCGCTTGCCATCTCGCCCAACTACTATGGCGACGTCGAAGCCCGCTTCGGCCTCGATGCGGAGCTTTCTGAGCGGCTGAAGGAAGAGAACATCCTCTACGACCGCGACGAGCACGGCGAATATTTCCAGCTCTACAGCATGACCTATGGCGAGGGTTTCTTCTTCGAGATCGTCGAACGGCGCGGTTATCGCGGCTACGGCGCCCCGAACGCCATCTTCCGGATCGCGGCGCTGAAGAGGGCGCTTCGCCCTGAAGGCATGCCGAGGCTTTAAACGGCGCCGGGATAGCTCGGTCACCAGCTGGTGACGCCCGGTCAGGGCCGCGCTCCGCGCGACCTATTGCCGTGTCTGGACGGCTCTCGGGCAGACGCCGAAATGTCCGCCCTCCATGTGGACGAAGGCGACGCCGCCCTCTTCGAAGGCGAGGCGCAGCTGCGCTTCCGTGGCGCGGTGCAGGTCGTGCCGGCTGCCCTCGTAATCACGGATGGTGCTGCGCGACACGCCCGACCGCTCGGCGAGATCGGTCTGCGTCCAATCCAGAAACCCACGGGCGGCGCGACACAAGGCCGGCGTCAAAATTGCGTTCTTTGCGGCTTGACCCATCTCACCAAACTGCCCATATTGGTCAACATTTCCCATATATGGCAATTTGGATTCGATTGCTAGATGGGGCATCCGCAGCATCTTCGCATCAGGCGCTTGGCGGATGCGCAGCACATAGGAAGGCCGGAGCATTGGGATAACGTCAGGACCATATCTTCTTCTTTTCCTGCTGGTCCTGCCTTTTCTCGGAAGCCTGGTCTCCGTATCTCTGCTGCGAACCCGTTCGCGCGTCCTGCCGTCCTGGGTGGCCGGCGCCACTGCTCTTTTGTCCATGCTGATCGTCGCAGCCTTCTATCCGCGCGTCACCAATGGCGGCGTGCTTCGCTTCGAGGGCACTTGGCTGCCGCAGCTCGGACTGAACTTCACCCTTCGCATGGATGGCTTCGCATGGCTCTTCTCCATGCTGATCACCGGCATCGGCTTTCTCGTGGTCGTTTACGCCCGTTATTACATGTCGGAAGACGATCCGGTTCCGCGCTTCTTTTCCTTCCTGCTCGCCTTCATGGGCGCGATGCTCGGCATCGTCATCTCAGGCAATGTCATTCTGCTGTCGGTGTTCTGGGAGCTGACCAGCATCTTCTCCTTCCTGCTGATCAGCTACTGGCACAACAATGCCGCGGCCCGGGACGGCGCCCGCATGGCACTGACGATCACCGGGATTGGCGGCTTCTGCCTGCTGATCGGGCTGCTGCTACTCGGCAACATCGTCGGCAGCTACGACCTCGACAAGATATTGGCCGCCGGCGACGTCATCCGCGGCCATTCCCTCTATGTGCCGGCCCTGGTCTTCATCCTGCTCGGCGCCTTGACCAAGAGCGCCCAGTTTCCCTTCCATTTCTGGCTGCCCAATGCCATGTCGGCGCCGACCCCGGTCTCGGCCTTCCTGCATTCGGCGACCATGGTGAAAGCGGGCGTCTTCCTGCTGGTGCGGTTCTGGCCGGCCCTGTCGGGAACCTACGAATGGTTCTATCTGGTCGGGCTGGCGGGCCTCATCACGCTGGTGCTCGGCGCCTATTTCGCGATGTTCCAGCAGGACCTGAAGGGCCTGCTCGCCTATTCGACGATCAGCCATCTCGGCCTCATCACCACGCTCTTAAGCCTCGGCAGCCCGCTCGCGACCGTCGCGGCGATCTTTCACATGGTCAACCACGCGACCTTCAAGGCGTCGCTGTTCATGGCCGCAGGCATCATCGACCACGAAACCGGCACACGCGACATGCGACGATTAAGCGGGCTTTTCCGGTATCTGCCGATCACCGGCACGCTTGCCATGGTGGCGAGTGCCGCGATGGCGGGTGTCCCTCTGCTGAACGGCTTCCTGTCGAAGGAAATGTTCTTCGCGGAAGCGGTCGAAACCCACGCGGATTCCATCCTCGACAGCATCCTCCCCTATGTGGCGACGCTCGCCAGCGCCTTCAGCGTCGCCTATTCGCTGCGCTTCATCCACACGGTGTTCTTCGGCCCGCCGCCGACAGACCTGCCGAAACCGAAGCCTCATGAGCCGCCGCGCTGGATGCGTTTTCCCATCGACCTTCTCGTCGTCGCCTGCCTGATCGTCGGGATCATTCCGGCGATTTCGATCGGACCTTTCCTGCATACTGCCGTCGTCAGCGTGCTGGGTCCGGAGACCCCGGAATACAGCCTTTCCATCTGGCACGGCGTCAACCTGCCGCTGATCATGAGCGCGATCGCGCTCGTCGGCGGCACGCTGCTCTATCTCTCGCTCCGCAAATATCTCGCGACCTGCGAGGACGGCCCGCCGATCCTGCGCAACCTCAAGGGCCAGCGTATCTTCGAGCGGGTTCTCGTGGAAGTGTCCTGGCGCTGGGCCCGCACGCTCGAACGGCGCTTCGGCACCCGCAATCTGCAGCCGCAGCTTCGCTGGGTGGTGGCGACCGGTTTCCTCGCCGGGCTCCTGCCGCTCTATCTCTCCGGTTTCGAAACCCGCGACATCGCCTTTTCCGGCATCGATCCAGCCTTCGCCGCGATCTGGCTGCTCGGCATCTGCCTCGCCTTCGGCACCGCCTATCTCGCCAAATACCATCGCCTTGCAGCCCTCGTCATGCTCGGCGGCGTCGGGTTGATCGTCTGCATCACCTTCGTCTGGCTGTCGGCGCCGGATCTAGCGATTACCCAGCTTCTCGTCGAGATCGTCACCACCGTCCTCATCCTTCTCGGCCTGCGCTGGCTGCCGAAGCGGACGCAGGGGATGGCCGAGTCCATCACGCTGCGGGCCCGCTTCCGCCGCTTCCGCGACCTGGCGCTCGCCGTCGTCTGCGGCATCGGCATGGCCTTCATCGCCTATGCCGTCATGACCATGCCGGTGCCCGATGCGATCGCCAACTACTTCCTCGAAAACGCCTACTCGCAAGGCGGTGGGCGCAATGTCGTCAACGTCATCCTGGTGGATTTCCGCGGCTTCGACACGCTTGGAGAGATCGCGGTGCTTGGCGTCGTGGCGCTGACGGTGTTCGCGCTGCTTCGCCGTTTCCGGCCTGCCGACGACAGCATGGACCTGCCGGAGCAGCAGCGCATCCAGAACCGTTTCGACGAGGATCGCCCGGAGCGTTCGGCCGGTGACACGGTGCGCGACTACCTGCTCGTCCCCTCGGTCATCATGACCTGGCTCTTCCCGGTGATCATCACCTTCGCCATCTATATTTTCATGCGCGGCCACGACATGCCGGGCGGTGGTTTCTCAGCCGGGCTGACGCTGTCGATCGCGTTCCTGCTGCAATATCTGGCCGGCGGCACGCGCTGGGCGGAAGATCGCCTGCGCATTCTGCCGCTGCGCTGGATGGGGGCGGGCATACTCACCGCCTCGGCGACGGGCATCGGCGCCTGGTTCTTCGGCTACCCGTTCCTGACCTCGCATTTCCAGTATGTCGAGCTGCCGCTGATCGGCAAGATGCCGGCCGCCACGGCGCTGCTCTTCGATCTCGGCGTGTTCTCGCTGGTGGTCGGCTCCACGGTCCTCATTCTCGTGGCCCTGGCGCACCAGTCGATCCGCATCAACCGCCTGCGGGCGATCGATGCGGCGCGGACGGAGGAGGGCTGATGGAACTTGTTCTTGCCACCGCAATCGGCGTGATGACGGGCTGCGGCGTCTGGCTGATCCTGCGCCCGCGCACCTATCAGGTTATCGTCGGCCTCTCGCTTCTCTCCTATGCGGTCAACCTCTTCATCTTCGGCGTCGGCGGCGTTAAGACCAATGTCCCGCCGATCCTCGTCGATGGCGTTCCCAATTCGACGCTTGCCGATCCGGTGCCGCAGGCGCTGGTGCTGACGGCCATCGTCATCGGTTTCGCGACGACGGCGCTGTTCCTTGTCGTGCTGCTGGCCTCCCGGGGGCTGACCGGCACCGACCATGTCGATGGAAGGAACGAGCCGAAATGAATGGCTGGACCCATCACCTCATCATCGCGCCGATCCTTGTGCCGCTGGTCGCCGCCGCACTCCTGCTGTTCTTCGACGAGCGCCGGCGCGTCGTAAAGGCGATGATCAGCCTTGCATCGACGCTGATCCTGGTTGCGGTCTCGCTCGCGCTGCTGCGGATCGAAAGCGGCCCGAACGATTTCGACGGCGTCTATCTTCTCGGAAACTGGGCGGCGCCGTTCGGCATCGTGCTGGTTCTCGACGCGCTGTCGGCGCTGATGTTGCTCCTGACGGCGCTGCTCTCGGTCGCCGCACTGGTCTTCTCGCTGGCGCGCTGGCATGCGGTCGGCGCGCATTTCCACACCATGGTCCAGCTTCTGCTGGTGGGGCTGAACGGCGCCTTCCTGACCGGAGACCTCTTCAACCTCTTCGTTTTCTTCGAGGTGATGCTGGCGTCGTCCTACGGATTGCTGTTGCACGGTTCCGGCCCGCTGCGCGTCAAGGCGGGCATGCACTATATCGCCGTCAACCTGGCCGCCGCACTTCTGTTCCTGATCGGCGTGAGCCTGATCTACGGCACCGCCGGCACGCTCAACATGGCCGATCTTGCAGCCCGCATCCCCGATATCGAGCCGGACCGGCGGATGCTGATGGAAGCGGGGGCGGGCGTGCTCGGCATCGCCTTCCTGATCAAGGCGGGCATGTGGCCGCTCTGCTTCTGGCTGCCGACCGCCTATGGCGCCGCCTCCGCCCCGGTCGCCGGCATATTCGCGATCATGAGCAAGCTCGGCATCTACATCATCCTGCGGCTGACCATGCTGCTCTTCGGCGAAGGACCTTCCGCCGGTTTCGGTGCGGACATGCTTCTCTACGGCGGCATCGCGACCCTGATCTTCGGCACAATCGGCGTACTGGCGTCGCAGGCGCTGGGAAGGCTTGCCGGTTTCTCGGTTCTGGTCTCGTCGGGCACACTGCTGATGGTGCTCGGCATCAATGACGGGGCGATCTCGTCCGGCGCGCTGCTCTACCTCGTCAGCTCGACGCTGACGATCAGCGCCTTCTTCATGCTGATCGAACTGGTGGAACGCGGCCAGGATGCCGGCGCGATCGTGCTTGCCGTCACCATGGAGGCCTATGGTGACGCGGACGACGACGAGCCGGAGGAGGGCGACGGCGTCACCATGCCGGGCACGATGGCGATCCTCGGCATATGCTTTGCCGCCTGCGGTATCCTGCTGTCCGGCCTGCCGCCACTTTCCGGGTTCATCGCCAAGTTCGCGATGCTGTCGGCAATGATGGGGACCGGGGCGATCGGCGTGCCGCCGACGGCGACCGTCTGGGTTCTGGTCTTTCTCGTCATCCTCTCCGGCATCGCAGCATTGATATCGATGACGCGCGCCGGCATCCGCACCTTCTGGAGTTCGCTCGAAGGAACCGTGCCGCGCGTCCTCGTCATCGAGATCGTGCCGGTGATGTTCCTGCTTTTCCTGACGCTGGTTCTGACTGTCCAGGCCGGACCCGCGATGCAGTACATGGACACCACGATCCGCAGCCTCAGCAACCCGAGGATCTACATCGACGCGGTGCGCAACGCAGCGCCCGTTGCCGATTATGACGGTGTCTCCTCGACCAACGCAGGGAGCAAGTGATGCTGCCCTATCCGCTGCTCACCTTGTCGCTGATCCTGATGTGGCTGCTGCTCAACGGCTTCACGCCCGGCCATCTCGTGCTTGGCGTCCTGGTCGCCGTCTTCGCCTCCTGGGCGATGGCGTCGCTGCGCCCGGACAAGCCGAGGCTCGCCAAATGGTACCTGCTGCCGAAACTGTTCGGGATCGTGCTCTACGATATCGTCAAATCGAATATCGCTGTGGCGCGGATTATTCTCAGGAGCGGCCGGCGAAGCCACAATCCAGGCTTCCTGACCGTCCCGCTGGACATCGAGAACCACACGGCGATTGCGGTACTCGCCGTGGTGCTGACCAGCACGCCGGGATCCGCCTGGTTGGAATACGATTCCAACGACCGAACGGTGCTGCTGCATGTGCTCGATATCGACAACGAGGCGGAATGGCGGGACACGATCAAGAACAGGTATGAGAAGCTGCTGATGGAGATTTTCGCATGAGCGCCATCATTCTCTTCAGTGCGGTTTCGATCGCGCAACTGATGCTGGCCGCGGCGATGGCGATCGCCTCGCTGCGCATGTTCCGGGGCCCAAGGGCGCAGGACCGCATCATCGGCCTCGATACGCTCTACATCAACGCCATGCTGCTCCTGGTGACCTTCGGCATAGGCACCGGCAGGGTAATCTATTTCGAGGCGGCGTTGGTCATGGGCATGCTGGGCTTCGTGGCGACCGTGGCGCTCGCGAAATTCCTGATGCGCGGGGAGGTGATCGAATGATGCAGTCTGCCGCCGACATGCCCGTCTGGGCAGCGATTGCGGTCGCGTTTTTCCTGCTGATCGGCTCCGGCCTGGCGCTGATCGGTGCGATCGGCTTCCTGCGCCTGCCGACCTTCTATGAGCGCATCCACGTCCCGACACTCGGCACCAGCTGGGGGATCGGCGGCGTCATGCTGGCCTCGATGATCTTCTTCACGGTGTCCTCGGGACGCCCGGTCTTCCACGAGCTCCTGATCGGCATCTTCGTCACGGTGACGACGCCGATTACCTTCATGCTGCTCGCCCGCGCGGCTCTCCACCGCGACCGTGCGGAAGGCAACGGCAATGTTCCGGACAAGCCGAACAGGAGCCAACCCGCCGGGGAGGATTTGGGCGAGAGCGATCCCCGGAGGGGGTAGGGCGTTCCAACGGGTCGGCGAAGGTGGGCGGCAATTGTCGACATCTCTGGTCTGCGGGGCTGCGGCGCGATGTCCGCTTTTTTCCTGATGACAGACTCACTGAGCAACAATATACAGTCAATCCAGGACTAACTATCGGAGGTCACGGATGAAGACCTGGAAGCCTGACCTCACCCGCAGCCGCTCCCCGCGATATATGGCCATTGCCGATGTCATCGAAATGGATTTGCGGAGCGGCAACCTCGTGATCGGTGATCGGTTGCCGCCGCAGCGTGAGCTGGCCAAGGTGCTCAACGTCGACTTCACCACCGTGGCGCGCGGCTATCTGGAAGCCCAGAAGCGTGGTCTGGTCAGTTCGCATGTGGGGCGCGGCACGTTCGTGACTGGTGGTGCCGACAAGGAGCGCCGGGGTTTCGTTTCCGATGCCGCGCCGGATCCACGCCGGGCCTCGATCGTCGATTTTTCCATGAACATGCCGCCGGAGCCGGACGATCCGGAACTGATTGGCCGGATGCAAGGCGGGCTAACCACCGTCGCCACCAACCTCGTGCCTTTGCTGCGTTATCAGAGTTTCGGCGGTGCCGGCGTCGACAAGGAGGCGGCGGCGGTTTGGCTCGGCAGGCGCGGCCTGGTTCCGTCACAGGAGCGTATCTTCCTCACCCCCGGCGCGCATCCGGCGCTGCTGGCGATCTTCGGCATGCTGGCAAAGCCGGGCGAGACGGTGCTGTCGGAGAACATCACCTATCCCGGCATGCGCTCGATCGCCGCGCAACTGCGGTTGACCCTTGTCGGCCTGCCGATGGATGAGGAGGGCATTCTGCCGGCAGCCTTTGCCGAGGCCTGCGAGAAGAAGAAGCCGAAGGCACTCTATCTCAATCCGATCCTGCAGAACCCGATGACGCTGACCGTTCCGGAACGGCGTCGCGAGGAGATCTGCGCCGTGGCGCGAAAATATGGCGTGCCGATCGTCGAGGACGATGCCTACGGCTTCATTCCCCTGCGCGCCCCGGCACCGCTGGCGGCGATAGCTCCGGACCTGACCTGGCATGTCGGCGGGCTTTCCAAATCTCTCGGCGCCGGTCTCAGGCTCGCCTATGTCGTCGCCCCGGATACCAGGGCCGCGTGGCCCTTCGTCAGCGCCATGCGCGCCAACAACGTCATGGCGTCGCCGCTGTCGGCAGCGCTCGCCACCCGTTGGATCGAGGATGGCACGGCCGACAACATCCTGCACTTCGTCAGGACCGAAGCGATGGCCCGACAGGCGCTGGTCGCAAACATACTGCCGCAGGGCAGCTATCGCGGCGACCCGCTCAGCTTCAACATCTGGCTGCCGTTGGCACAGGGCTGGACCCGCTCGACGTTCGGCAGCCACATGCGTTCCGCCGGCATCGGCGTTGTGGCGAGCGACGCCTTCTGCGTCGACGGCCTGGCTCCGGAAGCGGTGCGCGTGTGCCTCGGCGGCCCCATCCAGCGGCCTGCGCTCGAGGCCGCCCTGGAATTCATGGGACATGCGCTGCAAAGCTCGCCCGAAATGGCCGGCTCCTTCTTCTGATCTCGCCTCTCTGCGATCCATGGCCGGAACGCCTGCGGCATTCTGGCTAATCGACTCATTGAATGCCTCAATCTATATAATGACTGCAATCAATAGACGGTTTGATCGCTTTGCTCCCAAGGACGATGATCATGGATCACGAATGGCCTCCTCTCCCTCCCATGCAGACCGGTATCCGCGGGCGCTGCCCGCGTTGTGGCCAGGGGCATCTGTTCAACGGCTTCCTGACGCTCAACCGGAATTGCGAAGCCTGCGGACTGGACTATTCCTTCGCCGATCCCGCCGACGGCCCGGCCTTCTTCGTGATGTGCTTTGCCTGCGTGCCGAGCGTGCTTCTCGGCGTCTGGCTGGAAGTGCAGTACCAGCCGGCTTGGTGGGTTCATCTGCTGGTGACATTGCCCTTCATGCTTCTGACCTGCATTCCGCCGCTTCGGCCGCTGAAGGGTTGGCTGGTGGCGAGCCAGTATTTCTACAAGGCGGAAGAAGGAAAGCTGGTGAGACGCGCCAGCTAGGTCGCATCATTGGCCACGATTGACTGGAGCGTCGAGGAAAGTCTTCAATTCTCTCGCGGCTGCGCCGCCCGCACGGTTCGCCCCGATCGTCGAAGCGGATGGGCCGTAGCCGACCAGGTGGATGCGCGGGTCCTTGGTGACCTGCGTCGCCAGCCGACCGGTCATCAGGATGCCGCCGCTCGCCTCGCGCAGTTGCAGCGGGGCGAGGTGATCGAGCGAGCTGCGAAAGCCCGTGCACCAGAGGATCACATCGGCCCGCTGCTCGGATCCGTCCGTCCAGCGTATCCCGTGTTCGGTAATCTCGGAAAACATCGGCAGCCTTTTCAGCGCACCCCGTTCGCGCGCCGCCTGGACCGCCGGCGTGACGGGCAGGCCGGTGACCGAAACCACTGATCCCGGTGGAAGGCCCTGGCGGACACGATCTTCCACGAGCGCTACGGCAGCGCGTCCAACCTCCGGGGTGAACGGCTCGTCGCGGAATTGTGGCTCCCGTCGCGTCACCCAGGTGGTCGAGGTGACGCGGGAGATCTCGTCGAGCAACTGGATCGCCGAAATCCCGCCGCCGACCACGACGACATGCTGGCCGGCAAATTCCTCGGCAGTGCGATAATCCCGCGTATGGAGCTGCCGCCCATGGAAACGGTCAGCGCCGGGATAATCGGGAATGTAGGGCGATTCCCATGTGCCGGTGGCGTTGATCAAGCCTCGCGCCGAAAAGGCACCGCGGTCGGTTTCGACCCTCAACCGATCGCCCCTCGGGCAGACGACCGTCACCTTGACGGGACGATGGACGCGCAGATCGAAGGCGGCTTCGTAGGCCGCAAAATATTGCGGCACGGCAACGGACGCCTTAACCAGATTGGCTGAAGTATCGACCACCTCCTCGAACCGCATTCCGGGGAGGTCATGGACACGATTGGCGGTGGCCAGCGTCAAAGAAGGCCAGCGAAACTGCCAGGCACCACCAGGCTCCGGAGACTGGTCGAAGACCACGAAATCCTTGTCCGGCGCAAGGCCGAGCTTGCCCAGGTGATAGGCTGAGGACAGGCCCGCCTGACCCGCTCCGATCACGACGATATCGACCTTGACAGCCACCCGGGCGTGCTTGGGTCCGTCGTCAGCGAGGTGATCCGGTTCGGGGGCTGCAGCCATGCGGAATATCCATGCCAGTGACGGGGCGAGGGGCGGGTAGACGAGGCTTATACGGCCGCGAAAGGCGCTTCAAGCAAAACGGGCCGCAGGAGCGTCGGGAGAGTTGCCGGGCCTCAATTCATATCGGGACACCCATGGTCGAGTGCCCCAGGTGCTCGCTCTGGCAGCCGGACCTGTGCCATAGTGCGGTCCTTCCGACGAAAGCGATTCCATGCCGCCGACCCCAGACCGCATCGATCCCCTGTTTGACAGACAAGGCACGAAAAACCCGCTCGACGTGCTGAAGCGCGTGTACGGCTATTCGTCGTTCCGGGGGAAACAAGCGGCTGTCGTCGAACAGGTCGTATCGGGCGGCGATGCCGTGGTGCTGTTTCCAACCGGTGCGGGCAAATCGCTCTGCTTCCAGATCCCCGCCCTCTGCCGTGACGGCGTCGGCATCGTGGTTTCGCCGCTGATCGCGCTGATGCGCGACCAGGTGGAGGCGCTGAAGCAGCTCGGCGTGCGCGCCGCCGCCCTCAATTCCTCGCTGACGCGCGAAGAATTCGTCGACGTCCGCCGGGCGATCGCCAACGGCGATCTCGATCTTCTCTATGTGACCCCCGAGCGCATCGTCACGCCGGCCTTCAAGGAGATGATCGGCAATGCGAGGATCGCATTGTTCGCGATCGACGAGGCGCATTGCGTCTCGCAATGGGGCCACGACTTCCGCCCGGAATATCGCGAGCTCGGCCATCTCGCGGAATATTATCCGGGCGTGCCGCGCATGGCGCTGACGGCGACCGCCGATCCACACACCCGCGAAGATATTATCGACAAGCTTGCGCTCCGCTCGGCCGAGGTGTTCACCACTTCTTTCGACCGACCGAACATCGCCTACGAAATCGTCGAGCGCGACCAGCCGCGCCAGCAGCTGCTGCGTTTCCTCTCCCGCCACAAGGGTTCGAGCGGCATCGTCTATTGCCTGTCGCGCGCCAAGGTCGAGGATACGGCAGAGTGGCTGAACGGGCAGGGTATCCGCGCGCTCGCCTATCATGCCGGCATGGATCGCGGCATGCGGGATGCCAATCAGGACGCTTTCCTGAAGGAGGAGGACCTCTGCCTGGTCGCCACCGTCGCCTTCGGCATGGGCATCGACAAACCGAACGTGCGCTACGTCGCCCATCTCGATCTGCCCGGTTCCGTCGAGGCCTATTATCAGGAGACCGGTCGCGCCGGTCGTGACGGCCTTCCGTCCGATGCCTGGATGGCCTATGGCATGGCCGATGTCATCCAGCGCGGCCGGATGATCGACGGCGGCACGTCGGGCGATGATATCAAGCGCGTCGAGCGCGCCAAGCTCAATGCGCTACTCGGCATCTGCGAAACCCCCGGCTGCCGAAGGCAGGCGATCCTTGCCCATTTCGGCGAGGCGCATGGCGGTGAGTGCGGCAACTGCGACACCTGCCTCAAGCCGGTCGAAACCTGGGATGGAATCGACGCTGCCATCAAGGCGCTGGCGGCGATCTACCGGACGGGCGAGCGTTTCGGCACAGGCCACCTGATCGACGTGCTGCTCGGGAACCGGAACGAGAAGACCACGCGCTTCGGCCATGCGGACATGCCGGTTTTCGGGGTCGGCAAGGATATTCCGTCGAAGACCTGGCAGTCGGTTTATCGCCAGCTCCTCGCGGCCGGCTTCGTCAGTGTCGATCATGAGGCGTTTGGCGCGCTGAAGCTGGAAGAGGGCGCGCGCGCCGTCTTCAAGCGCGAACGCGAGGTCCGCTTCCGCAAGGACCGTCCGACGACGGGCAAGGCATCGCGAAGCGCATCGCCGAGCGCGGCAAACGCAAGATCTGCGCTGGAAGGGTCCGATGCCGAGCTCTTCGAGGCACTGCGCGTCGCGCGCCTGGGGATCGCCAAGGAGCTTTCGGTGCCGCCCTATGTCGTCTTTCCGGATACGACGCTGGTCGCGTTTGCGACCGCCCGCCCGACGAGCCGCGAAGCGCTGCTCGGCATTTCGGGAGTAGGGCAATCGAAGTTGGAACGCTACGGCGACGCCTTCCTGGCGGTGATCCGGACGCACGAGAGATAGGCCGCAACCGCGTATCAGTAGAACGTCGCCCCAACCGCCCGCCGGAGAAGCGGCGCGCAACTCTGCGGCCGAAAAATCGAGCGTGCGTCAATCACCTGCAAAACTAGGCAACAGCTCACTCCGCGCATTCGGAGGCGTGATCGCGACCTCGCGGAGCGGCAATTTTCATTCTGGCTTTCGTCATCGTGACGTGTAATGTATACATGATCAGGCTCTCGGGAGGAGTCTAAATCGCGTATCAGGATCCCTGACGGGGCTTCGGCGCGGTGAGGAGAATGCGTAGCAGCCGCCCGCATGTCACATATTGATCAAGCGGGCCGCGGACTGATAGGAGGATCAGGGCCGGATGCAGCAGCTTGCCGAGACCACGATGGCCGGCCAGGACACGCTTCTGGATATCCAGAACCTGACATTGTCACTGCGTGACCAATCGGGTTGGGTCGAAGTCCTCAACAATGTTTCGCTTTCGGTGAAGCCAAAGGAAATTCTCGGCGTCGTCGGCGAGAGTGGCTGCGGCAAGTCGATGACCGCCCTCTCCATTCTCCGGCTGCTGCCGCCGCGCGATTCTCGCCTTGGCGGCAAGATCCTGTTCGGCGGCCAGAACCTCGCCGCCTGTTCCGAATCGCAGATGAATCGCATTCGCGGCCGGCACATCAGCATGATTTTCCAGGAGCCGATGAGCGCCCTCGACCCCGTGTTCACCGTGGGTTACCAGATCGAGGAAACCCTTCAGCGGCATTTCAAGCTCAGCCGTCGGGAGGCTGCGGAGCGCGCCATCGCGGCGCTGGATTCGGTCGGCATCGCATCGCCGCGCCACGTCGCCACGCTCTATCCGATGAACCTTTCGGGCGGCATGCGCCAGCGGGTGATGATCGCCATGGCGCTGGTCTGCGAACCGCGCCTGCTGATTGCCGACGAGCCGACCACGGCTCTCGACGTAACTATCCAGGCGCAGATCATGGACCTGCTTTTGGGTCTCGCCGACCGCACCGGCACGGCCATCATGTTCATCACCCACAATCTCGGACTGGTCGCCCAGAGCTGCCATCGGATGGTCACGATGTATGCAGGGCAGGTGGTCGAGGGCGGTCCGGTGAGGGATGTCATCGCCGGCCCCCGCCACCCCTATACGGCCGGTCTCCTGCATTCGATACCCGACAGCAACCGCGCACGCGGCACGCTGCCTTCGATCGCCGGCCGCGTTCCGTCGCTGCGCCACATGCCGAAGGGCTGTCGCTTCGGGCCGCGCTGTTCCTATTCCATGCAGCCCTGCGAACTGCCCCAGAGCATCGAGAACGAGGGCATGGAGGATATCGATCGCAGGGAAGTGCGCTGCAATCGGTGGGAAGAACTCGCATTGAGAGGGGTCGGAGCATGAGTTTGAGCGCTCCTTCCGAGCAGTCGGCGCTTGATGTCGATGATCTGCATGTCACTTTCGGCAATCCTCGGCGCGGCTCGCTGATCCGCGCCGTCGACGGGGTCAGCTTCAGTGTCCGCAGGGGCGAGATTTTCGGCGTGATCGGCGAGTCCGGTTCCGGAAAATCGACGCTCGGACGTTGTCTCGTCGGCCTGCTCAGTCCAAGCGGCGGCGGCGTTCTGCATGACGGCATCGATCCGTTCAAGTTTTCCCGCCGCCAACTCAACCGCCACCGGCGCAAGTATCAGATCGTCTCGCAGGATCCGAATGCTGCTTTCGATCCGCGGATGACCATTCTCCAGAGCATCTGCGAGCCCTTGAACATTGCCGGCGAGGGGACGAAGGCTGAGCGGCGTGAAAAGGCGTTTGCGATGCTCGACCGGGTGTCGCTGTCGGCCGAAATGGCCAACCGCTATCCGCACGAGATTTCCGGCGGCCAGAAGCAGCGCGCCAATATCGCCCGGGCGCTGATGCTGGATCCGAACGTGATCGTCTGCGATGAGGTGGTGGCGGCGCTCGACGTGTCGATCCAGGCCGACATGCTCAATCTATTCGCCCGGTTGCAGGAGCAGTTCGGCCTCACCTACGTCTTCATCAGCCATGACCTGCGGGTGGTCAGCCATATCAGCGACCGGGTGGCCGTCATGTATTTCGGCAAGATCGTCGAGGTCGGCCCCGCCCACGCCGTAATCGAAACGCCGCTGCATCCCTATACGGAGGCGCTGCGCTCGGCCGAACCGGAGATCGACCCGACGGCGGCCGACGCCCGGCAGAGGATCATCCTGCAGGGCGAGATACCGAGCGCGATCGCGCCGCCGGGCGGCTGCCGTTTCCACACGCGCTGTCCGCGGGTGCGCGACATCTGTCGCACGCAGGAACCCCAGCAGCGCGAATTGCTGCCCGGGCGGCATGTCGCCTGCCATTTCGCCGAGGAGATGCTGGGCGAAAAGGAGAGGAGAAGTCTTGGTCTTGCGGAAAGGAACGCTGCCCACCAAGGCCCTGCCGGGCAGGGCGCTGACATGGTGTGACGCTGATATTGCGGCCGAACACGGCCGGTCATGGATGATGGAGGAGAAGACGTGACCACAAATTTATTTGGAAAGATACCGGATATTAGCCGTCGTTCGCTGTTGGCTGGAACGGTCGCCGCCGGCGGCCTGGCCCTGCTGCCGGCAACGGTGCGGGCTCAGGCCCCGCAACCGAGATCCGGCGGCACTCTGAGGGCCGTGATGCCGTTCAACCCCGCCGCGCTCGACCCGCTGACGGGCCGCAACAATCCCGATTTCAACGCCCTTCTGCTGATGTTCGACGCGCTGATCGGCTTTGATCCGCAGACGCTCGAACTGCAGCCGATGCTGGCGACCTCCTGGAAATTCACCGACCCGACGACGCTGGTTCTCGAACTGCGCCAGGGCGTCGAGTTCCACGACGGCACGCCGTTCAATGCCGAGGCGGTGGTCTTCCACCTGCAGCGCTGCAGCACCTACGATCGCTCGAACGTGAAATCGGATCTTGCTGTCGTCGACAAGGTCGAGGCGACCGGCCCCTATCAGGTTTCGCTTAAGTTGAAATATCCGGACGCCACCCTGCCTGCGATCCTGACCGACCGCGCCGGTCTCATCGTGTCGCCCGCTTCGGTCAAGGCTGCCGCGGGCGGCAATGTCGATCGTGCACCTGTCGGCACCGGGCCGTTCAAGTTCGTCGAATGGCAGGACAACACCCTGATCAAGGTCGTGAAAAACGCCAACTACTGGAGTGAAAAGCCCTATCTCGACGGCGTCGACATGCGCATCGTCAACGAGTTCAATACGGCCGTGCGCACGGTGACGGCCGGCGAATCCGATATCGTTCTCAACATGAGCGCGCAGCAGATGGCCGTGGCCAAGCGTGATCCGAAACTGATCGCCGAAGCGACGCCGTCGATGATCTACTACACCGCCTTCCTGAATTACGGTGAGGGGCCGCTGAAGGACGTTCGCATTCGGCAGGCGATGAACTGGGCGCTCGACCGGCCGGTGCTCAATCAGGTCCTGTGGGGCGGTCTCGGCGGCGGGCATTGCAGCATGTTCCCGTCGGGTTTCTGGGCCAACGATCCCGCGACCGAAAACTACTACAAGCTGGATCTCGACCGCGCCAAGTCGCTGCTGAAGGCGGCAGGTTTTGCAAACGGCATCGAGATTGCCACCTTCACCTGGGCCGACCAGGCGGCGGTGCAGCGTCAGGAAGTCCTGGGCGCCCAGCTTGCCGAGGCGGGTATCCGGCTGAAGGTCACTCCGGCGCAGCCGGCGCAGACGATGCAATACTTCCTCACCGAGAAGAAGGGTCAGATGCTGATGACCCCGACCGGCGGTCTACCGGATCCGGCAACCGCCTACGATCGCCAGTTCTCCGCGACGGCCTACCGCAACGCGGCCAAGATCGAGCTGCCCGGTTATCGCGAGCTGATGGATGCGTCGATGAACACGTTCGACAATGCCAAGCGCAAGGACGTGCTCCACAAGATGCAGCGTTTCGTGCTGGAAAACGCGCTGCACCTGCCGCAGTTCTCGTCTGCCGGCATCATCATTCGCACGCCGAAGGTGCACGGCTTCAACTTCAGCCTGCTGCAGCGCCCGCGCTTCCACAAGGTGTGGATGGAGGCCTGAGCCCCAAGCGATGCGATCCCCGATGCGACCGTCGCATCGGGGATCGCTCGGAACCGGAGCGCTGCGGTTTCGCCCGTGCCGCCCCCGCATCGGAAGGCAGTATTCTGCGCGTCCGGTGTTCCCGCGCCGGCCCCTGAATTGGCCGGCGTCAATTGCGGATTGACGGAGTATCGATGATGTACGGCGTCCCCGGGATGGTTGCGCAAAGGCTTATGCAGCTGGTGCCCGTGATGATTGTGGCCACCTTCGTGGTGTTTTCCCTCGTCTACATGATGCCTGGCGACCCGGCCATGATGATCGCGGGCGACTATGCGACGGCGGAACGGATCGCGGAAATCCGCCAGATCTACGGATTCGACCGTCCGATGCTGGTGCAATATTTCTTCTGGCTGGGAAATGCCCTGCAAGGCGATCTCGGCCATTCGCTGTTCTCGAACGAATCCGTTCTGCGCTTGATCCTTTCGCGCCTGCCGCACACGGTCCTGCTGGTGCTATATGCGCTGGTTCTCGGCGCCGCACTCGGCATTCCCCTCGGTATTCTTGCCGCGACGCGCCAGGGCACCACGCTCGACAAGATTATCACCAGCGTCGCCTCGCTCGGTGTCGCGGTGCCCAATTTCTGGCTCGGTATCATTCTGGTGACGCTGTTCTCGCTCGGTTACCGCTGGTTCCCGGCGACTGGCGCTGTGTCCGTCTTCGAAAAACCGCTGGAGTCGCTCTATTACGCAACCCTTCCGGCGATCGCGCTCTCCACCGGCGTGGTCGCGGTTCTGGCGAGGCAGGTGCGCAGCGCGCTGCTTGAAGTGCTGGGCTCGCAATATATCCGCACGCTGCGCGCCAAGGGGCTCGGTTCCGGCGCCATCCTATGGAAGCACGGGCTGCGCAACGTGGCGGCGACGATGCTGACGATTGCCGGCCTGCAGGTGAACCGGCTTTTTTCCAGCGCCGTCATCATCGAGGCGGTCTTCGCCATCCCCGGCGTCGGCAACCTGATCAGCTATTCGGCGCTCAACAAGGATTTCCCGGTGGTGCAGGGTGTAGCGCTCGTGCTGGTACTGGTGGTGATCCTCACCAATCTCCTGGTCGACGTACTCAACGCGACTTTCGATCCCAGAGTGGCAGCCTCCACATGACCGATACGAACATGACCGCGATCACCCAAACCGCTGCCGCACCGGTTGCCAGGGCGACCCTTCCGCCTCCCGTCCGCTTCCGCTTCTGGGCCTGGCTGTGGGCCGATAAGCGGGCGCTGATCAGCCTTGCCTACCTCTCCGTCCTGGTTCTGGCGGCGATCTTCGCGCCAGTGATCGCGCCCTATGCGCCGAACAAGCAGAACCTGATGGACCTTCTGGCGCCGCCGAGCGGCGCGCACTGGCTCGGCACCGACGACCTTGGCCGCGATACGCTGAGCCGGCTGATATACGGTTCCTACAACGCGCTCTACGCCGCGAGCCTCGCCGTCGGCATCGGCGTGGCGATCGGCGTGCCGCTCGGCGTGTTCATCGGTTTTGTCGGCGGCTGGAACGACCAGGTCGGCAGCCGCATCATCGACGGGGTCCTTGCCTTTCCGCCGCTCGTGCTGGCCGTCGCCGTGACAGGCGCGCTCGGCATCGGTCTCACCAATGCGATGATCGCCGTCGGCTTCGCGTTTGCGCCGGTGCTTGCCCGGACGATGCGGGCGCAGACGCTGGTGGTGAAGAACGCGCTTTATGTGGAGGCAGCGACCGGTTTCGGCGCATCGCGCCTGCACCTGATCCTGCGCCATATTCTGCCCAATGCGATCCAGCCTGTCATCGTCGAGGTGACCTTGATGCTGGCCGTGGCGCTTCTGGCGGAGGCCGGATTGAGCTTCCTGTCGCTCGGCGTCCAGCCGCCTGAATCGAGCTGGGGTGGCATGCTGGCGCGCGCCTACCACTATGTCGAGGTGGCGCCCGAGCAGATGTATGCGCCGGGTTTCGCCATCCTGTTCACGGCGCTCGCCTTCAACACGCTCGGCGAATCGATCCGCGTGCTCCTCGATCCGACCATCAAGCGCCGGTAATTCCCGATTTTAGAGCAGATCCTGTTCAATCCGGGTCATATCCGGCAGGTCCTTGAGATCTTGTCTTGTCGACGTCATCGACGATGTCTTCGTTCGGCTTTGCGCCTTCCAAAAGCCGTCAGTCCCCACGGCTTGTAAATGGAAAGCAGGAGAGGAATGAGAAGCACGATCAACCCTGCCGCAGAATGGACTACGACCGAAAGCTGAATTCGCCCCAGTTCTGGGGGGAAAGGGAGTCTCGCAACACTGGCATCGGCCAGTCTGCCAATCCCTGGCAGCTGTGCAAGGGGAACCGCTAGAATAGCTATGGAGACTACCAGCTTGGCGAGCACCCACCAATGATCGAGTAGTCGCCACGGGGTGAAGAGTGCTTGAATGATGCCAAGCAGCAGCGCCGAGCTAAGAAGGGGGACGATAACGACCAAGGTGATCAAGTCCATCGATGGATAAACACCTGAGAACAACTCCGTTTCTGACGTCACCAGCCCTGTTCCCGCCAAAGCCAAAAAGGTGGCGACGGAGCCTATTGAACCTACCGAGGTAGACGTGAAGAACCAGGGCTGCCTTTCGAACATGCGGACTGAAGAGCATCTGAATCCTTTGAGTGGGCGTGAGCGATAACCCCTCCTGCTTGCTGGCTATCGGGAGCGGGCGTAATATTCGGTGACACGTTGTCCAGGATGGGATCAACGAACAGAATGCGCAGAATGAAGTTTTTTGGACACTTGGCTGCGAATGACCAGTGGAGGACACATGCAGGCTCCAATTCGGGACCGGCGGATCAACCGTACCCGCACCACCCTTCAACACGCGCTGAAAAGCCTCATTCACTCCAGGGGCTACGAAAATGTGACAGTCAATGACATCTGCACAGAGGCGAACGTCGCGCGCTCGACCTTTTACCTGCATTTCACCGGCAAAGATGATCTCAAACGAAGCGTGTTCGAGCACCTGCTCAACGAAATCGAAAGGCAACGTCCAAGTGGCTCAAACATCCCCTTCGACTTTGTCGAACCGATTTTCCAGCATGCCCGCAATCACTACGGCTCCTACAAAGCCCTCCGGCGCGGACGAGGAAGAACAATTGCTCTGGCCCGAATAGATCAAATATTTGGAGACCTCATTCGAGAGCAGGTTCATACCTCGGATGTCTCTGCAGAGGAGAGCTTTATTCCTCAGCCGATGATCGTCGCGTTCTACACCGGAAGCTTTATGGCCCTGCTTATCTGGTGGCTAGATTCCGGAGCACGAATAGCGCCAGAGCAAATGGCGTCGATGTATCGCCGTCTCGCCTGTGCCGAACTCCCACCGCTTAAGTAGCTTACAAAGCTGTAAAGCTTGGGAAAGGTGAGTGACAACGGAGCAATCTAGATGCGAAACAGCCTGGCCTCGCGGTCGGGCTGTTTCGTCGCGTCTATCGCATCTTGGCTGCGCATCACGCCGTCTGGTCGAGCCAGACGCGATGGAAGCGCGGCGAGTGCAGCCGGTCGTACCGGAAGTCCTTGACCTTCTTGTTGCGGATCGACATGGCGGCCGAGGTCACCAGCGGCAGGTGCAGGGCCTGCTCCACGACGAAGCGCTGGAGCGCGGCAAATGCCTTCTTGCGTTCGCCGGCATCGGGCGACGTGCCTGTCGCGGTGAGCAGCTTGCGGAACTGCGGATCTTCGACCTTGCCTGCGTTGAACTGGCCGGTCGCCCCGAACAGCCGCTCGTAGGTCTGGCTCGGGTCGAGCCAGCCGCCCTGCGGGTTGAGGATCATCGCGCCCTGGCCCTCGATGTAGAAGCGCTGGTTGACCACCTGAGGGGGCGAGGGGGTGACCTTGAGGCGGATGCCGACCTGTTCGAGCTGGTTGCCGACCAGCTCCATGCGCTGCATCGATGTCTGGTCCGGCCAGCTCCAGGTTTCGACTTCCAGGCCCTTCGGATACCCGGCCTCCGCCAGCAGGCTGCGCGCCTTGTTGGGATCATGCTTGTAGAAATGCGACGTGTCGCCATCCACCGCCCAGAAATCCTTGGGGAACATGGTGGAGGTCGGCTCGCCGAGGCTGAGCATCAGGACCTGGTTAAGTTCGTCGCGATTGATGGCGTAGTTCATCGCCTGCCGGACCCGGATGTCGTTGAGCGGCGGCTTGGCGAAATTCATCATCAGGGTGAAGAAGATCATCGAAGGATTGGCTTCGGCCGTCAGGTCCTGCACCCGGCGGGCGGTCGCGATCTGTTGCGCGGCCATGTTGAGCGCGAGATCGGTTTCGCCGGCGGTCACCGTGCGGGCGGCGGTGTTGAGCTCGTTGATGATCCGGAAGTTGATGCCGTCGAGATAGGGCAGGCCCGGCTGCCAGTAGTTGGGGTTTTTCTCGACGCGGATCAAGTCGTTGTCGCGCCACTCGGCGAACTTGAACGGTCCGGTGCCGACGGGATTGCGATCGACATTGCCGTCGGCGGCCGCCTTGATGGAAGCGGGCGAGACGATGCAGCCGACGCGGCCGGTCAGGATTGTCGGCAGCGAATAGTTCGGCTGCTTCAGCTTGAGCGTCACCTGGCTCGGGCCGGTGACCGCCGCCGACGCGACCGAAACCAGGTCCGATTTCACGTTGGAGCGCGGATCGTTGATGAAACGGTCGAGATTGAACTTCACGGCCTCGGCGTTGAAAGGCGTGCCGTCATGGAATTTCACGCCGTCGACGAGGTTGAGCACCAGCGTCGTCGGATCGGTGAAGGTCCAGTCCTTGGCCAGCATCGGCTTGAGCTCGAGCGTCGCCGGATCGAAGGCGATCAGCGCGTCGAACAGCGCATAAAGCGCGTTGAAGTCCGGCACGTTGCGTCCGGTCATCGGGTCGAGTGCGGCCGGGTTGAACGGCATGGCGATGCGCAAGGTGCCGCCCGGTTTGGCCTGCGGCGTCTGGGCGAACATCTGCCCGGGCAGCAGTATCGCGCCTCCGAGCGCTGCGCCGGACGCCAGAAGCATTCTCCGGTTGATCCTGCTGTCATGGATGGTCGACGGCACGCCGTCCTTCGTCTTGCTCATCTCTGGGCTCCTCCCCAATGAAACAAACTGATGAAACAAACTCATGCCGACAAGACTGGTGATGCATACATCACGCCCGCGATTCGGCTTCCTCCTCCCGAATTGCGACAACCTGCCGTAGGGGAAACCTACAACAGGAGGATATCGATGTATACTTTTGTATTCGGTTTTGCCGCAACACGACTTCCTTCCAACCGGCTCGTATGCCATGATTATACGGGAGGCTGTGATTGTGCGGTCGTTGTGTCCTTTGCTCTTCCGGTGCCCGTTTTGGCGCCGTGATCGCGAGGCGCGCGGCTGCCTGTTGCGGAAAGTGGAGGAGAGACCATGGGTGCGTTCGAGCATTCCCGTATCTACGATTACGTCATCGTGGGCGGTGGCACGGCAGGCTGCGTCCTGGCCAACCGGCTGTCTGCGGACCCGACGGTCGAGGTGCTGATGATCGAGGGTGGCGGCGAGGCGCGCGGCTTCTACGTCGACATGCCGCTCGGTCTCGCCCATCTCATCGGCAGGCCCCAATATGACTGGCTCTACAAGGGCGAGCCCGAACCCTACCTCAACGGCCGTCAGCTCGCCCTGCCGCGCGGAAAAATGCTCGGGGGCAGTTCCGCGATCAATGGCCTCATCTATGTGCGCGGCCATGCCTATGACTACAATCAATGGGCGCAACTCGGCAATCGCGGCTGGTCCTGGGAAAGCGTGCTGCCCTATTTCAAGCGCTCCGAAACGTTCCACCGGGCCGGTTCCGAGGCGCACGGCACCGAGGGCGAATGGGCGGTTTCCGATCCCAATGTGCGCTGGGAGGCCCTGGAAGCCTATCGCCAGGCGGCGATCGAGCAGGGTCTTCCCGCTGCCGACGACTACAATTCCGGCGACAACGAAGGCGTGGCCTTCTTTGTCGCGACTATCAAGAAAGGCGTGCGCCATTCCACCGCCCGCGCATTTCTGGAACCTGTCCGCAACCGCCGCAACCTGACCGTCATCACCGGCGCTCTTGTCGACAGGATCACCCTGGAGGGCAGCCGAGCGAGCGGCGTCGTGTTCAGCCTCCATGGCAGGAATCACGAGGCGAAAGCGGGGCGGGAAGTCATTCTGTCGGCAGGAGCCTATAGCTCGCCGGCCATCCTCGAACGCTCCGGCATTGGTGCTCCGGACGTGCTCGCATCAGCGGGAATAGAGGTGCTTCACGCCTTGCCGGGTGTCGGCGAAAACCTGCAGGACCACTGGCACGTCAGGGTACAGCACCGTCTTCGCAATACCCACACGCTGAATACCCGCGCCGGCACGCGGTTCGGCCGGATGCTGCTCGGCATGCAGTATCTTGCGACCAAACGCGGGCCGCTTGGCGGTTCGCCGACGCTATTGGGTGCCTTCCTCAAGACCACGCCGGATGCGCCGGCGCCGGAAATCCAGATCCACGTCTCCGGCGCCACCTCGCCGAGTTTCGGCGGCGCCATGCATCCGTTCCCCGGCATCACCTCGTCTGCCTGCATCCTGCGACCGGAAAGCCGCGGCTATTGCCATGTTGGGGGCAGGGATCCTTCCGCCCAGCCGCGCATCCTGCACAATTTCCTGAAGGAGGAGGCCGACCGTGAAATCCTGATGCGGTCGATCGAGGCGGTCCGGAGGATCGCCGCGAGCCCCGCCATGGCCCCTTTCGAGCCGGAGGAAATAGCGCCGACCGCAGCCGTGCAGTCGCAAGACGAAATGCTCGACTACGCGCGCCAAACCCTCAATACGACCTTCCATCCCGTCGGCACCTGCAAGATGGGCCGCGACGGCATGGCGGTGGTCGACGATCGGCTGCGGGTCCACGGCATCGCGGGGCTGCGCGTCGTCGACGCCTCGATCATGCCGACCATCGTCTCCGGCAATACCCAGGCCCCGACCGTGATGATCGCGGAAAAGGCGGCGGATTTCATCCGCGAGGAAAGGCTGGGACTCGAGGAAAAGATGGGGACGCAGGCGGCGTGAGGCCGCACACATGAAAGCAGCACAGATGTCAACGATGAGCGAGACGCATAAGAAGATGGCTAGATTCGACACCGCCGGGGCGATCGATTGCGACGTCCACCCGCCGACACCGCGTCGCGCCGACCTGCTTCCCTATCTCGATGACTACTGGCAGGAGATGGTGACGTCACGCGAAGTCGACGTGCTGGAACTGATGGGGTATCCGGAGCGCACGCGTCCTTATATGCGGCCGGACTGGACATGGAGCGGCGATCCGCTCGCGCAGATGCAGAAGAACCTGCTCGACCCGTTGGATCTCGGAGGCGCCATCCTCAATGTGGTTTCAGGCGCCCACGCCCTGTTCGATCCTTACCTCGCAGCCGCCATATGCCGCGCCACCAACGACTGGCTCGCCGACAAGTGGCTTAGCCGCGACAGCCGGCTCCGGGCATCGATGCTGGTGCCGTTCCAGAATGTCGAGGCAGCGGTCGAGGAGATCGAGCGCCGGGCCGACGACAAGCGTTTCGTGCAGGTCCTGACGCTTGCGATGACCGAGCTGCCGCTCGGCCGCCGCACGTACTGGCCGATTTACGAGGTGGCCGAGAAACACGGCCTGCCGATCGGCATTCATGCGGGATCGAATTTCCGCCACGCGCCGAGCCATAGCGGCTTCCATTCCTTCCTGATCGAGGACCATGTGGTGCAGCCGCAAGGCTTCGCAACCCAGGTCGCGAGCCTGATTTCCGAGGGCGTCTTCGTCAAATATCCCAAGCTGAAGGCCGTGATGATCGAGTCCGGCGTCACCTGGATGCCGGCGCTGATGTGGCGCATGAGCAAGGACTGGCGCGGCACCCGCATCGAGGTGCCATGGGTCAAGGACGCACCGGCCGACATCATCCGCAGGCATATCCGCATGACCTCGCAGCCCTTCGATGGCCCTGACGATGTCGAGGACGTCGCCAGGACGCTCGACCATTTGCTCAGCGATGATATGCTGCTGTTCTCCTCGGACTATCCCCATTGGCATTTCGAGGGGCTGGACGTGCTGCCCGAGGGCCTGCCGGAAGCCAAGGTGAACAAGATCCTTCGCGACAACGTTCTCGCCACCTATCCGAGATTTGGAGGCTGATCCATGGAAACCCCGGTACTCGAACGTAGCTCCGAAAAATCCCAGATGCAGGGCGTGGTGGATTGCGACGTGCATCCGGCTTTCTCCCGGCCGGACCAGTTGCTCGACTACCTGCCCGAACGCTGGAAAACGCATGTGCGGGATTTCGCGGTGCGCACGGCAAACCCCTTGCTCGGCACGCTGCCCTATCCGCGCATGACGCCGGGCAACGGTATGCGCCGCGATTCCTGGCCGCCGAACGGCGGCCCGCCAGCCTCCGATCTGGCATTCCTGCGGCAACAGTTGCTCGAAGAGTGCAATATCGACTACGGCATCCTGCAGCCGCTCGCGGCCGGCAGCGTCGCCTTCAATCAGGAACTCGGCGCCGCACTTTGCGCTGCCCTCAACGACTGGCAGATCGACAAGTTCGCCGGGCCGGAACCGCGCCTGAAGGCTTCCATCTGCGTGCCCCAGGAAGACGCCAGAGAATCGGTTGCCGAGATCGACCGGCGGGTCACCGACCGCCGCTTCGTGCAGATCGCCATGCCGCCGCGCACGCTGGAGCCTTGCGGCCGCCGCCGCTATTGGCCTATCTACGAGGCGGCCGAGCATTACGGCCTGCCGATCGGGCTGCACACCAGCGCCTTCGGCTACCGCCCGAATACGCCGTCCGGCTGGAGCTCGTTTTACCTGGAGGAGCACTACGCAGCCTCCAACAGCCTCCAGACCGTGCTCTCCAGCATGATCCTCGAAGGCGTGTTCGAACAATTCCCGAAGCTGAAGATCGTGCTCGTCGAAGGCGGGTTCTCTTGGCTGCCGTCGCTCGTCTGGCGGCTCGACCGGGAATGGAAGCGCATGCGCGACGAGGTCCCGCATGTGAAGCGCAAGCCGTCCGATTATGTGCGCGAGAATTTCTGGTACACGACCCAGCCGATCGAGGAGCCCGAGAACAACCGGCATCTCCTCGATATCCTCCGCTGGATCGGCACCGACCGGCTGATGTTCTCGACCGACTATCCGCACTGGGATTTCGACGATCCGCGTTTTGCCTTCAAGGTGCCTCTGACGCCGGCCGAGCGCTCCGCGATCTTCCGCGACAACGCGGTGGAATTGTTCGGCCTGAAATAGCTCGGCGGAGAACCCGGTCCCGGAACAGCGCCCGGCAACTTGCCGTGTCGTCGCGTGGGCTCAACAAGGCTCGCGGCGGCGACAGGGTGAAAGTCTGGTTCAATGGCGCCTGAAACGACAAAAGCGCGCCAAAAAGCGCGCTTTTGTTGAAAAATGGCTCCCCGGGGCCGCGGCCACCAGCCGGGCTTGGTCTCCGGCTCCAGCAGCTTCGGGATATCGTCGACATGGATCAGCATGGATCTGCCGATCTTCTTCACAACGCCTATGCGGCGAGCCTTCTCCCATATTGTGCGCGGGGCAAGCGTGACGCCGGCCGATGCCTTGATACGTTCGGAAATCTGCTGGGGCGACATCAGCCCGTCGAGTAGGCCGGGAGTTTGGTCTTCTGCCATGCAACACCTTTTTCCAACGAAAACACAGATATGCCGTCGGCAAGGTTGCCGATGTCTCCTCTGTGGTGGTGGTGGCGCTGGTGAGGCGTTATTGGAAAGCTATTCAGCGTTTTGGCGCGGCCAAGCGTGTCGAGCGTCACGAATAACCACCCAGAGCCAACAGAAGTGCGCCTGCCGCGATTATGGCTAGGCCTGGCCAGTTTTTCGATATTCCCAGGTACCTGAGGCCCTGGCGCCGTGGCTCAAGCGTGCCGCCGCCTTGCGGCATTCGATGCGGATCACTCGGTCTTCGACCAAGTGCAGACGAAAAGAGAAGAAGAAGTCCGCCGATTATTAGGGCGGCACCGATCAGGATTGCCCACATGGTGGCCTCCATACCGCAAAGAATGTGAGTTAAACCAAATCGGAGCTTGATCGTTCCTCTTTGTCAAAACTCACTTCGGGCCGGTTCGCCTATCTCATTAAAAAGCCCTCTCCCGGGCAAGGGAGAGGGCGTCGCGCCGGTCCGCCCTAGAGGCTGCCGGAATTATCTTCATCGATTCGAACGGCAATGGTCCTGGCGTAAGGCTGCGTGATCCGGCCTAGCGCCTGTGCCTAGTCGGTCGCTTTCATCTGCTTTCGGGCTTCAACGCGTCGAGTTTCGCAAGCCAGGTATACCCGCGTACAAGACCTCGGTAGCAACTTCCGCTTATCCACAGGAGTCGAACCAGCTTTGCAGACTTCAAAAGTGGGAAGGGAGGAAAGTGGGGAAGAAAGTGCCCATTATCGAAAAATATATCGATAACAGGCACTTAATTCTGAAAATGGCTCCCCGGGCCGGATTCGAACCGGCGACCTGTCGATTAACAGTCGAATGCTCTACCGCTGAGCTACCAGGGATCATCCGCGAAGGGTCGCGGCGTGTGCGGCGGGTAATACAAATGCTTTGTCGTTTTGCCAAGCGGTTTTTGCAAAAAAAACGAACTTGGTTGTTTTATCCCCGGTAAAGCCCCATTTCCCGGGCAAAGTTTGGCCTCTAACCGGTGAGGATAATCGAGAGTGGCAGGCGAACGGAAGCCGACGCGATTTGGAATGGACCCGCAAAGCGGCAAGCTGGCGCTCGGAAGCGTACAGATTCCCATGCCGCGATCGCGGATCGGCCGGGTCATCGTCGGTCTCGTCCTGATTTTCTGCGGCATGCTCGGCTTCCTGCCGATCCTTGGCTTCTGGATGCTGCCGCTGGGTTTCCTGGTGCTTTCGCACGATCTGCCCTTCGTGCGGCGCCAGCGCCGCCGTATCGCGCTCTGGTGGGCAAGGCGGCGAGGCCGCAAGGCCGAGCAGCGATAAGGCTGCCCGATCAGGCGAACATTGACGCGATACCCTGGCCGGCGCTGAACGCCAGGTAAGCAAGCACGGCGAAATAGATCACCGTCACGACGTTGAAGAGGTAACCGCCGAGCACGATCAGCCCGTCGCGCTGGATCATGCCGGTCGACAGAAGCAGGATTGCGATCGCCGGCAGCGTATTGGAGAATGGCACCAGACCCAGCGGAAACATCAGAAGCACGCCGCCGGCCGCGATCGCCAGGCCGTTCACCCGGTTGACGAGCCGCCCGGTGGTCAATCCGGAGATGCGCGGCTTCAGGAACCGGTCGAGGCGCGAGACGATGCTGACGCCTTTTTCTAGCGCCGGCAGCAGTTTCGTCGTATCGAGTTCGCGGTCGAGGATTTTCTTCGGCAGCCACGGCAGCCGGTTGGCGGTGATCGCCAGGCTGATCAGGATGATCGCAGCGCCGAACACGGTGCTGACGCCGGGGATCGACACGGGGAGGAGGAAGGGCAGGGAGGCGACGGCACAGATGAGCAGCAGGCCCTGTTCGCCGACCGCGTCCATCAGTTGGCGCAGCGTCACCGACTGACCCGTGATGCCGTCGATAAGCTGCCGCAGCGTGCCGCTCAGCGAGGATGAGGTATCGTCGAACTCGATGCTTGCGCTCACTCTTCGTTTCTCCATTCCGCTTCAATTGAGCGGCATGGATATCAACAAACGGTGTCCTCGCAAAGGCGCGAGCCATAACCTGCCGGAAACGTGAACGTCCGGCGTCTCGCGGAAAATCAAAAGGCCGCGCAGTCCGGCGGGTGCTATCGGGCCGTTATCGAGACTGTGCCCAATAATCGTACGCCCCGCAGGCCAGCACGACCGCGAGGATCGCCAGGACCACCGGATTGAGCGTGGTGATGAATTCCAGATACTGCATTACGGTCTCCTCCTACCGCATCTTCGCCGCCCGGTGCTCCTCCACCCGGCAACGAGATCATTTTAGCACAGCCGCTGGGCCATCGCTACTTTAGTGTTGCCGCAGAGACTCTGGCGCATCTCTCCCCGAATCACTAGGATTGGTTCCGGGATTGAAGACGAGGGTGAACATGGGTCTGAGAGTGATCGAAGGCGGGCTTGCGGCCTGCGTGGCGAAGCTTGCCGATCTGTCCGAGGGCGAGATGCCGAGCCGCGACGACGTGCTTCGCGAGGCCGAGCGGAGGATCAGGTCGACCGGGTACGAGACCTGGCGCAATCGCGAAACAATGACCGGCATACCGGTGCCGCGCGAAATCCGTTATCTGGCCATGCAGATCGGATTCGTGGCCGAAGCCATCGCCAGATTGACCGACATTCCGGCTGACTATCGTTCCGACTTCTACTGGCCAGCGTAAGCGCCGCCGTGCGATCGGCAGGGTTAGATCGAGGTCAGTTCAGCATCTTCGCTTCGATACTGGCGAGAATGAATGTTTCCCGCACCTTTTCCAGGGGGAGCTTGCGCTGCAGGCAGGCTGCACATTCCTTCAGGGCCTTGATGTAATAGGTACCTTCGCGCACCGGCCAGCGCCAGTTGAGGTACTCCAGGGCTTCTTTCGGCCCGTGGACCATTTCTGGGAAACCGTATCCAACGCGTACTCTGACCGGGGAACTCCACACGGCATCATCTGCTTCAGTTACGTCACTCGTCATGTCTACACCTTGCATTGCGGCGTAGAAAACTCATCCGAATGGATTTGGTTCCCGAGGTTTGGTGAATTTTTTATGAAACCGGCTTTGATGCCATTCCAGCACTCATCCCGAGGCGCTGCGAACGCCGGCTTGAGGCGGGAATGCAGCTATCGACCTGCCGACTGTGGCCTCGTGCAGGAAAAAAATGACAAACGGGCCAAACCCGCTTGCGCCGTTATTCGATTCGTTCTAAACGCCCGACACCACTCGCTCTTTATGCGTTCGGACGGCCTCGTGGCGGAGTGGTGACGCAGAGGACTGCAAATCCTTGCACCCGAGTTCGATTCTCGGCGAGGCCTCCACCCCATTTCACTAGTGATATCAATGCGTTGAACGTGCAGGATCGCTGCACTTCGGCCCTTCCACGTCTCATTCTTGTTGCGAGCGGCTCCCCTTGATTTCCGGGCATTTCTGGTAGGTGACCGCAAATCCATGCGACATGGATTGCAACATTCGCGCGTTCGGTTTCATCTAACCCTGATAGATCTGTTTCGGGGAACAGCCATGCGTGACGTACTTTACCACTACTGCTCGACTGAAGCCTTCGAGTCGATCGTTCGTCACGGGACTATTCGCTTATCCTCGTTGGTGCTTTCCAATGATACGATGGAAGGCAAGTGGCTTCGAAAAGTCATCGGAGATCTGTGTGATCTGACTCCCGCAGTCCGCTTCAGACGTGACGAGGTCTCCAGCTACATAGATATATTCGTCAACAATATGGATGGCTTAGGGTTTTGCCTTTCGAAACACGAAGACATGCTCAGTCAATGGCGTGGATACGCTAATGATGCTCGCGGGTTTTGCATCGGTTTCGACAAAGACGTTCTCAGGAAGACCGGTGAAAAAGTCGACTCTGAGGGGATGCCCATATTTCGCCTGCGGAAGGTCGAATATGATTTGCGGCGGCAGACGGAAATGCTTCGTCCGATGTTCGATGACATCGTGCCAGCTGTCGAGAAAGGATATCTCCGCCCTGTCTTACAAAATCTTATTGAGACGGACGAAGAATATGAAAAGAGATCTAAAGAGCATAGAGAAGGTAGCCGCGGGGTCTTCCTGAAGATGCTCCTAATGACCTCCCCCATGTTCGAAATGAAGAACCCAGCCTTCCGAGAGGAGGGGGAATTTCGACTAGTCACTCCTGTTATGCACGAACTTGATCAACCTGATGTGGATTTTCGGCCTGCTGTAGATAGGCTTGTGCCATTCAGAACTGCCGCTCTAGACAAAGATGACAACCCTATTGTCTCGGTGACGATTGGGCCCAAGAATATTTCATCCAAAGACGTGGTCGGATCTTTTCTGCGACGGATGGGATATCGCGACGTTGCGGTTAAGCAGTCTGAGGCAACGTATCGTTGACGGGCCGTCTTGACAGCGGCGCTTTCACTGGCAACTTGCCCTCAACTGGAGTGGATGCTGTGGATAAATTTCTTCAGATCATCGGCGCATTAATCTGCGTGGCTGCGCTGTCGCTGATGGTGTTCATTATGAGTGCTTCTGCCGACCGAGGCGACGGCGTTACGCTGCTGCTCGGAATGCTGCCCTTCGGCATCCCAGCCGTCATTGGCGGCGTGGTGCTGGCGGCCTTCGGGTCTATGCTGGAACAGCTCAAGGCGATTCGGGCATCACTGGAGCGCCAGGAGCGCCCTTAAGATGCCACGTTATCGAGCATGCAAAAGAGAGATCACATATGCCTATGCAAGAACATCCACTGTGGGAAGAATTCAGTTCTGCTTATGATCGCTTGACGGAAGCCCATCGCCGTCTTGAAGCTGAAGTCCATAAAGGCGACAGGGGGCTACTGGATGCCGCCAAGCTCGACATGAAAAAGGCGCAGGAAGCTTACGACGAGGTTTGTAACCGCCTCTAAGCAGCCAAGGAAATCGACTAAGAAGGGGAACAGAGGCATGGCTTACGAACCGTCGAAAGAACAACCGCGCATCACTCGCATAAACGGCCATCAGGTATTCGAAGCACCGGATGGCAAATTCAAAGTTGTCAGTGATGACGGGCAGGTCGGCAGTGATTTCGACAGTTATGATGATGCATGCGGCTACGCTCGATCACTTCGAAGCCGCGATCCGCGCAACCCTGTCTAAGCCGCCCGCTTGAACCAGCCGTCGAACATTTCCGCCGTGAGATAGATCACATTGGATGGCCGGTCTTTCACCGGATGCCCCTTCCTTCGAGCGCGAAACTCGTCGGTCTTATGCTTGGGAGAGCAGAACCGGGCGTGTTTGTTTTTCGATCCGAACACGCGATGGCACCAGGCACACGTGCAGAGAAACCTCTCTTTTGGTCTGGCACCGTTGTACAGGGCCGCGCAGGAGGTAGAGCAGAACTTCGTTCGGTTCTGACGCGGTCTAAAGAAGGTGCCGCAATGCTGGCAGTCACGCTCAGGAAGGCCGCCAGTGCGTACCGCCGCCCGACTGCACATATATGAGCAGAAACGCTGAGGGTGCCCGTCATAGAGAGGCTGAAACGTCTTGTTGCAGGCCTCGCAGCTGAGGGGCTTGCTCTTGGACCGTTTCACGAGCCGGAAGGCAGACCGCCCGACAAGGGACTGCTGGTACTTGTGATCCTCGTTCAGATACTCGATCGAAATTTTTGCGCATTCGACCGAGCAGAACTTTCTCGTTCGATCATGATCGTCCTCAAGCGGTTTTCGGCACCATGCGCAGGTATCTCGAGCCACAAACTCAGGCTGGCCTTGCTCCCATGTCGGACGCTCTGCGCCAATGCGGTTTAAACCCTCAAGCACCACAGAGGCGGCCTCTTGATCAGCAAATGCCCAGGCGTTGCCCTCCAGGCACATCGCGGCTCTCAACCCGTGGCGAATTGGGCCCTCGTTCTCAAATTCGCTGAAACGCCAGTCTTTCAACACATCCATGACCTGGTTCACCAAATGCCGACGACGACGATCGTTCGATATCCTGGGAGACTTGACCTTCGTGGCTGATCGCTCGTTTCGCGCTTTCAGGAGGTGATCGAGATAAACCATTGCCTCACCCGAACATCGCGTCGAACATGCCGGCGGTCATGTTGTGACCAGACCGCTGTGGAAGCGTCTTAACGCCGTCGGGAGCCTGGGGCTGCTTTTCATAGGCGTGGTCGATCCAGACGGCGTCCATGGCGCGGAGAATGGTGACGTGGCGGGCTTCGATGCCCCAGCCGGTCAACTTGCTATATGCGAGGATCTCCGAAGGCCCGATCGGGTTAGGCCCGGCCATGTGGTAGGTGCGGGTCTTGTTGAGGTCGAGGAACCATTGCCAGAGCAGTTCGCCGCCGGCGGGGATCCCCACAACCCGGGGACCCTTCGCCTCGAGCTGGCGCTTCAGTTCGGTGCATAGAAGCTTCTGCAGGTTCATTTCGTCGCAACCCTTCCCCAGAAGATATCGACACGGCCGCGCGAGGCCGCATGCTGGAAGAACTTATCTGTTGACGACCGCCGCTGCTGGTCCGTCATGGTGCGGTACCGGCCATTCTTGCGCGAATAGTCGAGCTGCCGCCCTTCGCAACGGGCAACCAGAATATAGCCGCGCTCCGGATCGGTCTGGTGCTCGACGACATCGAGGTAACCGCGCGCGACGACCTCGACCTGCAACAAGGCACCACTGTCGGGATGGAAGTGGGCATCCATCACTATAACTGGCCGGTCGCGATAGTCCTCGCTCTCGATCTGGGTCAGGACGTCCGGCGTCAGGCCGTCGTCAGGGCTCTCGGCAAGCGTCAGGGTGAAGCCGCCGTCGGCGCTCGTGCCCGTGCCGCCACCGATGTCCGACACTTCGATCAGGCCGAACGGCTTGTACTCGACGCCGGCGTATGTGAGCGGAGACGATCGGCTGATGAAGCCGAATATGCCGCTGCCAAATTGGAAGCGGAGCATTTGTCTCGTGATGATGGCGCCCGAATCGTAGAGCGCTTTGACCTCGTTCGACATTGTCATTTCAGCACCTGATATCCTTCGAAGGAGATTGATGAGGGAGAGGCGACCACCGCCATCTGCCAAGACGTCCAGTCGATCCGGAAGAGACCTTTCGGGCGCCATAGGCGAGCGACGGCACCCGCTGTGAAATAGCTTTGGATGAAGGGATAGACGGAAAGGTCGATGGCCCCGGCACCGCTTGCTGTAGCGTTGCTTACGATCTCGTAGAGGGCGACATAGCCGCTCTGCTCGAGCGCCAGCCGATCGCCTTCAGTGGCCACATAGCCCGCTGGAGCGCCTGTAACCGATATCGCGCCACCGACACCTACGGATGCCAGTGATCCTGCTCCAGCCCATCCTGGAGCGACCTCATCCGGAGTTCTTGCCCCGAGGTAGTGAAGGGGAGCAGCACGGCTGGTGTCATAAGCCGCGAACCGATTAAGCCCACCGCGCAGCCTCGCCTTCCATGCCGTCCAAGCCTGCATGCCGGCCTGGTCGAGGGGCATCGTCTGGATACGAGCGCGAAAGGTCGGGTCGAAAACCTGCGTGATATTGAAGGAGACGCCACGCTTAAAGGCCGATGATACAGTCCCGTCGTCGAGCGAGAACGTACATTCGAGCAACCGAGCCGACGGCAAATTATATACGGTCACTGGCCGAACCTCCTTTTGTTGATTTCCGGCATGGCGCCGCCCACAGCGGTCGCGAAGCTCCGGCTTCCGGCCCATTGACCAATCGTCTTGCTCGCTTGCTGCTGGCTCACGTTGCGGACAAAAGCATTGAGGTTGCCGCCTTCGTCCACGGTCACACCAACATCGACTTTCACGTCCATCTGGCCGCCGCTACTGTTGCCTAGATCAACCGGGATGCGCCGTCCGTCCGGGAGCGGGACCGCGGCTTCAGGTCCAGCTTCTGCAAAGATTGACGGCTTGTCGGAAACCCCTCCCTTCGCAAAGAGGCCCACAGGCGATTTTGGAGATGAGGGGAAGCCACCGCCGCCACTAAACAGCCCGCCAAGGAGCGAGCCGAAGATGCCGCCACCACCACCGCCACTGCCGGCAGCCTTGTTGACCGCGAAGATGCTGTCGAGGACGTCGTCCATCAACTTGTCGCTGATTCGGTCCAACACATTCAGGGCAACGTCGCCCATCTCCTCCCAGGTGACCCTCCCATCGTCGAGGGCGTTCTTCATGTCCTGAAGGGCGGAGCGCGTAAGGTCCTTCTCGAAGTCCAGTTGATCAAGCACCCGCTGCCGCGCTTCTTCTTGTTGATGGAGCGCCTCATTCAGGTCGATGATCCGCTGGCGTTCGGTATCTGTCGCCTCGGCTCCGGCCATGCGCGATGCTTCAAGGGCACGCTTCGCCTCGTCGCTCTGCCAGACGACCGCGATTTCCTTCTCCAGTTCGGAAATGATCTCTTTGATGCGCTCGCGCTCGCGCTCGGAGGCGGTGGACGCCTTTTCGGATGCCGATGCCGATTTCTTCGCCGCGTCGTCTCTCTCCTTCCGCTGGACCGATTCCTCGGCAAGGGCGGACGCCTGTTCCCGCGTGAGCTTGACGCCATGGCTTGAGGCGTCGGCAAGGATCTTCTCCAGCTCCGCGGCGATCGCGCGTTCGCGGTTCGATTTCGCCAGCTCTTCGCGGTAGCCACGGACATAGTCGCCGGAGAGGTCGCGGGGTGGCGCTGCCGGTGCCGTGGGACCCGCAGGGGTAGAGGATAAGCGTCCGTTTCTAACGTTCGTGATCCTTGCGTCTTCTTCGGCCAGAAGGCGCATCTGTTCGTCAATCTTCCTGAGGACGTTCGCCTCGGTCTTAGGTGTAGCCAGCCTCTGGTTTTCTAGGTCAAGGCGCTTGCTCGCTATCTCTATTTGCCGGCCTTCGAGGGTGGCGCTTTGCTGCTTTTCAAACTCCTTGAATGAGTCCAGAAACGTGAACCAAGCAGAAACCGCATCGATGATCGCGCTTTTGATGCTGGTTCCGATGGTGTTCGCTACGAGGTTGAATTTGCGATCAACTTCCTCAGCCTTGGCTACCATCTCCCTTGTCATGACGAGGCCAAGTTCGTTCGCCAGCCGGATCTGCTCCCTGATGCCCTCGGCGCCCTTGTCGACAAGCTCGACGAAACGCTCGCCGGCCGATCCACCGAACAGCTCGTCGCCAATGCGGATCTGCGCAGCGCGATCGAATTCCTTCATCCGTCCGATGATCTCGACGAATAGCTCGGAGGGGTTCTTGAGCTTCTTCGAGAGCTCCTCTGAACTGTAGCCAAGGCGCTGGAATGATTCGGCGGCGCTGCCCGCGCCTGTCTGAACAAACTCGTCTGCCCGGAGCTGCATCTCCTTCAGGCCATCGGTGAGAGCGTCCACCCCAATCTTGTTTTGCTCGGCCGCGAACTTGAGTTCCTGAAACCGCTCGACGTCCATCCCTGCCATGCGGGCTTGACGGGAGAGGGCCGCGGTACTTTCGACCGACGTCTTGAGGGCGGTGACAAAGCCGGCCATCCCGGCCGTCATCGCGCCGACCGCGAATGCCTTCCCAAAATCCCCGATTTTCGCGCTGGTGGACGCGAGGGCCTGGTTGATCCGCGTCGTCGTGCGGATCATATCCTGCTCCATCTGCTTCGTGGCGCTGGTGCTGCCTTTGCGTAGGCTCTGATAGGTCCGCGTGCCCGTGCGCTCGCCTTTCTGCATGTTGCGCTCGAAGTCGCGTATGCGCGCCTCGAGGGAAACGACTAGGCGTTCTTCATCGGTGACAGCCATCAGGCAAAGCTCCATTCTTCGATATCGCCGTCGAACGTGTCGTATGACGAGATGCCGGTTTCACCCGCGGCGCACCGGGCGACGGCCATGGCAGTGGCTACGGCACCGTCGATCCGGTCCTTGCTCTTGCCCTTGTGGAAGCTGCGATTGCCAGCCGTGTCCGTCCGGATCGCGATATTGTCGAAATGCCAGCGAAGGATCGGATGACCGCCATGGATGAAGCGACGGGCGAGGATGGCCCGCTCGAGCTCGTTGATCGCCGGCGACATGGAAACCCACCCCTGCCGGAACTCGACCACCGGCAAGCCTTTATAGAGCAGGTTGCTGATGCTGTTGCGGGCGAGCGCCGGATCGAAGGCGATCTCGCGAACATTGAACCGGGCGCATAGATCCTCGACTGCGGCCTCCACCGCGTGGAAGTCGACGACGTTGCCCTCGGTCAGGGTGATCAACCCTTGCTCCTCCCAGACCGGATAATTCACGCCATCCTGGCCGGCCTTGCGGTGAATGTTATCTTTGGGGAGGAAGAACCACGGATGAACCGCATAGCCGCTCTCACGGTCACCCCAGGCGGCGACAATGGCCGTTAGGTCGCTCGTGCTGGATAGGTCCACGGCGAGATAGCAAGGCGTTTGGTCGGCCTCCATGGCATCGAGATCCACTGCGCCCTTGCCCTCGTCATAGACCGGCATGGAGACGAACGGAGACGCACTGTAGTCCAGCCAGCAGTTGAGGTGGAACTGTCGGAAATTATCACGCTCGCCGGGCTGCTCCTTCGCCTCGTGGGCCATGGAGCGCAAGCCGTCGATATCAGGATAGCCGTCGGCAAGGCCCGGGTTGACGAAATGCCATAGGTCCTCGTCCTGCCAGTCAGCCTCCGGGTCGGTTTCGAACAGGACGGGCAGGAAACGCGGATCCTCGATTTCACCCGACTGGACCTTGCGGGCATACTTCAGCCGCTCATAAGCAAGGTTCTCCTGTCCGCGACCGGCCTGGGTGATGATGATCAGCAGCGATCCTGTCGTCTTGTTCAGCGACGTGCGCAGCGCCGCCCACATTGCGCGGGCAATCTCGCCTTCCCAATTGATCAGCTCGTCAGCCAGCACGAAATTTGCTGTCTTGCCGAGCTTGCCCTTCTTGGCTGAAGCCAGCGCCCGGAACTTCGCCTTGCTCTTCCGGTGCTCCAGAACGAACACGCTCTCGGTCGGCTTCATCGCCTCCTTCAGCCAGTCGGTCTCATCAACGATGCTCACGGCCTCGTCGTAGGCGATACGCGCGTCTTCCTCTGCTGAGGCGGCAACGAACACCTGGCCGGACGGAACGCGCTCGTAGCCCACTGTGTGAAGCAGGGCGAGGCCTGCGCCCAACGTGGTCTTGCGGGCACCGCGCGGGAGCATGATGAAAACCGTCTTCACCTGGCGCCGGCTGTCGGGGAAGCACGGACCATAGATGCGGCGCACGATCCGTTCCCAGAACAGCGGGAGGTCGAACTTTCCGTCGCCGCTTTTCGGGTGGTGCAAGGCGCGGAGGAAGTTGACGGCACGCTCGCCTTTGCCGAACGGATCTTCGATCTCGCTCCCGTCGAAGATCCATTCGGGGCGGGTGGCTTTGATCAATCCGCCAATTGGCGGAATGTTAGACGTCGAGGCCATCGGGCGCCCCTCCATCCTTCGGCTTGTCCTTGCCGCTGAAGCCCTGCTTTGATCTAGCCGCTGGCGTCAGGCCAAGCTCTGCCGACAGCCGGGCGACGGTCTCCATCGCCTTCGCCATGATGCCGCTCGCCGGGTTCGGTTTGAGCATGCCGTGAGCCGTCTTCACCATGAGGCCGTGTTCCGCCATGGCCTTCTGGCATTCCCGGACAGTCCAAAGCGCGACGATGTAGGTTTCCAGCACGCCCATCATGGATGCGGTGAGGATCTTCCGCTGCACCATTTCAGCGGCGATTTGATTCCATTCTGGAATTATAACCTCGGGCAAATTTGCCGGAGGTTTCGGGACACCCTTAAGGCCGCCGTCAATCGCCTTCAGCGTTGCCTTTGCGCCGCGCGTTCCCTTGCTGCTCATTCGCCCACCGCCTCCAAGGCGCGAAGCTCCAGCCCCTTGCGGCGACCGATCTCCTTCACTTCCTTGATGTTGAAATTACCGCCCTCGTAGACGATGCGGTCGGCGTTGGTGACGCCGTCGATCCACCTGGTTCGGAAGATGATCCCGGTCTCGTCGCTTGCGCCGGCCGCCCGGATGAATTCCTCGGTGCTTGCCTGCACCACCTGGGCGCGGAGGGTGGCAAGCGGGGTGAAGGTCGGCGCCGGAGTGCCGTAGTCGTTCACGGCGCCGGCGTCGTAGCGATCGATGCGGATGGTGCGGTCAAGTTTTCCAGATCTCATAGCTCTTGCACCTTCGCGTTGATGGTGACGACGGCATGGGAGGTTTCGCCGTCAGGATCGCGGAGGAACCGGGCGCTCTGGACGTAGCAGCCGGCGAAGTGGAAGCCTGTTTCAGCCGGCAAATTTGCCTTGTGAACTGCTGCCCGGATCGCACCGGCGATGGCTTTCACGCCCTGCGTGCTCGGCTCCTTTTTCCAGACATGCAGATCCATGTAGACGCGGGTCAGGTTGCGGCTGAGGCTGTCGTTCTCGTCGAGGCTCTGGCCTTCACCGATGACGATCGAGGGCGACGGGGCGGGCCGCTCGTTGCGATCGAGGATGGCGGCAGCCGGGATCAATTGAGTGACGGCAGCGGTACCGATCAGGCGCGCTCGGACGGCCTTCTGCAGGGCGAGTTCCGGTGTCATTTGCCGCTCCCCCAGTTCCTCCGGACGGCACGGCTGATGGCGCCCTTGATCCGGTTGGCAGCGCGCTTGCGGGTGAGCCTGAAGCCGGGCCAGAAGAACGGCTGCGCATGCGTCTTCGTGGTCCCGTGCTCGACGAGGTGGGGATACCGGACGTCTTCGTTGCCGGCGGTGACGATCGCCTCCAGCTCGCCGGCCACGCGGCTTCCGCCAGGCTGCGAATACTCCGGCGTCGCCTGTCCCGGCGGAGTGACCGTGATGCTTTCCTCCAAGGCGCCGGTGTCCTCCGGAGCAAGCTGGCGCTGCATGTCGGCCACCTCGTCAGCGCTTTTCAGGAGGGCAGGTTTCACCGCCTCGCGAACCGCTGTAGGAATGGCTCGCATCCTATTCTGAAATCTTGATAATCCGCCGTCGTCAGCCAAAGGACCACTCCCGGTATTCGTTGACGATCGACCAGACGCCGAACGGGATCTCCTGGGCCGTCACCCCGACAAGAGTTGCCTCGCGGTTTTCGTACCGGTGGGCGGCGAGTTGGAGCACGGCTTCCACGAGAGCGGCTGGCACCGTTGATGCAGGCGGGTCTCCGGCAGGCGGATACGTCGTCTCGATTTTGAAGCCGAGCAGCCGTTCAATGTGATCTTGAGCAGCCGCGATCTTCCGGCCCATAAGCTCGTCATCGGCAGTTCCGAGCCCATCGGTCCAGCCGATCTGCTCCTTCAACTCGGCGACGGTCACAATCATAGAACGCCTTCCTTTCTGCTGTTCACAAAATCGGGGCTAAATCGGCGCGTTTTCGCACAGTGGACCCGCCGCCGGTCCCCTTGAGGGGTGGAATGTTTTCGACCACCCCCGGGTGCCTTGTCGCCGCATCCGATCGATGAGATGATGAGCCGTATAATTTCTCGATTTTCGATACGGACGACACAATGTTCAAAGTTGTACTGACTGCCGAAGCTGAGGCACTCTTGGATCGTCTCGCACGATCTCCTTCCACGTGGCCCGACAATGATGAGATCGTAGACCTCGTGCGGCACCGCCTGATTGAACGTGGGGACGGCGCCTATCATGCGACCGACGAAGGCCGCGAATATTTGAAGCAGCGCCATCGCCATTGATCATGCCTCCACGGCGTCGACGCGGACGATGTTGCTGTTGATCGCGAGGCTCATGTTGAACTTCACCACGTTGTTCGCGGTGTCGTAGGCCTCCGCTGCGCTCATGACCTGGGCAATGAACAAGCGGGAGGATGGGGTGCCACCAGGCGGCTCGTCATTGAGCTCGACCTTGAAGGCGTAGTCGTAGGGTGTCCGTTCAGCCGCCACGACAGCGATCTGGCCTTCGTCCACTGGATCCAGACCGGCGACGACTTCCATGGTGCCAGCATCGCGGATGCCCTTGAGCTTCTTCCTCCGGCCTTCTCCGATCGCGTCGAAGGTGATGGCGTCTGAGGTGTCTCCGGCCGTGCCGAGGGCTTCAAGCGGGGTGATCTCCTTCCACACCTGAGTGGTGAAATCAGCGGCTACGAAGTCGCTGCTCTTCTGGCTGAGAACGCCACCGATGAAGAGCTTGCTCTTTGCGGTTGCCATAAGCATGGGATTTACCCTTTCAGTGTGCGCCGCTCTTCCGCGGCTTCGATTGCGTTGCAGCGCTGACAGCCAGGCCGCCAGTTGGTGCGGTCCATGCGAAGATCAGGGCGGGCTCGGATGCTCTTGATGTGCATGACCACCACGGCGGGCGCACCGCATCGGCAGAGGTCATTGCCCGGTAGGGCGAGGAAGGCCTTTGCCTCCTTCGCCCATTCGGCGTCATAGCCACGCTGGCGGGCAGCAGGGCGTTTCTTGTCAAAGCGTGCCTTGCGCTCCCGATCTGCCTTCATCGCGCGCTGGCAAGGCTTGGCGGCTGTGTGAGCCGCCCCGCAATGCGAGCAGATGGAGGGGGCGCGGTACGGCATCAGGGCAGCTGGATATGCTGATGGCCGATGAGGGCGATTGCGCCGAGTTGGATCGAGGTCCCCCCGGCTTTGGTCAGAGCAAGGCGGACGTACCGCTTCTTGCCGATGTATTCGACCTGGTAGGCGCTCGTGGCGCCCAAAGAAGCAGGCACACCGTTGATGATGTCTTCCTCGTCGGCATCTGTGTAGCCGGATCCGGAAGTGTCGCTCTCCTGCACCTTCACGCCGAAGTCACCGGCGCTGGTGATGGAGCCCGTGTTCACGATGAACATGAGGCCCTGCGATCCCTTACGGTCGATTTCAAGGCCGTCCGCGGCAGCGCTCTGGGACGCAGAGTTGATCGCCGGTACAGCGTGGAGGTTGTGGTAAAGACCCTTGCGCATTTAGCTTCTCCTTAGTTCGCTGCAATCTTGAGGAACTTGATTGCGTTGAAATCGCCCGCACCGCCGCCGACGCGCTTGTAAACGTCGAAGACAACACGGCCTTTCTGGGTGAGCTCGTCGCGGTTGATGCGAACGCCCTGGCGGTCGACGATGACGTAGCCCTGGCGGAAGTCCCCGAACGCTATGGGGGTGGTGCCGGCGGCGATGTCGGGCATGTTCTCGTCAATCTCGACCTGGTAGCCGAGCAGCGGGTGTTCGATGCCGTCGATGAGATTGCCGGTTGGCGCCCAAAGGAACCTGCCATCGCCGTCTTTGATCGTGCGGATGCGAACGGCGGTGTTACTGTTCATCACGAACCGGGCGTTGCCTTTGTACGGACGACGCAGCGCCGAAACGAGCTTGATCAGCGATGCGGTGAGTTGGTCATCTGTCGGCGCTGAGGCGTGACCAGCCGGGATGTACTGATGCTTGCCCCAGGCGCGGGTGAAATCTTTCTCTGGAGCGGTGCCGTAATCGAGGAGGCCACGAGGCTTGCCCTCGACGCCATCACCGTTCCAGAAAGCCTCGCCTTCGGTTTCGTCGAAGTCGTGAACCGCATTGTTGATCAGCCAGGAGGCAATATCCGTGGCAGCGTCGTCGAGCAGGTGACGTGTTGCCACGGGTGCAGCATACAGTTCGGAGACTGGATAGCTGTGCTTGATCAGTTCCGGGCGCGGCGTGTCCTGCGGGCGTTCCTCACGCTCTGCAACCCACTTGGCGCCGCGGCGGCCCATGCTGTAAAATCTTTCGTATTTGTCGGTCGAGATACTGACCACCTCGGCAAGGCTGCGAAGCACCGAGAGGTCCGTCATCAGCGTGCGGATCGACAAATCGATGGTCGGCAGGACGAAATAGCCGCCGGCGGGGTCGGTATCCGACGCTGCTGCAGATTTCATCTCGAAGGAGCCACCGGCTTCCTCGATCGCTGCAGAGATGGAAGAGCGCAGGTAGGACGACAGGGCCTTACGCTCGACCTCGATCTGCTCGTCCTTGTCCTTCTTTACGCCGGGGCGATTGGCCTTCTTCTCCAGCTCGTCGAGGCGATCGATGAGTGCCTTGATCTCCGGCCCACCTTCGACCTTCTTCAGACGCTCGTCGATGTTCTTCTGCAGATCCTCAAGGGACTTGGTGACGATCGAAACCGGATCGTCCTCTTCGCCCTTGCGGGTGATCGCCACGCTGTCGAGCAGCGCCTGTTTCATGACATGCTGCATGTCACTTCCTTCCGATCTGCGCGGCTGCGCGGTTGATGGCAGCGGCGATGGAAAGCGCCTCGACTGCCGACTTGGCGGAGGTGACCCTCGCGCCGGGATGCATGCCTACCGTGACAAGGCTGATCTCGATCATTTCGAGAGCCTTGATGGTGCGGCCCCCGCCTGGGCGGGTAAGTGCTTTTTTGGTGATGAAGCTGATGGAGACGCCATTGACGGCGCCGGCCCGAACAAGAGCATTCACTTCTCGGGCCCGCGCGACTTCGCTGATCAGCATCTTGCCGCTGACGTGTAGGCCGTCCGATCTCTCACCGGCGACATCCCAAGTGCCGATCGGATCACCATGGTCATGGCCAAACAGCATCGGGATCGGGAGCTTGAGGCTCTTGAACGTACCCGGCTCGATCATGTCGCCTACCCGGTCGGGGGTGGCGAAAGGCCATGCCAGTGCCGAGATAGCCCCGCTATCGTCTGCCAGCATCTTGGTTTCGAAGAATATCCGATCCATCAGCCACGCTCCGGTGCGAAGTTCCGGCGGTCACCGGCGAAGGCGTCCACTTGCGCCTGGAGCCAGTCAGCTGCCTTGAGGACGCGCACGACGTTCTTGTGGTTGAAGGAAAGGTCCGAGCCTTCGTGTTGCACCTCCCAACGAAGGACGCATTTGCCGAGGCAGTTGATGCGGGCTGCTTCCCGGTGCGCCGCGGTGACTGTGCCGTCCGGCTCGGCGCGCTCGGCCAGTTCGTCCATCATTTCGATACGGGCGCGGCGCTGGGTGGCGCTGTCCGGGCCGGCGATCCACATCACCATACCCGTCGGCTTGCCTTCGAACGGCTCGTGGATTTCGAGCTTTCGGCCACGGTCCTGGTCGACCACGTTGGCTTGGATTTCCTCAAGCGTCATCGCGCGGCTCCTTGTCGGCGTCGTCTTCATTGTCTGGCTTCGGCGGGGTCTGCGCAGAATTGCGTATAGGGTCCGCTGGGTTTTGAGCAGACCCCGGCTGACTACTGCCGGTGTTCGGGTTCGCGTATTCCTCGCCACCATCACGGGGTGGGAGGTCTAGCCAATCGCGGCCGGTGTTCGGGTTGATGACGCGGGAGGCAACGAGGCTGTTGATCGCGGCTGCCAACACCGCCAGGTCAACCTTACTGAAGTCGTCACGCTCAAAGCGGACAGCATATTTCGCCCGCTCTTCTTTCGTGAAAAGGGCGCGGCGATAGGCGCTCTCCAATGCCTTCAGCCACGGCTCAAGGCAGAGCAGAAGAAATAGGCGCTGCATCTCTGCCGAGTTCGACCATGTTGCCCGGGAAAGCTCGCCAATAAGTATGGCGGGGATGTTGAAAGCGCGGGCTATTTCTTGAAGCTGGAAGATCCGGAGCTGCTGGAATTGGGCATCCACGCTCGAAAATGTCATCTGTGCCCATGACGCACCGTCATAGAGGAAGGCGGTCTTGCCCCCGTTCTCGGAGCCCTCCATGGCCGCGCGCCAGCCCTTGATCATTTTCTTTAAGCCTTCGTCACCGAGCGGCTTAGGAGACGAGACGACGCCACCGGGACGGGCGCCTTTACCGAAAAGCTGCGCCGCATGGCGCTCCATGACGATGGCAACACCGATCGCCTCCCGGCATAGTGTCACCGGGCTCCTGTCGAAGGTGCTCTTGAGGTGGACGATGTTGCCGGCCGGTTGGATGATACCGTTGATCCGGTACCGCGGCTGAAGACTGTCATCGGGATAATCGACGTTGATATAGCCGGGACGCGGGCGGATGATTTCCAGAACCGAATCGTCCGATGATCGGCGCGTCACCTGGGCAAGTCCGCCTTGGTCGCGGGTCAGGGCATCGACCATGAGGGAGCGGGTCAGCTCGAAACCGGAGGTCCAGTCATTTGCTTCGTTCTTGAGAAGGCCGGCAACCGGATGGGCTGGGACATCCGTCTCGGTACCATCATCCGCGATTTCAACGACCTTCACACGAAGGCTGGCGGCCGCTTCGGATATGGTGCGGACGGCAGCGGCGACGGCCGGCACGCGAAGAGCGATCTCAGATGAAACTGCGATGCCGGTTGAGGTCGGCATTCCGCCACCGAGCAGATCAAGGATCTGGTCGTCGGTCAGGGCTTTCTTTTCAGTCCGGAATGGGTTCCATCTCATCCATCAGGTTATGCCCGATGCGGGATGTAATAGCATAACGGTTTGAGACGGGAATTCGTGGCTGTGGGAGGTTAGGCGTGGGTGTAGGAAAAGTTCTGTTTGATTGGCGAGATCGTCGCTACCGTCTGATCCAGCTTAGGCTGGAGCGCGAAAAAGCATATGAGGATTTCTACACAAGGACTAAGGGGCTCAACCGCCGATCCGAAGAGTATGAAAGCCTGGATGGCGACCACCAGAATGCGGTAGCGCTACTCTCTGCCGAAATAGGAAGGCTAGAGACCTTAGACCTGCTTCGCCGCGCCTACCGCTGGCGAGCTCCCGTTCCCGGTCACCCGGTGCTGCCGGAAACGGAGAATGAGCATTGGGCTTGGAACCGAGTGATCGGTGGATATCATCTGACAACGAAGGGAATGCGCGAGGTAAGGCATGCCGTTGCCGCTGAGGTCGACCTCTATTACAAGCCATGGCTTTCATGGGCAGCCATCGCGATCAGTTTCCTAGCCCTGATCGTTTCTGTTTTCAAACCGTAGGAAGGCGATCAGGTCGTCCTCAAAAGCGTAGTACCGCCCGCCGATTTCCCTCACCGGAGAGCCGGGCTGTTTAGCGATCGTGTCCCGGACGAAGTCGGCACCAACACCGATCCGCCGGCCGATCGCCGGCAGCGTCCAAATGATCCGAGACGGGTTTCCGGCTGGCTTAGCTCTGCCGTCCAGCATGGCGTCGAGGCGCTCGGGGGTGAGGGCGGGGCGGGTCAAATATCGTCCTCCGTGTCACCGACCTCGTTCACGACCAAGCGGCCCCGCTCATTTCGGTAGGGCGTGAAGTATTTCGCAGATTTGCGGCTCAGCTTGACATGACGATCCCTGTAATAGTCGATTAGATCTTTCAACTCGGGCGATGGGCCAGCTATCTTTTCAAGCGCAGCCAGCGTTGAGGCAATGCGCTCGATCTCGTCATCCAGATCTTTCATGCGACGCTCCGTTTCATCTGGATCAGATCGCCGCCACCCTTGGGGCGCGGGATGTTGTAGATCGCCTCCATCGCCGCCTTGTGGACCAGCGCCGGCATGAGCGTCACGACATTGGTCGGTTTCGTATCGGCCCACTCGAATAGATCAAGCTGCTTCATGCGTTTGCCCTCGCTTTAACGTCCCACGCCTCGATATCGAAAGGTGTGAGGTGCCCTTCCATCAGCATGCCGAGGCACCGCTTCAATTCCTCTGGCGGGCAACCACGGCTCAAAAGAAAGTTTCTGCCACCTTCAACGCTCTGAGGAACCGGGAAGGCTCGCGTATACGTTTCCTTCCTTTCTTCATCATAAGCCCGACTTGGTGAGGCTGACGCTGCCGTTGGCGCTGCCGGTGAATTTAAGTCTGAAGGTGAAGGTGATGGTGATGGTGATGGTGTTTCATTTAGCTTTCCATCAGCTTTGCCGTTAGCTTTACCTGTAGGTTTCGTTTCGGTTTCGTTTAGGTTTTCTGTCGGCTTGCGCGGACGACCACCTTTCTTGCCGTTCTCAACCTTCGTCAGGCGCAATTCCTCTGATTGCCGGCGGAGTTCAGCCGTCTTGACGTGATGCCACTGCCAATCGAAGAGAGGCGCCAGAGCATCCCGGATCATCGGCCATTGCTCCCGCTCTGCCGAGCAGATGCGGCGAAGCCGTTCTTCGTCCGTCGGAAGTTCGCCATGCATCCATTGGTGAAGCCTGAGGCGCATGTGGCAACCGTATTCCTCGGGGCTGAGTGCCGACGTTTCAGCAAGCTCGTCTCCGATATAGATTTGCATCCAAGGTAGATGGCTCAACCGAAAGCCCTCCGGTTCGTTCTATACTGCCGCGCGAGTGTAAGCGCCTGGGCGGCCTGAACCGCGGTGATGTGGAACTTCTCCCGGAGCAGGTGGATGACCTGCTCCGGGATTTCCTTCTGATCGGCAAGCCACATCGCTGCGGCCGTGATGGGCTCGTTTGTCATGCTACCTCCCAAGGACGTGGAGTTTCTGCAGCTCGACGGCCAAGCTCTGGATCGTCAGCGGCCGCTTTTCACCGGCAATCATCTTGCCGGTAGCAGTGTGTGAAAGGACGTAACCGCCGCTTGATTTGGCGACGGTGAAGCCAGCGTCCTTGGCCAGCTTCTTGAGGCGGGATTGGGGATTGATGGTCACAGTCCGCAGCCTCCGGTCAGGCGGCCGACGCTGTAATCTCCCTCGTCGCCATTGTAGTCTTGCTCATCGCCGTCGACTTCAAGGTCGTATTCACCGCACTGGGGCGAACCACCAAGCCATGGCTCTTCGTCCCCGCTATTTTCGACGTCGGGATCACCGTCGAGGATGTCCAGCAGCCCGATCATCTCCTCAATCTTGGCTTCCAGCCTTCGGCGCGTGGTGATGATGATGCGCGGGTTCATACCGACGCCCTCCCGGAGGACCGCGGGACGACCAGGACGAATTCTGACTTTGCCTCATGGCAGGTCTGAACACGCCATCCCGTCTCGTTCGGGTGCAAATCTGCCATCGCCTCCGCAAGCGCGTTTGAATGGTACCGAACACGCTCCGAGGGTAGGGCCTTCGCGAGGAACTCGTCTACCGATAGGGGTGCATCACGAACCGAAACCTTAGCGGCCGCTGTGACCGGTAGCGAGGCGACGGTCGCAAATCCAAGGAACAGTCGGCGGGAGAGGGGTGGAAATGGTGACGGCGCAGTGTTATCTTCCCCTTTGTTCATAGATAAGTCCTTTCTCGGGATGTTTGAACCATGGTCCGGAACCGTTGGCGCGGTTGCCGGACCGTTTGCGTTCCGGAGGGCCGCGTTCATGCCGCCTCCATGAAGAAGGCAATGAGCTTGCTCCGCTCGACGACCCAGCGGCCGTTCACTTTCTTGGCTGGCAGCTGGCCCTTTTCCAGCATGTCGAACGTCGCGCGCTGAGATCGCCCAATCATCTTTGCGATATCGGCGGCGCCCCAGATGAGGTCGAGCGCGACGGAGTTATCCGCATTTCTCGTCATAAATGGTAACCTTTCGTTATTAACATCACGGTAATGTAAATTACGGTGATTTCATTGCGCGTCAAGCGAAAAGAAATTACGGTGATGTAAATCTCGGGGGTATACGGAATGGCGAAGGTAGGGCGGGGTTCGGATCAGTTTCCGCTGAGGCTTCCTGACGGGCTCAGGAACAGGATCAAAGGTGCAGCCGATCGGAACGGCCGCAGCATGAACGCGGAGATTGTTCGGGCTTTGGAGATAGCATTTCCTGAACCCGTTTCGGTGGGGGCTCGCTTAGCGGACTTAGGGGTCTTGTTTTCTGCGCTCAGAAAGATGCGTGGTTACGATGCAGCGGTCGAAGCTATTACGGACGAAATCCTCGACATCATCACCTCGGGTGCGGACGGGCGAGATCCAAGTCTAGGTGATGAAGCGATCTCGGAGCTGCAAAAAGCTCTACTCAAGTGGAATGGTCAGCGAGAGGTTGAGGCAGCCGCTCACAAGAGGATCGTTGATGAAAAGTACAAGTCTCTGGAGAGTGAGTGATGTCCGTTCGCAAGCGTGAATGGACCACACCTAAAGGCGTCGAGAAATCCGCCTGGGTTGTAGACTATTTCGACACCACCGGCGTTCGCCGCTTGAAAACGTTCCGGCTCAAGAAGGAAGCTGACCAGTTCGCAGCTACGGCAACTGTCGAGGTGAGGGAAGGGACCCACGTCGCGGACTCGGCGAGCGTCACAGTCGAGAAAGCCGGCGCGCTGTGGGTCGCGTCTGGCGAGAACGCCGGCCTTGAGCGGTCGACCGTAAACCAGCGGAAGAGCCACCTTGAGCACCACATCGTGCCACTCATTGGCCAGGTACTGCTTTCGAAGCTCACGGTGCCGGCGGTGCGCGATTTCGAGGATAAGCTCAGGGAAGCAGGAAGGTCACCGGCGATGGTGAAGAAGATCCTCACTTCGCTCGGTTCCATCCTGTCCGATGCGAACGAGCGTGGTCTCGCTACACGCAATCCAGTGCGCGACATAAAAGGGAGCCGAAAGGGCCGCGACAGACGTCAGGAGAAGCGCCAGAAGGGCAAGCTTGAGGTCGGGGTCGATATACCAACTCGCGAGGAGATCAAGGCTCTTGTGGCCGCCCTGGACGATCACTGGAGGCCGCTGCTCGTCACGGCGATCTTCACCGGTATGCGCTCATCAGAGCTGCGCGGGCTGAGATGGCAGGACGTGAATTTCAAGAAGGGCGAGATCAGCGTCAACCAGCGCGCCGACCAGTTCAAGGCGATCGGCCCGACGAAGTCAGAAGCAGGCGTCAGGGCAATCCCGGTCCCCCCGCTCGTCATAGCCGCTCTGAAGGCTCATAAGCTCAAGCAGCCAAACGGCGCCCATCTAGTTTTCGCCAATCCTGATGGAGAACCCCGATCGCATACGAACATCATCAACAAGGGTTTGGTGCCGGCGATGATGAGGGCAGGGGTGACGGTCGAATCAGCCGAGCTCGACGAGGATGGCAAGCCGCTCCTGAAGGCGAAGTACACCGGCCTACACGCCTTGCGTCATTTTTACGCAAGCTGGCTCATCAATCGTAAAGAAGATGGCGGCCTGGGTTTGCCGGCCAAAATGGTCCAGGAGCGCCTCGGACACGCCTCCATCGTGATGACAATGGACGTCTATGGCCACCTTTTCCCCCGCGGCGACGACGGGACAGAACTGGCACATGCAGCGAACATCCTGCTCAACTGACTGCAACATGAGTGCGACACGAGACAGAAAAGCCAAACGTTAACAAAGGCAGGGAAAAGCCTGCAAATCCTTGCACCCGAGTTCGATTCTCGGCGAGGCCTCCAATTTCCCCTTCTTGTCTGACCTGTTCCTCAAATCCAAACATGCTTTGATACCAAGCATTTACCACGCATATTTGTGTGCGCTGCAACATGGTTAATTTTTTAACCTTCTCCTCCTAGTCTCGGAACAGAAAGGCCCGCTCAGCATTTATGGGGTGGAACGGAGGGAAGGCGCCATGATCACCAGGATAATCAACGTACACCGTCAGGCAGCCAACGAGGTCGAAGGCACCGGCACATTCGCCGACGGCATGTTCCCGCTGACCTCCGCCGAGCAGTCCGCCTTCGACAAGGACCACAGCCTGCGCTCTTCCTATGGGCGGGACTATGTGACCATCCGCAAGCTGGAAGAAGCGCCGCCGGCCTACGCTTGAGCTTCGGCCCCACGGTTGAGCCTGAGGAGAGCGGGGCGCTCTCCTCCGCTTTTTTGCTTCGAAAGCGGCCAGTGTCTTGAAAGCATGTCTTGCCGTCAGTAAGACGGTCATGCGTAGACCGGCGCATCGCCGGGTGATTTGGGACGACTGAGATGATGGATTTCGAAGCAGCACGGACGAAGATGGTCGAAAATCAGATCCGCACCACCGATGTCACGTCGCATTCGGTTCTGCGGGCCTTCTACAATGTTCCGCGTGAGGCTTTCGTGCCGGCCAAGGCAAAATCGCTCGCCTATATCGATGCGGACATCGAGGTTGCCCCTGGCCGGTACCTGATGGAGGCTTCGCCGCTTGCCAAGCTTCTGCAGCTTGCCGCCATTACCAAGGATGACGTCGTGCTCGAAATCGGCACCGGCAGCGGTTATGCGACCGCCGTCCTGTCCCTGATCGCCGGCTCCGTCGTCTCGCTGGAGGCGGATGAGACGCTGGCCTCGCAGGCAACCGCGACGCTCTCCTCGCTCGGCTACGACAATGTCGCGGTCGTTACCGGCGAGCTCGAGAATGGTTATGTCGCCGAGGCGCCCTATGACCTGGTCTTCGTCAACGGTGCCGTCGAGGAAGTGCCTGCCGCGCTTCTGGAACAGCTGCGCGATGGCGGACGGCTGGTCGCCGTCGTCGGTTATGGCAATGCCGCCCAGGCGAAGGTGCTGGTGAAGGAGCAGGGTTCCATCTCCGAAAGCGCCTCTTTCAACGCGTCGGTGAAGCCACTGCCGGGCTTCCGAAAGGCCAAGGAATTCGTGTTCTGATCGCTCGGCGCGGTTCGAACGCCATGAACGGGAAGGGGCCTTGCGGCCCCTTTGTCGTTTCCGGCGGCGCCACCTGTCTGTTTCACGCCAGTGTCACTTGTTTCCTGCAAGTGTGACTTACGGGATTCACAACCCCAACAAAACTGTGTATCGGTAGGAGGCCTGGGGCACTTGTCATTGTTTCCAGCCCCCCCAACACCTTAGAGTAACGTCGATTCGGTTCACCCTCCACGGGGCCGACTCGAGTGCCGGTAACAGCGGGGATGAAAATGGCTCAGCCAAATGTAGCGCGTGAACCCTCCATGGAAGAAATCTTGGCGTCCATTCGCCGGATCATTGAAAGCAATGAACCGAACGCCGAGAACGCGCTCAGCGGCCAGCTTCCCCCGGTTTATGGCGACGATGAGATCGAAGACGGCGAAGAGACGGGCTTTGTTCCCGACATGGCTGCCAATGATCGCGGCGCGCCATCGCGCAGCGAGCCGATGAACTACCCGTCGGGATCCTCGGGCCAGACGGCACAGCAGGATCGTACCCTGTCGCTCGCAGATGTCGCCGCAAGGGTCCGGGCCGCTTCGACCCGCCAGCAGGAGACCGGCAGCGTGCGTCTTTCGGCCGCTTCGACTGCGCCGGGCCCGTCGGCGGCCACCTCTTCCGCGCAAACGCCGTCCTCGCCCGCATCGGCGGCACGCCAGGAGGAGCCGGCTCAGCTTCGCCCGATGCCGCGCATGCCCGAATTCCGCGAACCGGCCACCCAACCAGCCCCCGTCACGCAGGCTGCCCCGGTGGCGCCGCAGCCGGAGCCGGTCCAGCGTGTCATGATGCCGGTCTTCGACCCGCCGCTGTCGGCTACGCACAGGGCCGAAGCGCCGGTGCGGTCCGAACCACGAATCGAGCCGAAAACAGAGCCGAAACTCGCTGCGGAACCCGCGCCGCGCAGCCTGCCGGCGAAGATCGAGGAGACCGCGAACCTTCTGTCCGCCGAAGCCGGCGCTCAGGTCGCAAAATCCTTCAGCGAGCTTGCCTCGGTGTTCAACGGCATGGAGCGCCGTTCGCTCGAGGACATGGCCGGCGACATGCTGCGCCCGATGCTGCAGGAATGGCTGGACGACAACCTGCCGACGCTGGTCGAGCGCCTGGTGCGCGAGGAAATCGAACGCGTATCCCGCGGCACGCGCCGCTAAGCCAGCGGTTGGCCTGGCCCATCCGCCCGCAAGGCTGATCGATACGGCCGCTCCGGTGACGGGGCGGCTTTTTTATTGACTTGGAACACCCCATCCTATTTACACCCCGATAGCTCTCAAAGAACAAAAACGGGTCAGGAAATGCTCGAAAAGACCTATGATTCCGCAGAAGTAGAACCGAGGATCGCCAAGGCCTGGGACGAGGCCGACGCTTTTCGCGCCGGCGTCAACGCCAAGCCGGGCGCGGAAACCTTCACGATCGTGATTCCGCCGCCGAACGTGACCGGTTCGCTGCATATGGGCCACGCGCTCAACAACACGCTGCAGGACATCATGATCCGCTTCGAGCGGATGCGTGGCAAGGACGTGCTGTGGCAGCCGGGCATGGACCATGCGGGCATCGCCACCCAGATGGTCGTCGAGCGCCAGTTGATGGAGCGCCAGCTTCCGGGACGCCGCGAAATGGGCCGCGAGGCCTTCGTCGACAAGATCTGGGAGTGGAAAGAGGAGTCGGGCGGTCTGATCTTCAACCAGCTGAAGCGTCTCGGTGCTTCCTGTGACTGGTCGCGCGAACGTTTCACCATGGACGAGGGCCTGTCGGCCGCGGTCCTGGAAGTCTTCGTCACGCTCTACAAGCAGGGCCTGATCTACAAGGACAAGCGCCTCGTCAACTGGGATCCGAAGCTGCTGACCGCGATCTCCGACCTCGAAGTCGAGCAGCACGAGGTCAACGGCAATCTCTGGCACTTCCGCTATCCGCTTGAGGAAGGCGTCACCTACCAGTATCCGGTCACATTCGACGAAGACGGCAATGCGACCGAATTCGAGACGCGTGACTATATCGTCGTCGCGACGACGCGTCCCGAAACCATGCTCGGCGATACCGGCATTGCGGTGAACCCCGAGGATGAGCGCTACAAGGCCATCGTCGGCAAGCACGTCATCCTGCCGATCGTCGGCCGCAGGATCCCGATCGTCGCGGACGACTATGCCGATCCGACGGCCGGCACCGGTGCGGTCAAGATCACCCCCGCGCACGACTTCAACGACTTCGAAGTCGGCAAGCGAGCACGGCTGCGTGCCATCAACGTGATGAACGTCGACGGTACGATCACTATCAAGGACAACGAGGATTTCCTCGAAGGCCTCGATCATCCGGCAGCACTTCACGGCGCCTGGGATCGCCTCGAAGGCCAGGATCGTTTCACCGCCCGCAAGATCGTCGTCGAGATTTTCGAGGAAGCAGGCCTGCTCGACAAGGTCGAGCCGCACAAGCACATGGTGCCGCATGGCGACCGTGGCGGCGTGCCGATCGAGCCGAGGCTGACCGAACAATGGTATGTCGACGCCCACACCCTGGCGCAGCCGGCAATCGCTTCCGTCAAGGAAGGGCGCACCAAGTTCGTGCCCAAGAACTGGGACAAGACCTATTTCGAATGGATGGAGAACATCCAGCCCTGGTGCATATCGCGACAGCTCTGGTGGGGACATCAGATCCCGGCCTGGTATGGCCCGGACGGCCAGGTCTTTGTCGAAAAAACCGAGGAAGAGGCGCTGCAGGCCGCCATCCAGCACTATCTTTCGCACGAAGGCCCGATGAAGGCTCTTGTCGAGGATCTCCTGGAGAACTTCAAACCGGGCGAGATCCTGACCCGCGACGAGGACGTGCTCGACACCTGGTTCTCTTCGGCGCTCTGGCCGTTCTCGACGCTTGGCTGGCCGGACCAGACCAGGGAGCTTGAGAAGTATTATCCGACCAGCGCGTTGGTCACCGGTTTCGACATCATCTTCTTCTGGGTTGCCCGCATGATGATGATGGGCCTGCATTTCATGAAGGACGAGGATGGCAATCCGGTCGAGCCCTTCCACACCGTTTATGTCCACGCGCTCGTTCGCGACAAGAACGGTCAGAAGATGTCGAAGTCGAAGGGCAACGTCATCGATCCGCTCGACCTGATCGACGAATACGGCGCCGACGCCTTGCGCTTCACGCTGGCGATCATGGCGGCGCAGGGACGTGACGTGAAGCTCGATCCGGCCCGCATCGCCGGTTACCGCAATTTCGGCACCAAGCTCTGGAATGCCACACGCTTTGCCGAGATGAACGGCGTCAAGCGCGATCCGGCCTTCCTGCCGGAGGCAACTGCGCTGACCGTCAACCGCTGGATACTGACGGAACTTTCCGAGACCATCCGCGACGTCACGGAGGCGATCGAGACCCAGCGGTTCAACGAGGCGGCGGGTTCGCTCTACCGTTTCGTCTGGAACCAGGTCTGCGACTGGTATCTGGAACTCCTGAAGCCGATCTTCGCAAGCGAGGATGAGGGTGCCAAGGCGGAGGCCCAGGCCTGTGCGGCCTACGTGCTGGAAGAGACCTACAAGCTCCTGCATCCGTTCATGCCGTTCATGACGGAAGAGCTCTGGGCCCACACCGAAACGCGCGACGGCCTGCTTTGCCACGCCGATTGGCCGGCGCCGGAATTCGCCGATCAGGCAGCTGCGGAAGAGATCAACTGGCTGGTCGACCTCGTCACCGGTCTGCGCTCTGCCCGCGCGGAGATGAACGTGCCGCCATCGGCCGTTGCGCCGCTGATCGTCGTCGGCGCCAACGAACTGACCCAGGCGCGTCTGCGCCGTCACGAGGCGGCCGTCCGCCGCCTTGCACGCGTGGAAACCATCGAGCTTGCCGAGGCAGCGCCGAAGGGTTCCGCCCAGATCGTCGTCGGCGAGGCGACGGCCTGCCTGCCGCTCGGCAACCTGATCGACGTCGTGGCCGAAAAGGCGCGCATCGAGAAGGCGGTCGGCAAGACCGAGGCCGAGATGGATCGCATCGGCAAGAAGCTGGCCAACGAAAAATTCGTCGCCAATGCCGATCCCGAAGTGGTTGCTGCCGAGCGCGAACGCTTTGCCGAACTGGAAGTTCAGATGGCGAACCTGAAGACTGCTCTTCTGCGCATCAGCGAAGCCGGCTGACCGTCTTCATCGTGAATCGGTGGAAATAAGGGGTGCCGCGCCGGAAACGAGCGCGGCATTTCCCGTTTCGCAACCGTTTGTTGGCCCTGGGTCGCATGTGTGCAACTGCTCACTTGCAGAAAGCCGCATTGTTGCCACATTGACACAGATAGCCGGCTTAAAATAATAAAATTCTAATCTTAACGATCCAATTAAGGGAGAGAGAGCAATTTTGTGCCGAAATCGGCATCAAAGCCCCGGTTCCTGGTTTGCTTACGTAAATCTATAGAGCGTTTGCGCCGCGAAGCGCCGGACAGCCGAAAGTTGTCAATTGGAGCGAACCATCTAGAGTGATTTCGGTCACTTACCAGGGAGTGGGAGAATTTATGGTAAGCAAACTAATCTCAAGGGGCGTCTTTGCTCTCGTAGCTGGATGCACCCTTCAGTCGCCTGCGCTCGCAGGCGGCATCGAGCGGGGCGGATACAATATCGATCTGCTTTTTGATCCGTCTTCGGTCGCGATCGAGTCCACGGCTACCTACGTGATGCCCCAGAGGAAACTCAAGAACGTCACCGATACAATCGCGGGGGATGGCGCGCTCAACACCTTGGGTTATTCCAGCTCCGTGGACGAGACGGACGACTACTGGTCTCCGCGTATCGGCGCCAAGGCGGGCTTCGAGGGGTTCGACTGCTTGGCCGACTACTCGCAGCCCTATGGCGCTCATACCAACCCAGGCGCCGGTTGGGCCGGGGCAAACCAGAACATCGAGACAAAGATCAACAGCGACAACTACGCGCTGACCTGCTCCTACAAATTCGATGCCGGCCCGGGCGACTTGCGCGTCATCGCCGGTGGAAACTATCTCCAGATGGACGGCTTCAAAGAACGTCTGGTCGTGGCGCCGTCAGTCTTCGCGCCGTTACCGGGCTCTGGTGTGGGCCGCCTCGATCTTGAAGGTGACGGCTGGGGCTGGCGGGCAGGTGTTGCCTACGAAATTCCGGAATACGCGCTGCGCGCCAGCCTGATGTACTATAGCCAGGTGAAATTGGATAGCGTCACCGGCCAGGTTGACCTTACCAACCTTCCCGGGGGCATCGGCGTGCCCGGCGCCGGCACGGTCATTCCGGTCGAAGGCTCAACCGCTATGCCGGAGGCTATCGAACTCAAGCTGCAGTCTGGCATCGCTCCCGATTGGCTCGCGTTCGGATCGGTCAAATGGACCAATTGGAGCGTGTTGCAGCGGATCCCGTTCTACAATGCCGGCGGCGTGGAAGTTACCGCGCTTGAACTCGGATACCGGGACGGTTGGACGGTTACCGGCGGCGTAGGCCACAAGTTCAACGAACAATGGAGCGGCGCGGTCAGCCTCACCTGGGATCGAGGGACTTCGCAGGGCTTTGGCACCCTCACGGATACCTGGACCGTCGGCGCAGGTGTCGCCTACTCGCCGAACAAGAACGTCGAGATTCGTCTGGCCGGCGTGCTTGGCGTCCTGACCGGCGGCAGCTCAAGTGCCGTGACCATCAACGGCATTGCCGCTGGTGACGAAGCAACATACCGGTTTGGTGACGATCTGGTCGCTGCCCTCTCGACGTCTCTGAAGGTCAAATTCTGACTTCACTTGATTGAAGCTTGAAAGCCCGGTTGCGACCGGGCTTTTTTGTGGCGAATTTTAATTCAGATGAGAACAGTTTCGTCGTTTCTCTTGTGACGATTTAGCAACACTTTTTCGAGACTATTGTCGGGTGCCTTGAGAGGGGCGTTTCTGTCCACTTCCCGCCACAAACGGGGAGCAGCGATAGAGGAAGAACAGGCGCGGAACGCGGGGGCGCGGCGCGTAATTGGAGTATCATGGGCGGGTTTCTTTATGAAAAGCCGGGCTTTTTGCGCTCAGGCAGGCGGATTCTGATGCCGTCCTGTCCTGCCGCAATCGCTGCGGTTATGGGTCCTAGTCTTGCCGAAAACGGCGGCTACAGTTTCATTCGTCTCTCGGGAGGAGCAGGCACGGGATATTCCCGGACAAATCTTGTTCCGGCAGCGAGCGACGCTCGGGCTGCGGCGGGTAGTCGCGCGCGGAGTGAAAGAAACTGAACCATGCCGAAGTGTGACATCGGATCCATGAGAGTATTGCTTCTTGGAGCGTCGCTCGCCTCGATTTTGGCGGGATCGGCTGCGGCCTTCGATATCAAGTCGGGAGTGACGAAGGAGTCTGGCCCCTTCGATCTCTTCAAGTTCGGCTTCAAGGCCTATAAGAACGGCCAGAAGGAAGACGCGGTCGAAGCTTATCGTTATGCCGCCGAAAAGGGCCATACCGGTTCGCGCTGGGCGCTTGCCAATATGTACGCCTATGGCGACGGCGTCGCGAAGGACGATTTCGAGGCCTTCAAGATCTATAACGAGATCGCGGCACAGGGCGTCGAACCCGGCTCGGAGGACACCGGCTTCTTCATCAACGCGCTTCTGTCGCTGGCCAACTATTATCGCCGCGGCATTCCCGGCAGCCCAGTCAGACCCGATCTTTCGCAGGCCCGCCAACTCTATTTCCAGGCGGCATCCACGTTCGGCGTGGCAGAAGCCCAGTTTCAGCTGGCCCGGATGATTCTGGCCGGCGAGGGCGGTACTGCCAATATCCAGCAGGCGAAGAAATGGCTGAACCAGGCCCGCAAGAGCGGCCATCCGGGCGCCATGTCGGTTTTCGGCAACGTCCTTTTCCAGGAAGGCCAGACGGTGCGGGGGCTCGCCTTCATGACGGCAGCGCTCGACAAGTGCACCGCCAAGGAATGTATCTGGATGCAGCAATTGCAGGAACAGGCATTCTCCGTCGTCGGCGAAGAGGATCGCCGCGGTGCAGTCGCCCTGTCTCAGGAGTTCGCCCGAGGCGTCGAATAACCGACGCCTCGCCGATCTTTCAGGCGATCAGCCGAAATCGAACATGCCGATGACGGGCACATGGTCCGACGGCTTTTCCCAGGCCCGGACATGTTTCTCGATCGCCGTGGATTTCAGCCTGTCGGCGGCTTCCGCCGAGAGCAGGAGATGGTCGATGCGGATGCCGTTGTTCTTCTGCCAGGCGCCGGCCTGATAATCCCAGAAGGAATAGAGCTTGGTCGCGTCGGTCGTGGCGCGTACTGCGTCGATAAGGCCGAGGTTTTCCAGACGCCGGAAGGCGGCGCGGGTCTGCGGCAGGAACAGTGCGTCCGTCGCCCACACCGCCGGATCGAAACAATCATGCGGCTCGGGAATGACGTTGTAGTCGCCGGCAAGGATTAGCGGCTCTTCGAGGAGAAGGCAGTTCTGCGCATGCAGGCGCAGCCGCTCCATCCAGGCCAGCTTGTAGGGGTACTTGACCGGGTCGTCGGCTGGATTGCCGTTCGGCAGATAGATAGAGGCTACACGGATCGCGCCGCCCGGCACCGAAAAGACCCCCTCGATATAACGCGACTGCTCGTCCACCAGTCCGTCCGGGCCTTCGCCACCCGGCAGACCGCGCATCACCTCGTCGGGCCTCGTCTTCGACAGCAGTGCGACGCCGTTGAAGCCCTTCTGGCCGTGGGTCTCGACGTGATAGCCGAGCGCCTCGATCTCGAGCCGCGGGAAGGTTTCGTCGACGGATTTGATTTCCTGCAGGCAGACGATATCCGGAGAAGAATCGGTCAGCCACTGGCGCAGGCTGTCGATACGCGCCTTGACGCCGTTGATGTTCCAGGTGGCGATCTTCATCGGCCCTTGCCTCCATGTTCGCTTCCTCTTTTAGCGAAAGAGGAAGCGTTGGGAAGGGCGAACTGCGCGGAAGGAAGAGTTATCAGATCGAGAAGCTGGTGCCGCAGCCGCAGCTGGCGACCGCGTTGGGGTTCTTGATCTGGAAGGACTGGCCGAGCAGGTTGTCGACGAAGTCGATCTCCGAACCCGCCATGTAGACGAGCGAGAGGCTGTCGATCAGCACCTTGGCATCGCCGTTGGCGATCACCACGTCGTCGTCCGCGGCCGCTTCGGCGAGATCGAACTTGTAGGAGAAGCCCGAACAGCCACCGCCTTCGACCGAGACGCGCAGCGCCTGCTTGCCGGCTTCATTGCCGACGATTTCGGCGATGCGCTTGGCCGCCGCATTTGAAAGAGTTACATTGGTTTCCATATTATCCGCCTCCTGCCGGGTTCAAGGCCCGGAGAGATTCCTGTCACCGGCATTGCGCACAGCTTCACTATAGGTATGAAGACGTGAACGGCACGTCAATGGGCGGCAGGCGGCGGATGAACAAACAGGTGACGGCATGACGATCGATACCAGGGCGCTGGGTTTCGGCAGTGGCGAACGGGCGGTCTATGCCGCCAACCCCTGGGCATCGCGCGGACGTCTGTTTCCCGAGGACGGCAGCCTGACGCGTTCCGAATTTCAGCGCGACCGCGATCGCATCGTCCACACCACCGCATTCCGGCGGCTGAAGCACAAGACCCAGGTGTTCATCAGCCCCGACGGCGACCACTACCGCACCCGGCTGACCCACACGATCGAGGTGGCGCAGATCGCCCGCGCGCTTGCCCGCGCCCTGAAGCTCGACGAGGATCTCGCCGAGGGCGTGGCGCTGGTCCACGACTTCGGCCACACGCCGTTCGGCCATACGGGAGAGGACGCGCTTGACGAGATGCTGAAGCCCTATGGCGGTTTCGACCACAACGCGCAGTCACTCCGCATCGTCACCAAGCTCGAACGCCGATATGCGGATTTCGACGGGCTCAACCTGACCTGGGAAAGCCTCGAAGGCCTCGTCAAGCACAATGGTCCGCTCCTGACCGCCACCGGCGAGGGGACGCGCGGTCCAGTGCCGCAGCCGATCCGCGACTATAGCGAACTCCACGACCTGGAGCTTGCCAGCTATGCCAGCCTGGAAGCCCAGGTTGCCGCGATCGCCGACGACATCGCCTATAACACCCACGATATCGACGACGGGCTGCGTTCCGGTCTGCTGACCTTCGAGATGCTGGATGAGGTCCCGTTCCTCGCCAAGCTGATGACGGAGGTGAGGGCGCGTTATCCGCATCTCGAACCGAGCCGTTTCGCCCACGAGATCATGCGCCGGCAGATCACCCACATGGTCGAGGACGTGATCGACGTCGCGCAGCGCAATCTCGGTAAGCTGGACCCTCAGAGCGCCCAAGACGTCCGTGCCGCGGGACATGTCATCGCCACGTTCTCGCAGGAGATGGCCGAGACCGACCGCTGCATCAAGAAGCTCCTGTTCTCGCGCATCTACCGGCATCCGGACATCATGCGCATCCGCGCCGGCGCCTCCCAGATCGTCTCCGACCTGTTCGGCGCCTATATGAATGACCCGTCGCTGATGCGCAGCCACTATTGGGTCAACCATATTGCCGGGCTCGGCGAGACGGCGAGGGCGCGTCACGTGGGCGATTATCTCGCCGGGATGACCGATACGTTCGCAATCAAGGCGCATGGGGAGCTGTTTGACCACACTCCGGATTTACGCTAGGCACCGCCACCAATGACACTGGCCAGCAAGGGTCCTCGGGCAAGTCTCGGGGATGATTGAACATGAATCTTTTTGCCGACTTCGAAACAAGAATTAAGAACGCTTTGGAAGCCCTTGATATCATCAAGGAAAAGCGAAGCGAGATTGATTTTGGCCGTATCGCAGTCGAACCGCCGCGGGACCAGAGCCATGGCGATGTGGCGACCAATGCCGCCATGGTTCTGGCAAAGCCGCTTGGCACCAATCCGCGTGCCCTTGCCGATATCATCGCCGAAGCGCTGCGTTCCGATGCCGATGTCTGCGAGGTTTCGGTGGCCGGCCCCGGGTTCATCAACATCCGGCTTGGTGCGCCTTACTGGCAGCGCCTGCTCGCATCGATCATTGCCGAGGGCACGGATTACGGCCGCTCCAAGGTCGGTGCAGAGAAGAAGGCGAATGTCGAATACGTCTCGGCCAACCCCACCGGCCCGATGCATGTCGGCCATTGCCGCGGTGCGGTGGTGGGGGATGCGCTGGCGAACCTGATGGAGTTTGCCGGCTACGACGTGACCAAGGAATACTACATCAACGATGCCGGAAGCCAGATCGATGTTCTGGCCCGCTCGGTCTTCCTGCGTTACCGCGAGGCTCTCGGAGAGACGATCGGCGAAATCCCCTCGGGTCTTTATCCGGGCGACTATCTCGTGCCGGTCGGGCAGGCCCTGGCGGCGGAATATGGTCCCCGCCTGCACAACATGCCGGAAGACGCCTGGATGCCGATCGTCAAGGACACGGCGATCGATGCGATGATGGCGCTGATCCGCGACGATCTCGAAGCACTCAACGTCCATCACGACGTCTTTTATTCGGAACGGGCATTGCACGCCAACGGCGCGCAAAGCATCCGCCAGGCGATCAACGACCTCACCTTCAAGGGGCACGTCTACAAGGGCACGCTGCCGCCGCCGAAGGGCCAGTTGCCGGAAGACTGGGAGGACCGCGAGCAGACGCTGTTCCGCTCCACCGAGGTGGGCGACGATATGGATCGTCCGCTGATCAAGTCGGACGGCAGCTATACTTACTTCGCGGCGGACGTTGCCTACTTCAAGGACAAGTTCGATCGTGGTTACGACGAGATGATCTATGTGCTCGGCGCCGACCATGGCGGCTACGTCAAGCGCCTGGAAGCCGTCGCGCGTGCCGTCTCAGGCGGCAAGGCGAAGCTCACCGTGCTCCTTTGCCAGCTGGTCAAGCTGTACCGCAATGGCGAGCCGGTGAAGATGTCGAAGCGTTCCGGCAACTTCGTGACGCTTCGCGAAGTGGTCGACGAGGTCGGCCGCGACGCGGTGCGTTTCATGATGCTCTACAGGAAGAGTTCCGAGCCGCTCGATTTCGACTTCGCCAAGGTGACGGAACAGTCGAAGGATAATCCGGTCTTCTACGTGCAGTACGCCCATGCGCGCTGCTCGTCGGTGTTCCGGCAGGCAAAGGAAGCATTTCCGGGTCTCGATTTCGACTCGCTCGACCTCAAAGGTTCGACCAGCCTGATCAACGATCCGAACGAGATGCAGCTGGTCGCCAAACTTGCGGAATACCCCAGGATCGTTGAGGCTGCGGCCCAGGCGCAGGAGCCTCATCGGCTTGCTTTTTACCTCTATGATCTGGCAAGTTTCTTCCATGCGCATTGGAATAAGGGTAAAGAACAACCGGAATTACGCTTTGTTAACGATAAAAACCGAGAATTGAGTATTGCCAGGCTTGGGCTGGTGCATGCTGTCGCCTCTGTTTTGAAGTCAGGACTTGGGATCACGGGCACTGCAGCACCGGAAGAAATGCGGTAGATATCGCCACCATTTCCCCACATTGCACTGGCATATGCGTTGTAATGTAGGTGAGTGGACGAGGTAATGGCCGATAACAACCTTGCGCGTAGCCGGAATGATTTGCCGGACTTCTTTGCCGATGATGACCCGCTGGCTGAACTCGCCCGCATCGTAGGCTACGACGATCTCCCCGTCGCTGCCAGGCCCGGATCATCTTCCGCCGATACTTCATCGACTGCGCGGCGGGAGCCGGCGTTCAATCTCGAAGACGAGCTTCTTCAGGAGTTCGAACGTTATGACACGCCGCATCTCGACCCCATTCACGATATCGCGCTTGACGATGTTCCTCAGCATTTCGCCGCACCGCCGGTAGAGCCTGAGGAGCTGGAGTTCGTTCCGGCCGAAGCTGCCGCGGTAGAAGTGCCGCAGGCCGATAGCGCCATCAGTGAGCGCGCTGACATTTTCGGCGACGAGGAGCCTCCGTTGGCGGTTGATGCCGTTGACGCGAACGATGCTGCGGAACCGGTATTCGAGCCGGCTGTCGAATCCGCGCGCATGGAACCCGTTTTCGATCTGCCCGACTTCCCCGCTGCAGGCTCGATGTCGCCCGCCGCGTCGGCAGAAGACCCCGCGGAAGAATTCGATCTCGCTGCGGAGCTGGAAAACTCGATCGCGGCCGAGTCCGAGGCGGCGTTCGACCCGGAAGGGACGTTAGAGCCCGAAGCAAGATTTGAGCCGGAAGTCCGGTTCGTGCCTCAGGCGGCATTCGAACCCGAGACGGCCCCCGAGCCCGAGGCGGCGTTCGAGCCTGAAGCAAATTTGGAACCCGAAGCGAAGTTTGAGCCGAAGACGGAGAGGGGCAAAGGCGCCTACATTCCCGGCTTCCGGATGCCGCTCAGCAATTTCAGCGTGGCACGAGACGTCGCAGCGGCCTCTACACAGGCGGCTGCAGCCGCTTCTCAGGTGACCTCACCTGCATCGAACGAATATGCGTTCGAGCCTCCGGTCCTGAACGATATCCCGAGCCCGAAGATCGAGCCGGCACCGGCTGCCGAGCCGCTGGCTTCCGCAAAGGCCCCGGAGCCGCCGGCCCAGGAACCGCAGCCGGCGCCCGTCGCCGCTGCGCCGCAAAAGGATAGGTTCTCCGCGCTCGACGAACTGATCTACGACGTCCAGCGCTATACGCTGCCGACATCGAACGGGCAGCCGCTCGCGAAGCCTGTGGCGAAGCCCGAGCCGGCCGTCACGCAGGCCGCCGCATCTGTCGCGCCGTCGGCGCCCTCTGTTGTCGATGCGCCGGTTACCAAGCCCTCGGTTGCCGAGGTCTCGTCTCTGGACGAGACGGATCCGTTCTCCGACGAGGAGTTCGAGTTGGCGCTTGACGGTCTCGAACTCGACCTTGCCGAGATCGTCGTCGAAGAAGCGCAGGCACATCCGGTTCAGGCACCGTCTCCGGCGCCAGCCCCTGTTAAAGCCGAACCCGCACCTGCTGCCGCTCCTTCCATGGCGCCGGTCGCGCGCGTTGCGCCCGTCACCGCTGCGGCGGCACCGGTCGTGGAGACGCAGGTTGTAGAAGAGCCGGAATCGATTGCCGACCTGCCGTTCGATCCGGCCCAGATTGCCGATTCGGAAGATCAGGTGGAGGCGATCGCCGAACTCGACGTACCGTCGCTACCGGCAGAAGAGCCGGAACAGCCGCCGGCCTATCGTCCCGATTACGAACTCGACATCGATGCCGAGCTTGCGACGCTTCTGGCCGCGCCCGGCAAGCCGTCGCCGGCACGCAAGCCGGAAATCGATATCGCGCCGAGGGGCCGGCAGGCCGCCGCCGAAGCCGCCCGTTCGCCGAACTATACCGATCTCGACGACTTCGAACGGGCACTGGAAGAGGATTTCCGCCGCAGCCTGACGACGCCGCTGCCTGCCGCCGAGCACGAGGAACTGCATTATTCCGACGCCGACTATGTCGCGACCGTCGAGAACGCCCGCCGTTCCGTCCGCAGCTGGGCTGTGCCGCTGGTCCTAGCGGGAGTTGTGATCCTTGGAGGTTTCGGCGCCTACACGTTCTTCGGCAGCAGCGTGTCGGGTGTTGTGTCGGGCGGCGAACCGGTCATCATTGCCGCCGACAACGAACCGATCAAGATTGCGCCGGAAAATCCGGGCGGCAAGACCGTCCCCAACCAGGACAAGGCGGTCTACGACCGTGTCGCCGGCGTTTCGCCGAAAGATCCGAAGCAGCGCACCCTGATCTCCTCCAACGAGGAGCCTATCGACGTCGTGCAGAAGACCCTGATGCCCGATACGCTGCCGCTCGAAGGCGAAAACGATATCGAGCCGACCGATGTCGGCGAAACGGAGGATCCACGCCTCCTGCCGCAGGATCGGACCGCGCAAAACAATACCGCTGCTGAGCAGCAGCCGGTGACCGTCATGCCGCGCAAGGTCAAGACGATGATCGTCCGCCCTGACGGCAAGCTGGTCGAGCAGGAAGTTGCAGCCCCGGCGCTTGCCGCGCCGGAAACCGTCAAGCTGCCCGCGGCCGGCGCCAAGCCGGTTGAAACGGCCGCTGCTTTCCCCGAGAAAGTCCCGGCTTCCGTGCCGGCGACACCGGTCCGCACGCAACCCCTGCCGGCTAGCTCGAATGCCGGCGCTGGCGGTATCCTTCCGGTCTCGACACCTGCCAATCCGGCCGCGCCGGCCGAACACGTCAACGTGGTGAGAACGAACCCGGTCACGCCGGCCGTCGCAGCCGCTCCCGCCCAGCCGACCCCGGCGGCCGCGGCGCCTGGTCCTGCTCCTGCTGCCGCACAGGCTCCGGCGCCTGTCACTCCGGTTCAGGCCTCTGCGCCTGCGGCGAGGGCTCCGGTTCCGATCGCACGTCCGGCCGAGCAGCCGGTCAACGTAGTCGCTGCGGTTACCGATCAGGGCAACGTCCGTGCACCGGCCCAGCCGGCGGCGGCGGCCGCTGCGGGTTCCGCCTCGAACCAGGTCGCTTCGCTGGGGTCCGGTGACTATGTGATCCAGATCGCCTCGCTGCCATCCCAGGCGGAAGCCCAAAAATCCTACCAGAGCCTGTCCGCCAAGTTCGGCAACGTCATCGGCGGCCGCGGCGTCGATATCAAGTCTGCCGAGATCGCCGGCAAGGGCACGTTCTACCGCGTCCGCATTCCGGCCGGCAGCAAGAACGATGCCGTGGCGCTCTGCGAACGCTATCGCGCCGCCGGAGGCACCTGCCTGGTCGGCCGGTAAAGGCCGAAAAAGCGAAGAAATTGGACGGGGCGCCTAGGCGCCCCGTTTTTCGTTAGCCCTCCAATGATCTAAGATCGGACCATGAGCGAATCAAAAGCAATGATCCTGGGCTCCAGCGGCCCGACCCTCACCGCGGACGAAGTGGCGCTTTACCGGGATGAACGACCCTGGGGCTTTATCCTGTTTGCCCGCAATTGCGTCGAGCCGGCGCAGATCACCGATCTCGTCGCGTCCATGCGCGATGCCGTCGGTCGGCCGGATGCGCCGGTGCTGATCGACCAGGAGGGCGGCCGCGTCCAGCGCATCCGCCCGCCGATGATCGAGCGTTATCCCTCGGCCGCTGTGCTCGGTGAGCTTTACCGCCGGGATCGCGAAATGGGCCTGCGGGCGGCTTGGCTGATGTCGCGCCTGCATGCCTTCGACCTGATGAAATTCGGCATCAATGTCGATTGCCTGCCGGTGCTCGACGTGCCGATCGAAGGAGCGAGCAACGTCATCGGCGATCGCGCCTATGGATTCGATCCGAAGACGGTTGCCGAAATGGGGCAGGCGGCTGCCGACGGCCTCAAGGCGGGCGGCATGCTGCCGGTGATGAAGCATATTCCAGGTCATGGTCGCGGCATGGCCGACAGCCATCACGAACTGCCGGTAGTCACCGTCTCGCGCGCAGATCTGGAAGCGCACGACTTCCTGCCCTTCGTCGCCATGAAGGACGAGTTGATGGCGATGAGCGCCCATATCGTCTTCACCGCCATCGACCCGGACGAGCCGGCGACCATTTCGCGCAAGGTGATCGACGAAATCATCCGCGGCCATATCGGCTTCGATGGGCTGCTGATGTCCGACGACACGTCGATGAACGCGCTCAAGGGCACGATCGGTGAGCGTGCGGCAAGAATCGTTGGGGGCGGCTGCGATATTGTCTTGCATTGCAACGGCGTGATGGACGAAATGAAGGCCGTCGTGAAGGAAGCGATACCGCTTGGCGGCGAAGCGCTGCGGCGTGCGAAGGCGGTGGAAGCGGCCTTCGGCCGGGGCGATGGCTTGAGCGAGGAGGCGGTCCGCGCGGAGTTCCAGGGTCTTCTCGCCGTCTCCTGACGGCTGTCGACAGCAAGAGGTTGGGAATGGCAACGACGACATCGCAGAACGCCATTCCGATGGACAAGTTGTGGCAGGATGCCGGCGCCGAACGTGCGACGGACGATCCGGCACTTGTCATCGATGTCAGCGGTTTCGAAGGTCCGCTCGACCTGCTGCTTCATCTGGCCCGCACCCAGAAGGTCGATCTCGCCCGCATCTCCGTTCTGGCACTGGTCGAGCAATATCTGTTGTTCATCGACAGCGCCCGGCGGGTCCGCATCGAGCTTGCCGCCGATTATCTCGTCATGGCCGCCTGGCTCGCCTATCTCAAGTCGAAGTTGCTTATTCCGCAGCAGGCCAAGGGCGACGACGGCCCGAGCGGCGAAGAACTGGCAGCGACGCTCGCTTTCCGCCTGAAGCGCCTCGAGGCGATGCGCGAGTCGGCGACCCGGCTGGTCAACCGCAATCGGCTCGGCCGCGACGTCTTTGCCCGCGGGGCGCCGGAACATATCCCGCATCGCGTCGAATCCGCCTATGACGCGACGCTCTATGACCTTCTCTCTGCCTATGCGAACCTTCGCCAGCGCACCGCCGTCACCCAGGTGACGATCGAGAGGCGCAAGGTCTGGTCGCTGGTCGATGCCCGCGAACTGCTGACCCGCATGCTCGGCGAGATCGTCGACTGGACGGCGCTGCAGCACTATCTCTTGCCCTATCTGCCGCCGGAGGATCGCGTCACGGCAACCGCCAGCGCCTTTGCCGCGTCGCTCGAACTGGTGCGCGAAGGCAAGCTCGAAATCCGCCAGGACGGCGCCTTCCAGCCGATCTTTCTGCGCAAGGGGACCGGACCGCAGCTGCCCGCTCCGCCACAGCCCGCCCCACCACAGCCCGCCAAGGGAGGCGTTGATTGACGCCGCAAGAGGACGACGATCTGCCGATCGCTGCGGAAGAAGAGGCGGAGCTCCCATCGTTCTCGTCGGCGGAAGTCGAGCGGATCGCGGAAGCGCTGGTCTTCGCCTCGGCCGAGCCGGTCTCTGAGGCGTTTCTGGCCGAACGCCTGCCGCGCGGCACCAATGTCAATGCCGTCATGCAGCAGCTGGCGGAGGTCTATGCGCCGCGCGGCGTCAATCTGATCCGGACCGGCGACCGCTGGGCCTTCCGCACCGCCGCCGATCTCTCCTTCGTCATCCGTAACGAAGACAACGAGACGAAGAAGCTGTCGCGCGCCGCACTCGAAGTGCTGGCCATCATCGCCTATCACCAGCCCGTCACCCGCGCCGAGATCGAGGAGATTCGCGGTGTGCAGACGTCCAGAGGCACGCTGGACGTGCTGATGGAAGCGGGCTGGGTCCGCTTCCGCGGCCGCCGCCGCACGCCGGGACGGCCGGTGACGCTCGCCACGACGCCTGATTTCCTCGACCATTTCGGCCTGGAGGAACTGCGCGATCTTCCCGGTCTCGAAGAATTGAAGGGCGCCGGCCTGCTGTCCGGCCGCATCCCGCCGGGCTTTGCGATACCCGTCCCGCTCAATGTCGACGATCTTTCCGAAGACGAGGACCCGATCACGCAACTCGACCTCGAGGAACTTGGCCTCCTGACGCCGGGCGGGGAAGCGGAAGAGTGATTTCGCCGGAGTGGTCGCGCCCTCGGGACGCGTCGGTCTGTCGCACCTCACGCTCCCCTTTGGCAAACATGGCGTCCCATGGCTCGCGCGGGCTCCTGGGGCAGATCACTTTTTACGGAAGAGCCCTTTTCCGGCCTCGTTTCTCGGCTACAGGAGATTATCCGAGCCGAACCGCCGGCGACCCTGATGAGAGTGTCGCGACGGCGATCGCAGTCAGCCACGATGCTGAAGAAGCGATGCGGGTGGCAGACCAATCGCACTTTTGAAGGATGTCCTTCAGGTGCAGGTCGGTAGATCGGACGGGTGCCATCGTTCACCTTCTCATTTGTCGCCGCTCGTTTCCTCATGGAAATCAGCTGGTTCGCGATGTGGTGAAAGATGGCGCGGTTGTTATGCAGCCCACAATTGGGACCGCCGATGGCTTCGGCTGGACATTTCGGTGTCGTGCCAAGGGTGGCCAGCTTGCGGCGGGAAGCCTGTCGAGAGGGTCCCCTCGGCGGCCTGGAATCCCAGATGTTCGCGGTTCGCAGGGCCAGTCAGCCGGGCCGTGGCCGGATCCGCGCCGACGAGTTGTCGTGCAGGGTTAAGGACGTCTCGATAAGGTGTCCACTGACGACATTTTGGTGTTTGAAAAAGCATCATAAAGAGCTTACATCGATGAAACGGTACTAATGGAGTTGGACTTATGGGTTCTTTCAGTGTGTGGCATTGGCTGATCGTTCTGGTCATCGTGCTCGTTCTCTTCGGACGCGGCAAGATTCCGGAATTGATGGGCGATTTCGCCAAGGGCATCAAGAGCTTCAAGAAGGGCATGAGCGACGAGGACGCCCCGGAGGCGAACGGCGCGACGACCACGACGAAGACCGTTGATCTCAAGGCTGAAGAGGCCAAGGAAACCACCCGGTCGTAATGGCCGAGTGGCGGGTTCCAGGAGCCTCGTTGAATGTTAGATATCGGCTGGACCGAGCTTCTCGTCATTGCGATCGTCCTGATCGTCGTGGTTGGTCCGAAGGATTTGCCGCCCATGCTCAGGGCCTTTGGCAAGATGACGACCAATCTGCGCAAGATGGCCGGGGATTTCCGCTCGCAATTCGACGAGGCGCTGAAGGAGTCGGAACTCGACGACGTGCGCAAGACGATTTCGGATGCGCAGCGGCTGAACCCGACGAACGCGCTGAGGGATGCGATCAACCCGCTCCGGCAGATGGGTCAGGAAATCCGCGCCGACCTGCAGAAGGCGACGCAGATGCCGACGCCGGCCGTAGCCGAGACCGATATCGAGGCCCAGCAGGCTGTCGAGGGCACGTCGAGCATCGACGCCGCTCCGGAGGTTCCCGCAAACTTCCCGTCGGCGGCGCCCGCATCCTCGACACCTGCGCCAGTCCCGGCTCCGGCCCAGCCCTCACCTGAGGCAGCGGCAACCGTCGTGGAAAAGCCGAAGCCGGTCCGCAAGACCGCCGCCAGGGCAAAACCCGTCGTCGAGACCGCTGCGGCTCCGGTTGCCCCGGCCGCTATTGTCGAAAAACCGAAACGCCCTCGCGCGGCGGCAAAACCGGCGCCTGTTGCCCAGGCTGTGGATGAGGCGATCGCCAAGGCTCCGGCCCGCAAGCGCGCGCCGAAAAAGGCCGATACCCCGAAGGACGACGCATGAGCGGTGATATCGAAGACAAGCCGCAGCCGCTCATCGAGCATCTGATGGAACTGCGCACCCGGCTGATGTGGTCGATCGGCGCCTTTTTCGTCGCGTTCGTCGTCTGTTTCTTCTTCGCCAAGCAGCTCTTCAACCTGCTTGTTGTTCCTTACAAATGGGCTGTCCTCTGGGCCGGCCTCGATCTTGCCAAGTCCGAGCTGATTTACACCGCGCCGCAGGAATTCTTCTTCACCCAGGTGAAGGTGGCGATGTTCGGGGCGCTGGTGATCGCCTTCCCGGTGATCGCTTCGCAGATTTACAAGTTCGTGGCGCCGGGCCTCTACAAAAACGAGCGGGCTGCCTTCCTGCCGTTCCTGGTCGCTTCGCCGGTCCTCTTCCTGATGGGCGGCGCGCTGGTCTATTTCTTCTTCACTCCCATGGTCATGTGGTTCTTCCTCGCCATGCAGCAGGCGCCGACCGAAGGTGAAGTCGGCATTTCGCTTCTGCCGCGGGTCTCGGAATATCTGAGCCTGATCATGACGCTGGTCCTGTCCTTCGGGCTGGTGTTCCAGCTTCCGGTCGTCACCACGCTGCTCGCCCGCGTCGGCATCCTGTCCAGCGGCTGGCTGCGGGAGAAGCGCAAATACGCGATCGTGCTGGCCTTCGTGGTTGCAGCCGTCCTGACCCCGCCCGATCCGATGTCCCAGATCGGTCTTGCACTGCCGACCATCCTTCTCTACGAGATTTCCATCTACGCCGCACGACTCGTCGAGCGCAAACGTGCCGAGGATAAGCTTTCGGAGCAGGAACCTTCGGATGTTGCGGAGACGGACAAGGCCTGAAGCCTTCCGGCCTGCCTTGCGAGTCCGCGGCGTTCCGCTCTAAAGGCAAGGCAAGATGCTCGATATCAAGTGGATCCGTGAAAACGAAGGGGCTTTGGATGCGGCGCTCAACAAGCGCGGTGCAGAGCCCATGGCGGCAACCCTCCTGGCGCTGGACGACAAGCGCCGTTCCGTCATCCAGAAGCTTCAGGACATGCAGTCCCGCCGCAACGCCGCCTCCAAGGAGATCGGCATTGCACTCGGACAGAAGAATTCCGAGCTCGCCGAAAGGCTGAAGGCCGAAGTCGGGTCGATCAAGGATACGATGCCGCTTGCCGAGCAGGAAGAGCGCGAGGCCGTTGCTGCCCTCGAAGACGCCCTGTCGCGCATCCCGAACGTGCCCTTCGACGACGTACCGGTCGGCAAGGACGAACACGACAACGTGGTCAAGCACGTCGTCGGCGAAAAGCCGCGCTGGAACCACGCTGCCAAGGAGCACTACGAGATCGGCGAAGCGCTCGGAATGATGGATTTCGAACGCGCCGCGAAACTCTCCGGCTCGCGTTTCACTGTCCTCACCGGCCAGCTCGCCAGGCTTGAGCGGGCGCTCGGCCAGTTCATGATCGACATGCACACGACGGAGCACGGCTACACGGAAGTCTCTTCGCCGCTGATGGTGAAGGGCGACGCCATGTACGGCACCGGCCAGTTGCCGAAGTTCGAGGAAGACCTCTTCAAGACGACGGATGGCCGCTACCTGATCCCGACGGCGGAAGTGACGCTCACCAACCTCGTTGCCGGGGAAATGCTGGAACAGGAAAAGCTGCCGCTGCGCTTCACGGCGCTGACGCCGTCCTTCCGTTCGGAAGCCGGTTCCGCCGGCCGCGATACCCGCGGCATGCTGCGTCAGCATCAGTTCTGGAAGTGCGAACTCGTGTCGATCACCGATCAGGAAAGCTCGGTCGCTGAGCACGAACGGATGACCGAATGCGCCGAGAACATGCTGAAGCGCCTCGGCCTGCATTTCCGCACCATGACGCTCTGCACCGGCGATATGGGTTTTGGCGCACGCAAGACTTATGACATCGAGGTCTGGCTGCCGGGTCAGGATACCTACCGTGAAATCTCGTCCTGCTCTGTTTGTGGCGATTTCCAGGGGCGCCGCATGAACGCGCGCTATCGAGCCAAGGACGACAAGGCGTTGAAGTTCGTTCACACGCTGAACGGCTCCGGTGTCGCGGTCGGCCGCTGCCTGATCGCGGTCATGGAAAATTACCTGAACGAGGACGGTTCGGTCACAATTCCGGACGCGCTTCTGCCGTATATGGGTGGCCTGACCAAGATCGAGCGGGCGGCCTGATGCGGATACTTCTGACCAATGACGACGGCATTCACGCCGAGGGCCTCGCCGTTCTCGAGCGGATCGCCCGGAAACTTTCGGACGACGTCTGGATCGTCGCGCCGGAAACCGACCAGAGCGGCCTTGCCCACTCGCTGACGCTCTCCGAGCCACTGAGGCTCCGCAAGGTTGGCGAGAAACATTTCGCCCTGCGCGGCACGCCGACCGATTGCGTCATCATGGGTATCCGCGAAATCCTGCCCGAAAAGCCGGACCTGGTGCTTTCCGGCGTCAACGACGGCGCCAACATGGCCGATGACGTCACCTATTCCGGCACGATTGCCGGCGCGATCGAGGGGACGCTGCAGGGGGTGCAGTCTTTCGCACTGAGCCAGGCGGTGCGTCGGGAAGACGGTCGCTACGCTCCCTGGGAAGTCGCGGAATCCTTTGCGCCGGACCTCATCCGCAAGCTGATTGACGTGGACTTGCCCGACGGCACCTTCCTCAACCTCAATTTCCCGAACTGCGAACCTGCCGACGTGCAGGGCGTCGAAGTGACGTCGCAGGGAAAGCTCGATTTTGGCCTGACGATCGACGCCCGCAATGACGGCCGCGGCCTGCCTTATTACTGGCTGCGATTCGGCGAACGGAAAGGTCATTTCCGCGAGGGCACCGATATTCAGGCGCTCAAGGAAAACAAGATCTCCGTAACGCCGCTGAAGCTGGACCTGACCGATCATTCGGTTCAGGATCGTGTGGCGAAAGCACTGGGATTTGGAGCTGCCGATTGAAATCGGGCATGGTCGAAAAAGAGGGTTTTGCGGCGCTGGTGCTGCGCCTCAGGTCGGAAGGCATTTCCGACCTCGATCTGCTGACCGCCGTTGAACAGACGCCGCGCTCGCAGTTCGTGCCGCTATCGCTTGCCGAGGACGCCTATTCCAGCCGTACCGTGCCGATCGACTGCGGCTCCTTCATGGAAGGCGCGGATCTTGCCGTGCGCTTGCTGCATCGCCTTCAGGTCAAGCCCGGCCACAGGGTGCTCGAAATCGGCACGGGCAGCGGCTTTACTGCCGCCGTCATAGCCCGCATCGCCGAGCGGGTGCTGACCGTCGAGCGGTATCGCACCCTGGTCACCGCCGCCCACGGCCGCATGGATGCGCTGGGGCTGCGCAATGTCGTCGTGCGCCAGGCGGACGGCGGCAACGGCATGCCGGGCGAGGGCACTTTCGACCGCATTTTCGTGACAGCCGCCTTTTCTTCGCTGCCACGATTCTATGCCGAGCAACTCACGCATGGCGGTTCGATGGTCGCGCCGCTCACCGACGGCGAGTCCTGCATGATGGTGCGCCTCACCAAGACCGGCAGCCGATTCGAGCGGGAGGATCTGTTCCCGGTGCCTTTTTTGCCGATCGTTCCGCATATTGCGGCGGCGCTCTAGGCCGTTTGTTCCATGCCGCGACGGCGTTTCGGCCGTCATGGTTATCAATTTCTCTAAAATTTTAGGACAATGCCTGCCCTTTAACGGTGCAGTAAGACTAACGCGCTTTAATGACTCTCACGATGGTGGCGTATCTGTAAGCGAGTCATGCGTATGAAGAGTTCTCCGAAATTCGGAAAATCCGTAATCAAATTTGCTGTCGCGGCACTGCTTGCCAGCGCTGCGACAGGGTGCAGTTCGGACGCGACCCGTTTCTCGGGGCTCTTTTCGAAATCCGACAACATAACGACGGCGTCCATTCCGCAGCGGCAGGGTGGTGGGGCTTATGGCCGCGCACCGACCCCGCAGGCCGATCTTGGCTCCGGCCAGGCTCAGGCGCTGCCGCCGATCCCGCAGAACGACTACGGCTCGCGCAACGCAGCTATGGCTCAGCCCTATCCGGGTAATTCCGGCGGGTATACCTCTCCGGCGCGCACCGCATCCGCTCCCGTTGCTGTGCAGCGAACCGAACTCGCAGCTCCGACCGGCGCCACGGCGCAGCGTAACATTTCCCCGATGGGTCGCGACACGGCTCGCCAGGAAGCGCTCGCCCAGCCATTCCCGGGTCGCCAGCCGGCTGCCAACACGCTTGTCGCTCCCTCCGCTTCGACGCTGAAGGCCGACAATGTCGTCACCGGCACGACCCCGAAGCCGATGTCCGGCTGGTCCACGGTCAACGCTCCCAAGGTGACCCTGAAGCCCGGCGAAACGGTCTCGACGCTTTCCAAGCGTTACGGCGTTCCGGAAAAGGAAATCCTGAAGGCAAACGGCGGCGCCGTTGCTGCCGGCCAGTCCGTCCTTATCCCGACCTTCGGTACGGCGCAGAACTCGGCGAAGAACGCCGCCGGCACGATCGACCTCCAGAACAAGGCTCCGGCGCCTGCCCGGGAGCCCGATCAGAAACTCGCCGTCCTGCCGACCCCGGCGCGTGATAAGGCGATGGCCGAACCAGCCAAGCTGATGCCTCCGGGCGGCAAGCCGGTCGGCGGCACCTACGTGGTCAAGCCGGGCGACACGATCACCAGGATCGCCCGCGAAACCGGCACGCCGGTCGATCAGCTGAAGGCCGCCAACAACCTGACATCGGGCGGCGTCCGCATCGGCCAGACGCTGAAGGTGGCGAACGGCGCGGCCGCTCCGGCAGCCGATCCGGTCAAGACCGCATCCATTCCGCAGAAGCCGGTCGAAAAGGTGGCGGCCGCGGCCCCGAAGCCGGCTGCTGCCGCCGCACCTGCCCAGGTCGCCCAGGTGTCTGTGGCACCGGCCGCAGCCAAGGCTGCCGTCGATAACGCATCGGTCGCCGACGTCGAGAAGAAGTCGGACACCGCTTCCGTGGCGCCCCAGTCTACCGGCATCGGCAAGTATCGCTGGCCGGTCAACGGCGCGGTCATCGCCGGCTACGGCCAGAACGTCGACGGCAATCGCAATGACGGCATCGACATCTCGGTTCCGGAAGGCACGCCGATCAAGGCGGCTGAAAACGGCGTTGTCATCTATGCGGGCAACGGCCTGAAGCAGCTCGGCAACACGGTTCTCGTCCGTCACGACGACGGCAAGGTCACCGTCTACGGCCACGCCGGCAGCATCAACGTCACGCGCGGACAGAAGATCACCCGCGGCCAGACGGTCGCCGCCTCCGGCATGAGCGGCGACGCCAAGCGCCCGCAGGTCCATTTCGAAGTCCGCAAGGACGCGACCCCGGTCAATCCGATTACCTTCCTTGAATAAGTAGTGCGTTTCAGGGGACGGAGAAAAGCCCGGCAGTGCCGGGCTTTTTGCGTTCTCAGTGCTTTTCAGGTTTCAATCTCGGGAAAGCGGCTTCCTCAGCCGTCCGGCGAGATCCTGGATATATTGCCAGGCGACGCGGCCCGAACGCCCGCCGCGGGTGGTCGCCCATTCGAGCGCCTCGTGGTGCAGCGTCTGCTGGTCGAGGCCAAGGTCGAAATATTCGGCATATCCGTCGATCATCGTCAGGTAGTCGTCCTGGCTGCATTTGTGGAAACCGAGCCACAGGCCGAACCGATCCGACAATGATACCTTTTCCTCGACCGCCTCGGACGGGTTGATCGCCGTCGACTGCTCGTTCTCCATCATATGGCGCGGCAGGAGATGGCGGCGGTTGGAGGTCGCGTAGAACAGAACGTTGTCGGGCCGGCCTTCGATGCCCCCGTCGAGAGCCGCCTTCAGCGACTTGTAGGCGGTATCGTCATGATCGAAGGAGAGATCGTCGCAGAAGACGATGACGCGCTGGCCGGAAGTCTTGAGGATATCGAGCAGGGCGGGGAGCGAGGCGATATCCTCGCGATGCACTTCGACGAGCTTCAGCGAGATCGCAGTCGCGGCGCGCACGTCTTCGTGCACGGCCTTGACCAGCGAGGACTTGCCCATGCCGCGGGCGCCCCACAGCAGCACGTTGTTGGCTGCAAAACCTTCCGCAAACCGCAGGGTGTTTTCATGCAGGATATCGCGCACATGATCGACGCCGCGGATCAGCGTTAGGGCGACGCGGTTCGGACGCGGCACCGGTTGAAGGCGCTGGTTGGCCGGTACCCAGACGAAGCAGTCGGCGGCGTTCCAGTCGTTGATGGCGGGTGGAGGGCCGGCGAGCCGCTCCAGCGCATCCGCAAGCCTGCGGATCTCGGTCAGGATCAGGGTATTGATGTCGTTGCTCATGGTGTTTCTCCGGTCGCATCGGCGAGTTTTTGAGCCTTTTGGCTGCGGTAACATGCTCGTTAGTGCATCAAAAGCCTGAGAGCCGTGGATTCGGTACGCCAGCTGGCGTGTTTCTGTTGCATTCCGGCCTATCGCAACTATATTCCGGCGGCTTGAAACGGGGGCCCGGCGTCTCCGGTAATCTTAGGAGTTTTCGATGTTCATTACCGAAGCATTCGCCCAGGCCCCAGCCGCAGCACCGGGAGCCTCCGCGTTCGGCTCCGGCCTTGAGATGCTCTTCCTGTTCGCGCCGCTGATGGTGGTCTGGTATTTCTTCCTGATCCGTCCGCAGCGCGCCAATGCCAAGAAGCGCCAGGAGACGCTGTCCAACATCCGTCGCGGCGATCAGGTCGTTCTCGGCGGCGGCATAACCGGCAAGGTGACCAAGGTTGTCGACGACACCGAAGTGGAAGTCGAAATCGCCGAAGGCGTAAAGATCCGCGCCATGCGTGCCTATATCGCCGAAGTCCGCGTCAAGGGCGAGCCGGTCAAGACCGAACCTGCAAAGACCGGAACCGCTTCCTAAAGCGTAGGCCGATACTGGGCCCTGTCTGCTGCAGGGCCTTGAACTCAAAGAGCCGGATCGTCTCCGGCTCGCAACCTCTTCGAGAAGGCATGTGACCCATGGCGAAAGGCATCGAAATTCGCGACGCCCATTTCCCCGGTCGCGCTCCGATCGATGCCTATGGCAATGGTGGTTTCCGTTTTGCCGACATGTCGCATCGCGGCTCGCTGCTCTGCCTTCCGTCCGGTGTTCACGGCTGGGAACTGCAGGAAGGTGAGCCGCTGACGGTCGCTTCCCTGATGAAGGTGCTCGCCGAATCAAACCAGATCGAGGTGTTGCTTGTCGGCACGGGTGCCAATCTCAAGCCCATTCCGGCTGAAGTGAAGGCGGCGCTGAAGGCCAAGGGCATTGCCTCCGACCCGATGAGCACCGGTGCCGCCGTGCGCACCTTCAATATCATGCTGGCCGAATCGCGCGCCGTCGCGGCAGCTTTGATTGCCGTCTGACAGATGGCCGATTCAGCCAGACAGAACGGCGATATCTGCCTCGCAACCCTCAGGGATACCGACCGCGACCGGTATCTCGCCTGTCTTCTGTCCCCGGAAGACAAGCGCGGCGCACTTGCGGCCCTTTATGCCTTCAACGCCGAGATCGCCCGTGTCCGCGACGTGGTGCGTGAGCCGCTTCCGGGTGAAATCCGGCTGCAATGGTGGCGCGACCTCCTCGAAGGCAACGCTCACGGCGACAGCACCGGCAACCCGATCGTCGCCGGGCTGCTTGAGGCAGTCGACACCTATCGCCTGCCGCGCCAGACGCTCGTCGACATGATCGAGGCGCGCATTTTCGATCTCTACGACGATCCGCTGACCGATCGCAACGCGCTCGAGGGTTATGCCGGCGAGACTGCTTCGGCACTCATCCAGCTCGCGAGCCTGATTCTCTCTCCCGCCGATGCGGCAAAATCTGCGGAGGCGGCAGGCCACGCGGGCGTCGCGCAGGCGATCGCCGGTTTCCTGCTCCTGATGCCGATCCATCGCCGTCGTCATCAGCTCTATCTGCCGCTCGATATTCTCTCGGCGACCGGGCTCGACCGTGATACATTTCTGCGCGGCGAGGACAGACCGCGCATTTCCGCCGCGATCGAGGCCTTTGCCGGGCTTGGATTGGAGCATCTGGCCAAGGCGAGAAAGTCGGGAACTATCCCGGCAGCGGTCTTTCCGGCCTATCTGCCTGTGGCGCTTGCCGAACCGGTGCTGCGCCGGGCAGTGCGCGCAGGTGCCTCGGTGCTCGACTCGGCCCTGCAACTGCCGCAGTGGCGGCGCCAATTGCGGCTCATGAAGGCCTCCGTCACCAGGCGCTTTTGACGGACGCCAAATTCGCGCAAGGCTCGCCGGCTAAGGAACGAAGCACAAATCCGGCGCCATCATAAGGAGAAGCGGTGTGAGCCCCGTTGTCGTCTGGTCGATCATCTTCGTACTCCTCATGGCGCTTGCCTATTACGTCACGCGAATGTCCGGCAAGGACAGGGACAAGGACGGCAACCTGCATGACACGGGGATGGCCATCCTCGAGTTCGGCCGGGCCTTTCCCAATGAGGCCATCCGCAGCCTGCATGTGACGGCCAAGGGCGACGCCATCTTCGTGCGCCTGCACGACAACAAGGCCGGCTTCATGCGCAGCCACCGCAACCACTACGCCTGCTTTCTGATCGAGCCTGGCCGGGTCCGCGTGACCCCATTGCCGAATGCCAAGGGGTTCACCGTCGAGTTTCTGGACGCATCGACGCAGAACGGCACCTACCTCTTCTCGACGGAAAAGGAGGCAGCCGAAGTGGCCCTTTGGCTGCTCGACAACTATGTCAGCGTTGCCGATCGCGATCTGGAGGAAAAGCCGGGGACGCCTTCCGGGGATGTCAGCCCCGACCGAGCCAACTAGCGCAATCCTGAAGCGCGCGGGCAGAGAGCAGCTGCCGTTTCATTACCGTCTTGTCCTTGCCTCGGAAACGCTTGACGCCCTCCGGCTTGACGATCGATCCCGGCTCCAGCTCCGGGAACAGCCCGAAGTTGACGTTCATCGGCTGGAACGAACGCTTGCCCGGCTCGTCCTCCGAAACCAGATGCCCGCCCGTGATATGGCCGAGCAGCGAGCCTAGAGCGGTCGTCGCCGGCGGTGCCGGGAGCGTTTCGCCCTTGCGTTCGGCTGCGGCGAAACGGCCGGCGAGAAGCCCGATGGCCGCACTTTCCACATAACCTTCGCAGCCGGTGATCTGGCCGGCGAATCGCAGGCCCGGCCGGCTTTTCAGCGTCAGCGATTTATCGAGCAGCACGGGCGAGTGGATGTAGGTGTTGCGGTGCAGGCCGCCGAGCCTTGCGAACTCGGCATTCTGCAAGCCGGGAATCATCCGGAAAATGTCCGCCTGGGCACCGTATTTCAGCTTTGTCTGAAAGCCGACCATGTTGTAGAGCGTGCCGAGCGCGTTGTCCTGCCGGAGCTGCACGACCGCATAGGCCTTGACGGTCGGGTTATGGGCATTGGTGAGACCCATCGGCTTCATCGGCCCATGACGCAGCGTTTCGCGGCCGCGTTCGGCCATCACTTCGATCGGCAGGCAGCCGTCGAAATAGGGCGTGCCTTCCCATTCCTTGAAACCGACCGAATCGCCGGCTATCAGCGCGTCGACGAAGGCATTGTACTGCGCCTCGTCCATCGGGCAGTTGATATAGTCCTTGCCGGTGCCGCCGGGACCGACCTTGTCGTAGCGCGACTGGTACCAGCAGATATCCATGTCGATCGAATCACGGTGCACGATCGGCGCGATGGCGTCGAAGAAGGCGAGCTGGTCCTCTCCCGTCTCAGCCTGGATCGCAGCTGCAAGCGCCGGCGAGGTGAGGGGCCCGGTGGCGATGATCGCCAGATCCCATTCCTTCGGCGGCAGGCCCTGGACCTCCTCGCGCACGACGGTGATGAGTGGGTTGCTTTCGATCGCCTCGGTGACCGCGTCGGAAAACCCGTCGCGGTCGACGGCAAGCGCCCCGCCGGCCGGCACCTGGTGCCTGTCGGCACATGCCATGATCAGCGAACCGGCAAGCCGCATTTCCGCATGGATGACGCCGACGGCATTCGCCGTCGCATCGTCGGAGCGGAAGGAGTTCGAGCAGACGAGCTCGGCAAGTCCGTCTGTCTTGTGGGCATCGGTGCCGCGCACGCCGCGCATTTCATGGAGAATCACCGGCACGCCGGCCGAGGCGATCTGCCAGGCGGCTTCTGAACCTGCGAGGCCGCCGCCGACGACATGGATGGCAGCAGGAGAGGTGGGGGACGTGGAAATATTGCTCATGGCCGGCTCATTATCACGCCATTTGCCGGATCGGAATCAAAAAGGCACCCGAGAAGGTGCCTTTGATACGTCCTTGGATGTCCTCTCGGACCGCTTTATCCTCGCCGCAACGGCCTCGTGCCGTGCGGGTCCGCCTGCGAGCAGCGGATTAGCGGAAAGAGCGAGCCGCGATGTGGCGGATGTCGTAGCGGGTCAGACCGATGTCGCTGAGGGCCTGGCTCGAAAGATTTCCAAGCTCGTTCATCGTGCGGCGGTAGCTGATCCAGTTCTTGGCGATACGGATCGGGTTCATGGTTGTTTCCTCAAGATCTTTTCCTGATGCTCTGTCGTCATCAGCGATGAGGGTCTTATACATCCGCATAATAAGAATGTGCAGTGCAAAAAATGTGCGACTGCCATGCAAATGTGCAAGAGATCGCTGAAATTTGCGGCGCAGGTCGAAAATCAGGCAGGAATTTTAGGCCTTGAATTTCCATGAACAAAAAGAAAAAGCGCCTCCCGAAGGAGGCGCTTTTGGATAGTGCAGCAATGTCTGTGCGAGGCTTAGAAGCCGACGGCAGACCGGGCAACGCGGCGGATATCGGCGCGGCCGATGCCGAGGTCGTTGAGTTCGCGGTCGCTCATGCGGCCGAGCTCATTGACGGTTTCGCGGTACTTGCGCCAGGTGGTGAGCTTCTGTGCGATGTTCATGATCTTGTCCCTTTCTAGGCCCTTGCCAGCAGCCCGTTCGGCGCTGACTTCAATCTCATGACCGGTAATATATGCTGCGCTGCAAAAAGTAACAGCGTCTATTCGGAATGCCACCTATGCATCCGGCGCATTACGAGATCGTTTACCATGCAGGAGTGATGAAATTTTGCGCTGGTTTTAGGCAGGTCGCATGCTGCAGGACAAAAAATAACGCCCACCGGGGGAGGAGGTCCGGTGGGCGTCATTTGTAACGACTGGCGATTTGGGAGGAGGAGGAGGATCGCCAGTCCCATCAAGCCTGCGCTGGGAGGAGGAGTGCGCGGCTCGAATTCCTGTCACGGGAAATTCCCCGAGGGCATCTGCATCGTTCAGGGCGGGCGCCAAACCGTCCAAACCAGAGAGACCGAAACCTTCAATCAATCTCTGTAATTGCATATTATGAGATTGCAGCGAAATTGTGCAGTGCAATATCCGTATGGATGGCATGCGGTTATTGCATGGCTCACATCGCCGTTGATTCCAATGTACACATTAGAATTTAATAAAAAGTTAAATATCCCGATAATCGCTGGTTCGACCGGGCGCGGCGGGAGCAAATTCGCCTATCCACCGCGGTTTCTCGGAGCTGCCAAAAAAGCGTCATTTTCCCTTTGCGTGCGCCGAAACGGGTGATATAGAGACGCGCGCTCCGGAAGGCCTTGTGCGACGAGGATTTTCGACGCGGCTGGGGCGCGGGTATGGTGAAATTGGTAGACACGCCAGATTTAGGTTCTGGTGCCGCAAGGCGTGGGAGTTCAAGTCTCTCTACCCGCACCAGAACCGCCCCGCATCAAAACCGCCAGGAGTGCGGTCCGAGCCGGTTCTGGCTAAAGGATCGGCGCTCCTTGAAGCCGCGGCCGGTCTCTCAAAGTTCCGGCGATGTGCTCATTGAAACCAACGGCTGTCTGAGCACCGCCGCCACGATATGAAGGTATGAAAATGCAGGTTACCGAAACGCTCGCTGAAGGGCTGAAGCGCGAAATCAAGGTCGTTATCCCCAAGCGGGATATGGAAGCGCAGCTGAACGTGCGCCTCGCCGACGCCAAGGACAAGGTCCGCATCAACGGTTTCCGTCCGGGCAAGGTGCCGATCGCCCATCTGAAGAAGATGTACGGCAAGTCGATCATGGCGGATCTCGTCAACGAGATCGTTCGTGAGCGTCCGACCGAAATCCTCACCGACCGCGGCGAGAAGTCGGCGACCCAGCCGTCGGTCGCCATGACCGAGGACGAGAACGAAGCGGAAAAGATCCTCAATGCCGAGGTCGATTTCGAATTCACGCTCTCCTACGAAGTCATCCCGGAGATCGAACTGCAGCCGACCGACGGCCTTTCCGTCATTCGCGAAGTCGTCGAAGTCACCGAAGACGAAGTCAACGAGCAGATCGAGAAGATCGCCGAGAGCGCCCGCACCTTCGAGACCAAGAAGGGCAAGGCTGCCGATGGCGACCGCGTCACCATGAACTATCTCGGCAAGGTCGACGGCGTTGCCTTCGACGGCGGCACCGCCGAAGATGCCGAACTGGTTCTTGGCTCCGGCCGCTTCATCCCGGGCTTCGAAGACCAGCTCGTCGGCGTCAAGGCCGGTGAAGACAAGACCATCACCGTGACCTTCCCGGCCGAATATCCGGCCGCGAACCTTGCCGGCAAGGAAGCCACCTTCGACGTCACCGTCAAGGAAGTCGCAGCTCCGGCCGCTCTCGAGATCAACGACGAACTCGCCTCCAAGCTCGGCATCGAATCCGTCGATCGCCTGAAGGAGATCGTCCGCGGCCAGATCGAAAGCCAGTACGGCAACGTCACCCGCCAGAAGGTCAAGCGTCAGATCCTCGACCAGCTCGACGGCATGTACCAGTTCGACACCCCGCAGGGCCTTGTCGACGCCGAGTTCGAAAACATCTGGCGCCAGATCAACACCGACCTGCAGCAGTCCGGCAAGACCTTCGAAGACGAAGAGACGACCGAGGAAGATGCGCGCGTCGAATACCGCAAGCTTGCCGAACGTCGCGTTCGTCTCGGCCTGGTTCTTTCCGAAATCGGCGAACAGGCCGGCGTCGAAGTGACCGAGGAAGAAATGCAGCGCGCCCTTTATGCGCAGCTCCAGCAGTTCCCGGGCCAGCAGAAGGAAATCCTCGATTTCTTCCGCAACACCCCCGGCGCTTCCGCCTCGCTGCGCGCGCCGATCTTCGAAGAGAAGGTCGTCGACAAGCTGCTCTCCGAGATCAAGGTCACCGACAAGGTCGTGACCAAGGAAGAGCTGATGGCTGAGGACGAAGAAGGCTCGGAAGGCACTGAAAAGCCGGCCAAGAAGAAGGCCGCTCCGAAGAAGGCTGCGAAGGCTGAGGCTGCTGATGAAGCCGCCGAAGGCGAAGACGCCGCTCCGAAGAAGAAGGCTGCTCCGAAGAAGAAGGCCGCTGAAGACAGCGCCGAATAACCTTCGCATTGATTGGATAGAAAAGCCGGGTCGGCGACGACCCGGCTTTTTGTTGTGATGAAACCTCCCGAGTCCGCCGCCCATGATCCGTATTGAAAACATCAGCAAATCGAACAGCCATCGCATCCTCTTCATCGAGGCCTCCGCGGCGCTGAACCGTGGCGAGAAGATCGGCCTCGTCGGCCCGAACGGCGCCGGCAAGACGACGCTCTTCCGGATGATCACCGGCTCGGAAATGCCGGACGAGGGGCAGGTTTCCGTCGAAAAGAACGTTACGATCGGTTATTTCAACCAGGATGTCGGCGAGATGGCTGGCCGCAGCGCCGTCACCGAAGTGATGGATGGCGCCGGTCCGGTGAGCGTCGTCGCCGCCGAGCTGCACGAACTCGAATCGGCGATGGTCGATCCCGATCGCCTCGACGAGATGGACCAGATCATCGAACGCTACGGCGAGGTACAGGCGCGTTACGAGGAGCTCGACGGCTACGGCCTCGAAGGTCGCGCCCGCGAGGTTCTCGCCGGCTTGAGCTTCACCCAGGAGATGATGGACGGCGACGTCGGCAAGCTGTCCGGGGGTTGGAAGATGCGCGTGGCGCTCGCCCGCATCCTGCTGATGCGTCCGGACGTCATGCTGCTCGACGAACCGAGCAACCATCTGGACCTCGAAAGCCTGATCTGGCTGGAACAGTTCCTCAAAGGATATGACGGCGCGCTGCTGATGACCTCGCACGACCGCGAGTTCATGAACCGGATCGTCACCAAGATCATCGAGATCGACGGCGGGTCGCTCACCACCTATTCCGGCGACTACGGTTTCTACGAGCAGCAGCGGGCCCAGAACGAAAAGCAGCAGCAGGCCCAGTTCGAGCGCCAGCAGGCGATGCTTGCCAAGGAGATCAAGTTCATCGAGCGCTTCAAGGCCCGCGCATCCCACGCGGCCCAGGTGCAGAGCCGGGTGAAGAAGCTCGACAAGATCGAGCGCGTCGAGCCGCCGAAGCGCCGGCAAGTGGTCGCCTTTGAATTCCAGCCCGCGCCGCGTTCCGGCGAAGACGTGGTCAACATCAGAAATGTCGCCAAGCGATACGGCAGCCGCTCGATCTACGAAGGTCTCGACTTCATGGTGAAGCGGCGCGAGCGCTGGTGCATCATGGGCATTAACGGCGCCGGCAAATCGACGCTGCTAAAGCTGGTAACGGGCTCGACCGAGCCGGATGAAGGCAGCGTCTCGGTCGGCGCCAGCGTCAAGATGGGCTACTTCGCCCAGCATGCCATGGATCTGCTCGACGGCGACCTGACCGTCTTCGAATGGCTGGAAGAGCAGTTTCCGCGCGCCGGGCAGGGGTCGCTGCGGGCACTTTCCGGCTGCTTCGGCTTTTCAGGAGACGATGTCGAGAAGAAATGCCGGGTTCTGTCCGGCGGCGAGAAGGCGCGCCTGGTGATGGCGGCCATGCTGTTCGACCCGCCGAATTTCCTCGTCCTCGACGAGCCGACCAACCACCTGGACCTCGACACCAAGGAAATGCTGATCAAGGCGTTGTCGGAATACGAAGGCACCATGCTGTTCGTCAGCCACGACCGGCATTTCCTCGCGGAACTGTCGAATCGCGTGCTCGAACTGACGCCAGATGGCATCCACCGTTATGACGGCGGTTATACGGAATATGTGGAACGCACCGGTTACGAGGCGCCGGGGCTGCGAAGCTAAGGATCAAGACAGGAGGCAGAGGTGGAGTGGCTTCGGCCTCTATCGGTTCCGGCCGGCGGACGCTGTGGCAGGGCGGGAAGTCAACTTTCCGTTAGGAAGACCGTCGTAAGACGTCGTTCCGGCACGCGCGGAAAGACCTCGGTTCGAGGGGGCTTACCGTCGGGCCGACCTGCAGCCGGAACGATTTTCTGCACAGTTTTGATTGTCTCATATGCCGTTTGATCTGAATCAATTTTTGAGGTATCCCTTTTCACGCCGTAGCGATTTCTGGAATTATACCGCAGGGGGGATATTCATGACGGCGAGCGATAAGGCCTTTCTCCGACCGGCAATCGGTCTGGTTGGAATGATGTTCCTGTCGGCATGCACGTCGGCGCAGACGACGGCGTCGATCTCTCCTACCACCACGACGGTGAAGCCGGCGCCGGTCTCCAAGAAACAGGTCTACCACTACACGCCGGCCGATCGCGACTGCATGAAGCGGGCGATGTATTTCGAGTCCCAGCGATCGAGCCGCGAAGGGCTGATGGCAGTCGGCACCGTGATCATGAACAGGCTGACCTCCGACGCCTATCCGTCCACCATTTGCGGCATCGTCGCCCAGGAGCGGCAATTCGCACCGGGCGTGATGACCCGGGCGATGAATGAGGCAACGGTTCCGGAACTCGATGCCGCCGTCGATGCGATCATTCGCGGCGAGCGGAACCCGGAAGTCAAGGATGCCATGTTCTTTCACACGGCCGGCTTACGTTTCCCCTACCAGAACATGCATTATGTCACGGTTGCCGGCGGCAATGCGTTCTACGAGAAGCGCGGCAGGGACGGGGATCTGCAGACGCCACCGCCGAAGCCCGTCGATGAATACGTGCTCGCTCTGGTGCAGAGCAATCCCGACCCGTTCAGCCTGATCCAGGCGAAAGAATTCGACGTTGCGTCGATCCCGGCGACCGGCACGGATCCGATGGTGGCGACGAATGTCCCTGTTCCGATCGAGCGGCCGGATCCCCTGGCGATCCGTTCCGCCAGCATCCAGCCGGCTGGAACTCAGGCTGTAAAGCCTTCTGTCGCGCCGGTGATCCTTGCCAGCTCCATGAGCAATGAGTGGATGCTGCGTTTCGACACCGGCAACGCAAAGCCGATACCGACACCGTCGCCAAAACGATCGCCGGCCGGTGTCGACCGCTGATCCCTGAAGCCTATCCTGCCTTTTGCAGCTAGGCAGCCGCGGCATTGTCCTTGTCGTTGGCCCGCTGGTAGGCCTCGCGTAGCGCGAGCCGTCCGAAATACTGTTCGAATGCGGCGCGTTTTTCGATGGTGCCGAACTGCAGGCCGTAACCGAGCTGCGAGCCGACATAGACATCCGCGGCGCTGAATGTGTCGCCGGCGATATAGGCGTTCGCCCGGACGGCCGCTTCCAGCGTATCCATGACGTCCTGATAGGTGCCGTAACCCACCATCCGCTCGCGTTCCTTCGGCACTTCGAAGCCGAGCACGCGGTTGCTGACGGCTGCTTCCAGCGGACCGGCCGCAAAGAACATCCAGCGGTAATAATCGGCGCGCTTGGCGGGGGCGGGGGCAAGACCCACTTGTGGAAAGACATCCGCCAGATAGGCGCAGATCGCCGCGCATTCGGTGACGATGGTCTTGCCGTGCATGATGCTCGGCACCTTGCCCATCGGGTTGACGCTTTTGTAGGTGTCGCCCTTCATCGTCGTGCCAAAATGCAGGATTTCGGTACGATAGGGGACGCCGACCTCCTCCAGCATCCAGCGGGCAATCCGGCCGCGTGACATCGGGTTCGTGTAAAGCACGAGTTCATCTGACATGTGATCCCTCCCGGCAGTGATGTCTATGTTTTGGTGCAGCTTGCTTTTCAATCAAGGCGCCGGGGCGAATTAGAGCGCCTTCCGGTACTGGATGAAGCCGGAGTTTTGGGCGATGCGGTCGTAGAGCCGCCGCGCGGCCGCATTGCTCTCCTGCGTCAGCCAATAGAGCCGCCCGGCGCCGTTTGCGCGCGCGAGATCTGCCACCGCTTCGATCAGGGCTGCGCCGGTTCCGCGGCCGCGCAGGGTATTCTTGACATAGAGGTCCTGCAGATAGCAGGTCGATTCGGGCAGCCAGCAGGATCGGTGGAAGATGACATGCGCGATGGCGATCATCTTGCCGGTCTCGTCGAATGCGCCGAGGGCATGCATCGGCTCGGCGGGATCGTGAAGCCGGCTCCAGGTGAGATCGTACATCTCCTTCGGCAACACGGTCTCGTAGAAGCGCAGATAGGCTTCCCAGAGCGGTTCCCAGGCGGTGCGGTCGGCTGGCTCGAGCGGACGGATGATCGCAGGTGTCGTCGTGGCGGTCATGGCAAACTTCCTCACAAAAGAAAACGGCGGAGATTGCTCCCCGCCGTCGAATGATTAGCCGATTTTTCGGACTTAGGCAGCCATGGCCACCTTGAGATTTTCGTCCACCTTGTCGAGGAAGGCGGTGGTGGAGAGCCACGGCTGATCCGGACCGATGAGCAGCGCCAGGTCCTTGGTCATGTAGCCGGCTTCGACGGTGTCGACGCAGACCTTTTCGAGCGTCGAAGCGAACTTGGCGAGGTCGGCATTGTCGTCGAGCTTGGCGCGATGTGCGAGGCCACGGGTCCAGGCGAAGATCGAGGCGATCGAGTTCGTCGAGGTCTCCTGGCCCTTCTGGTGCTGGCGATAGTGGCGGGTGACGGTGCCGTGGGCGGCTTCCGCTTCAACCGTGCGGCCATCGGGCGAAAGCAGAACCGAGGTCATCAGGCCGAGCGAGCCGAAGCCCTGGGCGACGATGTCGGACTGGACGTCGCCGTCGTAGTTCTTGCAGGCCCAGACGTAGCCGCCGGACCATTTCAGGGCTGCTGCGACCATGTCGTCGATCAGGCGATGTTCGTAGGTGATCTTCAGCGCGTCGAACTGTTCCTTGAATTCGGCGTTGAAGATTTCCTCGAAGATATCCTTGAAGCGGCCGTCATAGGCCTTGAGGATGGTGTTCTTGGTCGACAGGTAGACCGGCCACTTGCGCATCAGGCCGTAGTTCAGCGAAGCGCGGGCGAAATCGCGGATCGATTCGTCGAGGTTGTACATGGCCATGGCCACACCGGCGTCCGGAGCCTTGAACACTTCCTTCTCGATCACCTGGCCGTCTTCGCCGACGAACTTGATCGACAGCGTGCCCTTGCCGGGGAACTTGAAGTCGGTTGCCTTGTACTGGTCGCCGAAGGCGTGACGGCCGACGACGATCGGCTTGGTCCAGCCCGGAACCAGGCGCGGCACGTTCTTGCAGATGATCGGCTCGCGGAAGATGACGCCGCCGAGAATGTTGCGGATCGTGCCGTTCGGGCTCTTCCACATTTCCTTGAGGTTGAATTCCTTGACGCGGGCTTCGTCCGGCGTGATCGTCGCGCACTTGATGCCGACGCCGTGCTTCTTGATGGCGTTGGCGGCGTCGATGGTCACCTGGTCGTTGGTGGCGTCGCGGTTCTCGACCGAGAGGTCGTAATATTCGATGTCGAGATCGAGATAGGGAAGGACCAGCTTGTCCTTGATGAGCTGCCAGATGATGCGGGTCATCTCGTCGCCGTCGAGATCGACGACCGGGTTGGCTACCTTGATCTTTTGCATGGAATTCCTCTTGGACATAGAAGGGACCTCAAGGTCCCGACGGGTGGACACCAGTGGGTGCGCTATAACATCGCCGGGCTGGAACGCAAAGGCATTGAGGCCATCATATGCGGCTTTTCGTGCGAGAAATCGCGGTGCGTCCGGACCTGCGGACGATTGCCCTTGCCAAACCATAATGCCTGATTAATGTCCGGCCAAATCGCTCTCCAACAGCCGGATTTGATCTTATGCGGACCTTGCCGCTTGCCCTTGCCTTTTCATTGATCTCGACCCTCACTGCGGCGGCTGATGTGACCGATCCCGTGAAAGAGGTGATGAAGATCACCGAGGACAACTGGAATACCGTCGACAGCGAATGGAAATACATCTTCGATGCCGATCCGTTGTCTCGCCTGTTCAGCAAGAAATTCCAGGGCGCCTATGCGGAAGCCGCCAAGCACCCGGCCTACGACACGGAGAACAACCAGCCGGGCGATCCCTTCGGCTACGACGTGATCACCTCGTCGCAGGACGGCTGTCCGCTAAAGGACATCAAGACGACCTCGGCGCCCGGCGCCAACGGCATGACCGATGTTACCGTGACCTTCAAGATGTGGACCTGCGTCGATGAGGCGGCGGTGAAGGACAGCGTCAACGAACTGCATTTCGACATCATCCAGGAGGCCGGCAAGCCGGTCATCGACGACATCCACCGCGTCGCCGATGGCGAGCGGGATTCGGTGATCGAAGAGATGCAGTCGATCGCCAAGGGCGAGTAACTCGGCGGTGATCGGGCGGCATGTCGCTCTCTCGATCGTGGCCTTGAGACCCATGCTTGGTCTCGCCAAACCTTGCCCAGGCGATATAGTCGGCGGCCAGGAGCGGGTATCGGCACCCGCCTGAGGTAGTGGATGAGGTTTGCCGCGAAGATCCGAGACTGGCTGCTCGCCAACGACCCGGCGCTGTCGCGCCTGCGCATGGCTGGACGGGTGACCCTGACCGTCATCGCCGCAGTGGCCTGCCTTGCGCTCATCCACATCGCCGGCCTGGCGTTGCCGACGATCGCCTACGGACTTGCGATCATCCTGTCGATCGAAGGCGGCGTCGCGGTGCGCGACCGGCTGCCGTCCGACCAGTTGAAGACGCGGCTGATCGGCGGCGTGGTCAGCCTCGTCTGCGTCGGGCTGGCTGCGGTGCTCGAAGACTATCGCTACATTTCCGATCCGATGTTCCTGGTCGTCATCGCTGGCGCTACCGTCGGGCGCGTCTACGGACCGCGCGGATTTGCAGTCGGCATGTTCGCATTTACGTCCTATTTCATGGGCGCCTACCTCAAGCCGAGCCTTTCCGACCTTCCGCTGGGCGCCATCGGTCCGGTGATCGCGGTCGTTACCGGCCATCTGGTCCGCACCTATCTCCTGCCGGACGACTGGCGGCGGGATCTTCTGCAGTCGCTGGTGGCGATCCAGGGCAGGGTGGGCGATACCCTGATGAAGCTCGCGGTTCTGTCGAGCGGCGGGATCGTCTCGGACAGTGATCGGCGCGAATTGCGGCAGCTCGAGGAGCGGTTGAAGGACGTCGTGCTGATGGCCGAAGGTTTCCTTCCCCGCACGGCAGACGGAACGATCGATCCGGAGGACGAACCGCTCACGTCCCTCACGATGAAGATTTTCGACGTGCATCTCGCTGCGGAAAGCGTGATAGTCCTCTCCTTCGAGGCGCTGCCGCCCTTCATGCTCGTCCATGCGCTGATCGAGGGCGATCAGGACATGGCCGAAAAGATCGTGGCCAGCCCGGCGGTCACCGACGACGACCGGGTGGCGGAAAGCGCAGCCGCCCTGATCTGGCTGCAGAAGGTCAGGATGGCCTTGGCGGAAGCGATCGAGGGGGGACGGCGCGACCAGTTCCGGGCAATCGAGGATGCAGCCGCCGCGCCGGCATCGGCCAGAATCGATTTCTCGCTCAGGAACCCGGTGATGCGATCCGCGGTGCAGATCACGATCGCATCGAGCCTGGCGATGGTTTTCGGCCTGATGTTGTCGCGCGACCGCTGGTTCTGGGCTGTGCTGACCGCCTTCCTGATCTTCACGAACACCAAGTCGCGCGGCGATGCGGCGATCAGGGCCCTTCAGCGCTCGATCGGCACGCTGCTCGGCATTGCGGCCGGCCTCGTGTTGGCAACGCTGATCGGCGGTTATCCGTTGGTATCCGCGCCGATCGCGGTGCTCTGCATCTTCCTCGGCTTCTATTGCCTACAGATCTCCTATGCGGCGATGACCTTCTTCATCTCGATCGTGCTCTGCCTGGTCTACGGCCTGACCGGGGTGCTGACCCTCGACCTCCTGCAGCTCAGGATCGAGGAAACGCTGATCGGCGCGCTTGCAGGAACCATCGTCGCCTTCCTTGTTTTCCCGGCATCGACACGCTCGACCCTCGATCTTGCGCTGGGGCGCTGGTTCGATGGCCTGCGTGAACTTCTTTCCGCGGTCAGGGAGAGCCGGAGCGATTTTGAGATCATCGCGCTCTCCCACAAGCTCGACGCCGCCTATCGCGAGGTCACGCTCGCTGCGCGCCCGCTTGGCACCACCTGGTCGGTCGTCAGCCGGCCGGGCCAGGTTCGCCAGACGCTCGGCATCTTCCTCGGCGCTACCTATTGGGCGCGGATCTTTGCCCGCAATGCGGTCCGGGCGGGGGAGAAGCCGGAAGGTGACGTGCTGGCGGCGCTGGAGGACGTATTGAACACTATCGCAGCGCTTTCGGCCCGCGGTTCGGAATGTTTCGTGGTAAAGCGCAAACTGAGCCGAGGCGCCAGCCGCCATCTGCCGATCTTCAAGCACGGCAGCCGGGTTGGCGTCGAAATGATCGGCACGATGCTGGGCAGGCTTTACCCCGCAACGGCATGAGGCTTGCCGATTTCCTCGGGCACCGGTATTCCGGCCGTCGGATTTGGATACGGAAACAGAAATGTCAGGCACGAACAGCGAGCGCGAACTCATAGCCGAAGGGCCGGCGGTCATCCTGGTCGAGCCGCAGCTCGGCGAGAATATCGGCATGGTGGCGCGCGCAATGGCCAATTTCGGCCTCGCGGAACTGCGCCTGGTCAAGCCGCGCGACGGTTGGCCGAGCGAAAAGGCCCGCTCCGCCGCCTCCAAGGCCGACCACGTGATCGACGGCACCAAGGTGTTCGAAACGCTCGAGGAGGCGATCGCCGACCTCAATTTCGTTTACGCGACTACCGCGCGCGAACGTTACGGCTTCAAGCCGGTGCGCTCGCCGGTGACCGCTGCCGAGACCCTGCGCACCAGGTTCAAGGCGGGCGAGAAGACCGGCATTCTCTTCGGCCGCGAACGCTGGGGCCTCACCAACGAGGAAGTGGCGCTCGCCGACGAGATCGTCACCTTTCCCGTCAATCCCGCCTTCGCTTCGCTGAACATCGCCCAGGCCGTGCTTCTGATGTCCTATGAATGGATGAAGTCGGGCATGGACGATCTAACCGAGACGGTCTTTCTGCCGATCGAGCAGCGTCCTTCCACCAAGGAACAGGTCATTGGCCTGTTCGAGCACCTGGAAGAGGCGTTGGACGCCCGCAATTATTTCCATCCGCCCGCGAAAAAGCCAAGAATGATCGACAACCTCCGCGCAGTCATCTCGCGGCGGGGTTTTACGGAGCAGGAGATCAGCGTGTTCCGGGGCGTCATCAACTCGCTCGACCGTTTTCCCCGCGGATGGTCGAAAAAGGACGGGCCGAAGCCTGAAAAGGCCGATCTGCCCAAAGGGGTATCTGGGGAGAAGACGGGGAATGACGCAGACGAATGAATCGAAACCCGTGCTGATGTTCGATTCGGGCATCGGCGGGCTGACGGTGCTGCGCGAGGCGCGCGTGCTGATCCCGGAACGCGGCTTCATCTATGTCGCCGACGACGCCGGCTTTCCCTACGGCGACTGGGAGGAGCCGGCCCTGCGCGAGAGGGTGATCGCGCTCTTTGCAAAACTCCTCGATGAATACGATCCCGAAGTCTGCGTCATCTCCTGCAACACCGCTTTCACCCTGGTCGGCGCGGATCTGCGCGAGACTTTTCCAAAAATGACCTTTGTCGGCACTGTCCCGGCGATCAAGCCGGCTGCCGAACGCACCCGCTCCGGTCTGGTCTCCGTTCTCGCGACCCCCGGCACGGTCAAGCGCGCCTATACCCGCGACCTCATCCAGTCTTTTGCCACCCAGTGTCATGTGCGTCTCGTCGGCTCGCAGAATCTCGCCCGCATGGCGGAAGCGTATATTCGGGGCGAGACGATTTCCGACGAGGCGGTGCTGGCCGAGATCGCGCCCTGTTTCGTCGAGAAGGACGACCGGAAAACCGATATCGTCGTGCTCGCCTGCACCCATTACCCCTTCATGGCCAATGTGTTCCGCAGGCTCGCCCCCTGGCCGGTGGATTGGCTCGACCCCGCCGAGGCGATCGCCAGGCAGGCACGCCGAAAAGTCCCGCTGGTCGAGGGCGCCGAACATCCCGACAATTACGATTTCGCCGTCTTCACCTCCGGCAATCCCGATTTCGCCACCCGCCGCCTGATGCAGGGCTTCGGTCTCAGGGCCTGAGCGCCATTGAGTAATGTGGCTTATTTGCCACGCTTTTTTCGTGATGACTGCAATTCGCGATTGTGCACTTGCTCATCGGGCGATCTCGTGTATTATTTACCCATTCCGCAAATCGAACACAGGAGGCGTGAAATGAAGTCCATTACCATGTATATGCGCCTTTCTGGCGGAACGGCTATTGTGGCCTCGGTGTCTCGCACATCGATGCCGGCCGGCATGTGCTTCCAGGCTGCATAAGACTGGATTTCCGCCGTTTTGGCACTTTTCCCATTGATCTGACGTGACCGGCTGACGACGCGATTTACCGCGTTTCCTCGTCCGCATCCGCACGTCTTTCTTCATCTCAGAGGACCTGGTCGCGACATGCGCCGGGACGAAAAATCATGCGTGAATCACAATTTGTGGTTGCTGATACCCTTTCGGCTGCGGTTCATGAACTCTGCCGCGAACATGGCGTCTGGAAGACTGCTGGTGCACTGCTCCTGGCAGCCTGGAGACGTCGTCAAGAAGAGAACCAAATCTCTGATCTTTCCAATCGGATGCGCCGCGATGTCGGTTTCCCCGAACTCGAGGACGACCGCGGAAATGTCCGGTTCATCCTTTGGGACCTCCGGCTGTGAAATGACTGGGATGGGTCCCCGGCGGGCTTGCCGCCGGGGCCTCACGTGGAGGTTCTATGTGGAGCTGAAACAATGACGGCCGTCTTCCGCAAGCTTTGCCGTGACGATATGGCGGAGGCTGCGAGCGTTCACCGTACGTCCTTCAACGAACGGCTGCCGTGGCTCGCTCAGCTTCACGCGCCGGAGGAGGATCGCGGATACTGGAGAGAACATCTCTTCGCGACCTGCGACATCTGGGGCGCCGAAAGGGACGGCACCTTGCTCGGCGTCATCGCCTTTCGCACGGATTGGGTCGAGCAGTTCTATATCCTGCCGAGCGTGCAGGGGCAGGGGATCGGCTCCCGGCTGCTGGACATCGCCAAAGGAGCCCATCCGCAGCTTTTTCTGTGGACCTTCCAGCGCAATATGGCAGCCCGGCGTTTCTATGAAGCGCGCGGTTTCATCGCGATCGAGGAGACCGATGACACTGGCAATGAAGAGAAAGAGCCAGACGTGCTCTATCGCTGGCCAGCATAGTCATGCTTGTATCGCATTCAAGCCGCTCATTCCGCTAAGCTGGAACGCATTCTCGGTCTGCTTGATGCCGCTGTCAGTCCGGAAGATTTGAACCTTCCTGGTTTGAAGCTGCATCCGCTCAAAAGAACCTGAAAGGCCACTGGTCGATCTGGGTCAACGGCAACTGGCGGGTAACATTTCGTTTTGTCGGGGCAGACGTCGAACTCGTCGATTATCAGGATTACCACTGAAGGGAGCCGTGACGATGATGAAATCTCCTCCACACCCCGGCGAGCTGCTGCGAGAGGATGTACTTGCCCCGCTCGGTCTGTCGGTGACGGAAGCGGCGACACGTCTCGGCATGTCACGGGTCGCTCTGTCGCGCGTGCTGCATGGACGCGCAGGGATCAGCCCCGATCTGGCGGTACGCCTGGAGCGAGCGGGCGTCAGTACTGCCCGCGCATGGTTGTCGATGCAAGCGAACTATGACCTGGCGCAGGCCATGGAACGCGAGCAGCCGCCGGTTCGCCCCCTGGATACCGAGGCGGCCTGATCGCGAAAGCGATGCCTGCCAAGAACCCGCTTGCAAACTGAAAAATTCGGTGGCTTGCTCCCTCCAGTCTATGGAGGAGAATCCGCATGTCGCTTGAACACTGGCTCGCTTTCGTCGCCGCTTCATCTGTTCTCCTGGCCATTCCGGGGCCGACGATCCTGCTCGTCATTTCTTATGCGCTGAGCCATGGCCGCAAGGTGGCATCCGCAACGGTTGCCGGCACGGCGCTGGGTGACTTCACGGCGATGACCGCATCCATGCTCGGGCTGGGCGCTCTGCTTGCGACCTCTGCGGCACTCTTCACGGTGCTGAAATGGGTGGGCGCCGCTTACCTCATCTATCTCGGCATCAAGCTCTGGCGCGCGCCGGTTTCCGAACGGGCTGCCGATCTCGGCGAGGCCGAGGTAACGTCCGTAAAACCCTTCAAGATTTTCCTGCACACCTACGTGGTCACCGCATTGAACCCGAAGAGCATCGTCTTCTTCGTGGCCTTCCTGCCGCAGTTCCTGGATCTCAGCCAGCCGCTGTTCTTCCAGATGGTGGTCTTCGAAGTGACCTTCCTGGTGCTCGCGACCCTGAACGCCACGCTCTACGGCCTGCTGGCCTCGATGGCGCGCAACACGATCCGCAAGCCGAAAGTCCAGCGGATCGTCAACCGCACCGGCGGTTCGTTGATGATCGGTGCCGGCCTGCTGTCGGTCGGCTTCAAGCGCGCAGCCGCCTGAGCTTCGTCAAGGAGGAACAGCTGATGATCACCGGGCGTTGCCATTGCGGCGAGACCGTTTTCGAGATCAAGGGTGAACTGCCGCAGGCACTCACCCGCTGCACCTGCACTTACTGCTCAAGGCGCGGCGCGCTCCATGCCTATTACGAGCCGGCGCAGGTGAAGGTTACCGCCAATGCTGCGAGCGACAAGGTCTATCGCTGGAATTCCAAGATGGTGGCGCATCATTTCTGCGGTACATGCGGCTGCACCACCTATAGCGACAGCCCGGATTTCCAGATGGACGGCACCTGGGACGGCAAGACCCGGCGTATCGCCGTGAATGCACGATTGTTCGACGATTTCGATGCCGAGGAATGGCCTCACACGGTCATCGACGGCCGGCATCTCTGGTAGGAGAAGAGCGATGAGTGACGTTACCCTGCTTGCTTTCGCGATCGTTGCGTTCATCGGCATTGCCACGCCCGGGCCGACCGTGCTGCTGGCGCTCACCAATGGCTCGCGTTACGGCCTTCGCCGTGCTCTGCCGGGCATGGCAGGCGCGATGATCTCCGATTTCGTTTTGATCGGCGCAGTAGCGCTCGGCCTCGGTGCTTTGCTGGCGGCCTCCGAATTCTGGTTCTCGGTCGTCAAGTGGCTGGGTGCCGGTTATCTTGCATTTCTCGGCCTGATGCTTCTGCGCTCGAAAGGCTCGCTTGACGTAACGGCAGGCGCTGCTGCCGCCAGTTCGGGTGCCGCGACGTCAATCTTCCTGAAGAGCTTCCTCGTTGCGGTGACCAATCCCAAGGGATACCTGTTCTTCTCGGCTTTCCTGCCGCAATTCATCGTCCCGGATGCGCCACAGTTTCAGCAATATGCGATCCTGGCGCTCGTCTTCGCGCTGATCGATATGGCCGTCATGTTCGGTTATGCGCTGCTCGGCTCGCGGGCTGTGCATCTTCTGAAGAAGAAGGGCGCGCTCTGGCTCGACAGGCTCTGCGGCGGGGCACTTCTGGCGCTTGCCGGCTCGCTGGCATTCTATCGTCGCGCGACATCCTGAGCGGTTTCGCAAAGGCCTGTGCATTTTCGATCTTGCCCGGCGAAACGAATCCCGATCTCTGTTAGAGTTCCGGAGTCGCGGCTTCTAACGGTCACCGCGAAGAGACAGCATACGAGGTAAGTGCATTGCAGGTCGGCATCGATATGGGAATTGTGTCCGGGGGCGATCCGGCCAAGCTCGATATCGAGGAGCTTCTGGCGACCCGTCTGCTCGTGCAGGGAAATTCTGGCTCCGGCAAGTCGCATCTCCTGCGCCGCCTGCTGGAACAGTCCGCGCCCTGGGTGCAGCAGGTGGTGATTGATCCGGAAGGCGATTTCGTCACTTTGTCTGAAAAATTCGGCCATGTGGTGGTCGATGGCGAGCGCAGCGAGGCCGAGCTTGCCGGCATCGCCAACCGTATCCGCAAGAATCGCGTCTCCTGCGTCCTGACGCTCGAAGGCCTCGATCTCGAAGAGCAGATGCGCGCCGCCGCCGCCTTCCTGAACGGCATGTTCGATGCCGACCGCGAATACTGGTATCCGGTCCTGGTCGTCGTCGACGAGGCGCAGATGTTCGCGCCGTCGGTCGGCGGAGATGTGTCGGAAGACGCCAGAAAGCTCTCGCTGGGTGCCATGACCAACCTGATGTGCCGTGGCCGAAAGCGTGGCCTTGCCGGCGTCATCGCGACCCAGCGGCTCGCAAAGCTCGCCAAGAACGTCGCCGCGGAAGCCTCGAACTTCCTGATGGGCCGCACCTTCCTCGATATCGACATGGCCCGCGCCGCCGATCTGCTCGGCATGGACCGCCGCCAGGCGGAAATGTTCCGTGATCTGAAGCGCGGCAATTTCGTCGCCCTCGGCCCGGCTCTGTCGCGCCGTCCGTTGCCGATCGTCATCGGCACGGTCGAGACGTCGGCGCGCTCTTCCAGCCCGAAGCTGATGCCGCTGCCGGATGCACCGCAGGATGTCGAGGACCTGATCTTCACGCCGGATCCGGAAGAATTCACCCGGCCGATGGTCCGGCGTGCCCCGCCGGCGCCGCGGCCGACGACGGATATCCTGGCCGAATTGTCGCGCTCGACACCCGCCGCCGTGGCTGCGCCGCAGGAGCCGCGTGTCGCCCAGCCGGAATTGTCCGCCGAAGAGCGCGAAGAACGGCTGTCCGCCGTGCTGTCGGAAATTCTCGACGATCCGCAATCCGCCTACCGGACGGATTCCGTCCTATATCAGGATTTTCTGGTGCGCGCCCGGATGCGGCGCCTGCAGGGTCCGCCGCTCTCGCTCAGTGAATTCCGCCGCCGCACGGCGATCGCCCGCTCGGGGGTCGACGAGGAAACCGCTTCCAGCGAGGCCTGGGGAACGGCGCTGTCGCTGTCATCCGGCGTTTCGGATGACCTGCAGGGCGTTTTCCTGCTGATGGCGAAGGCGGCGATATCTGGCGAACCATGTCCCTCGGATGCGCGGATCGCCCGGGCCTACGGCACCCACTCGGCGCGTCGCGCACGTCGCCTGCTCGGTTATTTCGAAGAACAGGGCCTGATTGTCGTGCATGCGGACTTTTCGGGCAAACGCATTGTTGCTTTCCCGGATCTCCAAGCCGAAACCGCGCCGGGCAGCGCCGACGCGCCGGATGAGGGCGAGGCGAGGGCCGCTGCCGAATAAGCGGTCAGTGGATGTGAAAATGCGCTTCCACAGCCGCGGCGATAAAGGCGCGCCGGGCCTCCGAAGGCCTCGACTTTCCCTTTAACGCTTCGTCGCAAACCTGTTCCGCCAGATGATGCTGGCTGCCGTGATAGGCCGGCCAGAAGCGATCGAGGACTGTTTTCGCCTCGCGTACCGTCTTGACCGTGCGGACCATGCCGGTTTCGGGATTTTCGATCCTGATCGGGCTGCTCCAGAGTTTCGATTTCATGACACGACACCTCCTTCCCTTAAGATGGTACGAACCCCCTGTTCCGTCAAAAAAGCCTGCAGACAGCCTTGCCGAAAGGTTAAGAGACCGGTGCAGTTGACATTCCTGTGACATCCGCCTAAACACCGCGCCAACGCCGGGCCGAAAGACCCGGTGTTTCACTGACATGTCCCGTGGTTTTCTCCGAACGCTTTCGTGAGAGACCTGTCAGAGCTCTTAAATCAGGGCTCAGAGGAGGGCGTGTTTCCTTGATCCGGCTTGGCAACAAGTCGGTGTAACCGTTTGATAAGGAAATACGATGAGCAAGCGCGAATCGTCCAAATACAAGATCGACCGCCGTATGGGCGAAAACATCTGGGGCCGTCCGAAGTCCCCGGTGAACCGCCGCGAATACGGCCCTGGCCAGCACGGCCAGCGCCGCAAGGGCAAGCTTTCCGACTTCGGCGTGCAGCTGCGCGCCAAGCAGAAGCTCAAGGGCTACTACGGTGATCTGCGCGAAAAGCAGTTCCGCTCCATCTATGACGAAGCCAACCGCCGCAAGGGCGACACTTCGGAAAACCTGATCGGTCTGCTCGAATCGCGCCTCGACGCGATCGTCTACCGCGCCAAGTTCGTTCCGACGGTCTTTGCTGCCCGCCAGTTCGTCAACCATGGCCACGTCACCGTCAACGGCGTTCGCGTCAACATCGGTTCCTACCGTTGCAAGGCCGGCGACGTCATCGAAGTCCGCCAGAAGTCGAAGCAGCTCGTCACGGTTCTCGAAGCCGTTTCGCTCGCTGAACGCGACGTTCCGGACTATATTGAAGCCGACCACAACAAGATGGTTGCCACCTTCGCCCGCATTCCTGGCCTGAGCGACGTTCCTTACGCCGTCATCATGGAACCGCAGCTGGTCGTCGAATTCTACTCGCGTTGATGAATTGCCCTTCGGGGCGGTTCTGCGACACAAAAGAAAAGCCGCCTTTCGGGGCGGCTTTTTTCGTTTGATCGGATAGTTTAGCGAGAATTACCGCCTCACTTGGAGGCGGCTTTTTTCTTCTCGCTGGCAGGTTCCGTGGTGGTCGCGGTCGTGTCCGTGGACTGGGAGGTTGCGACAGGCGCTTCCTTCGGGCCTTCGCCCATGCGGTTCCAGGCGTCGAGGCCGGCGATCTTGTAGGCTTCGGCAAGCGTCGGGTAGTTGAACGTGTTCTCGACGAAATATTCGACGGTGCCTTTAAGGTTCAGGACCGCCTGGCCGATGTGGACAAGTTCGGTCGCACCTTCGCCGACGATGTGGACGCCGAGCAGGCGGCGGGTCTTCAGCGAGAAGATCAGCTTCAGGAGGCCGGTATCGAGGCCCATGATGTGGCCGCGCGAGGTCTCGCGGAAGCGGGCGATGCCGCATTCATAAGGAATGCCGCGCTCCTTCATTTCCTCTTCGGTGAGGCCGCAGGTGGAGATTTCCGGCACGGCATAGATGCCGTAGGGGAAATATTTCTGCGGCTCCTTGGCGATCGCGCCGACGGCGACGCGCGCCGCGACGCGACCCTGTTCCATCGAGGTCGAAGCAAGGCTCGGAAACCCGACGACGTCGCCGGCGGCGTAGATGTTGGGAACGGAGGTCTCGAAGGTTTCCGGATTGACCTTGAGGCGACCGCGGCTGTCGGCTTCGAGCCCCGCTGCTGCGAGGTTCAGCGTATCGGTGGCGCCCATGCGGCCGGCGGCGAACAGCACCATGTCGGTAATGATCTGGCGGCCGCTGTCGACGTGCACCAGAACCTTGCCGTCCGGCAGGCGCTCCACCTTGTCCGCCTTCTGGCCGAGCAGCAGTTTCATGTTGCGGTCGCGCAGCTGGTAGGTGAAGTCTTCGACGATTTCCTTGTCGATGAAGTCGAGCATGGTCGGCTTCGGGTCGATAACGGTCACGGCAGCATCCAGTGCACTGAAGATCGTCGCATATTCGATGCCGATAACCCCGGCGCCGATGACCACCATCGAACGGGGGAGTTGCTCGATTTCGAGCAGCTCGTCGCTGTCGAGAACCGTCTTGCTGTCGAATGGCATGTAGTCGGGGCGGAAAGGCTTGGTGCCGACCGCGAGCAGGATCGACTTGCCCATGACGTGCATGACGTCGCCGTCGTCCTTGGCGATTGCCATCGTGTCGGGCGTGACGAAAGTCGCCTTGCCACGGATGCTCTGGACGCGATTGCGGGCGAACTGGTGTTCCAGCACTTCGACCTCATGGTCGAGCGTGATCAGCAGGCGGCGACGCAGATCCTCCGCACTGATTTCCTGCTTGACCCGGTAGGCTTTGCCGTAGAAGCCGCGCTCGCGCCAGCCGGACAGGTTGAGCGCCGTTTCGCGCAGCGTCTTCGACGGGATCGTGCCCGTATGGACCGAAACGCCACCGACCCGCTTGCCCTGTTCGACGACCAGAACCTTCTTGTCGAGCTTGGCTGCCTGGATGGCCGCGCGGCGACCGGCCGGTCCGCTGCCGACGACGATGAGGTCGTATTGGTTCATGGGATGCTCCGCTCCGAATCTGACGGCTGCCGCAATGCGGCAGCGCTTACGAATCCCTTTGTAGTCACCTATTCTAAAGTTTTGATTGCGGCTCGTCCAAGCCTTGATTTCAATCTGTATGCATCAATTTTGTGCACTGCAAGAATTGCTGAAAAATTAACTTGACGGAGGTCCGGAAATGCCGTCCATTCGGACCAATCAGAAATTGGTACGATAAATGGTACAGGATAAAGCCGGCGAGGCTCATGACAATTCGAGCTATGCGCTGGATCGCCTGAGGGAGCTTTTAAGGGCGGGAGAATTCGGTTCTGAGGGCCGCCTGCCGACCGAACGGGCTTTGACCGACATGCTCGGCATCAGCCGGCGCGCGGTGCGACGTGCACTCGAGGTGCTCGAATCCGAAGGTCTTATCTGGCGTCGCCAGGGCTCGGGCACGTTTATCGGCGAAAGGCCGAGCGAGTGGAGCAACCATGTGGGCGCGATCGTCGCCGGCACGGATTTCATGGAGATCATGGAAGTCCGTTTGAGGATCGAGCCGCAGCTCGCCCAGCTCGCGGCCATGCGCGCCAAGCCGGCGGATATCGCCAAGATGTACGAGATCGCCTCGAAGATCATCGAGAGCAGCGATGCCGACGCCCGCGAACTGTGGGATGGAACGCTGCACCGGCTGATCGCCCAGAGCGCCGGCAACCAGCTTTTCCTGTCGATTTTCGACGTCATCAATCGCGTCCGCCAGGACGAGGCATGGCGGGCGATCCGCGAGCGCGCCCGCTCCAGCGGCAATGCGGTCAACATCTCGTTTGCCCAGCACAAGACCATCATCGAGGCGATCGCCGCGCGTGATCCGGTCCAGGCCGGGGAGGCGATGCGCGAACACCTGCTGATGCTTCAGGAACGGCTCATCCGAGCGACGTCCCTTGGCTCCGTGGAACAGGGATCGCTCAGCGAAGCAAGCTGAATGGCCATCACGCGGCCCACCACCAGAAGCCGGAAACCGGCCAAGACTAAAAACAGGAACCTAAAAACAAGAGAGGAATGTTCATCATGATGCGACTTACCAAGCTTACGACCGCGCTGCTGGCCGGCGCGCTTTTCGCCTTTCCGGCGCTTGCGGTCGATTTGCGCATCGGCCTGCAGGACGATGCCGACGTTCTCGATCCCGCCCAGTCCCGCACCTTCGTCGGACGTATCGTCTATACCGCCATGTGCGATAAGCTGGTCGACGTTTCGCCTGACCTGAAGATCGTCCCGCAGCTCGCCACCGAGTGGAAATGGTCCGCCGACGGCAAGGAGCTGACGATGAAGATCCGCGAGGGCGTCAAGTTCCACGACGACACCCCGCTCGATGCCGCCGCCGTGGTTGCCACGATCGAACGCAACATGACCCTGCCGGAATCGCGCCGCAAGAGCGAGCTGACCTCCGTCGCCAAGGTCGAGGCGACCGGGCCGCTGGAAGTCAAGTTCACCCTGAAGTCCCCGGACGTGACGCTGCTCGCTCAGCTCTCCGACCGCGCCGGCATGATCGTTTCCCCGACCGCCGCCAAGGCGCTCGGCGCCAATTTCGGCTCCAAGCCGGTCTGCGCCGGCCCGTTCAAGTTTGTCGAGCGCGTCCAGCAGGACCGCATCGTGCTCGAAAAGTTCAAGGATTACTGGGCCAAGGACAAGATCTTCGTCGACAAGGTCACCTACCTGCCGATCCCGGATACGACCGTGCGCCTCGCCAATCTGCAGTCGGGCGACCTCGACTTCATCGAACGCCTGGCGCCGACCGACGTTGCTGCCGTCAAGGGCAATTCGGGCCTAAAGTTCGACGCGACCGTCAACATCGGGTACATGGCTCTTTACGCCAATGTCGGCAACGGTCCGCGCGCCGACAACCCGTTCGGCAAGGACAAGCGCCTGCGCCAGGCCTTCTCGCTGGCGATCGACCGCGACGCCATGAACCAGATCGTCTACGAAGGCACCGCCGTCGGCGGCAATCAGCCGTTCCCGCCGAACAGCCCGTGGTTCAACAAGGCAATCCCGGTTCCGGCCCGCGACGTCGCAAAGGCCAAGGCTCTGATCAAGGCCGCCGGCTTCGACCGTGTCCCGGTCGAGCTGCAGATCCCGAACAACCCGGTCGCCCAGCAGATGATGCAGATTCTGCAGTCGATGGTTGCCGAAGCCGGTTTCGACGTCAGCCTGAAGTCGACCGAGTTCGCCACCCTGCTCGAAGAGCAGACCCGCGGCAACTTTCAGCTCAGCCGCTCCGACTGGTCCGGCCGGGTCGATCCTGATGGCAATATCCATCAGTTCATCAGCTGCAAGGGCGGCATCAACGACGTGAAATACTGCAACCCGGACGTCGACAAGCTGCTCAACGAAGCACGCGCCTCGACCGATGATGCGGTCCGCAAGCAGAAATACGACGCAGCTTCCGTGATCCTCAACGAAGACATGCCGGTCATCTATCTCGGCCATCAGTCGTGGATCTGGGCTTACAAGAAGACCATTACCGGTTTCGTGGCCAGTCCGGACGGCATGATCCGCCTGCAAGGCGTCAAGAAGGGCTAAGCCTCCCGTGCCGCATGGGAGTGAACCCATGCGGCACTTTTCCGCATCGCTTCGTAACAATGTTGCTCAACGGGGGACGGCGTCATGCCTGTCTACATCGGAAAGCGTCTGCTGGTCGCCATCCCGACCTTGCTGATCATCTCCATTTTTGTCTTTTCACTGCAGAAACTGCTGCCCGGCGATCCCATTCTGGCGATGGCCGGCGAGGAGCGTGACCCTGCGGTCATCGAATTCCTGCGCGACAAATACCGGCTGAACGATCCGGTCGTGGTGCAATATTTCTATTGGCTCGGTGGCGTGCTGACCGGCGACTTCGGCATCTCGCTGCGCACCAACCAGCCGGTCCTGGAACTGATCCTCCAGAAGCTGCCGGTGACGATCCAGCTTGCCGTCATGGCGATGTTCTTCGCGATGGTGATCGGCATTCCGATCGGCATCCTGGCGGCGGTCAAGAAGAACACGTTCATCGACTACATCGCCAATGTGCTGGCGCTGACCGGCCTGTCGATCCCGAATTTCTGGCTCGGCATCATGCTCATCCTGTTGATCTCGGTGCAGCTCGGCTGGCTGCCGGCTTCCGGCTTCGAGTCGATCTTCGTCGATCCCGTCCGGTCCCTGCAGACCATGGTCATGCCGGCCTTCGTGCTCGGCAATGCGCTGGCGGCGACGCTGATGCGCCATACCCGCTCGGCGATGATCGGCGTGCTCAGCGCCGACTATATCCGCACTGCCCGTGCCAAGGGCCTGTCGCCGCGCGAAGTGGTGCTCAGCCACAGTTTCCGCAATGCGCTCCTGCCGGTCGTGACGCTGTCGGCGCTGCTGTTCGGGGAGCTGCTCGCCGGTGCGGTGCTGACCGAGCAGATCTTCACCATCCCGGGCTTCGGCAAGCTCATCGTCGATGCCGTCTTCAACCGCGACTATGCGGTGGTGCAGGGCGTCGTGCTGTGCACGGCAGTCGGCTTCATCCTGATGAACCTCATCGCCGACGTGCTTTACGTCCTCCTCAATCCGCGTCTGAGGGCCACCCTATGACCACGATCGACCAAGCGCCGCCGGTTGCGGCAGCCAAGCGCGACAAGAGCCGCGCCTGGCGAAAGATGAAGAAGAACAGGAGCGCGCTGGTCGGCGCCGTCATCGTCCTGTTCTTCGCAATCCTCGCGGCCAGCGCCCCGATCCTGCCGATCATCGATCCCGTCGCGACGAGCTGGACGGCGATCCGTAAGGCGCCGTCAGCCCTGTACTGGCTCGGCACCGACGATCTTGGCCGCGACATTCTTTCGCGGATGATCTGGGGCGCCCAGGCATCGCTGATGGCGGGGGTGTTCTCGGTCGCCATTGCGGTCGGCATCGGCGTGCCCTTCGGCCTGATCTCGGGTTATTTCGGCGGCTGGGTGGATATGGTGATCTCGCGGATCACGGAGGCTCTGCTCGCCATGCCTTTCCTGATCATGGCGATCGCGCTGGCGGCATTTCTTGGCCCGAGCCTGATGAACGCGATGATCGCCATCGGCCTGTCCGCCATGCCGATCTTCGTGCGGCTGACCCGCGGTCAGGTCCTGGCGGTCAAGACGGAGGATTATGTCGAAGGCGCACGCGCCGTTGGCCTGAACCACTTCGAAATCATGACCCGCTACATCCTGCCCAACGTTTTCGCCCCGATCATCGTCCAGGCGACGCTGACGATCGCAACCGCGATCATCGCCGAGGCGAGCCTTTCCTTCCTCGGCCTCGGCCAGCAGCCGCCAGCCCCCTCCTGGGGCTCGATGCTGAACGTCGCCAAGAACTTCCTGAGCCAGGCGCCCTGGATGGCGATGTGGCCTGGCGCGGCGATCTTCCTCGTCGTCATCGGCTTCAATCTCCTCGGCGATGGCTTGCGCGATGCGCTGGATCCCCGCGAGGCATGACGGCCGCGCCAAGCATGATTTGAAAGGACCAACACAATGACTGAGTTCACCACACGGCCGGAAATCCTCGGCACGTTCGGGGTCGTCACCTCGACCCACTGGATCGCCTCGGCCGTCGGCATGGCGATCCTCGAAAAAGGTGGCAATGCCTTCGATGCGGCCGTCGCGACCGGCTTCGTGCTGCAGATCGTCGAGCCGCATCTCTGCGGCCCGGGCGGCGACATGCCGGCCATCTTCTATTCGAAGAAGAAGGACAAGGTCGAAGTCATCTGCGCCCAGGGACCTGCACCGGCCGGCGCGACGATCGAGCACTATACGTCGGAAGGCCTGAAGCTGATCCCCGGCGACGGGCTGCTGGCGACCGTCATCCCCGGCGCCTTTGACGGCTGGATGTTGATGCTGCGCGACTACGGCACGATGAGCGTGCGCGACGTGCTCGAGCCGGCGATCTATTACGCCGAGCACGGCCACCCGATGCTCGCCCGCGTTTCCGCCACCATCAAGGGGCTGGCGAACTTCTTCGAGACCGAGTGGCCGACATCCTACGCGACCTGGCTTCCGGGCGGCGTGGCACCCGAAGCGCAGAGCAATTTCAAGAACCCGGTTCTGGCCGAGACATGGAAGCGTCTCATCGCCGAGGCTGAAGCCAAGACCGGCCGCGACAACCAGATCGAGGCGGCCCGGGACGCCTTCTACCGCGGCTTCGTGGCCGAGGCGATCGACCGCTACGTCTCGACGGCGGAAGTCATGGATGCGAGCGGCTCCCGCCACAAGGGTGTGCTGACCGCCGACGACATGGCCAACTGGCAGGCGACCGTCGAGGCGCCGCAGACCTACGACTATCACGACTGGACCGTTGCCAAGACGCCGGCCTGGGGGCAGGGGCCGGTGCTCCTGCAGTCCCTGGCGCTGCTGAAGGGCTTTGACCTCTCGGCGATGGATCCGGCCGGACCGGATTTCGTGCATGTCGTCGTCGAGGCCATGAAGCTCGCCTTCGCCGACCGCGAAGTCTATTACGGCGACCCGGATTTTGCCCAGATCCCGACCGAATACCTGCTCTCGGAAGGCTACAATGCCGAGCGCCGCAAGCTGATCGGCAGCCAGGCTTCGCTCGAATTGCGGCCAGGCCGCGTGCCCGGTTACGACCACCAGTTCGACCTCACCATGGGCATGCTGGCGGAAGTGAGCGGCAAGGGTGCGGTTTACGAGCCGACCATGTCGCATCTCACCGAAAAGCGCGGCGACACGGTGCATATCGACGTCATCGACCGCTGGGGCAACATGGTCTCGACCACGCCGTCGGGCGGCTGGCTGCAATCCTCGCCGATCGTGCCCGGCCTCGGTTTCGCGCTGAACTCCCGCGCGCAGATGTTCTGGCTGAAGCCCGGCCTGCCGACCTCGCTGGAACCGGGAAAACGTCCACGCACGACGCTCACCCCGTCGCTGGCCCTGCATCGGGGCCGCCCGACCTTGGTGTTCGGCACGCCCGGCGGCGACCAGCAGGACCAGTGGCAACTGCCTTTCTTCCTGCGTTATGTCCACCACAAGCCGAACCTGCAGGCGGCGATCGACATGCCGCTGTTCCACACCACGCATTTCCCCGGCTCCTTCTATCCGCGCACCAGCCAGCCTGGGAACATCATGGTGGAAAGCAATATCGGTGCCGACGTGCTCGCCGAGCTGCGCAGTCGCGGCCACCAGATCACGGTGGCGGATCCCTGGAGCGTCGGCCGCCTGACCGCGGCCCGCCGCGACGCCGACGGATTGCTGCGGGCGGCGGCAACGCCGCGCCTGATGCAGGCCTATGCGGTCGGGAGATAGCCATGACCTGGTCCATCGTCGCACGCGATCCTGAAACGGGTCACTTCGGAATCTCGGTTGCCAGCCGCTTCTTCGCGGTCGGCGCCGCAGTGCCCCACATCAAGGGCAGGGTAGGCGCCGTCGCCACCCAGGCCTTCGTCAGCCCGCTCTACGGCACGGACGGACTGAAGCTGCTGGAAGAGGGCAAGAGCCCGCAGGAGATCATCGAGGTGCTGACGGCGCGCGATGACGGTTGCCGCCAGCGCCAGTTCCACCTGATCGATGCCAACGGCCGCAACGCCGCCTATACCGGCGAAATCTGCATCGACTGGGCAGGCCATCTGGTCGATGACAACGTCTCCGTTGCCGGCAACATGCTGGCCGGGCCGCAGGTGATCGCCGAGACGCTGCGGGTCTACAGGCAAAAGGCGGCCGAAGGCGCGCCGCTCGCCGAACGCCTGCTCGCCGCCATGGATGCCGGAGAGGCCGCCGGCGGCGACAAGCGCGGCAAGCAGTCTGCCGCCATGGTTCTCTATCGCGACCAGGATTACCCCTGGCTACGCATCAATGCCGACGATCACGCCGATCCGCTCGGCGAACTGCGCCGGCTCTACGCGGTGGCGCAGGAACGGTTCCTGCATGTCGCCGAAACCATGCCGACCCGCGAAAACCCGCACGGCATGATCGACCGACGGGTCATCGACCAGAAGATCGCCGAGCTGGAAGCCGCCCGCGAAGCGGAAGGCCGCGCCTCGGCCTCCTTTGCCACTCCCTGGAAGCCCCAATGACGGAAGCCCCCAAGACGGAAGCCCCAATGACCGAGACACCTGTTCTTTCCGTCAGGAACCTGACGACATCCTTCCTCGTCGACGGCGAATGGAAAAGCGTCGTCCGCGACGTCTCCTTCGACGTATATCCCGGTGAGACGGTCGCGATCGTCGGCGAAAGCGGCTCCGGCAAGAGCGTCACCTCGCTGTCGATCATGCGGCTGCTTGCGGCCAACACGAGCAAGATCGAGGGCAGCATCCTGCTCTCCGGGCGGGATCTCCTGTCGATCTCCGAAAAGGAGATGCGGGGCGTGCGCGGCAACGACGCCTCGATGATTTTCCAGGAGCCGATGACTTCGCTCAACCCGATCTTCACGATCGGGCGGCAAATCTCGGAAGTGCTGACGCGCCACAGGGGACTGTCGAAATCGCAGGCGCGCGCCGAAACAGTGCGGCTGCTCGAAAAGGTCCGCATCCCGAACGCCGGCGCCCGGTTCGACGACTACCCGCACCAGTTCTCTGGCGGCATGCGCCAGCGCGTGATGATCGCGATGGCCTTGGCGTCGAAGCCGAGGCTACTGATCGCCGACGAACCGACCACCGCGCTTGATGTCACCATCCAGGGACAGATCCTCGACCTGATCAAGGTATTGCAGGAAGAGGAGGGCATGTCGGTGCTCTTCATTACCCATGACATGGGCGTCGTCGCCGAGATCGCCGACCGCACCATCGTCATGTATCGCGGCGAGGCTGTCGAAAGCGGCCCGACCGAGGAGATCTTCCATCGCGGCAAGCACCCGTATACGCGGGCGCTTCTCTCCGCCGTGCCGCGGCTCGGCTCGATGCAGGACCGCAAATGGCCGACCCGTTTCCCGGTCGTCGATATCATCACCGGCGAGACCGCCGAGCCCAAGGAAGTCACCGGCACCGTCGATACCCGAAAAACCCCGGTACTGGCCGTCAAGAACCTCGTCACCCGCTTCGCCGTCCGCTCCGGCCTCTTTGCGACGCAGACGGGTTCCGTCCACGCTGTCGAGAACATTTCCTTCGATCTCTTCCAGGGCGAGACCTTGTCACTGGTCGGTGAATCGGGTTGCGGCAAGTCGACGACCGGCCGCTCGATCATGCGGCTGATCGAGCCCACCAGCGGCGACGTGGCGCTCGATGGCTACGACGTCCTGCGCCTCGACCAGACGGGCCTGCGCGACATGCGCAAGACCATCCAGATGATCTTCCAGGATCCGTTCTCGTCGCTCAATCCGCGCATGACCGTCGGCGCCGCAATCTCCGAGCCCTTCGTCAAGCACAAGCTCGGCAACGCCAAGGACGCCAGGGAAAAGACCGCCGACCTGCTCCGCAAGGTGGGCCTGTCGCCCGACATGGCAGGCCGTTATCCGCACGAATTTTCCGGCGGCCAGCGCCAGCGCATCGCCATTGCCCGCGCCCTGTCGCTCGATCCGAAGGTGATCGTCGCCGACGAAAGCGTTTCGGCACTCGACGTCTCGATCAAGGCACAGGTCTGCAACCTGCTCCTCGACCTGCAGCAGAGCCTGAACCTCGCATTCCTGTTCATCAGCCACGACATGGCGGTCGTCGAACGGGTCAGCCATCGGGTAGCGGTCATGTATCTCGGTGAGATCGTCGAGATCGGCCCGCGCGCCGCGGTGTTCGACAACCCGCAGCATCCCTATACGAAAAAGCTGATGGCCGCCGTTCCGGTGCCGGACCCGGCCCGCCGAGGCATCCGCCGGGGCATTTCCAACGACGAGTTGAAGAGCCCGGTCCGTCCGATGGGTTTCCAGCCGCCGGCCCGCCAGTACCGCGAGGTTTCCGAAGGCCACTTGGTGCAGGTGGCATGAGGGCCGGCGCTCAGGCGGCTGTCCTGCGGCTCTCGACGAGCGCCCTGATCCGCTCAGTATCGTCCGCCGTGACCGGATTGAAGATGACGAGGCCGAGGTCCGGTCGGCCGTCGACTGCGAAGGATGAATATTCGAGCATGAGATCGCCAGCCGTCTCGTGACGGAAGTGCTTGAGGCCCTCGCCATAGCTTTGGACATCGTAGTCCCGCCAGATGGCTTGGAACTCGGCGCTTGCGTTGCCGAGTTCGCCGACCAGTGCCTGCACCGCCTCCGACGCGCCGATGCGGGCCGCTTCCGCACGGAAGGCGGCGACGGCAGAACGCGCGTCACGTTCCCAGTTGACCATATGCCCCCGGACGCGGTCGTTGAGGAAGATCAGCTTCAGAATGTTGCGTTCTTCCGGCGGCAGGGTGGCATAGTCGGTCATCACCACCGCTGCCGCGTCGTTCCAGGCGATGACGTCCCAGAGCGGCGTGCGCACGACGGCTGGGCTGTAGACCAGCGAATCGAGCACGCGCTGAAGCTGCGGAGTGACAGGCTCGAAAGATCGGAAGCGCATTTCGGGCGGCCGGTGCTGCGCCAGCAGGAAAAGGTGCTCGCGCTCGGCGTCGTTCAGCGACAGGGCCTTGGCGAGCCGGTCGAGCACATCGGCGGAGGGCGCGCCGCCGCGGCCCTGTTCGAGCCAGGTGTACCAGGTGGCGCTGACATTGGCGCGCTGTGCCACTTCCTCGCGCCGAAGGCCGGGCGTGCGCCGGCGTGTCGAGGGTATTCCGAAGGCGGCCGGGCTCAATTTTGCCCGGCGGTCCTTCAGATAGTTTCCGAGAAGGTTTTCGTCCTCAATCGTCGGCATGCTCAGCCTGTTAGTACCTATACCGGTAAGTCGTCACGACTTTTTCGCGATCCGGAAAACCCTATCACAGCCTCGTCAGACAACTGAAGAGGACTATTCATGCGTGTTTTCGTAACCGGCGCGACGGGGTTCGTCGGCTCCGCCGTCGTCAAGGAACTGATCGAGGCAGGCCATCAGGTCCTGGGCCTTGCCCGTTCGGACGCTTCTGCCGAGGCACTGACGGCTGCAGGCGGCGAGGTCCATCGCGGCAACCTGGAGGATCTGGAAAGCCTGAAGGCCGGAGCTGGCCGCTGCGACGCCGTCATCCATACCGGCTTCATCCACGATTTTTCGAAATTCAAGGAAAATTGCGAGATCGACCGGCGCGCCATCGAAGCACTCGGCGGGGCTCTGGCTGGCACCGACCGCCCCCTGATCGTCACCTCCGGCACCGGTCTCCTGTCGCCGGGCCAGTTGGCAAGCGAAGAGACGCCGCCGGCCTATGGCTCCTCGGTTCCGCGCGTCTCGGAACAGACTGCACTTTCGGTGACCTGGGGTCCGCGCGTATCGATCATCCGGCTTCCGCTTTCGGTGCATGGCGACGGCGACCACGGCTTCGTCCCGATTCTCATCAACATGGCCCGTCAGAAAGGCGCTGCGGCCTATATTGGAGATGGGAGCAACCAGTGGCCCGCGGTGCATCGATTTGATGCTGCCCGTCTCTACAGGCTCGTGCTGGAAAAGGGCGTCGCTGGCGCGAGATATCATGCCGTTGCGGAGGAAGGCATTCCCTTCCGCGAGATCGCAGGCGTGATCGGAAAACGGCTGAACCTGCCGGTCGTCGCAAAATCTCCAGACGAGGCGGCCGAGCATTTCGGCTGGTTCGCGCATTTTGCGCAAATCGACAACCGGGCTTCGAGCGGCTGGACCCGGGAACAACTGGGATGGCAACCTACCCGTTTGGGACTGATCGCGGATCTGGACCGGGAAGCCTATTTCGCTGCCTGAGAACTCAGATCAGCCTCAGTCCCTTCAGGCTGACATGCCCGTCCTTGCCGATGATGATGTGGTCGTGCACCGTGATACCCAAGGGTTTTGCGGTGTCGACGATCGTCTTCGTCATGTCGATATCGGCGCGCGATGGCGTCGGATCGCCGCTCGGATGGTTGTGGACGAGGATGATCGCGGTCGCCGACAGTTCGAGCGCCCGGCGCACGACTTCGCGCGGATAGACCGGCGTATGGTCGACGGTACCACGGCCCTGCACCTCGTCGGCGATCAGCGCATTCCGCTTGTCGAGGAAGAGGATGCGGAACTGCTCGCGTGGCTCGTAGGCCATGATCGCATGGCAATAGTCGATGACCGAAGACCAGGAGGACAGGACCTGCTTGCCCCGCAATTCGCTTTTCAGCATCCGGTGACCGACGGTCGCGACGAGCTTCAGGTCGAGCGCCACCGCCTCGCCGACACCCTTGACCTCCTGCAGCAATCCGAGCGGCGCCCCCATTACTCCGGCAAGCGTTCCGAACCGGGCGATCAGCGCCTTGGCAAGCGGTTTCGTATCGCGGCGCGGGATCGACCTGAACAGCAGGAGTTCGAGGATTTCATAGTCGGCAAGTCCGGTATCGCCATGTTCGCGATACTTGGTTTTGAGGCGCTCGCGGTGCCCGTGGTAATGCGCGCCCGGTTCTTCGTCGTCCATCGAGGCCGGTTTCTTGATGGCTTTCGGCTTGGTCAGCTGTTCGGCGAAAAAGCCGCGCTCGTCCTCGATGAAGGACGTCTGTTCGTCCGGTGGAGGAGCGGAGCGGCTGGCCATCCCTTACCTCGAAAGCGGTGGCAGGCCGGGTCGGTCGAAACCTCCAGGCGACAAGGTGAAGATCTCGCAGCCGGTGGCAGTGACGCCGATCGCATGTTCGTATTGCGCTGACAGCGACCGGTCGCGGGTCACCGCCGTCCAGCCGTCGGAAAGCACCTTCACATGCGGCTTGCCGAGATTGATCATCGGCTCGATGGTGAAGATCATGCCTTCCTTCATCTCCGGACCCTCGTCGGCGCGGCCGTAATGGAGGATGTTCGGCGAGTCGTGGAAAAGCCGGCCGACGCCATGGCCGCAGAAATCGCGCACCACTGAGCAGCGTTCCGCTTCCGCATAGGTCTGGATCGCCTCGCCGATCGCGCCGGTGCGGGCGCCGGGACGCACGGCCTCGATGCCGCGCATCAGGCATTCGTAGGTGACTTCGAGCAGGCGCTCGGAGGCGCGCTTGATTCCGCCCACCGGATACATGCGGCTCGAATCCCCGTGCCAGCCGTCGAGGATATAGGTGACGTCGATATTGACGATATCGCCTTCCCGCAAAGGCTTGTCGTCCGGAATGCCGTGGCAGACGACGTGATTGATCGAGGTGCAGGAGGATTTCGTGTAGCCGCGATAGTTCAGCGTCGCCGGCAGCGCCCCGTGGTCCATGCCGAACTCGAAGACGAAGCGGTCTATCGCGTTGGTGGTGACGCCGGGCTGCACGATCGAGGCAAGCTCGTCGAGGCAGCGCGCGGTCAGCAGGCAGGCCTTGCGCATGCCGGCAAAGTCCTCCGCACCATAGAGGCGGATCGCACCCGTATTCTTCAGGGGGGCGGAAACCGCCTCGATATAGTTGACCATGGTTCTTCTCTCGCAATCTCTCCGTTCATAAAGCAGCCGGCCCCGGTTCGTCCATGGCGATCGGAGATTTCAGCGCTTTTCTTCCCGACAATCCGAACGGGATGATTTAAAGAGAGCCTTTTAAAGTGCTTCTAACAGGTCTATATAAGGTGCGAATTGGAGCACCTGGAGCCGCCATGGTCAGTATCGTCCTCGCCGAAGTCACCGCCAGCGTTTCCGAACTGAAGCGCAACCCCATGGGTACCGTCGCAGCAGGAGACGGAGCCCCCGTCGCCATCCTCAATCGCAACGAGCCCGCCTTCTACTGCGTGCCTGCAAAGGCTTACGAAGCGATGATGGACCGGTTGGAAGACCTTGAGCTCAACCTACTGGCAGACAGCCGCGCAGGCGAGACTGTCATCAAGGTAACGCTGGATGAGCTGTGAGCTCGCGTTTCTGGATGTTGCGCTGAAGGAATGGCGCAAGCTCGACTCGAACATCCGTGAGCAGTTCAAGAAGAAGTTGACCGAGCGTGTCGAAAATCCGCGCGTCGCTGCCGCCCAGCTTCATGGATCCAAGAACCGTTACAAGATTAAGCTGCGGTCCATCGGCTATCGCCTCGTCTATGAGATTCGAGATACGCAACTGGTCGTACTGGTCGTCGCCGTCGGCCGGCGAGATCGAGACGCGGTCTACAAGGCGGCTGAAAGGCGATAGCCGAGATCTTCGACCGGGATCAGCCCCGCAGGCGTTATGTCCTCCGGCGAAACGCGGCAATGCACGGCATAGGCCTCAACGCCGCGGGACTTGGCGCGCTCGAAGGCGAGCGCATAGAATGGGTCGAGATCTCCGCAGATACGGAAGCGCGAGCAGTCGTGCCGCTGGATGAGGTAGATCATCACCGCCCGGTGACCGGCCTCCGCCATATCGCCCAGCTCTTCCAGATGTTTGGCGCCGCGTTTGGTGACGGTATCGGGAAATTCCGCCAGTCCCGGTTCGCGGCAGAAATGAACGTTCTTGACCTCCACGTAAGCATTCGGCAGATCGCCATCCAGAAGCAGGAAGTCGATGCGCGAGTTGCGGCCGTAGCGCTGTTCGCGCAGGATCGTCCGATAGCCGGCAAGGCTCGGAATCAGCCCGGCGCGGATCGCCTCTTCCGTCAGCCGGTTCGGCAGGCCGGTATTGATGCCGACGCGCTCGCCGTCCACCTCGACCATCTCGAACATGTGCCGGTATTTGCGGGTGGGGCTGTCATGCAGCGATACCCAGATTTTCGAGCCCGGCGTCGTCAGCCCTCGCATCGAACCGGTGTTGGGGCAGGAGCCGGTAAACGGCGTGCCGTCCTCCAGCACGGCGTCGAACAGGAAACGCTTGTAGCGTTGCAGGAGGGTCGCAGGCACCAGCGGCGGATCGAAACGCATCGGGATAAGGATCAGACGCGCTCGAGCACGTAGGTGCCGGGCGCATCGGCAATCGCGTTGAGCGCCTTGCCGCCGGGCTTGCGGGCGGGCACGCGCTCGTCGTCCTTTGCCTCGGCCCACGCATGCCAGTGCGGCCACCAGGATCCCTTGTTTTCCTCGGCATCCGTCAGCCAGTCTTCGTACTGGCCTTCGGCCTTGCCGCCTGTCCAGTACTGGTACTTCTGCTTGTCGGGCGGATTGACGACGCCGGCGATGTGCCCCGAACCGGTCAGCACGAAATCCACAGGACCACCGAACAGCGAGGAGCCGAGAAAGACCGATTTTGGCGGCGCGATATGGTCCTCCCGGGTGGCGAGATTGTAGACCGGGATCTTGATGTCCTTCAGCGAGATCGTCTTTCCCGCGAGCTTCATCTCGCCCTTGCTCAGGTTGTTGTCGAGATAGCAGTTGCGCAGGTAATAGGCGTGGTTGGCGGCCGCCATGCGCGTGCTGTCGGAATTCCAGTAGAGCAGGTCGAAGGGCATCGGTTCCTTACCCTTCAGGTAGTTGCTGACCACATAGGGCCAGATAAGCTCGGAGGCGCGCAGCATGTTGAAGGCGGTCGCCATCTTCGAGCCGTCGAGATAGCCGATCGTGTGCATATGCTTTTCGATCGCGGCGATCTGTTCTTCGTCGACGAAGACCTTGAGATCGCCCGCATGGGTGAAATCCACCTGGGTGGTGAGGAAGGTCGCCGACGCGATGCGGCTGTTCTTCTTCTGCGCGTGATAGGCAAGCGTCGCGGCAAGCAGCGTTCCGCCGACGCAATAACCGATCGCGTTGACCTGTTTTTCGCCGGTAGCCTTCTCGACCGTAGTCAGTGCGAAATCGATCCCCTCGTGCATGTAGGATTCCCAGTCCTTCTTCGCGTGGCGTTCATCCGGATTGACCCAGGAGATCACGAAGACCGTATGGCCCTGGTCGACGCACCACTTGATGAAGCTCTTCTGCGGGTTGAGGTCGAGAATGTAGAACTTGTTGATCCACGGTGGGCAGATGAGGAGAGGACGCTTCAGCACCGTTTCCGTTGACGGCTCGTACTGGATGACTTCGCAGACCTCGCTCTGGGCGATCACCTTGCCCGGCGTCAGCGCCATATTGCGGCCGATCGCAAACTTGGTCGCGTCGGTGTGGCGCAGCCTCAGATCACCGCCCCCCGCGGCGATATCCTCGGCGAACATCTTCATGCCGGCCACCAGGTTGGCGCCATTGCTGGCGACCGTCTCGCGATACACTTCCGGATTGGTGAGAGCGAAATTGGCCGGTGAAAGGGCTGCCGTCACCTGCTTCACGTAGAAGGCGGCTTTGTGCCGGGTGTGCTCGTCGAGCCCTTCGGCTTCGTTGACCAGTTTGTCGGCCCAGGAGGCGGTGACGAGATAGAGCTGCCGGAGGAGGGCGAAGAACGGGTTCTTTGCCCAGTCATCGTCGGCAAAACGTTTGTCCTTCGGCAAGGTGTCCGCCGCGGGCTCGACCGGCTGGCCGGTGAATTGCCCGAGCGTGCGCGTCCAGATGCCGATATAGCTGGAAAACAGCAGGGTCTGGGCTTCGAGTGTCCGCTTCGGATCCGAAATCCAGTATTCGGTGACCTTGGAGAGGGTCTTCACGAGGTCGGTCATCGGGTCTGCGGCCGAATCGCCGATCTCGCCGCGTTCGCGGGGACCGAGCCATTCCGATGCCGCTTTGCCGAGATTTTCGAGCGCCCGCGCGAAGTTCATGGCGAGCGCCTGCGGGTCCTTGACCACATAGGCCTCGACCGATTTGGGGTCGAATCCCGGAAATTCCTGTCCGGTCTGCCCTTTATCGTCGGTCTTTTCCGCCACGTGCGGCCTCCCCACAGTTTGTTAGTTGTTTTCGTTTGTACATTGTGCCTGAAAGCGAATACAAGTGCCAGCGATCGGCGCCTTCAGGTGCATTGGCCGATGACGGAAACTGGGTTACGGAAATGGAAAAACTGAGGCATCGGATCGGCAGCTTACCGCTTTTCATCGGTCTTGGCGCGCTCTCTCTGCTGGCCGGCTGCAACAGCAACACCTTTGCTCTGGATGACGGTATTCCGAACACCGCACCGCCGGCCGTGGTCGTCCAGACCAAGACCGCGCCGCCGCCAGGCCCTGTCACCAGGCAGAATACCGGCGTCTATCCGACTTTCGATCCGACGCTGCGCGCCGCGGCCGAGCAGATCGAGGACGAGGATTACAACAAGTCCGAACCGCGCCTTGCGTCGCTCGCCCGCCTGCGCAGGTCGGGCTCGATCTCGGAAGCCGAATATCAGCGCCGGGTCGCCGAATACCGCAAGCTCGCCGCCGAGCATGGCAAGGACGCATTGGCCAATATCTCCAGGTAGTCCAGGCAAACCAAGTCATCCGGGCAACTCGATATCGGCAAATAGCACTTGCCTTTCGGCGCTTTTGGTCGCAAAGCAAAAAATCGCCAATCATGCGACACCGGCGCGTCGCGTCCGACGCTGCGCGCCCTCCACGGGGAGAAAGATGGAAGAGTTTCATAAAGTCCGACGCCTGCCGCCATACGTCTTCGAACAGGTCAACCGTTTGAAGGCCAGCGCGCGAGCGGGTGGCGCGGACATTATCGATCTCGGCATGGGCAATCCCGACCTTCCGACCCCGAAGGCGATCGTCGACAAGCTGTGCGAAGTGGTCCAGGACCCGCGCACCCATCGTTATTCGTCGTCCAAGGGCATTCCCGGCCTGCGCCGCGCCCAGGCTGCCTATTATGCCCGCCGTTTCGGCGTGAAGCTCAACCCGGATACCCAGGTCGTCGCGACGCTCGGCTCCAAGGAAGGCTTCGCCAACATGGCGCAGGCGATCACCGCGCCCGGCGACGTTATCCTCTGCCCGAACCCGACCTATCCGATCCATGCCTTCGGCTTCCTGATGGCCGGCGGCGTGATCCGCTCCATGTCGGTCGAACCGGACGACAGCTTCTTTCCGCCGCTTGAACGCGCGGTGAAGCATTCGATCCCAAAACCCTTGGCGCTGATCCTCAACTATCCGTCCAACCCGACGGCGCATGTCGCCTCGCTGGACTTCTATAAGGAAGTCGTGAGCTTCGCGAAGAAGCACGACATTATCGTGCTGTCGGATCTTGCCTATTCGGAAATCTATTTCGACGGCGAACCGCCACCGTCCGTGCTGCAGGTACCCGGTGCGATGGATATCGCCGTCGAGTTCACCTCGATGTCGAAGACCTTCTCCATGCCCGGCTGGCGCATCGGCTTTGCGGTCGGCAACGAACGGCTGATCTCGGCGCTGACCCGCGTCAAGTCGTATCTCGATTACGGCGCCTTCACGCCGATCCAGGTTGCCGCGACCCATGCCCTCAACGGTGATGGTTCCGACATCGCGGAAGTCCGCAACGTCTACAAGCGCCGCCGCGACGTGATGGTCGACTCCTTCGGCAAGGCCGGTTTCGAAGTGCCTCCGCCGGCAGCCACCATGTTCGCCTGGGCAAAGATCCCGGAAAAGTTCCGCCACCTCGGCAGCCTCGAATTCTCGAAGCTCCTGGTCGAAAAGGCGGATGTCGCGGTCGCGCCGGGCATCGGTTTCGGCGAGATGGGCGACGACTATGTTCGTCTGGCGCTGGTCGAGAACGAACACCGCATCCGTCAGGCGGCCCGCAATATCAAGAAGTTCCTGTCGACGGCCGACGAGACGATGCACAACGTCATCTCGCTCAACACGCGCCGCTGATCGAAACGGCATTTCCGGCGGCCCCGACGGGCCGCCACCTCCAGGCAATCAGGAAGAATAGCATGGCAGACGCCCTCAAAGTCGGCATTGCGGGTCTCGGCACTGTGGGTGCCTCGCTCGTCCGGATCATCCAGACCCGCGCGAATGAATTGGCAACGACGTGCGGCCGTGCAATCGAGATCACCGCGGTCACGGCACGCGACAGGTCGCGCGACCGCGGCATCGATATTTCAGGCATCACCTGGTTCGACACGCCGGAAAAAATGGCCAACGAGGCCGATATCGACGTCTTCGTGGAACTGATGGGCGGCGCCTCGGGTGCTGCCGCCGATTCCGTAAAGGCAGCGCTGACCCGTGGTCTCCATGTGGTGACGGCCAACAAGGCGCTGCTTGCCGCCTCCGGCGTCGAGCTTGCAAAAATCGCCGAAGAAAAGAGCGTCCTTCTCAATTTCGAAGCGGCCGTTGCCGGCGGCATCCCGGTCATCAAGGCGCTTCGTGAATCCCTGACCGGCAACACGGTCTCGCGCGTCTACGGCATCATGAACGGCACCTGCAACTACATCCTGACGCGGATGGAGAAGGAGGGCCTGTCGTTTGCCGATTGCCTCAAGGAAGCCCAGCGGCTTGGTTATGCGGAGGCCGATCCGACCTTCGACATCGAGGGCAACGACACTGCCCACAAGCTTGCAATCCTGACGACGCTCGCCTTCGGCACGCAGATCGCCGCCGACGAGATCTATCTCGAGGGCATCAGCAATATCTCGATCGAGGACATCCACGCCGCCGCCGATCTCGGCTACCGGATCAAGCTGCTTGGCGTTGCCCAGTTGACTGACAGCGGTATCGAGCAGCGCGTCCATCCGACCATGGTGCCGCACGACTCGGTCATCGCCCAGGTCGATGGCGTCACCAATGCGGTGGCGATCGAATCCGATATCCTCGGTGAACTGCTGATGGTCGGTCCCGGCGCCGGCGGCAACGCGACCGCTTCCGCCGTTCTCGGCGATATCGCCGACATTGCCAAGAGCAGCCCGGGCGCTCAGCGTGTTCCGGTTCTCGGAACACCGGCCGCGTCGCTGGCGCCTTATAAGCGCGCCCGCATGCAGAGCCATGAGGGCGGTTACTTCATCCGCCTGACGGTCGCCGACCGCACCGGCGTCTTTGCCAGCATCGCCGCCCGTATGGCCGAGAACGGCATCTCGCTGGAATCGATCATGCAGCGGGCCAAGCCGGACGCCGCGGCGGACACGCCGAAGACGATCATTCTCGTCACCCATGCGACGATGGAGGATTCAATCCGCAAGGCAGTCGATGCGATCAAGGCGGAAAGCTATCTCGTCGGCGAGCCCCAGGTGATTCGTATCGAACGGCCCAAGGCTTTTTAAAAACACGTCGCTTCGAGAAGCCGGCGCTGCCGTTTCCTGTGGGTAACGCCGGAACCTTTCCAGAACTTCTGTGAAAAGCAAGGCCGCAAAGGCTCACTAGCTGGCCGCTCCGGGGCCTCCGGACGTAGATTGTCGCTGGCAATCACTGTCGAGGAGGCTTGCGCGATCGCCATGAAGATGCGGGCCATGAATACGCGGAAAATGAGCACGCGGAACAAGGGATACCGGCTGCAACTCAGCGGCGTCCGCTCCGAGCCACATGGCTCTCCGTCCATGCGTTTCGCCCATGCCAACGATCAGCCGCGTGGTGATGGTCTTGAAGGGCGGCGGGGTTTTGTTTTCCTGCTTGTGTTCTTCGCAGTCGCGGCCGGCATCAGCGGCTCGGCATTCGTCTGGTCGATGCTGTGATCGGCCGGTTACCGAAAGATCGTGAGATCCCACCGGCAATCCCGTCAAAGCGATTCCTCTTGCTCTCGCGATACGCTAAAAGCGCTCCATGACCAGAATTTTCTCCGCGCTTTCGTCGACAGTGGAAACGGTTGATCCCGTCCCGCGCGCATTCCTCGGCGTCGAACGCTCCGCGGGCGATCAGCGGTGGGTGTCGCGTCTCGATCAGGCAGCCCAGAACCGGGCGCTGGCGATTGCCCAGATCCACGGGATTCCCGATCTCGTCGCCCGCGTTCTTGCCGGTCGCGGCGTTACGCTCGATGATGCCCCCGCCTTCCTCGATCCGACCATCCGGTCGCTGATGCCGGATCCCTATACGCTCACCGATTGCGAAAAGGCGGTGCTGCGGCTCGCCGACGCGATCGCCAGGCAGGAGAAGGTGGCGATCTTCGGCGATTACGACGTCGACGGCGCATCCTCTTCGGCATTGCTCTACCGGTTCCTCCGCCACTTCGGCGTCGAGGCGGAAATCTATATTCCGGACCGCATCTTCGAAGGGTACGGCCCCAATCCGACGGCGATCCGCCAGTTGATCACCAACGGCGCCCGCCTCATCGTCACCGTCGACTGCGGCTCCACCAGCCATGATGCGCTTGCCGCGGCGCGCGACGAGGGCTGCGACGTCGTGGTCATCGATCACCACCAGCTCGGCCACGAACTGCCGCCGTGCCTGGCGCTCGTCAATCCTAATCGCGAGGACGATCTTTCGGGCCAGGGCCATCTCTGCGCCGCCGGCGTCGTCTTCCTGGTTCTGGTCGCCGCCGCGCGCCACATGCGGCAGATCGGCGATCCGCGCGCCGGATCGCTCGACCTGCTCGCCTGGCTCGACATCGTCGCGCTGGCGACCGTCTGCGACGTGGTGCCGCTGAAGGGTCTCAATCGCGCCTACGTGGTCAAGGGCTTGCTTGCCGCCCGCCATATGGGCAATGCCGGGCTTTCGGCGCTGTTCCGCAAGGCAGGCCTTGGCGGCCCGGTGACGCCCTATCATTTCGGCTTCCTGATCGGCCCGCGCATCAATGCCGGCGGACGGATCGGCGATGCGGCGCTCGGCAGCCGTCTGCTCACGCTCGAGGATCCGATCGAGGCCGAGGTGATCGCCGCTCGGCTGGACGAACTCAACCGCGAGCGGCAGGCCATGGAAGCCGCCATGCTTGCAGAGGCGGAAGCCGAAGTACTTGCCGAATACGGCAACGGTGAGGGGGCCAACGTCATCGTCACGGCACGCGACAAGTGGCATCCCGGCATCGTTGGGCTGATCGCGGCGCGGCTGAAGGAGAAATTCAAGCGGCCGGCTTTCGCGATCGCGTTTGATCCGTCCGGCAGGGGAACCGGTTCCGGCCGCTCGATCAACGGTTTCGACATGGGCCGCATGGTGCGAGCGGCGGTGGACTCAGGTTTGCTCGTCAAGGGCGGCGGCCACGCCATGGCGGCGGGGTTGACGGTCGAGCGCAGCAATCTCGGCCGCCTGCGCGCCTTCTTCGAGGAGATGGCGGGCGAGGGCGTGCCGGCGCTGGTCGCCAATCATGTGTTGAAGATCGATGGCGCGCTTTCCGCTTCCGGTGCGACGCTTGAACTTTTCGACCAGCTCGAACAGGCCGGCCCCTATGGTTCCGGTCACTCGCAGCCCGTTTTTGCGATCCCCGCCCACCGGCTGAAGGATGCCCGCCTGGTCGGGACCGCGCATATCAAGGTGACGCTGGAGGCGGCCGATGGCTCGCGGCTCGAGGGGATCGCCTTCCGCGCCGCCGAAACGCCGCTCGGCAATATGCTGCTGAATTCCCGGGGCGCCCAGATCCACGCCGCCGGCTGCCTCAGCGCAGACCAATGGCAAGGCACCCGCCGGATGCAGCTCCGCCTGCTCGACGCGGTGAGGGCGCCGTAAGGAAGCGGGTCGATCTCGGGATGGGATCCGCTTTTGCGGAGAGTGGAAGTGGCACGCCCTAGGGGAGTCGAACCCCTCTTCCCAGAATGAAAATCTGGTGTCCTAACCGATAGACGAAGGGCGCGTGCGCTTCGTGGTGGCGCCCTTATAGTCAGGGTGTTTGTATCCCGCAAGCGCAAAATTGCATTTTCCAGCGCTTGCGAACGCAAAAAATCGTGCGGCCGCAAGATGGCGTGCGAGAGCTGGATACGGAAATGAAAACAAAAGCTTGGGGGAGGTGGAAGTGGCACGCCCTAGGGGAGTCGAACCCCTCTTCCCAGAATGAAAATCTGGTGTCCTAACCGATAGACGAAGGGCGCCTGCGCTTCGTGGCGCTCTTATAGAGAGGGGATTTCTTTCCTGCAAGCGCCAAAGCCATCTTTTTTACAAAAAAATGACGGCTTTTCCGGCGCCGGCGGTTTGAATGAAAATGGCGTCAAATCAGCAGCTTAAAGGAGTGCCCTGAGCATCGGTCCCGCAGGCTGCAGCGGGCAGCGCCTGCGGCGTGCTGTAGACGCTGGCGGTGGTGGCGTTGAAATTCCGCCGCGGCAGATTGGCCGGAACCGGGCCGTTGCCGGATGGGGCGGCCGCAGCCATCGGCGGGTTCGCCGAAAAGATCGTACCGCTGTCGGCACGCACGCCGGTCGATTGTGTCGCAAGGCCCGCGATAGAGGCCTGCTGCGGCTGTGCCGGTGCCGGCGGGAACGTGTTTTCCGCGGTGGGAACGGCGGCCGGCGCGGTTGCATCAGGTGCCTGGGCTGACTGCACCTCTACCTTGGGGACGGCCGGATCGGTACGGCGGTTCGAGGCCGTGGTGCGGCCCTTGGCAAGGATGCCCTTGGCGCTTGCCGCCACCGTGGTGCGCGGCGCTGGCGTCGTGGCGTCAGCCGTCTTTTTCGTGGTGGTGCAGCCACTGAGCGTCAGCGCAGAAAGGCAGACGATCGCCAGCGTCATGCGGACGTTCGAACAAAGGAAAGGCGTTTTTGGCAAAGGCATGCCCCGTCGGCTCGTATCGCGGACGTCATGCCGCGAATCATCGTGCCCGAGCATCTCGCGGAAGACCGCCATGGACAAGCCCGCCGGGGCAGGCGAGGTCAGCCTGGGGCAAGGTTGGGCCAAGGTTGGGGAAAGAACGCGGCGGTTGAGTAAAAAGGAAGCCGCCGCGTTGAAAAATCTTACCAGCTGCCGATATTCGGAGCTGAAGCCCAGGGTTCGGCAACGGGCAGGTTGTCGCCCTTCTGGAGGAGCTCGATCGAAATGCCGTCCGGCGAGCGGACAAAGGCCATCCGGCCTTCGCGCGGCGGACGGTTGATGGTGATGCCGTTGTCCGAAAGGTGCTGGCAGAAATCGTAGATGTTATCGACCTCATAGGCGAGGTGACCAAAATTGCGTCCGCCGGTATAATCTTCCGTGTCCCAATTGTAGGTCAGCTCGACGCAGGGGGCGAGAACGTCCTTGGCGTCGCTCAGATCGTCGGGGGCCGCGAGGAAGACCAGCGTGAAGCGGCCCTTCTCGTTGTCGATGCGGCGGATCTCTTTCAGGCCGAAAACGGTGGTGTAGAAATGAAGTGAGGCGTCCAGGTCTTTCACCCGGACCATGGTATGAAGATAACGCATTATGGTGTCTCCCTCCGATAAATCCAGTCGCCAACAAACCCCGTGCGGGTCCGTGCTGGATATGGCGCAGACGCCAGCCTGGAGCAAGCCACTCTAGATAGAGATGAAGGTGGATAAAGCCAAGGCAGGGACTTGCGCTAGATGGTTAGCAGGATGTTAATCTATCCTCTAAGAATCAGTTGATCGTCACGTCGTAACGCGTAATCGAGGGGCCGACAGGATATGGCAGACAGAATGTCATCGAAAGACGTTGGCAGTTTCGAAGAGCTTCCGGGCGAGCCGGTCGAGCTGATCGAAATCACCGGCGTCGTCAAATGGTTCGATGTGGCCAAGGGGTTCGGCTTCATCGTTCCCGACAACGGCATGCAGGATGTGCTTCTGCACGTGACCTGCCTTCGTCGGGACGGATACCAGACCATTCTGGAGGGCACGCGCATTGTCGCGATGATCCAGAAGCGGGATCGCGGCTACCAGGCGTTCCGCATCCTGTCCATGGATCAGTCCACCGCCGTCCACCCCTCGGATCTTCCGCCGGTGCGCACCCACGTGCAGGTGACTGCGACCAGCGGTCTGGAACGGGCGCTGGTGAAGTGGTTCAACCGCACCAAGGGTTTCGGCTTCCTGACGCGCGGCGAGGGGACGGAAGATATCTTCGTGCACATGGAAACGCTGCGCCGCTTCGGCCTCACCGAGCTGCGCCCCGGCCAGGTCGTGCTGGTGCGCTTCGGACCGGGTGACAAGGGCCTGATGGCGGCGGAAATCCACCCCGACAATCCCAATCCCGTGAGCCGGTCGCACTGATGCGTTTCTCGTTTCCATCGTTTCTGAAAAGCGCCCTTGCGGCGCTTTTTCTCATAATGGCGGGCAGCGCGGTTGCGCAGGACGTGACCTTTCCGCGCGAGGAGCTTTCGATCAGGACTGCGGCCGGCCAGACCTACAAGTTTTCCGTCGAGCTCGCTTTTACCGATGCCCAGCGCGAGCGGGGGCTGATGTACCGCAAGGTGATGCCGCCGGATGCCGGCATGCTCTTCGATTTCGGCACGCCGCGGCCGGTCTCGATGTGGATGGAGAATACCATCCTTTCCCTCGACATGCTGTTCATCCAGGGCGACGGCACGATCTCACACATCCGCGAGAACGCCGTGCCCTATTCACGCGACATCATCGATTCGCGCGGACCTGTGAAATTTGTGCTGGAGCTCAATGCCGGCCGCTCGAAGTCGCTTGGGCTCAAGGTGGGCGACAAGGTGATCAGCAAACGCATCGGCAATCAGTGGTGATCCTGTGGTTATCCTCGGCTTGTTTGCTTTAGCGTAACCGCGGTTCCATTTTGCTGTTGCGGCACGGTGGGGAACCGTGTATCTCGCAACCACCGTAGGAACGGAGTGTAGCGCAGCCTGGTAGCGCATCTGGTTTGGGACCAGAGGGTCGGGAGTTCGAATCTCTCCACTCCGACCATTCGAAAGCCCTGCGGGGCAAGGCTTGCAAGCAAAGCCTAAAACAATCCCTAGAACTTGCCGCCACCGATACAGTTACCGCCACCTCCTGGACCGTGGTGGCATGAAAACGCCCTCCGAAGAGGGTTCTTCATTCTTGCTCCTTAGCCACGACCCATCGTTGCCTGCTCCGTAGTGTGGTGCTGATGACGCGCGATGTCAAATACTGCTTCGAAGACGAGGATGTCGATGACGTGGCCCGCAACATGTGCCAGGTTCAGGGGCCGCCGTCTTCCCGTCGTCAACCGCGACAAACGCCTGACAGGCGTCATTTCGATCGGTGATGCCGCCCTTGCGGACGCCGCAGCAGCGGGAGCCGGATTGAAGAAGGTTTGCCGTCCGGGCGGCGCTCACGCCCACTGACGAATGAACGCGCATCCGGTGTCGTGCATCGGAACTAAACCGGCAGCCGCAGGTTCGGGACGCTCAATCAGGAGGACGTCTCATGAAAGCTCTCACCTGGCACGGCAAGCACGACATCCGCTGCGAACGTGTTCCGGATCCGGAAATTCAGGATGGCAGGGATGCCATCATCAAGGTCACCGCCTGCGCCATCTGCGGCTCCGACCTGCACCTCTTCGACGGCGTAATGCCGGAAATGCACAGCGGCGACATCATGGGACACGAGACGATGGGTGAAGTCGTCGAGGTCGGCCGGGACAACGCCAAGCTGAAAGTCGGGGATCGGGTCGTGGTTCCCTTCACGATCTCCTGTGGCGAATGCTTCTTCTGTCAGCGCGGCTTTTATTCCGGCTGTGAACGCTCCAATCCCGACCGCAGCAAGGTGACCAAGCTGTGGGGCAATTCCCCGGCCGGGCTGTTCGGTTACTCGCATCTGCTTGGCGGCTATAGCGGCGGTCAAGCCGAGTACCTACGTGTTCCCTATGCCGATGTCGGACCGATCAAGGTCCCGGAAGGACTAAGCGACGAACAGGTCCTGTTTCTCTCCGACATCTTCCCGACTGGTTACATGGCCGCGGACTTCTGCAATATCCAGCCGGGCGACACCATCGCCATCTGGGGCTGCGGCCCGGTAGGCCAGATGGCAATCCGCTCCGCCTTCCTGCTCGGCGCCGAGAGGGTTATCGCCGTCGACACCGTGCCGGAGCGGCTGGCGCTCGCAGCCTCCGCCGGCGCGCTCACTCTCGATTTCCTCGACGAGGACATCTACGACCGGATCATGGAATTGACCCGTGGTCGCGGCGCGGATGCCTGCATCGATGCGGTCGGCACCGAAGCGGATGCCTCGGCGAGCTGGGACTCACGCATCGACCGGATCAAGGTCGCGACCTTCATGGGCACCGACCGGCCGCACGTCCTGCGCCAGGCGATCCATTGCTGCCGCAATTTCGGAACCGTGTCGATCGTCGGCGTCTATGGCGGCTTCCTCGACAAGATCCCCATGGGGTCGGCGATCAACCGTGGCCTCACCTTCAAAATGGCCCAGACGCCGGTGCAGCGCTACCTGCCGATCCTCATGGAGCGCATCCAGAAGGGAGAGATCGATCCGTCCTTCGTCATCACCCATCGAGCTAGCCTGGAGGACGGGCCGGAGCTCTACAAGACCTTCCGCGACAAGAAGGACGGCTGCATCAAAGTCGTCATGAAACCCTGAAAAGGAGAGAAACATGAATCCCGTGGAAACAGGCAGGGGCCTTGCCGTCGTCACCGGCGCATCGACCGGTATCGGTTACGAACTCGCTAAATGCGCAGCACAGGATGGTTACGATCTCGTCATCGCCGCCGATGAGCCGCAGATCCAGGACGCGGCCGTGAAGCTCAGGGAGTTCGGCGGCAAGGTCGAAGCGATGCAGGCGGATCTCGCCACGCCGGATGGCGTGCGGCATTTCGTGGCGGGTATTACCGCCCTCGGACGGCCGGTCGACCTGCTGATGGCCAATGCGGGCAGGGGCCTGGGCAACGGTTTTCTCGACGAAGACATTCGCGAAGTACAGCGCGTCGTCGATACCAATATCAGCGGCACGATCGCGCTGGTCCATGACATCGGCAACCGCATGCGAGCGCGCGGCCAGGGCCGCATTCTCTTCACCGGTTCGATCGCCGGCTTCGTGCCGGGAACCTTCCAGGCTGTCTATAACGGCACCAAAGCCTTCATCAATTCCTTCTCCTTCGCGTTACGTGAGGAACTGAAGGATACCGGCATCACGGTAACCTGCCTGATGCCCGGTGCGACGGACACCGAGTTCTTCGAACGCGCCGACCTCCTGGACACCCAGGTCGGTCAGTCCAGGAAGGACGATCCGGCTGTCGTGGCAAAGATCGGTTACGATGCGATGATGGATGGCGAAGGCGATGTCGTTTCGGGCTGGAAGAACAAGCTGATGTCGGCGGCGGCCAATATCACGCCGGCCGGCATGCTCGCCAGGCAGCACCGCAAGGTGGCCGAACCCGGTTCTGCCAAGAACTGATCAAGATCATTCGAGGCGGGCCGATTGGCCACCGGTCTCACGCGAAGAGCGGTAGATCCGGTCGATCACCCTGCCCACATCGGCGATCCTCTCGCATGCGGGATCGTACCTTTCTCCCGCGGCCAACCGCCGAGCCCAGTCGGCCGCCGCGCGTCCGCCCCAGTCGTCCGGAGGCTCGATCAGGGTTTCGCGCGATGTGCCGTAAAAGCGTTCGAGGGTGAAATCGTAGAACGACCCATCGACATTGCGCATCGATATTCCCCCGTTCGTGCCGTAGAAACTTGCCTCGATGATAGCCTCGCGGCCGGCCTGCAATCGCCATGAGCAGGCGAGGCGGACCGCCATTCCATCGCCAAGCGTCAGGTTCGCGACGGCGTAGTCCTCGACCTGATGATCATTGGCGATGATCGGCCGGCCGCCGGCCATCAGGTGACCGGAAACGGATGTCACGGCCGGAAAATCCAGGGACCATAGCGCCATGTCGAGCAGATGGACCCCGAGATCCATCAGGCATCCGCCTCCCGACTTGGCCTTGTCGTAGAACCACGGCTTGTCGGGTCCATAGGCATTGTGGAACACGAGGTCGGCTGCAAATATCTTGCCCAGTTCTTCTGCCCGTATGATCTCGCGGATGCGGTTCATGCCGGCGGTATGTCGGTAGGAAAAATCGACTTCCAGCAGCCTGTCGGACGCCTTTGCCGCCTCCACGACCGCTGCCACTTCTTCTGCCGAGCGTCCGAGCGGTTTCTGGCAGAAGACCGAGACGCCCGCCCGCAGCGCGGCGATCGACTGTTCCGCATGCTGGGCGCTGGGGGTCGCGATAACGACGCCATCCAAACTGTGAGCGAGGAGCCCGTCGAGATCGTCTGCCATTGCGGCACCGGGCGCTATCTTTTTCGCCTCCGCCGCCATGTCCACGGAAGGGTCGGCGATCGCGACGGCCTCGGCAATTCCAGTATCGAGGATGGCCTGCATGCGGTGCCGGCCGATCCAGCCCACCCCGAGGAACCCGAGCCCTATAGGCCTGGAGGAAAGGGACATTGTTTTCTCGGAAATCATTTCATTCATCGTAGAGCACCAATGCCTTGAGAAAACTTCCCGGACGGTCGCGGGTATCGTTGAGCGCCTGGTCGAGCTGGTTCAGGCGATAGGTGTGCGTGTAAAGCGGCGAGGGATCGAGCTGGCCGGTCGCGACCGCTTCGACCGCCTCGCGGATGCCTTCGATGTACATTGCCGGGTCGCGCTCGTGGGCATTGACGACATCCAGCCCGCGCCAGTTCCAGAGCTGCATGTTGACCTGCCGGGGACCGTCCTGATGATAACCGGCGATGACCAGCCTGCCGCGCTCCATAGTCAGCTCGGCGGCAAGATCGAGCGGCCACTGCTTGCCGACGGCCTCAATGACCCGATCGCAGAAACGACCGTCGGTGAGCGTGCGGACGTCCTCGATGATGCGCCAATGGTCGTCCATGACGATGGTCTCGGCCGCGCCCATTTTCCGGGCGACCTCCAGCGAAGCCGGCCGCCGCGAAATGGCGATAACCCGCGCGCCGGCATTCGATGCGAGCCGGGTCAGCAGAGCTCCGAGGAAGCCGATGCCGATGATCGCCATCGTCTGGCCGGGCTCTATTCCGCTGCGGCGGAGGATGTTCATGGCGCAGCCCAGCGGCTCGCCGGGAAAGGGTTTTCCCTCCAGCGCCGGCGGCAGAGGAACGACCATATTCTCGTCAGCCACGTCATGCGTGGCATAGGCATGATAGGACAGGGCGGCAACGCGGTCGCCAGTCTTGATGCTGCGGACGCCAGGCCCGACCGCCTCGACATGCCCCCAGCCTTCGTGCCCCAGGCCACCGGGTTCGGTGGGAAACGTCATCCAATCAGGGCCGGCCCAGGGACCCAGGTTGGACGCGCATACACCGCATCCTTCCAGCCTGATCCTGACCTGATGAGGGCCGGGCTCCGGCAAAGGCCGCGCCTCCACCACAATCCTGCCGGGGCCGGTCATGATGGCGGCCTTCATCTCCTTCAGCCGCGGCATCGTCGTGCTATCCATGCCAGATTTCTCCTCTTCGGAACGCGTGACACGGCGGGTGGAACTGGAAACCCGCGGCAGAGTTCCGGAAGAAGTTGAAGAAGATGAAGTCATAGAAGATGAAGCTGCATCAGCGGTCAGCTTGCCGCTCGATCTCTTCCATGACCACTTCGGGCGGTACGTTCTGTTTCATCTCCTCGATTTCATGCTGTTCGACCTCGGTTTCGATGCCGAGCCTGTCGGCGATTGCCGACACCATGGCGATCAGCTTCGTCGTCTCGTGTTCGTTGAGAAGCGATATCTGGAGGCTGAGGTCCGCGCGTTTATCGTCCTCGAGCGCCATGCGGTTCTGGCTGATCAGCACGAAGGTCGAAATGAAAATCGCCTCGACCGAAGCCACCATGGCGAGGATCACAAGCGACGGGTCGAAGGCGGGCATCACCGGCAGCCATCCGACGTTAACGAGGATCCAGAGACCGAAGACCAGCGCATGAAGGTAAACGAAGGGCATGCTGCCGGCAAAGTTCGTCATCGCTTGCGCAAGGCGCTCCTGCCGCGACATCGTCTTCTGGTCTGCGGCCCGGCGCTGGATCAGCGCATTGATATTACGGTCGAGAACTGCGGAGACCGCCTGGCCCTTCCGGGGGACATTGGGGGCCCGGGTCTTTTCTTTTTCCTGATCGGTCACATCTCTATCCCGTCATGGCGCGTCCATTTTTCTCCTAACCGGAGACTCCGCGCGCGGTTCCGGCCGCTGGGGATGATGTCATTGATGAAGTCATAGATGACAAAGATGTCATTGATGAAGGAACTTTTGTTCCCGACTGCTGTTCGGCGACCATCGAAATCCATGTTCCATACATTTAGGACATCCGATGGCAACGATTCTTGTAACTGGTGGTTGCGGCTTTATCGGCCGTCATGTGACTGAAGAACTTCTGGAAAATGCCTACGACGTACGCATTCTCGATGCGCTGATCGATCAGGTTCACGGCGACGCGGAAGCGTCCGTGCCCGATGCGGCGGAAGTCTTCCGCGGCGACGTCAGAGACAAGTCGGCAGTCGAAAAAGCACTAGAGGGCGTAGACGGCGTCATCCATCTCGCTGCCGAGGTCGGGGTCGGCCAGTCGATGTACGAGATCGCCCGTTATGTCGGTGGAAACGACCTCGGTACGGCGGTCCTCCTCGAAGCCATGATCGGCAGGCCCATCAGGAGGATCGTGGTGGCCTCGTCCATGAGCGTCTATGGCGAGGGGCGTTACCGGACAGCCGATGGAGACCAGCTCGGCTTCATCCGGCGGAAGCCGGAGCGGATCAGGATCGGTCAGTGGGATCCCCTCTCTCCCGATGGAAGGGCGCTGATACCGATCGCCACGGACGAGGAAAAGCCGGTCGACCTCGCCTCGATCTATGCGCTGACGAAATATGCGCAGGAAAAGCAGGTGCTTATTTTCGGCGAGGCCTATGGGGTCGAGGCGGTGGCACTGCGGCTGTTCAACGTCTTCGGCGCCGGGCAGGCGCTTTCCAACCCCTATACCGGCGTGCTCGCCAATTTCGCGTCCCGGCTCGCCAACGGCCAGCCACCGATGATCTTCGAGGACGGCCAGCAGCGCCGCGATTTCGTCCATGTGCGCGATGTCGCCCGGGCATTCAGGCTGGCGCTCGAAAAGCCGAACGCCCCCGGCCATGTCATCAACATCGGCAGCGGACAGGCCTATACGATCGCGGAGGTGGCAACCTTGCTGGCGGAGGCGATGGGCGTTCCGGACATCGCCCCTGATATCATGAACAAGGCCCGTTCCGGCGATATCCGCAACTGCTTTGCCGATATCTCCAAGGCCCGCGAACTCCTGGGCTTCGAGCCCGGATATCGTCTGGAGAACTCGCTGGAGCCGTTCGCCGAATGGGTCCGCAGCACGGGCGCCGTCGATCGGGGTGCCGAAATGAAGCGGCAACTGGAAGACCGGGGGCTTGTATCATGAACCCAACCGTCCCGTTCCCCGCAGACCCTGTCCGTCGCAAGTCCTATGGTTTCGTCGAGTGGTTCCGCCCGGGCGAGTTCGATCGGACCGAGCAGTTGCTGCCGAACATCCTCGCAAGCGGTGCCGGCTATCTGCGCACCCATCTCTCTTGGGCGGAATATCTTGCACCCGGTGGCGAAGAGTGGTTCGACTGGCTGATCCCGCGCCTCGGCAGCCAGATCGATCTTCTGCCCTGCATCCATTACACGCCGCCTTCGATGTCGCGGACCGGCCGGTCCTCCGGCGCGCCGCGCGATCTCAAATCCTATGCGGATTTCGTCGATCACGTGCTGACCCGCTACGGCAAACATTTCAGTCACATCGAACTGTGGAACGAGCCCAACAACCTGCTGGACTGGGATTGGCGCGACGACGGCGACTTCCTGCTGTTCTGCGAAATGGTGGGCGGGGCTGCCTATTGGGCAAAGCATCGGGGCTGGAAGCCGGTGCTTGGCGGCCCGTGCCCGTTCGATCCCTATTGGCTGAACCTGATGGGCGAACGGGGTGTTTTGAATGTCGTGGACGCCGTCGGTTTCCATGGTTTTCCAGGCACCTGGGACAGCGAGACCGGTACCTGGGGCGGCTGGGACATGCATCTCGGCGAGATGCGCAAAATCCTCGACCGCTATAATGCAAATGCCGAAGTCTGGATCACCGAAACGGGTTACTCCACCTGGCGCAGCGACGAGATGGAGCAGGCCCGGCGTTTCGTAAAGGCGCTCTCCGTGCCAGCCGATCGCATGTACTGGTATTCCTGGTGCGACGTGCCGCCGGACGTGCCGGTGCAGGAGGGGTTGTGGTTCGATCCGCGGCATTATCATCTCGGCGCCGTCACCCATGATTATCAGCCGAAACTGCTTGCCCGACTGCTGATGGAAGGCGGCGTCTCGCGTCTCGAGGACGTGACGCAACTTGCGGCTCCGAACCTTTCGGCCGGTGCGGCGCCTGTCGTGGTCACCGGAGGCAGCGGCTTCATAGGTTCCAACCTCGCCGATAGTTTTCTGCAGGAAGGCGAGGACGTGGTGATCCTCGACAATCTCAGCCGGCCCGGCGTCGATCAGAACCTTGCCTGGCTGACCGAGCGCCACGGCAAGCGGGTCCACCCGGTGCTTGCCGACGTGCGGGACCTGCGCAGCATCGAAGCGGCCTTCAGCGATGCCAAGGCGGTCTTTCATTTCGCCGCGCAGACTGCGGTCACCACCAGCCTTGCCCATCCGATCGACGATTTCGAAGCGAATGCGCGGGGAACGATCAACGTCCTGGAAGCCGTGCGAAAGGCCGGAAAGAACGCCCCGGTGATCTTCGCCAGCACCAACAAGGTTTACGGAGCGCTCGACGATCTGAAGATGCTGGAGGTGGAGGATCGCTACATTCCGGCGCACGAAGGCGTGCGGTCACATGGCATCGGCGAGGACAGGCCGCTCGATTTCTGCACGCCCTACGGCTGCTCGAAGGGCGTGGCGGACCAATATGTGCTCGACTACGCCAAATCCTATTCGATCCCGACCGCGGTTCTGCGCATGAGCTGCATCTACGGGCCGCGGCAGTTCGGAACCGAAGACCAGGGCTGGGTGGCACATTTCCTGATCCGCGCCCTGTCGGGGGAGCCGATCTCCATTTACGGCAACGGCAAGCAGGTGCGCGACATCCTGCATGCCGACGATGCTGTCCAGGCCTACCGGGCGGTGCTTTCCAACATCGCTGAGGTCAAGGGCGAAGTCTTCAATCTCGGCGGCGGGCCGCTGAACGCCGTCAGCATTCTGGCCGTCCTCGAAGAGATCGAGAAGCTTGCCGGGCATCCGCTGGAAACCGGCTTCGGCGACTGGCGCGCCGGCGACCAGTATTATTTCGTCGCAGACACGCGAAAGCTGGAACGCCAGCTCGGCTGGCAGGCACGGGTGCGCTGGCAGAGCGGCCTGCGGCACCTTGGCGAATGGCTGGCTGACAACCGCTTCGGTGGCCGCTCGCGTCCTCGGCAGAAGCAGAAGGTGCGGGCATGACGGGGCGTGACAATCGTGTCGGCAGCCGTCGGCTGCTGATGACGCTCGACGCCGTCGGCGGCGTCTGGCGATACGCGCTCGACCTCGCTTCGGGTCTGCGATCGAACGGGGTCGACGTCGTCTTCGCCGGTCTGGGGCCTGGGCCATCGGTCGAACAGACACGCGAGGCGGAGGCAATCGGAAAGCTGGTCTGGCTCGACGCCCCGCTCGACTGGATGGCCGAAGACGAGGCGGAGCTGAGACCTGTTCCGGACCTCATCGCAAATCTCGCGGAGCGGGAAGGCATCGACCTCGTCCATCTCAACCTCCCATCCCAGGCGGCGGGATTGGCGATCGAGATACCGGTGGTGGCCATGTCCCATTCCTGCGTCGTCACCTGGTTTGCCGCCGTTCGCGGCCACGCGGTGCCCAATGACTGGCAGTGGCAGTTTCGCCTCAACCGGCAAGGGTTCGATCGTGGGGACGTGGTGCTTGCGCCGAGCCGTAGCCATGCGGCGGCGTTGCAACAGGCCTACGGACCGATTGCCGGATTGCAGGTCGTCCGCAATGCAAGCCTGGTCGAGCATCCGCGCGGCCCGAAAGAGGATTTCGTCTTCGCCGCCGGCCGCTGGTGGGACGACGGAAAGAACGGCGCTGTGCTGGATGCCGCAGCCAAGCACCTCGACTGGCCGGTGGTCATGGCGGGCGCGAACCGCGGGCCGAACGGGCAATATCTGCCGCTCGAAAATGTCCAATGGCGAGGTGAGCTTTCCCACGACGAAACCATGATGCTGATGGGCCGCGCCGCAATCGTCGCATCGCCTTCCATTTATGAACCGTTCGGCTTGGCAGCTTTGGAAGCGGCCCGCAGCCGAAGCGCCTTGGTGTTGGCCGATATCCCGACCTATCGGGAGCTCTGGGATCGCGGGGCCCTGTTTGCCGATCCTCACGACCCGCAGGCATTCGCCAGGGCTATCAACCGCCTTTCCCGGAATACGCGGTTGCGGGATGAACTGGCAGAAGCCGCGCTTTCCCGGGCTCGTCACTACACGCCGGATGCGCAGGTCGCAGCGGTCATGCAGATTTATGACCGGCTCCTGCCGGCGAACCACCACGCACGCACCGCAGCGGAGTGATCATGAAGTTCATTTTTTACACCCATTCCCTGATTTCCGACTGGAATCACGGAAACGCCCATTTTCTTCGAGGCGTCATGCGCCACCTGATCCGCCGCGGCCATGAGGCGCTTGCGCTGGAGCCGCAGGATTCCTGGAGTCGTGCCAACCTCCTGAAGGAGCAGGGGCCTGTCGCCGTCCAGAAGTTCCGTGAGACATTTCCCGAGCTCACGGCGCAGATCTATGACGGGGATTTCGACCACGAGGCCGCGATCGCCGACGCCGATGTGGTCGTTGTCCACGAATGGACCGAGCCGGAGCTTGTGGAACGGATTGGAAGGATCCGGCGCAACGGCGGCAGGTTCACGCTGATCTTCCACGATACGCATCACCGCGCCGTTTCGGCCGAAAGCGATATAGCCGGTCTGCGGCTTGCCGACTACGACGCGGTTCTGGCTTTCGGCGAGACGTTGCGGCAGCGATATCTCAAGGCGGGCTGGGGCAGGGCCGTCTTCACCTGGCATGAGGCTGCAGACGACACGCTGTTCCATCCGCGGCCGGACATTGCCAAGACGGGCGATCTCATCTGGATCGGCAACTGGGGTGACGACGAACGGTCCGCGGAGATCATGGAGTTTCTCATTCGCCCCGCCAAGGCGCTGAAGCTCGACGCGACGGTGCGCGGAGTCCGCTATCCGGAACACGCGCTGGAAGAACTCAGCCAGGCCGGGATCGCCTATGGCGGCTGGATTGCCAATGCCGAGGCACCGCTCGCGTTCGCACGGCATAAAGCGACCGTGCATATTCCGCGACGGCCCTATGTCGAAAACCTGCCGGGCATTCCGACGATCCGTGTCTTCGAGGCGCTGGCCTGCGGCATCCCGCTGATCTCGGCCCCCTGGAACGACGCCGAAAATCTCTTTCGCCCGGAGACCGATTACCTGGTCGCCCGCAATGGCGAGCAGATGACGCGTCTGCTGCGCGATGTTCTGTCCGATCCGAATCTGGCGGAATCCCTGACCGCCTCCGGTCTGGCAACCATCCGCGCCCGCCACACCTGTCGCCACCGCGTCGATGAACTGCTCTTCATCCTCAGCCAATGCGGCACCGAACGGGTTACCGGCAAACTGGCAGCAAGGGAGGCAGCCGAATGAAGATCGCCTTTTACGGATCGAGCCTCGTCTCCGCCTACTGGAACGGCGCCGCCACCTACTACCGCGGCCTCCTGCGGGCCCTGGCGCAAAAAGGCTACGACATCACCTTCTACGAACCGGATGTCTACGACCGCCAGAAGAACCGCGATATCGACCCGCCGGACTGGTGCAGGGTCGTCGTTTACCAGGGCACCGTCGACGCGTTGAAGGCCGTCACGGTGAGGGCGGCGGAGGCCGACATCGTCGTCAAGACAAGCGGGGTCGGTTTTGAAGACGACCTCCTGCTCGAAGAGGTCCTTCGCAACGTCCGGCCGACGGCGCTGAAGATCTTCTGGGACGTGGACGCGCCGGCGACGCTTGCCGAACTGCGGGCCGCGCCCGGGCATCCGCTTCGCCAGGCTCTCGGCAAGACCGACCTCGTCCTGACCTACGGCGGCGGCGACCCCGTCGTGGACGCCTATCGTGCCCTCGGGGCAGCCAATTGCGTTCCGGTCTATAACGCGCTCGATCCTGAAACCCATCATCCGGTGCCGGCACAGCCGCGTTTCAACGCCGATCTCGGGTTTCTCGGCAATCGTCTGCCGGACCGCGAGGCGCGTGTCGAACAGTTCTTTTTGGAACCTGCCGCACGATTGCCCCGGCAGACGTTTCTGCTCGGCGGTTCCGGCTGGCAAGACAAGTCGATGAGCGGCAACGTGCGCTCCATCGGCCACGTCTCCACTCGCGATCACAACGCCTTCAACGCGGCGCCGAAGACCGTCCTGAACATTTCCCGCTCCAGCATGGCGGAAAACGGCTTTTCTCCGGCGACGCGGGTGTTCGAGGCGGCCGGTGCCGAAGCGTGCCTGATCACCGATTATTGGGAAGGCATCGACCTTTTTCTCAAGCCCGATGAGGAGGTTCTGGTCGCCCGCGACGGTCAGGACGTGGCGGAGATCCTGTCCGGCCTGACGCCGGAGAGGGCAAAGGCAATCGGAAAGAGGGCGTTGGCCCGGGTGCTTTCCGAACACACTTACACCCACCGCGCAGACGAGGTGGATGCGATCCTCCGCGCCCAGGCCGGCGCTCGCATGGAGGCGGCCGAATGACGAAGCGGCTAGACATCGTTTTCCTCGGACTGTCGCTGTCGTCCTCATGGGGCAACGGCCATGCCACGACCTTCCGGGCGCTGATCCGGGGGCTGAAGGCTGCCGGGCACCGCGTGTTGTTCCTGGAGCGCGATGTTCCCTGGTATGCGAACCAGCGCGACCTTGCCGATCCCGATTTCTGCGAACTCGCCTACTATTCCGACGTCAGCCGAATGATCGACGCCTACGCCCACCGCATCCGGCGCGCCGACGCCGTCATCATCGGCTCCTATGTGCCCGACGGCGTGAGCGTCATCGATGCGGTGGCGGACCTTCAGCCGAGACTTTTGTGTTTCTACGATATCGATACGCCGGTGACGCTTGCCAAGCTCGAAAGGGCGGACGAGGAATATCTGGCTCTCCGGCAAATCCCGGTCTTCGACACCTATTTTTCCTTCTCGGGCGGCGAGGTCCTGACGCGGCTCGAGCGACGTTTCGGAGCCAGGAAAGCCGAGGCCCTTTATTGTTCGGTCGATGTGGGCCGGTACCGAAATACCGGTGAAACTTTCCGGTGGGATCTTGGTTATCTCGGCACATTCAGTGCCGACCGCCAGCCGACGCTCGAAAGGCTACTGATCGAACCGGCAAGGCGGTTGCCGCACTTACGCTTCGTGGTGGCCGGCCCGCAATATCCCGCGGACATCGCCTGGCCCGCTAACGTGCAGCGTATCGAGCATCTTCCGCCAAGCGAGCATGCGAGGTTCTACAGCCGGCAGCGGTTTACGCTGAACGTCACGCGGGCCGACATGATCGCCGCCGGCTGGTCTCCGAGCGTTCGCCTCTTCGAGGCCGCCGCCTGCGGCACGCCGATCGTCAGCGACTTCTGGCGCGGCCTCGACGAGGTTCTGCCTCACAGTGAAGCCCTCATCGTCGCGAGGCAGCCGGAGGACGTGGTGACGGCGCTGACCGAGATCGGCGAGGAGGCTCGCAGATCCCTGGCGGATGCCGCCAAGGCTCGCGTCCTGAAAGACCATACCGGCCTTGCCCGTGCCCGCCAGCTCGCCGCCGCCCTCGAACACCTGCCCGAACGATCCGCACGCCCCGAACCGATGATCCAATCCCTGTCAGCCTAAGGAGTGCCTCAATGCTTCAAAGAACCCGAAACGGAAAAAGCAGAACCGTTCTTGTTGCCGGAGGGGCCGGCTTCGTGGGCTCGCATCTTTGCGATGCCCTGCTTGCCCGCGGTGATCGGGTGATTTGCGTGGACAGCTATATTACCGGTTCCAAGGACAATGTCCGTCCGCTGCTGAACCATCCGGAATTCCGGCTGATCGAGGCGGATATCTGCGAGTTCGACCGCATCGACGAGCCGCTGGACCAGGTCTACAACCTCGCCTGCGCCGCCTCTCCGCCGCAATATCAGGCCGATCCCGTCCACACGATGATGACCTGCGTCAGCGGCACCGGCAATCTCCTGTCGCTTGCCGAGCAGCACGGTGCCAGCTTCCTGCAGGCCTCGACCAGCGAGGTCTATGGCGACCCGGCCGAGCATCCGCAGCGCGAGGACTACCGCGGCAACGTCAACTGCATCGGCCCGCGGGCCTGCTACGACGAAGGCAAGCGCGCGGCGGAGGCCCTCTGCTTCGACCTGCTCCGGAGCGCAAGGGTGGATGCCCGGGTGGCGCGCATCTTCAACACCTACGGTCCGCGCATGCAGCCCCATGACGGCCGGATCATCTCCAACCTTCTGGTCCAGGCGATCTCCGGCAAGCCGCTGACGATCTATGGCACCGGCGAACAGACACGCTCCTTCTGCTTCGTCAGCGATCTCGTCGCCGGCCTGATGGCGCTGATGGATGTGGATCCCAATCCGCAGGCGCCTGTCAACCTCGGCAATCCCGGGGAGTTCACCATCAACGAACTCGCCGCCCTGGTGCTCGCCATGGTGCCGACGGTTTCGAAAATGGTCCGCAAACCGCTTCCGCAGGACGATCCTCAGCGCCGCCGGCCGGATATTTCGCGGGCACAGGAACTGCTCGGCTGGGAGCCGAAGGTGCCGCTGCGGGAGGGATTGCGCCACACAGCGGACTGGTTCATCGCCACGGTCGGGAGCGATGCGGAGAGGAAGCCGCGCCGTGGCACTGTCCGGACCCAGCCGGTCTCTCCCGATATGGGCATGAGGGTTTGACGATGGATGCGGGAAGAGGGAGAACGCGCGAGGATCTGCGACGGCGGATCGCCGAGCTCGGGCCCTGGTTCCACAACATGGAGATCGGCGGCGTGCAGACGGCGCCGGATCATTTCCTCGGCGATTATCCGGCCTTCAAGTGGCGCGGTTTCCAGCATGTCATCCCCGACGATCTCGAAGGCCGTAGCGTCCTCGATATCGGCTGCAATGCCGGCTTCTATTCCCTGGAGATGAAGCGGCGGCATGCCGGGCGCGTCGTCGGCATCGATTCCGATCCGCGCTACCTCGCCCAGGCGCGGTTTGCTGCCGAACAATCCGGCCTCGACATCGAGTTCAGGCAGATGTCCGTCTATGACGTCGGCCAGCTCTGCGAAAAATTCGACCTCGTGATCTTCATGGGAGTGCTCTATCATCTGCGCCATCCGCTGCTGGCGCTCGACCTTCTCCACGAGCACGTGGTCGCGGACCGGATGCTCTTCCAATGCCTGCAGCGCGGCGACGAACGGGCTCCGAATCTCCAGGAGAATTACGAGTTTTCCGAATGGGCGGTCTTCGACTGGCCGGATTACCCAAAGCTGTTTTTCGTCGAGGAGCGTTACGCCGCGGATCCGACCAACTGGTTCATTCCCAACAAGGCGGCGATGGACGCGATGCTGCGCAGTTCCGGCTTCACGATCGAGGCCAATCCCGAGCGCGAGGTCTATCTTTGCCGGCGCGGCGAGCGGCACTACATGGTCGAACCGCCGCCGCGGATTTCTCCCGCAAATCCCGGGCAGGTCTGAAATTGGCCCCGACGGGGTCGATGGAGTAGGGAACGCCGAGGCGGCATCCCCGCCCGTGCAGGCTGGCGATAGTGCCGAAGGTCTTCGCCGTCACGCCGATGACCGGCTGGACGGCAACGAAAGCACGTTGGTCGCAGACATCAAGCCACCGTCAGCTGTAAACCCAGATTGTTGGTTCTTCGAAGCGCGACAGCCGCCCGCCATTGTCAGCCGGCGATTTGCAGTTCAACCGCCGACTTGTCGAGGATCGACCAGACCTTCACAATCTTCGAACCCTCGAACTCATAGGTGACGTGCTCCGCGAACGAGATCGTGCGGCCGTTGACGGGCAAGCCGAGGAATACTCCTCGTGGTGAACATGTGAATTCCAGGCGGGCCGCGATCATCGGCGGCTCGCAGACCACGAGCGACGCGCTAAAATATAGGTCGGGAATGTCCTCATAATCCTTGATCAGCATCTCGCAATAGCCTTTCAGTCCGAAAGCGCGGCCATTGTGTACGGCGTCGTCGCGGACGAACTCTCCAAGTTCGCTCCATGCCTGCCGATTGAGGCATTCCAGATAACGGAGGTAGATCTCCCGCAAAGCCGCCGGGCCAGTGTCCTCATTAGTCATTTGCTTCGCCTTCCAATCCTCGAACCAGCCTGGATACGGAGTGTTCTTCGCCAAGTGCCGATTGAAGTCCGGAGCGCCGTCCGGCCACTACACGGAGCCACGATCGCGCAGAGCTACCTTTGCCTGTTCAACCCGCATTCTGGCGACGTTGCCGCCGTACCACAACCGGCCGCCGGCGCGTGTTGTTACGCAAACGGTGACCGTTGCGTACTGGAAAATCTCTCCGGCTCCGTCGCTAATCAATTCTCGAATTCGCAGTTCGAGATGCGATCCACTGTTAGCTGGAGGAAAACGCGTGAGCGCAGCATCGTCGGGATTTTCCCATATGTTAAGCTTCGCGGTCCTGCTCACCACGGTAACCCTGCTCGGGGTCGGTATCGCACTATACAAGCACGTGATCCCAGGTGAATACTCACCCGTCAACAAGGCCTTCAGCCGCAAGCCCCGAGTGGGATCGGTGACAAGGCGTGACCGCCAGCTCGCCGAGGCCGACGCTGCTTGACTTGCGGGGGGAGTCGGGGCATTGAAGGACAACCGTTTCGGTCGGCGTTTTGAGAGCGGATTTACCGCCACCGAGCCGCCACCGAAACAACGGAAATACACGGGAACGAACGGGGATCAACCGACGTTTCCGGAACGTTGGAATGGAGTGTAGCGTCACCTGGAGCGTACTGGTCGCTGGTTTGGGACCAGAGGGTCGGGAGTTCGAATCTCTCCACTCCGACCACGCTTTTAGGTGAGGCTCCTTCCGTTCCATTCCATGGAGCGTTACAGGAATGGCCGCCAAGATCTATCGTCCCGCAAAGACCGCCATGCAGTCCGGCAAGGCCAAGACCCATCTCTGGGTGCTGGAATTCGACCAGGAACAGCCACGCCGCATCGATCCGATCCTTGGCTACACATCCTCCGGCGACATGAAGCAGCAGGTTCGGCTGACGTTCGAAAGCCAGGAACAGGCGGAAGCCTATGCCAAGCGCGAAGGCATCGAATACCGCGTCATCCAGCCGAAGGATCCGAATCGCCAGACCGTTTCCTACACCGACAATTTCCGCTTCAGCCGCACCCAGCCCTGGACGCATTGATTTTTGAGCCGCTCGGGCTTTCCCGAGCGCCGCTGCCGAGATCGGCCCCTTAGCTCAACTGGATAGAGCAGCTGCCTTCTAAGCAGCAGGTCGCAGGTTCGAGTCCTGCAGGGGTCGCCAAGCTTGATATGGGTCCATACCGGACACATAGGTAACAAAACGCACCTAAGACATGGGTGACACTTTTGGACCGAACCCTTCCAGCTGATCCCTGCGACTACCGGATGCGGTAAACAGACACACCTACCGGGTATGCATAGACGCCCCGGTAGAAGAACCCTTTGCGATACAGACAACCCCGCAGCCGCACCGCAGGCAGGCTGGCCTCAGCGATCGCTCCGGCCTCTGCCAGATCAGCTTCGGGGAGGCATCGCTCCAGCGCCCTGTTGTAGGCCTGCATGAGCTGAGGGCTGCTTTCCACAGGCACGGCTCCGTAGAGCCGCAAATCCGACCGGGCTTCGGCCGCCATCGGTATGCAGGCCAGGCCAAGTGCCACGCCCAATGCGAGCTTGAGGTTCATCTGTTCGCTCTCCGCTTGATAAGATGCCGCCTTGAACGCGATGCCATGCGATTTGTTCCTGAGCTGTGTGTGCCTATACTCCAAGCCGCCGTATCTCCGACCCGTCGCCGGTCGGCGCGGCTCTGCCTTGGGAGGGGAAGATGAAATGCATCATCGGATTTTTCACAACCAAGCCCGGCAAGCGCGAGCAATATCTCGAGACGGCGCGTGATCATCTGGAGAAAAGCCGGCTCGACCCCGATTGCCTTTACATCGAACTGGTCCCGATGCCGGATCATCCCGATAAGATCCTGCTCGCGGAGGCCTTCACCAGCGAGGAAGCACATCGCCGACATGAGGATACCGATCATATGCGAGCGCTTTGGGCGGTGGGGCCGATGCTTCTGTCCCACGTCGTCATCGACAATGTCATATCGGCGTCGGTGGAACACATAGACGAGCGTTTTGAATAACACCTGAAACCGCCCGCCGTCGCCGCCCGAAGTGGCCGAGCCCACGAAACCCCATTCTTGCCGCATTGAGGATTCGGAATTGCCGCATTGTTTCGTATAGTGGGCGTTGTCGGTTCCGTAGCGACACGCGAGCGGAAGACAGATCGGCGATTGAGCGGCCATGGCCCTCGGAAAACGCCTCCAACACATTGAAATGGTTTTCATTCGGGCAGCTCGAACTGCCCGGACCCTTTGCTTGTTTGAGCTTCGAGTGGGATTCATATGAAAAGGATATCGTCCGCTGGCGCGGTTTTGGCGCTTGCGTGTTTTTTGACGGCCGGTCCGGGGTTTGCGGAAGACACCCCACTGATCTGGAACCCGATCCGCAGTTCCGACACCAGCTACTCCGTCAAGCTCGGCCTCAAGCTGCCGACCCGGCTCGAAACCGAGGCCGGCGTGTCGATGGGCGTCGATACGTCGACTAGCGGAACTCCGCTGGATACGCCCATCAAGTTCTGGAGCAATTTCACGGCGGAAAAGATCCAGACGCCGGCCTATCAGTTGAACCGCGGCGTCGGTGTCGATCTCGACGGCAATACCGGCAGCGCCGGGATCACCATGAATTATTACGAAAAGGAAATCGCCACGCCGACGATCGATATCGAGAGGCGCAGCAGCTACGGCCTGCGGTATGACGGCGCCTCGGGAGAATGGCTCGGCCTTGATGCGAGCCAGTCGGTTCGCCTGTCGCATAGCCCAAGCAGCACGGCGCTGGTCGGGCGGGCAAGCGGCAGCGACGGGTTTCGCACGCTCGGAGCAGGCGTCGCCGTCGAGAAGATGCTCGGCCGGTACATGACGGTCAGCGGCGCGCTCGACCGCACCTCGGATGCGCCCGAACCGGTCACCAGCGTCAATGCTCGTTATTCCTTCCGCTGGTGAAACGAACCGCTGGTAAAACGGAAATGGGGCGCCGAAGCGCCCCATGATTGCGTGCCCATCCTGTAAAGCTGTCAGTGCAGGATCTGGCTCAGGAAGAGCCTCGTGCGCTCGTGCTGCGGGTTGTCGAAGAATTCCGCCGGCGAGTTCTGTTCGACGATCTGGCCCTGGTCCATGAAGATCACCCGATGTGCGACCTGGCGGGCAAAGCCCATTTCGTGGGTGACGCACAGCATGGTCATGCCTTCTTCCGCAAGGCTCACCATCGTATCCAGCACTTCCTTGACCATTTCCGGGTCGAGCGCCGAGGTCGGCTCGTCGAACAGCATGATCTTCGGTTTCATGCAGAGCGAGCGGGCGATCGCCACGCGCTGCTGCTGGCCGCCGGAGAGCTGGCCCGGATATTTATGGGCCTGTTCCGGGATCTTGACGCGGGCGAGATAATGCATGGCGATCTCTTCCGCCTGCTTCTTCGGCATCTTGCGGACCCAGATCGGCGCAAGCGTGCAGTTTTCCAGGATCGTCAGGTGCGGGAAGAGGTTGAAGTGCTGGAACACCATGCCAACTTCGCGGCGCACTTCGTCGATCTTCTTCAGGTCGTTGGTGAGCTCGATGCCATCGACGATGATGTTGCCGGCCTGGTGTTCCTCAAGGCGGTTGATGCAGCGGATCATCGTCGATTTGCCGGAGCCGGACGGGCCTGCGATGACGATGCGTTCGCCCTTCATCACCTTCAGGTTGATGTCGCGCAGCACGTGGAAATCGCCGTACCACTTGTTCATGCCGATGATTTCGACGGCAACGTCGGTAGCCGAGACGGTCATTTTTTTGGGTTGGGCGTCTGCCATTTATATCCCCTTAGTTATCGTTTGTAGCTAGGCACAGCGTCAGGTCGGCTATCGCTTCAGGTTGGTGTCGAGGTGCCGCTCCATGAAGGCGGAGTAGCGCGACATGCCGAAGCAGAACAGCCAGAAGATGAAGCCTGCGAAGATGAGGCCCGTGATCGGCGTGACGGGGCTGATCCAGGTCGTGTCGGTGAAGTTCAGCTGTACGATCCCGAGAAGGTCGAACATGCCGATGATCGACACCAGCGACGTGTCCTTGAAAAGACCGATGAAGGTGTTGACGATGCCCGGGATGACCAGTTTCAGCGCCTGCGGCATGATGATCAGCCGGATCTTCTGCCAGTAGCTGAGGCCGAGCGAATCGGCGCCTTCGAACTGCCCCTTCGGGATGGCCTGCAGGCCGCCGCGAACCACCTCGGCCATATAAGCGGAGGCGAAGATCGCCACGCCTACCAGCGCCCGCAGGAAGTTGTCGATCGTGTAGCCGGTCGGCAGGAAGAGCGGCAGCATCACGTTCGCCATGAACAGAACCGTGATCAGCGGCACGCCGCGGATGACCTCGATGAAGCTGACGCAGATGACCCGGATCACCGGCATCGTCGAGCGTCGCCCGAGCGCCAGCAGGATGCCGACGGGAAGCGAGACGGCGATGCCGACGAAGGACAGGATCAGCGTCACCATCAGGCCGCCCCAGAGCGGGGTTTCGACCTTCTGGAGCCCGAACACGCCGCCATGCAGCAGGAAGAATGAGACAATCGGCAGGCCGACGAAGAGCAGCAGGGCATTCAGGCCCTTGCGAGGCAGCTTCGGCATCAGGACCGGCACGAGAAGGGCGATGAACAGGATCGCCACCAGCATCGGCCGCCAGCGCTCGTCGATCGGATAACGCCCGAACATGAATTGCTGGAAACGGTCGCCGACAAACGCCCAGCAGGCGCCGCTCCAGCCGTTCGGCTTGATGCCGCCCTGCACGGCGGTGGTGCAGAACGAGCGGTCGGTCCCGAACCACGCCGCCTGGACGAACAGCCAGTTGATCATGCCCGGCAGGATCCAGACCAGGAGGGCAACCGCAAGGATCGTCAGCGCGGCGTCTTTCGGTGTGGCCAGAAGGTTGATGCGGATCCAGCCCGAGGCGCTCCTGGTGCTGAGCGGAGCGGGGGCGGGGGCGAGCATTTCCGGGCGGACATAGGCAAGGTTTTTCGCGTTCATGATCTTACCTCTCCACCAGGGCCATTTTGGCGTTGAACCAGTTCATGAACAGCGAGGTCGTGATACTGATGCTGAGATAAACGACGAGCCAGATCGACACCACTTCGATCGCCTGTCCGGTCTGGTTCATCGTCGTGCCGCCGGTGGCGACCAGTTCCGGAAAGCCCACGGCAATGCCGAGCGACGAGTTTTTCGTCAGGTTGAGATATTGGCTGGTCAGCGGCGGGATGATGACGCGCATCGCCTGCGGCACGACGACGAGGCGGGTCGTGGTGGCGGGCTGCAATCCGAGTGCTGCCGCCGCTTCGCTTTGCCCCTTGGCGACGGCCCGGATGCCGGCTCGGATCGTCTCGGCGATGAACGAGGCCGTATAGAAGGACAGGGCCAGGTAGAGAGCCACGAATTCCGGCGCAATCACGGATCCGCCCGACAGGTTGAAGCGGCCGGCGATCGGGACATCGAACGTCAGCGGAGCGCCGACGGCAAGGAAGGCGAGGACCGGCAGGCCGACAATCAGCCCGATTGCCGTCCAGATCGTGTGGAACTGCTTGCCGGTGCGCATCTGCCGCTGTTTTGCCCAGCGCGCGACGAAGAAAGTCGCAACGATGGCGACCAGCAGCGCGATGGGGATGACCCATGCGGTATCACCCCAGACGGGTCTCGGGAAGGCGAGGCCACGGTTGTTGAGCACCATGCCGAGCGGCAGCTTGAGCGAGTCCCGAACCTGCGGCAGTGACGAAAGCACGCCCTTGTACCAGAAGAAGATGATCAGCAGCACCGGAATGTTGCGGAAGACTTCCACATAGACGGTGCAGAGTTTCGCGATCAGCCAGTTCTTCGAAAGACGGCCGATACCGATGATGAAGCCGATGGTCGTGGCGGTGATGATGCCGAAGAATGCCACCAGGATCGTATTGAGGAAACCGACGAGGATGGCGCGCCCGTAGGGCGAATCGCTTGAATAGTCGATCAGCGAGGCGCCGATGTCGAAACCGGCGCGGCCTTTCAGGAACTGGTACCCGGAAGCGGTACCGGAACGCGCAAGGTTGGTGACGGTGTTGTCGAAAATCCACCAGCCGATGCCGACGACGATGACGAGCGTGAGGACCTGGAAAAAAATACCCCGGATCTTGGGGTCGTAAACGTAGGATCTGAGAGTTCGCGCTTCGGAAGGCGCAATTGCAGCGTGATCTGTCATGCTGGCCTTTTCCCCTGTGACCTCATTTTTGAGGTCTTTTTCTTTTTATGCGTTTTTCTTTTTATGCCGGGGGATAAGGCGGCAGCGGCCGCCTTATCCGGTCTTGGTCTGGCCGATTACCGAACCGGCGGAGCGTATTGCAGGCCGCCCTTGGTCCAGAGCGCGTTCAGGCCACGCTGGATCTTGAGGGGGGTGTTCTGGCCGATGTTGCGTTCGAACACTTCGCCGTAGTTACCGACGGCCTTGATGATGTTGTAGGCCCAGTCGTTGGTCAGGCCGAGGTCGGTACCGATCTTGGTATCCTTCTCGATGCCGAGGAAGCGGCGGACGTCCGGGTTGGTGGAGGACTTGCGGATGTCGTCGACATTTGCCTTGGTGATGCCGAATTCTTCAGCCTGCACCAGCGCGTAATGCGTCCACGAAACGATGTCGAACCACTGGTCGTCGCCCTGGCGAACGGCCGGGCCGAGCGGCTCCTTGGAGATGATTTCCGGCAGAATGATGTGCTCATCCGGGTTCGAAAGCGACAGGCGCAGCGAATAGAGGCCGGACTGGTCGGTCGTGTAAACGTCGCAACGGCCTTCCTGGTAGGCCTGGTTCACTTCCGGCAGCTTTTCGTAGACGACCGGCTTGTATTCGAGCTTGTTGGCCTTGAAAAAGTCGGCGAGGTTAAGCTCGGTGGTGGTGCCGGACTGAACGCAGACGGCAGCGCCGGAAAGCTCCAGAGCCGACTTCACGTTGAGGCTCTTCGGTACCATGAAGCCCTGACCGTCGTAATAATTGACGGTACGGAAGTTGAAGCCGAGCGCGGTGTCGCGGTTGATCGTCCAGGTCGTATTGCGGAAGAGGACGTCGCCTTCGCCCGACTGCAGTGCCGTGAAGCGGGTCTGCGAGGTGGTCGGGGTGTATTTGGTCTTCGTTGCGTCATTAAAAAGGGCAGCAGCAAGGGCCTTGCAGTAGTCAACGTCGAAGCCGGACCAGTTGCCCGATGCGTCCGGTGCGGCAAAGCCGGCGAGACCGGTGTTGACGACGCACTGAACGAAACCCTTGGACTTGACGGTATCAAGCGTGGCGGCCGATGCCGCCGATGCGAAGCCAAGGACCGCTGCGCCAATCGCGGCTGACAGAAGCGTCTTTTTCATTTTCCCAACCTTTATCTGTGGTTTTCTGTGACTTGATGGAACCGAGCCGCTCCCCTGTCTTATCGAATACGGCCGGCCGCCCGCGAACCCTCCCGGTGCAGGCGCCGCTATCTCATTCGCAAAACAACGCAGGGTCAAGTGTCGCCTTTTCGAATTGCGTCTGAAATGAGGTAAATTCGTTAACCCGGCTCAGAAAACGTTCATTTACTTAAAGTTTGGGCAGCGCGTGATCAAAAGAGGTGCGTTTTCCGTGATGTGGCAGGCGACCTGATGTCTCTGCTTCAGGCTCCTTTCGCGGGGTTGACCGGGCCTTGCTCCGGCGGCAAAACTTTGCGCCTCAATTGCCAACGAAAGCTCTCCCCGACATGAAAAAGACGAACGAGTCCCTGTTCACCGGCGCTGGCCCCAACACGCGTCTCGCCCATATGGGCAACGACCCGTCCGACTACCACGGTTTCGTCAATCCGCCGGTCGTTCACGCTTCGACCGTGTTGTTTCCCGACGCGGCAACGATGGAGAAGCGGGCCCAGAAATACACCTACGGAACCCGCAGCACGCCGACGACCGATGCGCTCTGCGCAGCACTCGACGAATTGGAAGGCTCGGCCGGCACTATCCTCGTTCCCTCGGGACTGGCAGCGATTTCGGTGCCGTTTCTTGCCTATCTCTCGGCCGGCGACCATGCGCTGATCGTCGATTCCGTCTATGCGCCATGCCGTCATTTCTGCAACACGATGCTGACGCGCCTCGGCGTCACCGTCGAGTATTACGATCCGGAAATCGGCGCCGGCATCGAAGCGCTGATCAAGCCGAACACCAAGCTTATCCATACAGAAGCGCCGGGCTCCAACACCATGGAAATGCAGGATATCAGGGCGATCGCAGAGGTGGCTCACCGGCACGATTGCGTCGTCACGATGGACAATACCTGGGCGACGCCGCTTTATTTCCGCCCGCTCGATTTCGGCGCCGACGTGTCGATCCATGCGACGACGAAATATCCGTCCGGCCACTCGGACATCATCATGGGTTCGGTGTCGGCCAACGCCAAGCACTGGCCGAAGCTCGAGGAAGCCCGCCTTGCACTGGGCATCTGCGGCTCACCGGACGATTCCTACCAGATCCTGCGCGGCCTGCGCACCATGGGCGTGCGTCTCGAACATCATCAGAAGAGCGCGCTCGATATCGCCACATGGCTGGAGGGCCGCGATGACGTCGCGCGTGTCCTGCACCCGGCACTGCCGAGCTTTCCGGGCCACGCGATCTGGAAACGCGATTTCAAGGGCGCCAGCGGCGTCTTCTCCTTCGTGATGAAAGCGGAGGGCGACAAGGCGAAAGCCAAGGCGCACGCTTTCCTGGATGCGCTGACCTTCTTCGGCCTCGGTTACTCCTGGGGCGGTTACGAGAGCCTCGCGGTGCCGGTCAACCTGTCTGACCGCACTATCCGCAAGGCGCCGCCGGAAGGCCCGGTCATTCGTCTGCAGATCGGCCTCGAAGACGTGGCGGACCTCAAGAAGGACCTGGCAATCGGCTTCGCGGCCGCGGCCGAGATCTGATCACCTCGCCTTGAAGCCGTAAAGCCAGTCGAAATCCGCCGCGAGCGATTGCGGCGGACGCAGCGACAGGACGATGTCTCGGCCGAGCCGGATCGGGCCGCGGGCGTGATAGGCGAAGCGGTTGAACAGGCCGCGGGAGCGAACCTTGGCGATCCGCCCCGTACGTTCGCTCTCGAAATCTGCCAGCGCCTGCGCAAGGGGCAGGGGACCGGCGATCCGGTTTGCGAGCACGAACGCGTCCTCGATCGCCATCGATGCGCCCTGGGCCGCAAACGGCATCATCGCATGCGCCGCATCGCCGATCAGCACCATGTCGCGACTGTTGTGCCAGCGCCCGGCACTCACTTCGTAAAGCGGCCAGAAGGTCGGCTGTTCGGCTCTTTCGATCAGTTGAACGATGCGCCGGTCCCAGCGATGGAACTGGCCGAGCAGCATGCGTCGCTGCGCATCGCCGGCTTGCGCATCCCAGGTCTTGCCGGGGCTGATGCCGGAGGCGATTGCGACGATGTTGAACCCGTCGATCTCCTTGAGCGGATAGGCAACCGCATGGGTCGACGGCCCGAGAAAGGCGATGACCTGGCCCGGCTCCAGCCAGTCGGGTCTGGCGCTGCCGGGAATCGTGAAGCGCCAGGCGACATTGCGCGAAAAATCGGGCTCCGGACTGTCCGGTATCTCGGCGCGCAGATTGGACCAGACGCCGTCGGCGCCGACGATCAGGGGATAGGTTCTGCCGGTGATTCCCGCGAGCGTCCCGTGCGGATCCTTGCGGACAGGCGTATCCAGGTGGATGTTGCAGAGCGGGTTCTGTTCGACCGCGGCAAGCAATGCCTGTTGAAGCGTGGCGCGATGCAGGACCCCATAGGGTGCACCCCAGCGCTCGCGGGCGAAACGCCCGGCCGGCACATGCGCAAGCGGTCTGAGCGATGTCCCCGAAACCAGCGCAATCCGCTCCGGCTCGGTCCAAACGGCTTCGAGCGCCGGCAGGACGCCGAGTTCGGAAAGTACGTGCGAAGCGTTCGGCGATATCTGCAGGCCGGCGCCGACCTCGATCAGGGCGGGTGCCTCCTCGAAAATGTCGCAGGCTATACCGTGGCGGGCAAAGGCGAGCGCAGCCGTCAGCCCGGCCATGCCGGCACCGATGATCGCTACTCTTTCAATGGGCATATCGGAATGCCGATCAGGCGGCCTTGACGTGGAAGACGCAGCCCGGCGGGTCGGTCTGTTCGGCCTTCAGCGACGGATTGTAGCGGTAGAGGGTCGAGCAATAGGAGCAGACCTTCTCGTTGTCGTCGCCCATGTCGATGAAGATATGCGGATGGTCGAAGGGAACGGAGGCACCGGTGCACATGAATTCCTTGACGCCGATCTGGATCAAGCGATGCCCGCCGTCGTTCTGGAAGTGGGGAATGCTGTGCCCGGCCATGATGGTCTCCGATACTTGAATGCGGCGCGTCTGATTTGCGCCGGACATTAGCGGCCCGCTTGGCGATTGTGTAGTGGGAAAACCGCCGCAGGCGCGTCGATTTCGTATCGGGCACGGGTTCAAACGCCGCGGCTCATCCCTTATGTTCCCGGCGTCAATGAGGACTGCCCCGATGAATCTCAACGCGCCTGCCTTCTCCAAGTTTTCCCACGAGGGTCTCGATCTTGCCTATTTCGACGAAGGCGATCCGTCGGGCGATCCGGTGCTGCTTATCCACGGGTTTGCCTCGAGCGCGCTGGTCAACTGGGTGCATCCGGGCTGGCTGAAGACGCTCGGCGACGCGGGTTACAGGGTGATTGCCATGGACAATCGCGGGCATGGGGCAAGCGACAAGCCGCGCGATCCGGAAGCCTATCGGCCATGGGTGATGGCCGAGGATTCGATGGCGCTCCTCGATCACTTGAGAATCCCGGAAGCGCATGTCTTCGGTTATTCGATGGGCGCACGCATTTCGGTCTTTTCCGCACTCGCCCATCCGCATCGGGTACGTTCCCTGGTTCTGGGAGGTCTCGGCATCGGCATGACCGACGGGGTAGGGGATTGGGACCCGATCGCCGACGCCTTGCTCGCCCCTTCGCTCGAGGACGTCAGCCATGCCCGCGGCCGCATGTTCCGCGCCTTTGCCGACCAGACGAAGAGCGACAGGCAGGCCCTGGCCGCCTGTATCCGTGGTTCGCGGGATCTGGTGACCCGCGCGGACATGGGGCGGATCGACGCGCCGACGCTGATCGGGGTCGGAACCACCGACGACATCGCCGGTTCCGCGCAGGAGCTGGCCGCCTTGATGCCGCACGCGATTGCCCTCGATATTCCCGGCCGCGACCACATGCTAGCGGTCGGCGACCGGGTGTTCAAGAAGGCGGTTGTCGACTTCTACGCGGAACTCTCCGCAAGGCCGTAGGTTTCTTCATTCTTACGATCAACGGAATGCGATTTTGCGCCCATTGGTCTCGGCGTAAACTTATTCTATATACTGGCCTTGGAAAGCTCTGCCATACGGCAAACGAGGAGACGGCGATGGCCGCAAGAACTGAAATCCGCCAGGAGCAGGTCGCAACGATGGATCCCATCTGGGATACGTTGCGCCAGGAGGCGCGCGCGGCAACCGAGCAGGACCCGCTGCTCGCCGCATTTCTGTATTCTGCCGTGCTCAATCATCGCTCGCTCGAGGAATGCGTCGTGCACCGCATCTGCGAGCGCCTCGCTCATGCGGATATTCCGGATGTCCTTCTGCGTCAGACCTTCATGGAAATGCTGGCCGACTGGCCGGAATGGGGCGCGATCATGCGCGTCGACATCCAGGCCGTCTACGACCGCGATCCTGCCTGCCTGCGTTTCATGGAGCCGGTCCTCTATTTCAAGGGGTTCCACGCGATCCAGGCGCACCGGCTGGCGCATTGGCTGTTCAACCGCGGCCGCCGCGATTTTGCGCTCTATCTGCAGAGCCGCTCCTCCAGCGTCTTCCAGACGGACATCAACCCGGCAGCCCGCATCGGCAAGGGCATCTTCCTCGACCATGCCACCGGCCTCGTGGTCGGCGAGACTGCCGTCATCGGCGACAATGTCTCGATCCTGCATGGGGTGACGCTCGGCGGTACCGGCAAGGAAGGCGCCGACCGCCATCCGAAGATCGCCAACGGCGTCCTCATCGGCGCCGGCGCCAAGATCCTTGGCAATATCGAGGTCGGGTCATGCTCGCGCGTCGCCGCGGGTTCGGTGGTCCTGAAGGCCGTACCGCCGAAATCCACCGTCGCCGGCGTGCCGGCAAAGGTGGTCGGGAGCGCTGGGTGTTCGGAACCGTCGCGCTTGATGGACCAGCTTCTCGGTGCCGACGACTGATTCGTCTGCGTTTGCCCGCCGCTTGCCGATGTTTGGGGTTCGCTGAACATCAGCCCCACGGAACATCGCAAAAGAGCGGCAAAGGCTACTTCTGGCGGCTTTACTTTCGCCTTTGTCCCATGCCAAAAGCGCCGAAACCGAGAACCGCTGACGGAGAGAAACGTGAAACCGGACGAAATCAAAAAACTCGACGCCTATTTCAAGCGCGTGATCAATCCGCAGGCGATCGTCAAGGCGCGTCCGCGCAAGGACGACTCGGCCGAAGTCTACCTCGGTGACGAGTTTCTTGGCGTCGTCTATATCGATGACGAGGATGGCGACCGCTCTTACAATTTTTCCATGGCGATCCTAGAGGTCGATCTCTGATCGTTCTGGTCACGCGACTTCAAGGCGGGCTGACAGGCCCGCTTTTTGATTCGTGCGGAGCGACCGCCGGGAAAGAAAATGGCTGCGACGTTTTTGCATGGCTGGCTGTGATCCGCTGATATATCTTCGCAAAATCAGAAGCCTGAATCCATCTATGCATTTGCATGAATCCTGTTGCAACCAAAAGTAATTTTGCGCTGCACAATTCACCTTGACTTTTATCGGCGAGCCGCCTTCAATCAGCAAATCCGAATAGAACAAAAGGGACAGGCGATGATCAACTTTGATGAAGCCAACAAGAAGAGCAAGGAAGCGATGGACGGCATGCTGAAGAGCTATTCCGAGATCGCCAAGGGTTTTCAGGCGATCGCCACCGAGACGACCGATTATTCCAAGAAGTCCTTCCAGGACATGGCGGGTTTCGTGGAGGCGCTCGCTTCCACCCGCAGTGTCGAGGCGGTTTTCGAACTCCAGACCAAGTACGTGAAATCGGCTTATGAAGGCTTCATTGCTGAGTCGACCAAGATTACCGACATGTATGCCGATCTCGCCAAGACGGCCTACAAGCCCTACGAAGCGCCGGTCGCCAAGTCGACCGCCGTGGTCGCCGCAAAAAACGCGGCGTAACGCGCATAGCGGCCCCTCCAAGCGACGCCTTCACGATAGAAGGCCGGCGGCGTTCAGCGCTGCCGGCCTTTTTGATTCATGCCAATGCGGAAATACCCGACTTTCGGCATGTTCCATCATCTCTTTAGCGTAATAGTGATTGCGTGGCCGCAAAGGGGGCTTAAAATCCGCGTTCAATGAACTAAGTTAGGAAGACTAAAGTCCGGCCGTTCGGCCATTCGGACGAACCCGCCGGATGACTGGGGAATGAATGAAGATGATCGCACTGCCGATCTTGATGCAAGCTGAAAAGGGTGGCGACGGAGACAACGCAAATCGCGGTACCTCGGTCATCACGCGCACGAAGCCGAAAACAAAGAAGCCCAATCTCTACCGCGTACTGCTGCTGAATGACGATTATACGCCGATGGAATTCGTCATCCACATTCTGGAACGTTTCTTTCAGAAGGATAGGGAGGCAGCGACGCGTATCATGCTCCACGTCCACAATCACGGCGTGGGGGAATGCGGAATATTTACATATGAAGTAGCGGAAACCAAAGTGTCCCAGGTCATGGACTTCGCCCGGCAACACCAGCATCCGCTGCAATGTGTCATGGAAAAGAAGTGAGGAACCCGACGTGCCAACATTTTCGCCTAGTCTAGAAAAGGCGCTGCATCAGGCACTGACCTTTGCCAACGAGCGGCATCACGAATATGCCACGCTCGAGCACCTGCTTTTGGCGTTGATTGACGATGCCGACGCAGCCGCGGTCATGGGCGCTTGTAACGTCAATTTGGAAACGCTGCGCAAGACCGTCACCGACTATGTCGATAATGAACTTGCCAACCTGATCACCGGTTATGACGAGGATTCGAAGCCGACCTCCGGCTTCCAGCGCGTCATCCAGCGCGCCGTCATCCACGTCCAGTCCTCGGGCCGCGAGGAAGTGACCGGCGCCAACGTTCTCGTCGCGATCTTCGCGGAACGGGAAAGCCATGCGGCCTTTTTCCTGCAGGAGCAGGAAATGACCCGCTACGACGCGGTCAACTACATTTCTCACGGCATCGGCAAACGCGCGGGCACCTCCCAGACCCGCACGCCGCGCGGCGCCGAAGACAGCGAGCCGGAAGCCAAGCCTTCCGCCCGCGACCAGGAGGAAGGTTCCGCCAAGAAACCGCAGGATGCCCTCAAGGCCTATTGCGTCAACCTGAACGAAAAGGCCCGCGATGGCCGGATCGACCCGCTGATCGGCCGCCATGCCGAAGTCAACCGCACGATCCAGATCCTGTGCCGCCGTTCCAAGAACAACCCGCTCTACGTGGGTGATCCGGGCGTCGGCAAGACGGCGATCGCCGAAGGCCTCGCCAAGCGGATCATCGAAGGCAAGGTGCCGGAGGCGCTCGCCGACGCCACCATCTTCTCGCTCGACATGGGCACGCTCTTGGCTGGCACCCGTTATCGCGGCGATTTCGAGGAACGCCTGAAGCAGGTCGTCAAGGAACTCGAAGAGTATCCGGGTGCGGTTCTGTTCATCGATGAAATCCACACCGTCATCGGCGCCGGGGCCACCTCCGGCGGCGCGATGGATGCCTCGAACCTGTTGAAGCCGGCTCTGTCTTCGGGCTCGATCCGCTGCATCGGTTCGACCACCTACAAGGAATACCGCCAGTTCTTCGAAAAGGACCGGGCTCTGGTTCGCCGCTTCCAGAAGATCGACGTCAACGAGCCGTCGATCGAGGATGCGATCGAGATCATGAAGGGCCTGAAGCCTTATTTCGAGGACTATCACAAGCTGCGTTACACCAACGAGGCGATCAAGTCGGCCGTCGAACTGTCGGCCCGCTACATCTCCGACCGCAAACTTCCGGACAAGGCGATCGACGTGATCGATGAGACCGGTGCGGCCCAGATGCTGCTGCCGGCCTCCAAGCGCCGCAAGCTGATCACCGAGAAGGAGATCGAAGCAACGATCGCCACCATGGCGCGGATTCCGGCAAAGACCGTCTCCAAGGATGACGAGATGGTCCTCGCCAACCTGGAAAAGGAACTGCGTTCGGTCGTCTACGGCCAGGATGCAGCGATCGAAGCCCTGTCGACGGCGATCAAACTCGCCCGCGCCGGCCTTCGCGAGCCGAACAAGCCGATCGGTTCCTACGTCTTCTCCGGCCCGACCGGCGTCGGCAAGACGGAAGTCGCCAAGCAGCTTGCCGCCTCGCTCGGTGTCGAGATACTGCGCTTCGACATGTCGGAATATATGGAACGCCACACGGTCTCGCGGCTGCTCGGCGCACCTCCCGGTTATGTCGGCTTCGACCAGGGCGGTCTCCTGACTGATGGCGTCGATCAGCATCCACACTCAGTGGTCCTGCTCGACGAAATCGAGAAGGCTCATCCGGATATCTACAATATCCTGCTGCAGGTCATGGACCACGGTTCGCTGACCGACCACAACGGCAAGAAGATCGACTTCCGCAACGTCATCCTGATCATGACGACCAATGCGGGCGCGTCGGAAATGGCCAAGGCCGCCATCGGCTTCGGTTCGTCCAAGCGCACCGGCGAGGACGAAGAGGCGATCAACCGCCTGTTCACGCCGGAATTCCGCAACCGTCTCGATGCGATCATCCCGTTCGCACCGCTGCCGACCGAGGTCATCCATCAGGTCGTGCAGAAGTTCGTCATGCAGCTCGAGACGCAGCTTTCGGAACGCAACGTCACCTTCGACCTGCATCAGGATGCGATCGCCTGGCTGGCGGAAAAGGGTTACGACGAGAAGATGGGTGCCCGCCCGCTCTCGCGCGTCATCCAGGAATACATCAAGAAGCCGCTCGCCAACGAGATCCTGTTCGGCAAGCTGCGTAAGGGTGGCGTGGTTCGCGTTACCGTCGGCAAGGGCGAGGATGGCAAGGACAAGCTCATCCTCGACTCGATTTCCGAAGCGACGCCCGTGAAGCCGAAGCCGGAGGCCGAGGTGAAAGAGGCCGCCGAGGAAGCCGAGGCCAAGGTCACCAAGCCCAAGGCGCCGAAGAAGTCGGCGTCGAAGGACAAGGACGGCGGCTCGGCCCGGGCTCGCGCCATGGTCGACGCGGACGTGATCGCTTCGGAAGATGCGCCGAAGACACCGCCGCGCAAGAGCAGCACGGTGCCGCGCGTGCCGAAGAGCAAATAACAGTTTCGCACGGAACTCCTGCGATGCCGGGCTTGTCCCGGCATCGTCGTTTTGATGACGAGCCTTTTCCCATATCCGCCGGAATGCCGATGTCTCCAGACAGTGACGACCGCCACGCCCTATCCTGGTTCTTTACCGGCATGCGGGGCCTGCTTTCGCTTCCGGCCCTCATTCTCCTGACCTCGATCGTCGGTTTCAGCGCCTTTGCGCTCGAATCGGGGCTGACGCGCGCCGAGGCGGTCTTCATGTCGCTGGCGATCTGGGCGCTTCCGGCGCAGGTCATTCTGGTCGGCAGCATGGCGGGCGGCGCCAATATTGCAGCCTGTTTCCTCGCAGTCACGCTCTCCTCGATCCGCATGATGCCGATGGTCGCCTCGGTCGTCCCGGAAATGCGCACGCGGCGCACGCCGATCTGGCTGCTGCTGATCCTCTCGCATTTCATCGCCATCACGTCCTGGGTGTTCGCGATCACCACGCTGCGCAACGTGCCGCGCGAATACCGGGCAATCTATTTTGCTGGCTTCGGCGTGACTTTGACCTTGACGGGCACCCTTGTCGTCGGGGTCTTCTACGACATCGTTTCGGGCTTTCCGCCGGTCGTCGCGGGCATACTCTTCTTCCTGACGCCGGTCTATTTCAACGCTTCCATCTGGGTGAGCGCGCATCAGCCGGTGGTCAAGATCGCCTTCGTGATGGGGATGATCCTCGGCCCGACGCTGGCGCTGGTGACCCCGCAATTCGACGTGCTTTGCGCCGGCGTCGGTGGCGGAACGGTGGCCTATCTGATCGATCGAGCGCGTCGGAAGAGAAAGCGCGTCGGGCAGGAGGCCAGGCGATGATTGCCGAATACTGGACCTTCATCGTCATCGCAGTCGCCGGTTTCCTGGCCACCGATATCTGGCGCTGGCTTGGGGTTTTCACCGGCAACCGGCTGAACGAGGATTCCGAGGCGCTGTATTGGGTGAGGGCGGTGGCGACCTCGCTCGTCATGGCCGTCACCGCGAAGCTGATCGTCTTCCCGAACGGCACGCTCGCCGGCACACCGCTCTGGCTAAGGGTCGGGGCCGCCGGCATCGGCTTTGCCGTGTTCCTGGCGACCGGCCGGAAGGTCGGCATCGGTGTGGCGGTGCCCATGGCGCTTTTGGTCGCCGGTCTCTGGTGGATCGGGTTCTAGAGGTCAGTTGCCCAATTCGCCGATGATCTTCTCGGCATTCGCCGCCAGCACGTCATTATTCTCCATCTGGCCCGAATGGGGTTTCAACGGCTGTCCCTCGTAACGCGGGACGACGTGGAAATGCAGATGGTAAACCGTCTGTCCGGCGGCGGGTTCGTTGAACTGGATGACCGTGATGCCGTCAGCTTCGAAAGCCTCTTTGGCGGCCCTGGCGAGCTTCTGCACCACCGGGATCACCTTTGAAAGCACGGCAGGATCGGCATCGAGAATGTTGCGCGATGGGGCTTTCGGGAGCACCAGAAGGTGACCGGGTGATTGCGGCATGACATCCATGAAGGCAAGGGTGTCGTCATCCTCGTAGACCCGGTGGCACGGGATCTCGCCGCGCAGGATTTTTCCGAAGATGTTGTTGCTGTCGTAAGCCTGTCCGCTCATCGTGATATCCTCTCCTTGGTTTTGTCGGCCCGATCTTTCCGAGCTCTAGTCCTGTTCCTGCTGGCGCTCGCCCTTGCGGAAAGGGCTGTGCTCGGCGAGATATTCCGTCATCTGCTCCACGTCTTCCCGCTCGTGCTCCAGATAGTCGGCGATCGCCCGCCTCAGTCCCGCATGGGCGATATAGTGCATCGAATGGGTGGTGACAGGCAGGTAACCGCGCGCCAGCTTGTGTTCCCCTTGCGCGCCCGCCTCGACCCGCTTCAGGCCCTTCGCAAGCGCGAAGTCGATCGCCTGGTGGTAGCAGACCTCGAAATGCAGGAAGGGGTGGTCCTCGATACAGCCCCAGTGGCGGCCGTAAAGCGCGTCCCCGCCGATGAAGTTGATCGCGCCGGCGACGTATTTTCCCTCGCGCTTGGCCATCACCAGCAGGATGTCCTCGGGCATGCGCTCGCCGATCAGCGAATAGAACGCCCGGGTGAGATAGGGACGGCCCCATTTGCGCCCGCCGGTATCCATGTAGAAGGTGAAGAACTGGTCCCAGATGTCCTCTGTGAGGTCCTTGCCGGTCAGCCAGTCGATCGTAATGCCGTTTTCCAGGGCTGAGCGGCGTTCCTTCTTCAGGGCTTTGCGTTTGCGCGAGGCGAGCGTCTCGAGAAAGGCGTCGTGGTTCTCATAACCCTCGTTGATGAAATGGAACTGCTTGTCGGTGCGGTGCAGGTAATCGGCCTCCTCGAAGGCTGCGACCTGGTCTTCCGCGACGAAGGTCACATGCGCGGACGAGATGCCGAGCTGGCGTGTCACCTCCTGGAGACCAGCGGCGAGCGTCAGCTCCGTCGATCCCCTGTCGTAACCGTCGCGGACGAGCAGGCGCGGTCCGCTCGCCGGCGTGAACGGCACGGTGCATTGCAGCTTCGGGTAATAACGCCCGCCAGCGCGTTCGAAAGCGTCGGCCCAGCCATGGTCGAAGACATATTCGCCCTGGCTGTGGCTTTTCAGATAACCGGGGACCGCGCCGATCAGCGTGCCCTTGTCGTCTTCGAGAAGCAGATGGTGGCCGAGCCAGCCGGTCTTGGCGGTGGCCGAGCCCGATTCCTCCAGCGCCGAGAGAAAGGCGTGCGACAGGAACGGATTGTAGGGCGTTTCCGAAGAGGAGGACTTGGAAGTGCCCGAAAGGCGCGACCAGCTTGCCGGGCTGATCGCGCAGAAGGACTTTTCGATGCGGATGCTAAGATTACCGGTCATACTCTGCTTTACAGGGAGGGGGAGGTTGCCTCCCGCGGATCAAAACCTTCGAAGGTCATCTGGTCCGCATATTTATAGGTATGTTCGCCGCCGTTTGCATCCCTCACGGTCCAGGTAATGATCGGAATTCCAGTCGCTCTCTGGGCTGTGACGAACGTGTTCGGCAGGTGGGGGTAGTGGTAGGAAATGAAGTCGAGGCCCAATTGCATGGCCTCGTTATGCTCGAAGAATTCCTCCGGCTTGTCGCCCATCGCCGTCAGGCCGAGCGGGTAGGGTGAGCCCGCTGTCTTCAGGTCGCGCAGGATGTGGTAGTCGAAGCTCATCAGCGCCACCTTGCCCTGATAACCTTCGAGAACTTCGAGCACTGCCTCGGCGAACCCGTCGTCCTCGCCGTCGCCTTCGCGCCCCTTGATCTCGATGACCAGAGGCACCTTGCCGGCGACGATGGCCAGCATCTGCTTCAGCGTCGGAACCTTGTCCTTCGTAGCCCCGACCGAAAGCATGCCGAGTTCGGCCGAGGTCTTTTCGCGGATATCGCCCTTGATACCACAGAGCCGCTCGAGGTCGTGATCGTGAAAGACCACCGGAACGCTGTCGGCGGCAAGCTGCACGTCGCATTCGATCGCAAAGCCGGCTTCCACCGCGCGGGAAAAGGCAGACAGCGTGTTTTCCCAGACCTGGTGGTTCATGTCGTGAAAGCCGCGATGGGCGACCGGGAGGTCCTTGATCCAGGATGCGGAGGTCATGCTTCGATCTCGATGACGGCGTCGATTTCGACGGAGGCGTTGAGGGGCAGGCAGGCCATGCCGACAGCGGCGCGGGCATGTTTGCCGGCGTCGCCCAGCACGTTGGCGATCAGGTTGGAGGCGCCGTTGATGACGAGGTGCTGCTCGACGAAGTCAGGTGTCGACGCGACGAAGCCGTTGAGCTTTAAAACGCGGCGGATCCTGCCGAGATCGCCCCCGAGTGCCGCCTTCGCCTGGGCGAGGATGTTGATGGCGCAGAGTTCCGCTGCCCGTTGCGCGGCCGGCAAATCCACATCGCGGCCGACAAGGCCGGTGACGGCGACCTTGCCCCCTTCGATCGGCAACTGGCCGGAAAGATAAAGGGTATTGCCACTGATCGTATATGGCACGTAATTGGCGGCGGGTGCTGCCGCGACGGGGAGTTCGATCCCCAGTTCCTGCAGGCGCCCCTCGATGGCTCCGGTCATTTTCGACTCCCGTTTTGTTGTAAATTCTTCAAAAATCCTGCATCAAGGCCTTAGCTTGGTCAGATGGCGTTCTTATAACATCACCAACTGAGTCCAACAGGAGAATGTGAATGTTGCGAATGAGCCTCGGGGTGATCCTTGCCGGCGGTCTGAGCCTTGTGGCTGCCACCTCCGCGGACGCGAATACCGACGCTGCTGCCCGGCTGCTCGTCCCGCATCGCGCAATTTACGACCTGAAGCTCAAGAAGGCCTCCGAACGTTCCGGCATCGAAGGCATGTTCGGCCGCATGGTCTATGAATTCACCGGCTCGGCCTGCACCGGTTTTTCCACCAATTTCCGGCTGGTGACCAAGATCAATACGGGCGAGGAGACCCGCCTTAGCGATCAGCAGACCACCACCTTCGAGGACATGGCCGCAAACCAGTTCCATTTCGAGACCAAGTCGTTCACCGACGAGCAGCTCGACAAGCAGCTGAGTGGCGATGCGTCGATCGTCGACAAGGGCATCAAGGTGGAAATCACCCAGCCCGACGGCCGTGAGATCCAATTGCCGTCGAGCGATTTTCCGACCAGCCATATGCTCGACGTCATCGCGAATGCCAAGCAGGGCAAGAGTTTCTTCGAGGCGCGGGTCTTCGACGGCTCTGAAAACGGCGACCAGGCGCTGCTGACCACGACGGTGATCGGCAAGTCGCAGACGGCGCAGACGGACGATGTCGATGCCGACAAGGCCGGCGAGTTTGCAAAGTCTTCCTTCTGGCCGGTGACGATCGCCTATTTCAACGAGAATGCGGTCGGCGACCCGACCCCGGTCTACAACATGTCGTTCAAGCTCTACGAAAACGGCATCACCCGCGATCTCACCATGGACTACGGTGACTTCGTGCTGTCCGGCAGCCTCGCCAAGCTGGAGCTCCTGAAGCCGCAGCAGGATCCGTGCCCGGCGCCGGCGAAATAGCCGTCCCTCGCTGACTGCCGGTCACTCGCCGGCACGCCGGGGGAATTTCGGAAAAGCTCTTGCTTTTGCGGCAAATCGAATGTATGGCCAGCCACATTCCACACGTAAGGCATGGGATTGTCCGGGAGAAATCCGGACCGTTCCGCCCGGTGGCATTCTCGAAGAGGGTGCTGTTCGCCTTGCGGAGGTTCAACCGGAAAAGGATAACAAGGCATGGCATTGCCCGATTTCTCTATGCGCCAGCTTCTCGAAGCAGGCGTCCACTTCGGCCACCAGACTCACCGCTGGAACCCGAAGATGAAGCCGTATATCTTCGGCGACCGTAACAACATCCACATCATCGATCTGGCCCAGACCGTTCCGATGCTGTCGCGCGCCCTTCAGGTCGTGTCCGACACCGTCGCCCGTGGCGGCCGCGTTCTGTTCGTCGGCACCAAGCGCCAGGCGTCCGAACTGATCGCCGACTCGGCCAAGCGTTCGGCCCAGTACTACGTCAACTCCCGCTGGCTCGGCGGCATGATGACCAACTGGAAGACCATTTCGAACTCGATCCAGCGCCTGCGCAAGCTCGACGAAATCCTCAACTCGGAAGCTTCCGGCTACTCCAAGAAGGAACGCCTGAACCTCGAGCGCGAACGCGAAAAGCTGGACAAGGCTCTCGGCGGTATCCGCGACATGGGCGGCACTCCGGACCTGATGTTCATCATCGACACCAACAAGGAAAAGATCGCTATCGACGAAGCCAAGCGCCTGGGCATCCCGGTCGTCGCCATCATCGATTCGAACTGTGATCCGGACCTCATCGACTACCCGATCCCGGGTAATGACGACGCCTCGCGCGCCATCGCTCTCTACACCGACCTGATCGCCCGCGCTGCCATCGACGGCATCGCGCGCCAGCAGGGCGCTTCGGGTCGTGATGTCGGCGCCTCTGCCGAAGCTCCGATCGAGCCGGCTCTCGAAGGCGAAGCAGAAGCAGAAGCTTAAAGGCCGGATGGAGCGGCTTGGTCCGCTCCTCCTTTCTGAAATTCGATCGAGGCCAGAGATAGCGATCCCTGGCCTTGGTCGTTTCAAGGCGAGCCGCCACCGCTTGGTCGTCGAGGCGATCGCTTTCGTGATGTCTTCATCACGCTGTCACACTTCCGGGTACATTCGTCCCAAAACTTTTGAGTCCGCCGACGTTTTTCCGGCGAGAAGCACTTGAACCGACAAGAGGCAAAACAATGGCTGAAATCACCGCTGCACTGGTAAAGGAACTGCGCGAAAAGTCCGGCGCAGGCATGATGGACTGCAAGAAGGCGCTGACTGAAACGAACGGCGACATCGAAGCGGCGATCGACTGGCTGCGCGCCAAGGGCATCTCCAAGGCCGACAAGAAGTCCGGCCGCACCGCAGCCGAAGGCCTGATCGGCATCGCCAGCGCCGGCCACAGGGCCGTCGTCATCGAACTCAACTCGGAAACCGACTTCGTTGCCCGCAACGATGCCTTCCAGGACCTCGTCCGCGGCATCGCCAGCGTCGCGCTGACGACCGACGGCTCCGTCGAGGCGATCTCGGCTGCTACCTATCCCGCTTCCGGCAAGCCGGTTGCCGACACGATCAAGGACGCGATCGCCACGATCGGCGAGAACATGACGCTGCGTCGCTCCGCCCTGCTGCAGGTCGAGCACGGCGTCGTCGCGACCTACGTCCATAACGCTGCCGGCGACGGCATCGGCAAGCTCGGCGTCCTGGTCGCCCTGAAGTCGGTCGGCGACAAGGAAGTCCTGACCTCGCTCGGCCGTCAGGTCGCCATGCACATCGCTGCCACCAACCCGCTCGCCATCCGCGCCGAAGAAGTCGACGCGACTGTCGCCGAGCGCGAGCGCAACGTGTTCATCGAGCAGTCGCGCGCTTCCGGCAAGCCGGAAGCGATCATCGAAAAGATGGTCGACGGCCGCATGCGCAAGTTCTTCGAGGAAGTTGCCCTTCTGTCGCAGGCCTTCGTCATCAACCCGGACGTGACTGTCGGTCAGGCCGTCAAGGATGCTGAAAAGCTCGCTGGCGCCTCGATCGAAGTCACCGGCATGGCCCGTCTTCTGCTCGGCGAAGGCGTCGAAAAGGAAGAATCGGATTTTGCCGCTGAAGTAGCAGCGGTCGCCAAAGGCTGATATTCGTTAGCTAAAGCTGTCGAAAGCGCAAGGGCACCGGTGACAAGCCGGTGCCCTTCGTGTATCCGCAACCCGTTTGACCCTCCGCATGCAATTCGATTTCAAGGAGCCTCCATGTCGCCTCAGCCCCTCTACAAGCGTGTCTTGCTCAAGGCCTCCGGTGAAGCTCTGATGGGCAGCCAGGGTTTCGGCATCGATGTTGCGGTTGCCGATCGGGTAGCCTCCGATATTGCCGAAGCGCGCGCCATGGGCGTCGATGTCGGCGTGGTCGTCGGCGGCGGCAACATCTTTCGCGGCGTCGCCGTGGCTTCCAAGGGCGGCGACCGGGTGACCGGCGACCACATGGGGATGCTCGGCACCGTGATCAACGCGCTGGCGCTTGCCACGTCGCTGCGCAAGCTGAACGTCGACACGGTGGTCCTGTCGGCGATCTCGATGCCGGAGATCTGCGAGAGCTTCTCGCAGCGCCAGGCGCTGCATCACATGGCGCAGGGCAGGGTGGTGATCTTCGCCGGCGGCACCGGCAATCCGTTCTTCACGACCGATTCGGCGGCAGCGCTACGCGCGGCTGAAATCGGTGCGGAAGCGATCTTCAAGGGCACCCAGGTGGACGGCATCTATTCGGCCGATCCCAAGAAGGACCCGACGGCGACCCGGTTCGAGACGCTGACACATGGCGAAGTGCTGGAAAAGGGTCTGGCGGTGATGGACGTGGCGGCGGTGGCGCTTGCCCGCGAAAACTCCATCCCGATCATTGTTTTTTCGATCCATGAGAAGGGCGGCTTCGCCCAAATCTTGACCGGCGGCGGCCGCAAGACCATCGTAGCGGACAATTGAGGCGCGGCATCGCGGGCCGCCCAGACAACATACGGGAGTAGACGGATGAGTGGAATCGACCTCAACGACATCAAGCGCCGCATGGAAGGCGCGATCAACGCGTTCAAAAGCGATATCGCGTCGCTGCGCACCGGCCGCGCCTCGGCCAATATTCTCGATCCGGTGATGGTCGAAGCCTATGGTTCGCGCGTGCCGCTCAACCAGGTGGCCAACATCACCGTGCCGGAAGCGCGCATGCTGGGCGTGTCCATCTGGGACAAGTCGATGGTCAACGCCGTCGACCGGGCGATCCGCGAATCACATCTCGGTCTCAATCCGATCGTCGACGGCCAGAACCTGCGCATTCCGCTTCCCGAGCTCAACGAAGAGCGCCGCAAGTCGCTGGTCAAGGTTGCGCATGATTATGCGGAAAAGGCGAAGGTTGCTGTCCGTCACGTCCGCCGCGATGGCATGGACGGCCTGAAAAAGGCCGAAAAGGACGGCGACATCGGCCAGGACGAGAGCCGCTCGCAGTCGGAAAAAGTGCAGAAGATGACGGATGATACGATTTCCGAAGTCGACCGCTTGCTTGCGGATAAGGAAAAGGAAATCATGCAGGTCTAACTTAGGCCTGGTTTGCCGCCATATTCCGGCGGCCAAAGGAGCCGCGTAGAATATGGTGAACCCCGAGCTTGCAATCATCCCTCAACACGTTGCCATTATCATGGATGGCAACGGACGCTGGGCCAACAAGCGCGGGCTTCCTCGTACGGTCGGACACAGCAAGGGCGTCGAAGCGGTTCGCGAAACGGTGCGGGCTGCCGGCGACGCAGGCGTCAAATATCTGACGCTCTTTGCGTTTTCTTCGGAGAACTGGAGCAGGCCCGAAACCGAGGTGAGGGATCTCCTCGGTCTCCTCCGGCGCTTCATCCGCCAGGATCTGGCCGAATTGCACCGAGAGAATGTCCGCATCCGGGTGATCGGCGAACGCGAGAAGCTGCGCAGCGACATTCTTCCGCTTCTTCTCGAAGCCGAGGAAACGACGAGGTTCAACACGGCACTGACGCTGGTCATCGCCTTCAACTACGGTGCGCGCGACGAGATCGCCCGTGCGGTCGCCATGCTCGCTCGGGACGTCGAGGCCGGTGTCCTCAAGGCTTCCGAGATCGACGCGGACAAGATCAGTGCAAAGCTGGATACCGCCGGCATTCCCGATCCGGACCTCATCATCCGCACCAGCGGCGAGGAGCGGCTTTCGAATTTTCTGCTCTGGCAGGCGGCTTATTCCGAACTTGTCTTCCTGCCGGACTACTGGCCCGACTTCGATCGGAAACTCTTCCTCGACGCCCTGAAAATCTATGCCTCCCGCGACCGGCGCTTCGGCGGCCTGTCGAACAAGACGATAGCAGTGGGTGGTTGATGAGCACTGAACTGAAGCGCCGCATCGCATCCGCGGTGGTTCTGGCGGCCGTGGTCCTGGCGGCCACCTGGTATGGCGGCCTGGCCTTCCGCATCTTGGCTGCAGCCATGGCGGTCCTGATCTATTACGAATGGTCAACGATCACGCGGGCCGCCGAGCGCGATTTTCGTGCGAACGCCTTCGGCTGGGCCGCGATTTTTCTGATCGCCATCGACCTGGTGGCCGACGAAGGTGCGCTCTCGGTGCCGATTCTCGGCGGCGCTGTAGTCACCGCCCTTCTTCTCGTGCTGCTGCGCAAGGGCAGCTGGTGGCTGCCGGGCGGCATCTTCTACGCAGGCTTGAGCGGGATCTCGCTGGCGGCGATCCGTGCCGAAGACCAGGCGGGGTTCGTTGCGACACTCTTCATCTTCGCCGTGGTCTGGGCGACCGATATCCTCGCCTATTTCGTCGGCCGCGCCCTCAAGGGGCCGAAACTTGCACCGCGCATTTCGCCCGGCAAGACCTGGTCCGGTGCGATCGGCGGCACGGTGTCGGGCGTGGTCGCAAGCTCCGTCCTGACGCTCGGCGTCTTTTCCCGGCTGTCGATCTGGACGGTGGCGATCGCATTTCTGCTTTCCGTCGCGAGCCAGATCGGTGACCTGTTCGAGTCCTTCATCAAGCGCCGGTTCGGCGTGAAGGATTCCAGCCACCTCATTCCGGGGCACGGCGGCGTCATGGATCGCGTCGACGGCCTCGTTTTCGCCTGTTTCGCGGCGTTCCTGCTGACGCTTGTTTATACGGCCATGACGGGCCATCTTGATGTATCGGTTGCAGGCTTCCTCTTCGGGTTTTGAGGCCTGGGCGGCCGGTACAATGTTGAAACGGAAATTTTGATGGCCATCCTCAGCTTCCTTACCGGCTATATCATCCCCTTCGTGCTGGTCCTCTCCCTGCTCGTCTTCGTGCATGAGATGGGCCACTATCTTGTCGGACGCTGGTGCGGCATCCGAGTCACTGCCTTCTCTGTCGGCTTCGGACCGGAGCTCGTCGGCTTCACCGACAGCCATGGCACCCGCTGGAAGCTCTCGGCGATCCCGCTTGGCGGCTACGTCAAGTTCTTCGGCGACGAGGACGCCGCGAGCCTGCCGGATGCGAGCGGCCTTGCGGGCATGAGCGAGGAAGAAAAGGCTCAGACGCTCGCCGGCGCTAAGCTCTGGAAGAGAGCCGCCACCGTCGCGGCCGGCCCGATCGCCAATTTCATCCTGGCGATTGCCATCTTCGCCGTCCTCTTCAGCGTTTATGGCAAGGTCGTCGCCGATCCCGTGGTTGCCGAAGTCCAGCCGGGAAGTGCCGCGCTCGCGGCTGGCGTTGAGCCCGGCGATCGGCTGGTGGCGCTCGACGGCTCGCGCATCCGGACTTTCGACGATGTACGGCGTTATGTCAGCATCAGGCCGGATACCCCGATCGTCGTGACGGTCGAGCGGAACGGCCAGGACATCGATCTGCCGATGGTGCCGAAGCGCTCCGAGGTCACCGACCAGTTCGGCAACAAGGTCGAGCTCGGCCTGATCGGCATCGTCACCAACGAACAGCGCGGCAATTTCCGCATCGAGACGTTCACGCCGCTGCAGGCGGTTGCCGAAGGCGTCACCGAGACCGGCCATATCGTCACCGGCACCTTCCGCTATATCGGAAACCTGGTGACCGGACGGATGAAGGCTGACCAGCTCGGCGGGCCGGTCAGGGTCGCTCAGGCGTCGGGCCAGATGGCGACGCTCGGCTTTGCGGCGGTGGTTCAGCTGGCGGCGGTTCTTTCGGTCTCGATCGGGCTTTTGAACCTCATGCCTGTGCCAGTTTTGGACGGCGGTCATCTCGTCTTCTACGCGATCGAGGCCATCCGTGGCCGACCGCTCGGCTCAGGTGCGCAGGAGATCGCCTTCCGCATCGGGCTTGCGATGGTTTTGAGCCTCATGGTCTTCGCGACCTTCAACGACATCAGCAATCTGATCGGTTGATGTCCTTCAAATCGTAAAAGAAACTGTTTATTCACTATGTTTCCAACAGTTGCGTGGCCATTGGGTCACGCAAGGGAAGTAAGTAAACAGAAATTAACGCGATACCTTGCTTGTAGGTCAAAAGAAGGTAAAACGACACACGTGGCCGGAGTCGGGCACCACCCGCCGAGGGACAACGGGAAAAGGTAAGAATTGAAATGAAGGCTGGTTCAAAGTTTTTGAACGCAGTGTCGGCGTTTGCGCTGTCTGCTAGTGTTGTTGCATCGGGCGCAGGTGTACTGGTACTTGCTTCCGCACTTTCTGCCGAAGCGGCGGTTATCCGGAGCGTTCAGGTCCGCGGCGCACAGCGCGCCGGCGAGGAGGCTGTCCGTTCCAACCTGACCATCCGCCCGGGTGTCAATTTCTCCAATAACGACATCGATGAATCGGTCCGCAAGCTCTATTCGACCGGCTATTTCTCGGATGTCAAAATCAGTGTTTCCGGCAGCACGCTGGTCGTGTCGGTGAGCGAGAACCAGCTCATCAACCAGGTCGTGTTCAACGGCAACCGCAAGATCACCGACGACAAGCTTCAGGCAGTCGTTCAGACCCAGCCGCTCGGCCCGTACAATCAGGCATTGGTGGACGCGGATATCCAGCGTCTGCGCGAAGCCTATCGCGCCATCGGCCGCAGCGACGTTCAGATCACCACCCAGACCGCTGATGTTGGCCAGGGACGCGTCAACCTTGCTTTCGTCATCAACGAAGGTGACCGCACCAAGATTGCCGACATCAGTTTCGCCGGCAATCAGGCTTATGGCGATGGCCGTTTGAAGTCGGTGCTGATCACCAAGGAATCCGGTCCGCTGTCCTTCCTGACCCGCAAGGACGTTTACAGCGAGGACAAGCTGCGCGCCGACGAGGAAGCGCTGCGCCAGTTCTATTATAACCACGGTTATCCTGACTTCCGCGTCATCTCGTCGGAAGCAGTGCTCGATGAATCGAGCAACAAGTACAATATCAGCTTCACGGTCGAGGAAGGCCAGCGTTACGAGTACGGCAACGTCTCGGTAGAATCCACGGTCGAGGGCATCAGCGGCCAGGACCTCGAAGGTCTGGTTCAGACCCGCGCCGGTAGCGTCTATAACGCCCGCGAAATCCAGAAGTCGATGGAAGCGATCTCCAAGCGCGTCGCCGCGGCCGGTTATCCGTTCGCTCGCGTCACGCCGCGCGGCGACCGCAACATGGAAAACCACACGATCGGTGTTTCCTACCTCGTCGACCAGGGCGAGCGCGCCTATGTCGAGCGCATCGAGATCCGCGGCAACACCCGCACGCGTGACTATGTCATCCGCCGCGAATTCGATTTCAGCGAAGGCGATGCCTTCAACCAGGAAATGATCTCGCGCGCCAAGCGTCGCCTTGAGGCGCTCGGTTATTTCACGACCGTCAATATCTCGACCTCGCAGGGCACTTCGCCTGACCGCGTCGTCATCGTTGTCGATGTCGAGGACCAGCCCACCGGTTCGTTCGGTATCGGCGCCGGTTACTCGGCGGGCGGCGACGGCTTCCTGCTCGAAGCTTCGATCGAAGAAAAGAATTTCCTCGGCCGCGGCCAGTTCATCCGCGTCGCAGTCGGCGGTGGTCTCGACGAAGCCCGCAGCTACAACCTTTCGTTCACCGAGCCTTATTTCCTCGGTTATCGTCTGGCGGCCGGTTTCGACCTGTTCAAGAGCAAGACCTCTTCGAACGAGTATTACGATTATGATGAGCAGGGCGTCACCCTGCGCGTAACGGCGCCGATCACCGAAGATCTGGCGACCACGTTCCGCTACACCTACAAGGAAATCCAGTACGACAACGACGGTGCCTTTGGTACCGATGGCGTCCCTGGCACCGCGGACGATAACCTTTCGTCGCCCTACATCTCGATGATCGACCAGGGCAAGTTCGTTCAGTCGTCGATTTCGCAGACGCTGACCTACAACACGCTCGACAGCCAGACGCTGCCGCGCGAAGGTCTCTACGCGACGATCACGCATGAATATGCCGGTCTCGGCGGCGACTCCGACTTCTACAAGATCTCCGGTCGTGCCCGTTATTTCCAGCTTCTGTCGACCGAAGCTGACCTGATCGGCTCCATCGCAGTCGGTGCGGGCCATGTGGTTTCCACCGGCGACAATCTGCATGTCTTCGACCAGTTCACGATCGGCGGTCGCCAGATCCGTGGCTTCGAGAACGACGGTATCGGTCCGCGTACCGCCGATCACGGCGATGCGCTCGGCGGCACGACCTACTTCACGGCCTCTGCCGAAATGTCGATGCCGATGCCGGCTATTCCGGAAGACTTCGGCCTGCGTGCTGCCGTCTTCGCCGATGCCGGTACCCTTTACGGCAATGATGTCCCGCTCGGTACCAGCACCGCGCAGGGCACCAGCATGAACTGGCGCGCTTCCGTCGGTGCGGGTATCATGTGGGCGTCGCCGTTCGGCAACATCCGCTTTGACTACGCGCATCCGGTCATGAAGGAAGACTTCGACGAAACCCAGGAATTCCGGTTCAGCATGGCGAACCAGTTCTGATCATTTCCGCTCGCGGTTGCGGGCGGAAATCTGTTCTGGAGCTTTAGCTTTATGGACCACAATGAATTCTTTCCGCCCCATGATGGCGTGAGCCTGCGCGAGTTGGCCGCCCTTCTTGGGGCTGAACTGCTTGATGGCAGCGCCGGCGATCGACTGATCCGTTCCGTCGCACCCGTTGCGCGGGCCGGCGAGGGCGAGATTTGTTATATCCTGTCCCGGAAAAGCCGTCACGAATTGGAAAGCTGCAAGGCTTCCGCGATTATCTGTGATCCCGCGATCCGTTCGATCATTCCGGCCCATATCCCGGTTCTGCTGACCAAGACGCCACACACGGCGTTTGCCCAGGCCGGTGCCATCCTGCATCCGATCGCGATGCGGCCGTCTCCGATCACTTCGTTTCCACCGGGCATCTCGCCGGCCGCGTTCGTCGATCCGACCGCCAGGCTCGAACCCGGCGTCGAGATCGAGCCCATGGCCGTGATCGGCGCGCGGGCGGAGATCGGCACCGGCAGCCGCATCGGCGCCGGAACCATCATCGGTGCCGACGTCAAGATCGGCCGCGATTGCACGATCGCTGCGGGGGCGAGCGTGGTCGCTGCTCTCATCGGCAACGGCGTGATCATTCACAATGGCGTCCGCATCGGCCAGGACGGTTTTGGTTTTGCTCCGGGTCCGCGCGGCATGCTGAAGATCGTCCAGATCGGCCGCGTCATCATCCAGGACAATGTCGAGATCGGCGCCAACACGACGGTCGACCGCGGCGCCATGGACGATACGGTCATCGGCGAAGGCACCAAGATCGACAACCAGGTTCAGGTGGCACACAACGTGCGCATCGGCCGTCATTGCGGCATCGCCAGCGGCGCCGGCATAGCCGGTTCGACGCGGATAGGCGACGGTGTATTGATCGGCGGCGCATCCGGTATTAATGGACACATCTCGATTGGAGACGGCGTGCAGATTGCCGCGATGAGCGGTGTGGTGGGAGATATTCCCGCCGGGGCGCGTTATGGCGGTATTCCCGCCCGCCCGATGCCGGATTTCCTCCGCGATACCGCGGAAGTCTTGATGCGTTCGGATGAGCGGGCGAAACGCAGAGGAGAGAAGAAGAATGACTGATGAGACCAAGCCGGTGCTCGGCGCGGCCGATATTCAGGAAATCATGAAGCTGCTGCCGCACCGCTATCCTTTTCTCCTGGTCGATAAGATCGTCGAGATCGACGGCGACAATTCCGCGATCGGCATCAAGAACGTCACCGCCAATGAACCGCATTTCACCGGGCATTTCCCGGAGAAGCCGATCATGCCGGGCGTGCTTCTGGTCGAGGGCATGGCGCAGACTGCCGGCGCCATCTGCGCCAGGAAAGAAGGCGAGGGCGGCAATCTCGTCTACTTCATGACCATCGACAATGCCCGCTTCCGCAAACCGGTCGTGCCGGGCGACCGGGTCGAATTCCACGTTACCAAGCAGAAACAGCGCGGAAATATCTGGAAATTCCATTGTGACGCGAAGGTGGACGGCGTACTTGTTGCCGAAGCCGATATCGGCGCAATGATCCGGCGCAAGGAAGAAGAATGAGCAGCATTGCAGCCAGCGCGCGCATCCATCCGTTAGCATTGGTCGAGGACGGCGCCGTCATCGGCGAGAACGTCGTCGTCGGCCCGTTTTCGCATGTCGGCCCGCGCGTGGTGCTGAAGGATGGCGTCGAGCTGCTGTCGCATGCCGTGGTGAGCGGTCGCACCGAGATCGGCCGCAACTGCCGTATCTTTCCGATGGCGATCATCGGCGGTGTTTCTCAGAGCCTTCATGAGGCGGGCGAGGATTCGACGCTGACGGTCGGCGACAATTGCGTCATGCGCGAAGGCGTGACGATGAACTGCGGCACGGTCGGCGGCGGCGGCAAGACTGTGGTCGGCAACAACTGCCTGTTCCTCGCCAATTCGCACGTCGCGCATGACTGTCAGCTCGGCAACGACATCATCATGTCGAACAACGTCATGCTGGCCGGCCACGTCCACGTGGCGGACCGGGCGATCTTGGGCGGCGGCTGCGCCGTGCATCAGTTTACCCGCATCGGCCGCCAGGCTTTTATCGGCGGTCTTTCGGCCGTCAATTACGACGTCATTCCCTATGGCATGCTGAACGGCAATCCGGGCGTCCTCGGCGGCCTGAACGTGGTCGGCATGACCCGGGCCGGCGTCGAGCGCGCGACGATCCATACCGTCCGCCGCGCCTTCAAGCAGATCTTCGAGGGCGAGAGTAACATCCGCGCCAACGCAGCGGCGATCCGCAACGACTACGCCGATTGCAAGGAAGCGATGGAAATCCTCGATTTCATCGCGGTCGAGAGCGATCGTGCCATTTCCTCGACCTTCCGCGGCAAGGGCTGATCCCACATGGCCGGCCTCCCGAGCCTTGCGCCGAAGGGCCGGCTGGCAATCATCGCCGGGAAGGGCTTCTTGCCCCTCTATGTGGCGAAAGCCGCCCAGGCTGCCGGTGAAGCGCCTCTGATCGTAGCGCTCGCAAACGAATCCGATCAGGGCTTCGACGGTTTCGAAGCGGTCTCCGTCGGCGTCGGCAATCTTTCGGCGATCGAACGCCTGTTTCGCGACAAGGGCATCACCCGTGTCATCCTGTCGGGCGGTGTTGCCCGAAGGCCCGACTGGCGCGACATCCATCCGACCTTCCGCACGATCCTGAAAGTCCCCTCGGTTGTCCGCACGCTTCTTTCCGGCGGCGACGATTCGGTGCTCCAGATGGTCATCAAGCTCATCGAGGCGATGGGCTGCGAGGTGCTGGGCGCCCACGACATCGTGCCCGGCCTGCTTGCAAAGACCGGACCGCTCGGCGCCCATGCGCCGTCCGAGGATGACCGCCGCGATATCGATCGGGCGTCCGAAGCCGCCAAGCGTCTCGGCGAGCTCGATATTGGCCAGGGCGCCGTCAGCGTCGGCGGACGTGTCGTGGCCTTGGAAGGCGTCGAGGGCACGGACCGGATGCTGGAGCGGGTGACGGCATTGCGCGCCGAGGGCCGCATCTCCGCCCGCCGCAAGGGCGTGCTCGTCAAGCTCTGCAAACCGCAGCAGGATATGCGCGCTGATCTGCCGACGATCGGCCCGTCGACCATTGAAAACGCCATCAAGGCCGGTCTCGCCGGCATCGCCGTGGAGGCGGGACGCGCTTTGGTGCTGGAAGAAGCGAAGATGATTGCCGCGGCGGATGCTGCCGGTATTTTCGTCTGCGGCATCGATCCCGGCCTGCCGCAAGGAGGATTGTGATGGTCAAGACCTTGAAGGTCGGCGTCATAGCCGGCGAAGTATCCGGCGATCTTCTCGGCGGCGATCTGATCGCGGCCTTGAAGGCAGCCCATGACGGCCCGGTCGAACTCGTCGGCGTCGGTGGCGAAGCGTTGGAGGCACAAGGCCTCACCTCGCTCTTCGACTTTTCCGAACTGTCGATCATGGGGCTGACCCAGGTGATCGCCCGCCTGCCGAACCTGATCAAGCGGATCAACCAGACGGCGACCGCGATCGTTGCCGCCAAGCCTGACGTGCTGATCATCATAGACAGCCCCGATTTCACCCATCGCGTCGCCAGGAAAGTGCGCGCCGCTTTGCCGGACCTGCCGATCGTCGATTATGTCTGCCCGAGCGTCTGGGCCTGGAAGGAATATCGCGCCAAGGCGATGCTCGGCTATGTCGATCATGTCCTGGCTGTGCTGCCGTTCGAGCCTGAGGCCATGAAGCGTCTCGGCGGGCCGGAAACCACCTTCGTCGGCCACCGTCTGACAGCCGATCCGTCGCTCCTCAAGGTCCGCGGCATCCGGGCCGGGCGCCCGGTGAAGGAGCGAGGGGAAGAAAAGACGATCATGCTTCTGCCGGGCTCCCGTTCGGCGGAGATCAAGGCGCTGCTGCCGATCTTCGGCGAGGCGGCCCGCGAGTTCGTTGTGCGCAACGGGCCGACCCGCTTTGTGCTGCCGACGGTTCCACGCCAGGAAAAGCTGGTGCGCGAGATCGCCGCCGGTTTCGAGGTCAAGCCGGAGATCACCGCCGATGCGGACGGCAAATGGGCGGCCTTTGCTGAGGCCGATGCATCGCTTGCGGCCTCCGGAACGGTGATCCTCGAACTCGGCCTGGCCGGAATTCCGGTGGTCTCGGCCTACAAGACCGACTGGCTGATCACCATGCTCGCAAAACGCATCAAGACCTGGTCCGGCGCCCTGCCGAACCTGATCGCCGACTATGTCGTCGTGCCGGAATACGTCAACGAGGTGGTGCGATCGGCAAACCTCTGCCGCTGGGCCGAGCGCTTGTCTTCCGACACCATGCAGCGTCGCGCCATGATCGAAGGTTTCGACCTCACCTGGGAGCGCCTGCAGGTGCCCGTGCCACCGGGCGAAGCGGCCGCCGGCATCGTTCTCCAGGTTCTGGACACAAAAAAGCCCGGTCGTCTCTGACCGGGTTTTTTGTTGGGTTCGCTTGGCGATTAACGCTTGGAAACCGGGATGTAGTCCCGCTGCGCTTCGCCAGTATAGAGCTGACGCGGGCGGCCGATGCGCTGCTGCGGATCTTCGATCATTTCGGCCCACTGGGCGATCCAGCCGACGGTACGGGCGAGAGCGAAGAGCACGGTGAACATGGTGGTGGGGAAGCCCATCGCCTTCAGCGTGATACCCGAATAGAAGTCGATATTCGGGTAGAGCTTCTTCTCGATGAAATACTCGTCGGTGAGCGCGATGCGCTCGAGTTCCATCGCGACCTGCAGGAGCGGATCGTCCTTGTGGCCGAGTTCGCCGAGCACTTCATGCGTGGTCTTCTGCATGATCTTGGCGCGCGGATCGTAGTTCTTGTAGACGCGGTGACCGAAGCCCATCAGGCGGAACGGATCGTTCTTGTCCTTGGCGCGGGCGATGTATTCCGGGATTTTGTCGACCGAGCCGATTTCCGTCAGCATGTTGAGCGCTGCTTCGTTGGCGCCGCCGTGGGCCGGGCCCCAGAGGCAGGCAATGCCGGCCGCGATGCAGGCGAACGGGTTGGCGCCCGAGGAACCGGCGAGGCGGACCGTCGAGGTCGAAGCGTTCTGCTCGTGGTCGGCATGCAGGATGAAGATGCGGTCCATGGCGCGCGAGAGCACCGGGTTGACCACATACTCTTCGCACGGAACGGCAAAGCACATGCGCAGGAAGTTCGACGCATAGTCCAGGTTGTTCTGCGGATAAACGAAGGGCTGGCCGATGTGATACTTGTAGGCCATCGCGGCAAGCGTCGGCATCTTGGCGATCATGCGCAGCGAAGCGACCATGCGCTGGTGCGGATCGGTGATGTCCGTCGAGTCGTGATAGAAGGCCGACAGCGCCCCGACGCAGCCGCACATGACGGCCATGGGATGGGCGTCGCGGCGGAAGCCGGTGAAGAAGCGGCTCATCTGCTCGTGTACCATCGTGTGATGGGTCACGCGATAGTCGAAGTCCTTCTTCTGCGCAGCGGTAGGCAGTTCCCCGTAAAGCAGCAGATAGCAGGTTTCCAGGAAGTCGCCATGCTCGGCCAGCTGTTCGATCGGATAACCGCGATGCAGCAGGATGCCCGCGTCGCCGTCGATATAGGTGATCTTGGATTCGCAAGACGCCGTCGAGGTGAAGCCCGGGTCGTAGGTGAAGGTGCCGGTGTGTTTGTAAAGAGCGCCGATATCGACCACGTCCGGACCGATGGTGCCCGACTTGACCGGCAGATCGACTTTTCTGTCACCGATTACCAGATTTGCGCTTGTATCCGTCATGCTGATCCTCCAACCTTTTGGCGGCATGGCGCCCAAAAAGCGCCACAAGAATTAAGCGTCCACAGTTTAGCTATATGATCCGAAAGCTGATGCCAAGCTGTCGTGACGGCATTTTGTGCAGCGCGAAAAATTATTGGGCAGCGGCGTTTGCTTGGATGTCCAACTTCCTGTTGCAGGCCTTTTTTGCGCCTCGGAATTCCCGATATTTAACCGTCGGTTGACGGCCGGGGAGGAAGCGCGCAGGTTGCATTGCCACATGTTTGGCGGTGGGGCGAATAGAGCGTTTCATGCCGGAGGAAAATGCATTTCCGACGCGTGCCGAGGCAGGGAAGCTGATATCCCGGCCGCCGGATCTCCGCATAAACGGAGGCGCATCCGACTCAGTCAAGGTCCGGGACCTGGCCGAGCTTTTTCCCGCGATCGAACGCAGCCCGCCGGTTCACACGTCACGCGGGTCCTTTCAACGCTCGACGATCCGACGCCTTGACCGGCTGCGGCGCCGTCTCCCGGCCATGCTGGAGGAGGAGACGGTCCATGGCCATGGCTTCCTTTTTCTGCCTGTTGTCATCGGGGCAGGGGCCGCCTGTTGGTTTGTGCTGCCGCAGACCCCGGCTTTCTGGCCGTATTTCCTTCTCTTTTGCGTCTGCGCGATATTTGTGATCGTCTCGCGCTACCGGTCCGGTGCCACGCACCTGTTGCCGCTCGCTCTCGCACTCTTTCTCGCAGGCATGATGCTGGCGCAGTTGGAGACCTGGAGGCGCTCCACCGTCATTCTCGATACGCCGGTGACCACCGAGCTTGCCGGCGTGGTCGAGCGCAGGGAGAGCGACGCCCAGGGCCGCTGGCGTTATATTGTCCGCATTGAGCGGACCTCCAATCCGCAAGTCAGGCGCCCACCGCAGCGTGTATCTCTGCTGGCAAGGTCCCGCCATGAGCCGGCCCAAACCGGCGAGACGATCAGCGGCCGCGCCCGCATTTCACCCCCGTCGGGACCCGCCCTGCCTGGCCTCAACGACTTTGCCTTCTCTTCCTATTACGACGGCATCGGCGCGGTTGGATTTTTCTATGGGGCGCCGAAAAAGCAGGCTGCTTCCCCTTCAACCCGGAGCTGGATTGCGAACGTCGAAACCCAGCTTTTCGATCTGCGCAGTGCAATCGCAACCCGTATCCGGAAGACCGTGCCCGGAGATCCCGGCGCCTTTGCCGCGGCGATCGTCACCGACGAGCGCCGGGCGATTTCCGAAGACACCACCGAGGCGCTGCGACTGTCGGGCCTTGCCCATATCGTCGCTATTTCCGGGCTCAACATGGCGCTCGCCGCCGGCATCTTCTTTGTCGGCGTGCGCACCGTGCTTTCCGTCTTCACGGGCTTCGCCCAGGCCTATCCGGTCAAGAAGATCGCCGCACTCGGCGCCCTGATGATGGCGACGGCCTATTACCTGATCTCCGGTTTCGGCGTTTCCGCCGAGCGGGCCTATATCATGATGGCGATCATGCTGGTCGCGGTGCTTTTCGATCGGCCATCGATCAGCCTGCGCAATGTGGCGCTGTCTGCCCTGGTCATCATCGCCATGTCGCCCTCGGAAATATTGGGGCCGAGCTTCCAGATGTCGTTTGCCGCCACCGCCGCCCTTGTCGCCGGCTACGCACTCTGGAAACACAGGGCAGAACGCCGCGATCCCGAACCTCTGCCATTCCGTCACCCTGTGGTGACGCCGGTGCTGGCATCCTGGAATTTCGCGGCCGGCATCTTCGTGACCTCGCTGATCGGCGGCATCTCGACCGCCATGTTCTCGGTCGAGCATTTCCACCGTATCGCCACCTACGGCCTTGCCGCCAACCTCGCCGCCATGCCGATCATCTCCTTTGTGGTCATGCCGGCGGGGCTGGCCGGCATGCTGCTGATGCCGTTCGGCCTCGATGCGCCCTTCATGAAGCTCATGGGCATCGGCCTGGGATGGGTGATCGCCATCGCCAAACACGTCGCCGCCTGGGGCGGCGATGTCGGCATAGGGCGACAGCATCCCTGGTTCCTGACCGTGTCGACGGCAGGTTTCCTGCTGCTGACGCTCATGAGGACGAGACTGAGACTGATAGGCCTGCCGCTGATGGTGACCGCTCTGCTGCTTTCCTGGCATGAGCGGTCGATGCCGCTGCCGGATATACTGATCTCGGAAGACGGGACGATGGTCGCACTTGTAGACGGGGAAGGGGTGACCACCAATCGCGCCCGCCCGCCCGACTTTGTCTACGGCCAATGGAAGAGGGCGCTTCTGCTCGGCGATCCCACCAAGCCTGAAATGTCGCCATCCAGGGACAAGCCCCCCGACGACAAGCAGCCCGGCGAGAAAACCAACGAGCGCCGCGAACTGACCCCGCAGCAACTGGAAACGGCAAAGTCGAGGATAAAACAGGCGCCCGTCGGCCGCTTCACCTGCGAGCCGACGGCCTGGTGTGCGGCAAGCACGGGCAAGGGCATCGTTATCGCTGTCGAGGACGGCCGTTATGCGGGTGCCGCCTGCGACGCCGCCAGTCTTGTCATTGCGCCGCGCGCCCGCTTCGACCAATGCCGGTCCGGCGCCCTGATGATTAATGGCGCCACGCTTCGCAAGGCGGGTGCCCTGGAGATTTCCCTCAACGGCGCGACCGACATTCGGCGCTGGCAGATCCGTGCCGCCATGGCGGGCGCAGACCGTCCCTGGAGCCGGCACCGCCACTATGATTGGCGAAGCCAGGGTTTCGATAGTTCATTGCCGGAACCGCTCCGGCAGATGATCAGTGATACCGGCGGATGAGGCCGACGAGCTTGCCCTGGATCTTCACCCGGTCCGGCCCAAAGATGCGGGTTTCGTAGGCTGGGTTGGCGGCTTCGAGGGCGATGGAGGCGCCGCGGCGGCGGAAGCGCTTCAGCGTCGCTTCCTCGTCGTCCACCAGCGCCACGACGATATCGCCCGGATTGGCCGTATTGCTGTTGCGGATGATCACGGTATCGCCGTCGAGAATGCCGGCCTCGATCATCGAATCGCCCTTGACCTCGAGCGCATAATGTTCGCCGGAACCGAGCATCTCGGCCGGCACGGCGATGTCGTGCGTGTTGTTCTGGATCGCCGAGATCGGCACGCCGGCAGCGATGCGGCCCATGACCGGAACTGTCGTGGCGTTCGGCGAATCGTCGTTGGCGGCAGGTTTCTGAGGCGCCGCGACCGGCTGCGGTTTGCCGAGGCTGCCCTCGATGACGCTGGGCGAAAAACCACGCCGCGGCTGCATGCTCGGCGAGTAGGCTTCCGGCAGCTTGATGACTTCGAGCGCCCGGGCCCGGTTCGGCAGGCGGCGGATGAAGCCGCGCTCCTCGAGCGCGGTGATCAGGCGGTGGATGCCGGACTTGGACGCGAGGTCGAGAGCATCCTTCATTTCATCGAATGACGGCGGGATGCCGGATTCCTTCATGCGTTCGTGAATGAACAGAAGCAATTCCTGTTGTTTGCGCGTGAGCATCTTTTGGCACCCTCAGAGTCGGAAACAAATCCAGAACGGACACTATATGTTCCATATGTGTTCTGCAAGTCCCTAAATTTCTGTGAAGTATGATGATTTTTTCTTCATAGATGCGTACCAGATATCTCGAGCCACACCACTTGCGCGGCGCGAGCCCGCTGCCAAACTAGCTTTGCGATTCCAATTCCGGGGGCCCTCGCGTGAACGCAAGACCAATCGATCATCTCGTGCTGCCGGTGGCGGGACTTACCGCTGCGCGTTCCCGGCTCACGAAGCTTGGTTTTACAGTTGCGCCCGACGCTTTTCATCCTTTCGGCACAGCCAATGCTTGTGTGTTCTTCTCGGATGGCAGCTATCTGGAGCCGCTGGCTATTGCCAATCGGCGTCATGCAAGCGCTGCCGCCAAACGCGGCAACGTTTTTACCGCACGCGATCTGGCCTTCCGCAAGGCACGTGACAGGCAGGGCTTCTCGGCGCTCGTTGTCGCGACGCGCGACGCGATGGCCGATCACGCGCGTTTCAAGATGCGTGGCATCTCGGCAGGCGACGTGCTGGAATTTTCCCGCGGAATGACCTTGGCCGACGGTTCCGAAATCCAGGCAAGCTTCCGGCTGGCTTTTGCGGGTGATGACCGGGCGCCCGACTTCCTGATGTTTTCCTGCCAGCGGATCAATCCCCTGCCGGCCGATCGCGGCGAACTGGAGCACCATTCCAATGCGGTCATGGGGCTGAGCAAGATCATTCTGTCGGCATCGGCGCCCTCCGATTTCGCACCCCTGGCCGAGCTGGTGCTGATGACGAAGGCGAAGCCAGAGGCTGCTTCGCTCGAGCTTGCGGCGGCAAATGCCCACATTCGCATCCTGCAGGATCACGAACTCGAGGCGGAATTCGCCCTGCCGCCGACGCCGGGTGCCGAGGGGCTGCGCGGCCGGGTGATCATCTTCAAGACGGCCGATCTTGCCGTGACAGAGATCACCCTTGCTGCTAATGACGTCGCATTCGTCCGCCGGGAGGGCCGTGTTCTCGTCTCGGCGGCGCCCGGCCAGGGTGTTTTGTTCGGCTTCGAGGAATAGGTTCATGGAAGTTACCGCAAATTCCAGCGTCTCCGTCGGCGAGGGAGACGGCAAGGTGGTTTTCGCGCAGGACGCAAAACTGTCGCTGATCGCCGGCCCCTGCCAGATGGAAAGCCGCGACCACGCCTTCATGATGGCAGGCGCCCTGAAGGAAGTCTGCGGCAAGCTCGGTATCGGCCTCGTCTACAAATCCTCCTACGACAAGGCCAACCGCACGTCGATTTCCGGCAAGCGCGGCATCGGGCTCGAAACCGCCATGGAGATCTTTGCCGACCTCAAGAAGGAGTTCGGCTTTCCGGTCCTGACCGACATTCACACGGAAGAGCAATGCGCCGTCGTTGCCGAGACGGTCGACATCCTGCAGATCCCGGCTTTCCTCTCCCGCCAGACGGACCTGCTTGTCGCAGCCGCCAAGACCGGCCGCGTCATCAACGTCAAGAAGGGCCAGTTCCTGGCCCCATGGGACATGAAGAACGTGCTTGCCAAGTTCACCCAGAGCGGCAATCCGAACGTGCTGCTCTGCGAGCGCGGTGCTTCCTTCGGCTACAACACGCTGGTCTCCGACATGCGCTCGCTGCCGATCATGGCGTCGCTCGGCGCTCCGGTCATCTTTGATGCGACGCATTCGGTGCAGCAGCCGGGCGGGCAGGGCGCTTCGACCGGTGGCGACCGCACCATGGTGCCGGTGCTGGCGCGCGCAGCCGTCGCGGTCGGTGTCGCCGGCGTCTTTCTGGAAACCCACGAGGACCCGGACAATGCGCCCTCGGACGGCCCCAACATGGTGCATCTGAAGGACATGCCGCGGCTGCTCGAAAAGCTGCTCGCGCTCGATGCCATCGCCAAGGCGGCTTGAGCCCGCCCACAAAAAGCGCGCAAACTGCTTCGATTGTAATTTTCGTGTCATTGATTATGAGACATTTTCAGTGACCTCGTGACGTCAAGTCCAAACCCAGGGAGAGACCCTTGACCGCCATCACCGATATCATCGCCCGCGAAATTCTCGACAGCCGCGGCAATCCGACCGTCGAGGTCGATGTCTATCTGGAAGACGGTTCGATGGGCCGTGCGGCCGTTCCGTCGGGCGCCTCCACAGGCGCGCACGAAGCCGTTGAACTGCGTGACGGCGGCAAGCGCTATCACGGCAAGGGCGTCGAAAAGGCGGTCGAAGCCGTCAACACCGAGATCTTCGATGCGATCGGCGGTTTCGATGCCGAAAGCCAGATCCATATCGACAAGACGATGATCGCGCTCGACGGCACGCCGAACAAGTCGCGCCTCGGCGCGAACGCCATCCTCGGTGTCTCGCTCGCCGTCGCCAAGGCTGCTGCCGAGACGTCGGGCCTGCCGCTCTACCGTTATGTCGGCGGCCCCAATGCCCATGTCCTGCCGGTGCCGATGATGAACATCATCAACGGCGGCGCCCATGCCGACAACCCGATCGACTTCCAGGAATTCATGGTCATGCCGGTTGGCGCCGATACGCTGAAGGACGCCGTGCGCATGGGCTCGGAGATCTTCCACGTTCTCAAGAAGGAACTTGCGGCCCAGGGCCACAATACCAATGTCGGCGACGAAGGCGGTTTCGCACCGGGCCTGAAGAGCGCGTCGGAAGCCCTCGACTTCATCATGAAATCGGTCGAGAAGGCCGGTTACACGCCGGGCGACGACGTCTGCCTGGCGCTCGATTGCGCCTCGACCGAATTCTTCAAGAACGGCAAGTACGAAATGGAAGGCGAGGGCCGCACGCTCGAGCCGGAAGCCATGGCCGATTACCTGGCCGAGCTTGCAGCCAAGTACCCGATCATTTCGATCGAAGACGGCATGGCTGAAGACGATTGGGCCGGCTGGAAGTACCTGACCGACAAGATCGGCGCCAAGTGCCAGCTGGTCGGCGACGACCTGTTCGTCACCAATTCGGCCCGCCTGCGCGACGGCATCAAGATGGGCGTCGCCAACTCCATCCTCGTCAAGGTCAACCAGATCGGCTCGCTGTCGGAAACGCTCGATGCCGTCGAGACGGCCCACAAGGCGGCCTACACCGCCGTCATGTCGCACCGCTCGGGTGAAACCGAAGACTCGACGATCGCCGATCTCGCTGTCGCCACCAATTGCGGACAGATCAAGACCGGCTCGCTGTCGCGCTCCGACCGGCTTGCCAAGTACAACCAGCTTATCCGCATCGAGGAAATGCTGGGTCCGCAGGCCGTTTATGCCGGCCGCGGCATCCTGAAAGCCTAAGGCTTTTCGATCCGATATTTGCCATGAAGGCCCGCGCCAAAAGCGCGGGCTTTTTCGCGTCATGATTCTGGTCAACGATTGCTTAAGCAAGTTCTGCGAATTTGAAGCTCTGTTTCGGATCTGATTTGAGATCCCGTAAGCGTGACAAGGCGTTAGAGCGGCATGTGGACAAAGCATCATAAGAAAAGAAAATTCGGCCGTTTTGTCCTTCCCGCCATCACAGTCGCGTTTCTGTCCTACTTCGGCTATCATTCCATCCATGGCGATCTAGGCCTGATCGCCACGGAGGAATTCGAGCGTCAGCGGCAGGCGCGTGCGGGCGAACTCGCCAAGCTGACCGCCCGGCGCGAAACGCTGGAGCGGCAGGTTCAGCTGATGAGCGACGGTTCGCTCGACAAGGACATGCTGGACGAGATCGCCCGCTATCAGCTGAATATTTCCCGCGGCGACGAAATCGTCATCTTCAACAACTACTTCTAAATTAACCCGATTTCGGTTAATTTTACATTTCTGTAACCTATTCAATAGGTTGTGCGGAATGTGAGCCATGCATTTATGGCATTGCTGGGGCAGCTTTTCTTGCCTATGGTACGCCCGACACCAGAGTGGGAATCTGGCGATACACGTCAGGGCGTAATCTCGCTCTCAACGCAGAACTCAAAGGGAGGGATGAATGGCGCCGACCAAGACCGCGTCTGTATCCGGCCGCAAACCAGCGGCAAAGTCTGCAATCAAATCGGCCTCGAAAGCCTCCGCCAAGGAGTTTACGGGCAAGAACACCCCGGATTTCGGCAAGGATCAGGATCTTCACGCCTATCGTGAAATGCTGATGATCCGCCGTTTCGAGGAAAAGGCCGGCCAGCTCTACGGCATGGGCTTCATCGGTGGTTTCTGTCACCTCTATATCGGCCAGGAAGCTGTCGTCGTCGGCATGCAGATGGCGCAGCAGGAGGGTGACCAGGTTATCACCGCCTATCGCGACCATGGGCATATGCTGGCAACCGGCATGAGCGCGCGTGGCGTCATGGCGGAGCTCACTGGACGCAAGGGCGGCTATTCCCGAGGGAAGGGCGGCTCGATGCACATGTTCTCCAAGGAGAAGCATTTCTACGGCGGCCACGGCATCGTCGGCGCCCAGGTTTCGCTCGGAACCGGCCTCGCCTTCGCCAACAGGTATCGTGGTAATGACAGCGTCTCGGTCGCCTATTTCGGCGATGGCGCGGCCAACCAGGGGCAAGTCTACGAGAGCTTCAACATGGCGGCCCTCTGGAAGCTGCCGATCGTCTATATCGTCGAGAACAACCGTTATGCGATGGGCACCTCGACGGCGCGTGCGACGGCGCAGTCGAACTACTCGCTGCGTGGTTCCGGCTTCGGCATCCCCGGAATCCAGGTCGACGGCATGGACGTTCGCGCCGTGAAGGCCGCCGGCGACGAGGCGCTCGAGCACTGCCGCTCCGGCAAGGGCCCGATCATTCTCGAAATGCTCACCTACCGTTATCGCGGCCACTCCATGTCCGACCCGGCGAAATATCGCTCCAAGGACGAAGTGCAGAAGATGCGCTCCGAGCACGATCCGATCGAGCAGGTGCGCCTGCGCCTCATCGAAAAGGGCTGGGCCACCGAGGACGAGCTGAAGGCGATCGACAAGGATATCCGCGACGTCGTTTCGGATAGCGCCGATTTCGCCCAGGCCGATCCGGAGCCGGATCCGTCCGAGCTCTACACCGACATTCTGCTCTGATCGCGGGGAGGGAACCCAATGCCAATCGATATCCTGATGCCCGCGCTTTCTCCGACCATGGAGGAAGGCACGCTTTCCAAATGGCTGAAGCAAGAAGGCGACAAGGTCACGTCCGGCGATGTCATCGCTGAAATCGAGACCGACAAGGCGACCATGGAAGTGGAAGCCGTCGATGAAGGCGTGATCGGCAAGCTGCTGATCGCCGCCGGCACCGAAAACGTCAAGGTCAACACCAAGATTGCCGTGCTCCTGCAAGATGGCGAAAGCGCCGATGCGATGAGCGCGGAAAAGCCGGCGGCACCTGCCAAGGCTGACGCGGATACGCCGGCTGCAACGTCCGACGCCGCAGGCGGCAAGGCCCGCGAAGCAAGTGAAGAGACGCCTGCCGCGGCCAAGGTCCCGGCCCAGCCCAAGGCCGAGGCGGCCGCCGATCCGGATATCCCGGCCGGCACCGAAATGGTCATGACCACCGTTCGCGAAGCGCTTCGCGATGCGATGGCCGAAGAAATGCGCCGCGACGAGAACGTCTTCGTCATGGGTGAGGAAGTCGCTGAATACCAGGGCGCCTACAAGATCACCCAGGGCCTGCTGCAGGAATTCGGACCCCGCCGCGTGGTCGATACCCCGATCACCGAACACGGCTTTGCCGGCGTCGGCGTCGGTGCCGCCATGGCGGGCCTGAAGCCGATCGTCGAGTTCATGACCTTCAACTTCGCCATGCAGGCGATCGACCAGATCATCAACTCGGCCGCCAAGACGCTTTACATGTCCGGCGGCCAGATGGGTGCGCCGATCGTGTTCCGTGGCCCGAACGGTGCTGCCGCCCGCGTCGGCGCGCAGCACAGCCAGGACTATGCCACCTGGTACAGCCAGATCCCGGGCCTCAAGGTCGTCATGCCCTACACGGCTGCCGACGCCAAGGGCCTGCTGAAGGCCGCCATCCGCGACCCGAACCCGGTCGTCTTCCTGGAAAACGAAATCCTCTACGGTCACCAGTTCGAAGTGCCGAAGCTCGACGATTTCGTCCTTCCGATCGGCAAGGCGCGCATCCACCGCAAGGGTAACGACGTCACCATCGTTTCCTTCGGCATCGGCATGACCTATGCCGTGAAGGCGGTCGCCGAACTGGAAAAGGAAGGCATCGACGTCGAGTTGATCGATCTGCGCACGCTGCGCCCGATGGACCTTCCGACCGTCATCGAGTCGGTCAAGAAGACCGGCCGCCTCGTCACTGTCGAGGAGGGTTATCCGCAGAACTCGATCGGTACGGAAATCGCCACCCGCGTCATGCAGCAGGCCTTCGACTATCTCGATGCGCCGATCCTGACGATCGCCGGCAAGGACGTTCCGATGCCTTATGCGGCCAATCTCGAAAAGCTGGCGCTGCCGAATGTCGGCGAAGTCGTCCAGGCGGTGAAAACCGTCTGCTACAGATAAGGGGAGGATGTTTCGATGCCAATCAACATCACCATGCCTGCCCTGTCTCCGACCATGGAAGAGGGCAATCTTTCCAAGTGGCTGGTCAAGGAAGGCGACAAGGTCAAGTCCGGCGACGTGCTCGCCGAGATCGAGACCGACAAGGCGACCATGGAAGTCGAATCCGTCGATGAGGGCACAGTTGCCAAGCTCGTCGTTGCGGCCGGTACCGAAGGCGTCAAGGTCAACGCCCTGATCGCCATCCTCGCCGCCGACGGCGAGGATGTCTCGGCTGCCGCCTCTTCGGGCGGTGGCGCTTCTCCGGCTCCGAAGGCCGAAGCTGCACCCGCCCCGAAGGCGGAAGCCGCTCCGGCTCAAAAGGCGTCCGAACCGGCTCCTTCAGCCGCAGCACCGGCTCCGGCGTCTTCGGGCGGTGCAAGGCCCTTTTCTTCGCCGCTCGCCCGTCGCCTCGCCAAGGAAGCCGGCCTCGACCTTTCCGCCGTGTCGGGTTCCGGCCCGCACGGCCGTGTCGTCAAGGCCGATATCGAAAGGGCTGTCGCTTCCGGTGGTGCCAAGCCTGCACCGGCTGCCGCTGCACAGGCTGCTGCCGCACCGGCGATCGCCAAGGGGCCGTCGGACGATACCGTCCTCAAGCTCTTCCCCGAGGGTTCGTACGAGCTTCTTCCGCATGACGGCATGCGCAAGACGATCGCCTCGCGCCTCACCGAGTCGAGCCAGACGGTTCCGTCCTACTTCGTCTCGATGGATTGCGAGCTCGACGCGCTGATGAAGCTGCGCGCCGAGATCAACAAGTCTTCGCCGATGAAGAAGACCGACAAGGGCGAGGTTCCGGCCTTCAAGCTGTCGGTCAACGACTTCATCATCAAGGCGATGGCGCTCGCGCTGCGCGATGTCCCGATGGCGAATGCTTCCTGGACCTCGACGGCCCGCGTGCTGCACAAGCATGCAGACGTCGGCGTGGCCGTATCCATCCCGGACGGCCTGATCACCCCGATCGTCCGCAAGGCCGAAACGAAGACGCTCTCCGCCATCTCCAACGAGGTGAAGGATCTCGCCAGGCGCGCCCGCGACAAGAAGCTGAAACCGGAAGAATACCAGGGCGGCACGACATCCGTGTCCAACCTCGGCATGTTCGGCGTCTCCAACTTCACCTCGATCGTCAACCTGCCGCAGGCTTCGATCGTCTCGATCGGCGCAGGCGTCGAGAAGCCGATCGTGAAGAACGGCGAGATCAAGGTCGGCACGGTCATGACCGCAACCTTCGCCTTCGACCACCGCGTCATCGACGGCGCGCTCGGTGCGGAACTCGCGTCCGCCTTCAAGCGCTACATCGAAAATCCGATGGCGATGCTGGTCTAGTCTGGTCTTTCCCTCCCCCTTGCGGGGAGGGTGTCCCCAAGGGGGAGGGGAATGCGTGGTGCGTCCATGAAAACCGTTCTGTGCTATGGCGATTCATTGACCTGGGGTACGGATGTCGCAACCGGCGGCCGCCATGCTTTCGAGGATCGCTGGCCGAGCGTGCTGCAGGCAGCGCTCGCTCCGGCGGTCAATGTGGTTGCTGAGGGTCTCGGCGGTCGTACCACCGCCTATGACGACGGGCTTGCCGATTGCGATCGCAATGGCGCGCGGCTGCTGCCGACAGTCCTTCATAGCCATGGTCCTCTCGAGCTGGTCATCCTCATGCTCGGCACCAATGACCTGAAGCCGATCATCCACGGCACGGCCATGGGCGCGCGGCAGGGCGTGAAGAAACTGGTCAGCCTCGTGCGCTTCCACGACTGGGGGCGGGAATGCGACACGCCGGAAATCCTCATCGTGTCGCCGCCGACGCTCTGCGAGACCGCAAACCCGATGACCGGAGCGCTGTTTCGGGGAGGCATCGAGCAGTCTTCGATGCTTGCATCGCTCTATCGGGACCTCGCGGACGAACTGGGCTGCGGTTTCTTTGATGCGGGATCGGTAGCGAAAACGACGCCGATCGACGGCGTGCATCTCGATGCAGAAAATACCCGAGCCATCGGACGCGGCCTCGAGCCCGTCGTCCGGATGATGCTGGGGCTGTAGAACAAGATTTCCCGAGGCGGGCCGCTTGGAGCTGGCCCCCCAATGAGAAGGCAGGAAAGCAATGGCTCAATCCTACGACGTCATCGTTATCGGTTCCGGTCCGGGCGGCTACATCGCCGCCATCCGGGCATCCCAGCTCGGGTTGAAGGTCGCCGTCGTCGAGCGCGAGCACCTCGCCGGCATCTGCTCCAACTGGGGTTGCATTCCGACCAAGGCGCTGTTGCGTTCGGCCGACGTCATGCACACCGCGAGCCATGCGAAGGACTACGGCCTGACGCTGGAAGGCACGATCAAGCCGGACGTCAAGGCGATCGTCGACCGCTCGCGCGGCATCGCCCACCGCATGAACAACGGCGTCGGTTTCCTATTCAAGAAGAACAAGGTCGATATCATCTGGGGCGAGGCGAAGCTTTCGAAGCCCGGTGAGGTCGTCGTTTCCAAGACCACCAAGAAGCCGGTCGAACCGATCGGCCCGATCCCGAAGAATACGCTGGGCGAGGGCACCTATACCGCCAAGCACATCATCATTGCGACAGGCGCCCGTCCGCGCGCGCTGCCGGGCATCGAGCCGGATGGCAAGCTGATCTGGACCTATTTCGAGGCGATGAAGCCGGAAGAGATGCCGAAGTCTCTGCTGGTCATGGGGTCAGGCGCGATCGGCATCGAGTTCGCCAGCTTCTACCGCACCATGGGCGTCGAGGTCACCGTCGTCGAGATCATGAGCCAGGTCATGCCGGTCGAGGACGCGGACATCTCGGCGCTTGCCAAGAAGCAGTTCGAGCGCCAGGGCATGAAGATCCTGCTCGAAGCCAAGGTTGCCAAGGTCGTGAAGGGCGCCAACTCGGTCACCGCGACGATCGAGCTGAAGGACGGCAAGACGCAAGAGATCACCGCCGACCGGATGATCTCGGCCGTCGGCGTCCAGGCCAATGTCGAAGGCATCGGCCTCGAAACCTTGGGCGTGAAGACTGACCGCGGCTTCATCGTCATCGACGGTTACGGCAAGACCAACGTGCCCGGCCTCTATGCGATCGGCGACGTCGCCGGCCCGCCGCTGCTCGCCCACAAGGCTGAACACGAAGCGGTCATCTGCGTAGAGAAGATCGCCGGCCTGCCGAACGTGCATCCGATGGACAAGCTGAAAATCCCCGGCTGCACCTATTGCCATCCGCAGGTCGCCTCTGTCGGCCTCACTGAAGCCAAGGCGAAGGAGCAGGGCCGCGACATCCGCGTCGGCCGTTTCCCGTTCGTCGCCAACGGCAAGGCGATCGCGCTCGGCGAGGACCAGGGCCTCGTCAAGACCATCTTCGACAAGAAGACTGGCGAACTGATCGGCGCCCACATGGTCGGTGCCGAAGTCACCGAACTGATCCAGGGCTTCGTCGTCGCCATGAACCTCGAGACGACGGAAGAGGAGCTGATGCACACGATCTTCCCGCATCCGACCATTTCCGAGACGATGAAGGAAAGCGTGCTGGATGCGTATGGCCGGGCGTTGAATGCGTGAGGGAAGTAGAGGCCAGGGATATCCCCTCGCCAACAAAATTTAAGACTTAGCTGAAGCTAAGATCTTGATTTTGTAACCTCTCCCGCAAGGGGAGAGGTAGCGCTGAGGCGGCGCGGCATGCCTATCTCTCCCCTTGCGGGAGAGAAAGCAATTTCGAAATCTTAGCGTAGCTAAGTTTCAGAAATTGCAAGTGAGGGGGTAAGCGGCATATCTCGTAGGCAAGATTCGGATATCTGGATTCTGGATCAGGCCATTACCATATTTGAGTTTTCGAAACGGGGGTTCTCATGGGTGTAGGTTGGATTGCGGCGATCATCATCGGCGGCCTGGCGGGTTGGCTCGCCGGCAAGCTGATGGATGTCCGCTTCGGCATTTTCATGAACATCGTCATCGGCATTGTCGGCGCGGTGCTCGCCAATGGCATCTTCAACAGGTTCAACATCCATGTTGCAGACGGATGGCTGGGTTACCTGGTTGCGGGTTTCATCGGCTCCTGCATTTTGCTATTTATCGCCAAACTCGTCAGGCGCTGACGGTAGCCGCGCTCCAAGCGGTTGAAAGCAGGTATCTATGGTCACCATTCTCGACACGATCGCATCCGGCGATGAAAAGCGCGTCCGTCATCCGGAAAAGGCGCATCGTCCCGATACCGAGATCATGCGCAAGCCGGAATGGATCCGCGTTCGTGCCCCGGTTTCCAAGGGTTATCAGGAAACCCGCGCGATCGTGAAGGAAAACAAGCTGGTGACGGTCTGCGAGGAAGCGGGCTGCCCCAATATCGGCGAGTGCTGGGACAAGAAGCACGCCACCTTCATGATCATGGGTGAGATCTGCACCCGCGCCTGCGCCTTCTGCAACGTGGCGACCGGCAAGCCGAACGCGCTCGATATGGAAGAGCCCGAAAACGTCGCCAAGGCCGTCAAGCAGATGGGTCTCTCCCATGTGGTCATCACCTCCGTCGACCGCGATGACCTCGCAGACGGCGGCGCCGAGCATTTCGAGAAGGTGATCTGGGCGATCCGAGCCGCGTCGCCGGCAACGACGATCGAGATCCTGACGCCCGACTTCCTGAAAAAGCCCGGTGCGCTGGAGCGCGTCGTCGCCGCCAAGCCGGACGTGTTCAACCATAATATGGAAACCGTGCCGGGCAACTATCTGACGGTGCGCCCCGGCGCCCGCTATTTCCACTCCGTCCGGCTGCTGCAGCGGGTGAAGGAGCTGGATCCGACCATGTTCACCAAGTCCGGCATCATGGTGGGGCTCGGCGAGGAGCGCAACGAAGTGCTGCAGCTGATGGACGATCTGCGCACCGCCGACGTCGATTTCCTGACGATCGGCCAGTATCTGCAGCCGACCCGAAAGCACCACAAGGTAGAAAGCTTCGTCACGCCGGAGGAGTTCAAGTCCTACGAGACTGTGGCCTATTCCAAGGGTTTCCTGATGGTGTCGTCCAGCCCGCTGACCCGGTCTTCGCATCACGCCGGCGACGATTTCGCTCGCCTCAGGGCTGCGCGCGAGAGGAAGGTCCTGGCCGCCGCCGAGTAGGGCGGCAGCCGGTTCCGGGCTCTTATTCGGCCGCCTGGATCTTTTCGCTTTTGTCCTGGCCGCGTCTTCGTTCGCGCAGCGTGAACCTGTGGCCGCGCGCTTCGGCCTTAGCCATTTCAATGAGATAGACGAGCATGGGGAGCTGGTTCATGTCTGCAAGCTGCTTTGCGGATTCGAGCAGCTTTATCATCTGCGAGAAATCGTCCATGGATGCCTCTTTCGGCTGCGCCCGGTCTGCTGTCGGTTGATTATACCAAATGTACGCAAGCTTGCGACTCTGGATCACTACAACCGGATGGATGCTACATTAAATCTTATTAATCTGAATGCCATCTGACATCAACAAATGACCGGTGGTTGAACCGGTCCCTCAGACGTCCGTGTCAAAGCTCTGTCACAATCGCATTCGGCGATCTCTATAGCGCCGTCTGTTTGACATTGAAATCCTCCTGTCGTCATCGGAAGTTACCGCCAGTCACGATACTGAAAGCCTGATTCACGGGAGAGAGCATGATGGATATGGAATCCGGCGTGAATGCGATCCACTACGTGGGAATTGCCGAGGCGGCAGACAAGATTCTCGGTGCCGACCGCTTTATGGTCCGCGCGTGCTTGCGGGGTTGGCATCGCACGCGGCCGGAAAGTCGGTTCTGATGTTGAAATCGAGATCCGAGATGCGCGATCTTCTTGATCTTATCGGAGCGGACGCTTAACTCGGGAACATGCCAAAGTTTGAAATCCGCCGTCCCGTCAAGCACAGCGCTGAAAAGATGTACGCGCTCGTTGCCGATGTCGAAAAATATCCGCAATTCCTGCCGCTCTGCGAAGCGCTGACCGTACGTTCCTCCAAGGAGCGCGACGGCAAGACGCTTCTCGTGGCCGACATGACGGTCGGCTACAAGGCGATCCGGGAAACCTTCACCACCCAGGTCCTGCTCAACCCGGCCGAGCGGATCATCGACGTGAAATATATCGAGGGGCCGTTTAAATACCTCGACAACCGCTGGAGCTTCGAGCCGGTAGCGGGCGGTTCCCCGAATGCCGGCCCAGACGGGTGCATCGTGCATTTCTACATCGATTACGAGTTCAAGAGCATGATCCTCGGCGCCCTGATGGGCTCGATGTTCGACCGCGCTTTCCGCATGTTCGCCGAAGCCTTCGAGACCCGGGCCGACAAGATCTACGCCTGAGCGGCCACCTCGGCCAGCATCGCGAGCGCAGTGCGCACCGTCGCAAGCCTGACCTCCGTGCGGCCGATATCGCCGTACCGCATTTCCCGGTGCAGGATTTTCCCCGAACGGCTTTTCGCAGCCAGATGCACCAGGCCGACCGGCTTTTCCGCCGATCCGCCGCCGGGACCGGCAATGCCGGTCACCGCAACCGCGACGCTCGCCTGCGAGCGATAAAGCGCACCATGCACCATCTGCAGCGCCGTTTCCTTCGACACCGCGCCATGCGTCGTGAGCGTCGCGTCCGCCACCCCGAGCATGTCCATCTTCGCCTGGTTCGTATAGGTGACGAAACCGCGGTCGACGACGGCCGACGAACCTGAGATCTCCGTCAGCGCCCCGGCGATCAGCCCACCCGTGCAGGATTCGGCGGTTGCGACCATTTTCCCGCGCGCCGTGAAATCGGCAACGATCTGTCGGGCCTGGTCCTCGATGTCGGAGGGAAACAGGCTCACGCGGCGTCTCCGCGGTAAACGACGGTCGCCGTGGCGATCGCGGCGATGCCTTCGCGGCGGCCGATGAAGCCGATCTTCTCGTTGGTGGTCGCTTTGACAGAGCAGCGGTCGATCGCAATGCCGAGAATCGCGGAGAGGGTTTCGCGCATCGCCTGGCGGTGCGGGGCGATCTTCGGCGCTTCGGCGATCAGCGAGATGTCGGCGTTCATGATCGTGCCGCCATGCTCGCGGACGATCTTCGCCGCATGGTCGAGGAAGATCTTTGACGGCGCACCGCGCCACTGCATGTCGGACGGCGGAAAATGGTCGCCGATATCGCCGGCGCCGCAGGTCGCGAGCAGCGCATCGGTCAGGGCATGCAGCGCGACATCCGCATCCGAATGGCCGCTGAGCTTCTGGTCGTGTGGAATGAACACGCCGCAGAGCGTCACGCCGTCGCCGGGCTCCAGCTGGTGCACGTCGTAACCGTTGCCGGTGCGAACATCGGGGAGGGTGGTCGAAGACCGGGTCTGCGAGAGCTTTTCGTCGGCCATGGCGATATCCCGCTTCACGGTGAGTTTGATATTGTCGATCGATCCTTCCACCAGCGTCACCGGCAGGCCGGCCCATTCGGCGATCGAGGCGTCGTCGGTGAAATCCTCGCGGCGCAGTGCCGCAGCCTTTTCATGGGCGGTGCGGATTTCGGAGAGAACAAAGCTCTGCGGCGTCTGCGCGGCATAAAGCCCGGCGCGCGGTACGGTTTCGTGCACCAGTCCGTCGGAACCGCCGCGCTTCAGCGTGTCGCTGACCGGAACGGCCGGCAGAACGCCGTCCTGCCCCTCGTCGAGCGCCCGCGCCACCCGCTCAAGCACGCCGTGGTCGATAAAGGGCCGCGCCGCATCGTGGATCATCACGTGGGTCGCCGCGGTGCCGGAAAGGGCGCGCAGGCCTTCATAGACCGAGCGCTGCCTTGTTTCCCCGCCGAACGTGGTGATCAGCCCGGCCGCTCCCTTGACGCCGACGGTTGCCGCCGCGAACAACGCCTCGTCGTCGGGATGGATGACGACGACGATCGGGCCGCTGCGGGGCCAGGTCAGAAACCGCTCCAGCGTATGGGCGATGACCGGCTTGCTCCCGATCCGCCGATACTGTTTGGGGCCGTCTTCAGGGGAACCGGCACGTTCCCCGCGGCCCGCGGCGACGATGACGATACCGATTGTCTTGGGACCGATTGTCATGGCTTTGTCGTCCCCGACCCGTAATTCGTTTTGGATTGACAGGCGCAGAACTATAGGACCAAAAGCCTGAATTCCAGCATGGCGCTCAAAAATAACGCAGTTCCGGAATTGCTCTTGGCAAACGTCCGAGACATGAATAAAAATAGTGCAACTATCTCATGTGCCCGAAAGATCATCATTTGAGTTTCCAAGATCTTGCCAAGCCTTTTCAGATCGGGCCTGTCGCCATTCGCAATCGCGTCGTCCTGGCGCCGATGTCCGGCGTCACCGATCTGCCGTTCAGGCGGCTTGCCTGGCGCTATGGCGCCGGGCTCGTCGTGACGGAAATGGTCGCCAGCGGTGAACTCATTCTCAACCGCGGCGAATCATGGGCGCGGCTCAAGGGCGCCGGCATCTCGCCGCACATGGTGCAGCTTGCCGGCCGCGAGGCGCAGCCGATGGCGCAAGCCGCGAAAATCGCTGCCGATAACGGCGCCGATATCATCGACATCAACATGGGGTGTCCGGCCAAGAAGGTAACGGGCGGTTATTCGGGTTCGGCGCTGATGCGCGATCCGGATCACGCGCTTTCCATGATCGAAGCGACGGTCAATGCCGTCAGCGTGCCGGTGACGCTGAAGATGCGGCTCGGCTGGGACGAAAATTCCATCAATGCGCCCGAGATCGCCCGCCGTGCGGAACAGGCGGGCATCCAGCTGGTGACCATCCACGGCCGCACCCGCATGCAGTTCTATGAGGGCAGGGCGGACTGGGATGCGATCCGCCAGGTGCGCGACGCGATCTCCATCCCGCTGATCGCCAATGGCGACGTTGAATCGCCCGAGGACGCTCAAGCTATCTTGGCGCGCTCCGGTGCCGATGCGGTCATGGTCGGCCGCGGCGCCCAGGGACGGCCCTGGCATGTCGGCTGGCTTGCTGGCCACGCCGCGCCGTCGCAGGCCGAGATCGCCGATCTGGTCATCGAACACTACGAGGCGATGCTGGAACTCTACGGCCGCGAGGCCGGTCTCCGCCATGCGCGAAAACAGCTCGGCTGGTATCTCGACCGCTTCGCGGGCGACCTGCCGGCCACAGAAAAGGCCGCCATCATGATTTCGAAAGACCCGGCCGACGTTTCGCGCCGGATGATTGCAGCGCTCGGCGGCCAACCCGTCGACGCTCAGAAGGAGGCCGCATGAGCAAGTCCCCGGCGCAGGATGCCACGATTGGCAACGCGCTCGCCATGGCTGTCCTCAACTCGGTGCAGAACCCGGTGATATTGGTCGATGCGGTGGGCAAGGTCGCGTTCGCGAACTGGGAGGCGGAGGCCTTCTTCGGCGCCAGTGCTCCCCATCTCGCCAAGAACAAGATCTCCACCTTCATCCCGTTCGGCAGCCCGCTTCTCGCCCTGATCGACCAGGTGCGCGAGCGTAAAGCGCCCGTCAACGAATACCGCGTCGACCTGTCTTCGCCGCGCCTTGGCCAGGACAAGCTGGTCGATCTCTATGTGGCGCCCGTGGTCAGCGAACCGGGCTCGGTGGTCGTCGTCTTCCAGGAACGGTCCATGGCCGACAAGATCGACCGCCAGCTCACCCATCGCGCCGCCGCCCGTTCGGTGACGGGTCTGGCCTCCATGCTCGCCCACGAGATCAAGAACCCGCTCTCGGGCATCCGCGGCGCCGCCCAGCTTCTGGAAAGCGTCGTTCCCGACGACGACCGGGCGCTGACCCAGCTGATCTGCGACGAGACCGACCGGATCGTCTCGCTGGTCGATCGCATGGAAGTCTTCTCCGACGAACGGCCGGTCGATCGCATAGCCCTCAACATCCATTCGGTGCTCGATCACGTGAAGGCGGTCGCCAAGGCCGGCTTTGCGCGCAAGATCAAGATCTCCGAAATGTACGACCCGTCGCTGCCGCCGGTCTTTGCCAACCGCGACCAGCTGGTGCAGGTCTTCCTCAACCTCATCAAGAATGCGGCCGAAGCCGTCGGCGACCAGCCGGACGGCGAAATCATGCTGACCACCGCCTATCGCCCCGGCATCAAGCTTTCGGTCGCCGGCACCCGGGACAAGATTTCCCTGCCGCTCGAATTCTGCGTCATCGACAATGGGCCAGGCGTTCCGACCGATCTCGTGCCGCATCTTTTCGATCCCTTCATCACCACCAAGACGAACGGCTCCGGCCTGGGCTTGGCGCTGGTCGCCAAGATCATCGGCGGCCATGGCGGCATCGTCGAATGCGACAGCCAGGCGCGCCGGACGATATTCCGTGTTCTGATGCCCATGCACAAGGAAGAGGCCATGGACGGCCGCGCCTTGAACTCCACAGGAAACGTAAAATGACTGCCACGATCCTTGTCGCCGACGACGACGCGGCCATCCGCACCGTTCTGAACCAGGCCTTGACCAGGGCAGGCTACGAAGTGCGCATCACCTCCAATGCCGCCACCCTGTGGCGCTGGATTTCGGCCGGTGAGGGGGATCTCGTCGTCACCGACGTGATCATGCCGGACGAGAACGCCTTCGACCTTCTGCCGCGCATCAAGAAAGCGCGACCCGAGCTCCCGGTGCTCGTCATGAGCGCCCAGAACACCTTCATGACGGCCATCAAGGCCTCGGAAAAGGGGGCCTACGACTACCTGCCGAAACCGTTCGACCTGACCGAGCTGATCGCCATCATCGGCCGGGCGCTCGCCGAGCCGAAGCGCAAGCCCGCCCGCCTCGACGACGACATGCAGGATGGCATGCCGCTCGTCGGCCGCTCTGCCGCCATGCAGGAAATCTACCGGGTCCTGGCCCGTCTGATGCAGACCGACCTGACGCTGATGATCACCGGTGAGTCCGGCACCGGCAAGGAACTCGTCGCCCGCGCGCTCCATGACTACGGCAAGCGGCGCAACGGTCCGTTTGTGGCGATCAACATGGCCGCCATCCCGCGCGACCTGATCGAATCGGAACTTTTCGGCCATGAGAAGGGCGCGTTTACCGGCGCCCAGAACCGCTCCACCGGCCGCTTCGAGCAGGCCGAGGGCGGAACCCTTTTCCTCGACGAGATCGGCGACATGCCGATGGACGCCCAGACGCGGCTTCTGCGCGTCCTGCAGCAGGGCGAATACACGACCGTCGGCGGCCGTACGCCCATCCGCACCGATGTCCGCATCGTCGCGGCCACCAACAAGGATTTGAAGCACCTGATCAACCAGGGCCTCTTCCGCGAGGACCTTTATTACCGCCTCAACGTCGTGCCGCTGCGCCTGCCGCCCTTGCGTGACCGTGCCGAGGACATTCCGGATCTGGTGCGCCACTTCATGCAGATGGCCGAGAAGGAAGGGCTGGATGCCAAGCGTTTCGACAGCGAGGCGCTGGATCTGATGAAGGCCTATGCCTGGCCGGGCAACGTGCGTGAGCTGGAAAACCTCGTTCGCCGCCTGATGGCGCTTTATCCGCAGGAGGTCATCAGCCGCGAGATCATCGAATCGGAGCTGCGCTCGGATGTTCCCGATAGCCCGATCGACAAGATGGGCACCCGCAGCGGCTCGCTCACCATCGCGCAGGCCGTGGAAGAAAACATGCGCAGCTATTTCGCGAGCTTCGGCGAAAACCTGCCGCCGCCGGGTCTCTACGATCGCGTCCTGACGGAGCTGGAATATCCGCTCATCCTGGCGGCGCTGACGGCCACCCGCGGCAACCAGATCAAGGCAGCCGATCTCCTCGGCCTCAACCGCAACACGCTTCGCAAGAAGATCCGGGAACTGGGTGTCTCGGTCTATCGCAGCTCTCGCGGCGCTTGATGGTTAGTTTGTTCCCGACTGCTTGACAGCTTCCGCTCATCGTTGCATTTTCGCCACATTGCGTTGCTTAAAGGTCACGCAGGGTTTGGTGAATGCTCGACGGAGTGGCGGCCGTCGATGGGGTAGGCCAGCCCTTTTCTGGAAAGTGGCTGTCGCTTCGCCCGGTCTGACCGGGTTGGATCGATCTCCCGCGAGGGTTTTGGGGATCGGAGTGGATTCGATGACGGAAGGCGTAACAGCGCCGATGGCCGAAGACGAGCCAGCGGTGTCAGTGCAGGATCGGCGCGCGTCGTTTGCGCTCCCCGGCCTTCTGCTCGCCGGCGGAGCCTTGATCTGCGCGTCGGTGACGCTGTTCATCCTGCTCGGCCTGACGCCGATCGCCCCGACCACCAATGTCGTGATCGCCTCGGCTGCGCTGAATTCGCTTTTCATCCTCGGCCTGATGTATCTGATCGCCCGCGAGATCGTCCGGCTGGTGAAGGCGCGCAACCGCGGCCGTGCCGCCGCCCGCCTGCATGTCCGCATCGTCGTGTTGTTCTCGATCGTGGCGATCACGCCGGCGGTTCTGGTGGCGATCTTCGCGAGCCTCACGCTCAATGTCGGCCTTGACCGCTGGTTCTCGCTGCGGACGCAGTCGATCGTGCAGTCGTCCCAGGACGTTGCCCGCGCCTATATGCTCGAGAATGCCAGCTATCTTCAGGGCCAGACTGTGTCGATGTCGAACGACCTCGAGCGCAACCGGCCGATGTTCTATCTCGACCGTACGGGGTTCGTGGACCTGATGACCCGCCAGGCGCGGGGTCGCGGAATGCTCGGAGCCTTCCTGGTGCGCGAAGACGGGCAGGCGATCGTCCAGGCCGACATCAAGACGGAAAAGCCGCTGCCGGCGATCCCGGAGGATGCGCTGAAGACGGCGGCCGCCGGCCAGCCGACGCTGATCCCGCCAGGCGTCACCAACCTCGTCGGCGCCGTCATCAAGCTCGACGCCATCCCGGGCTCCTATCTCTATACGATCCGCGCCGTCGATCCGAAGGTCATCTCGGCGATGCGGCTGATGGAGGAGAACACCGCCGAATACCAGGCGATGGAAGCCGGCCGCACATCGCTGCAGATCGCCTTTGCGGTGCTCTATCTCGGTTTCGCGCTGATCGTGCTGCTCGCGGCGATCTGGACGGCGATCGCGGTCGCCGACCGCATCGTCCGGCCGATCCGGCTGCTGATCAGCGCCGCCGACAGCGTGGCGACCGGCAATCTCAATGTCGTCGTGCCGGTGCGCGCCGCCGACGGCGACGTCGGCAGCCTGTCGCGCACGTTCAACAAGATGATTTCGGAGATCCGCAGCCAGCGCGACGAGATCCTCGAGGCCAAGGATGAAGTCGACGACCGCCGCCGGTTCATCGAGGCGGTGCTGTCCGGCGTCACCGCCGCCGTCATCGGCGTCGAGGAAGATCGCCGCATTACCATCGTCAATCCGTCGGCGGAGCATTTCCTCGGCGTTCCCGCCGAACAGCTGATGGGCGAAAAGCTTGAGGATGTCGCGCCCGAGATTGACCACGTCCTCACCGAAGCGCGCACCAGAGCCCGCGGCGAGTTCCGTAAGCAGGTGAACCTGATCCGCGGCGGCAAGGAGCGGACGCTGTCGGTTCAGGTCACCCGCGAGGAACAGCGCGCCGCGCACGACAGCTATGTGGTGACGCTCGACGACATCACCGATCTCGTCATCGCCCAGCGCTCGACCGCTTGGGCGGACGTCGCCCGCCGCATCGCCCACGAGATCAAGAACCCGCTCACCCCGATCCAGCTTTCGGCCGAGCGCCTCAAGCGTCGCTACGGCAAGCAGATCGCCGAGGACGACCGCGCCGTCTTCGACCAGTGCACCGATACCATCGTGCGCCAGGTCGGCGATATCGGCCGCATGGTCGATGAATTCTCCTCCTTTGCCCGCATGCCGAAACCCGCCAAGGAAGAGGCCGATCTGCGCGATATCCTGCGCGACGCGATCTTCCTGCGCGAGATGGGCACGACCCATGTGGATTTCATCCGCGAGCTTGGCGACGAGCCGCTGAAGGGCATGTTCGATGCGCGCATGCTTGGCCAGGCCTTCGGCAACCTTATCAAGAACGCCGTCGAGGCGATCGAGGCGGTGCCGAGCGATCAGGAGCGCGATGGTCGGAAGGTCAAGGTGCGCTCGGTCTACGACGCGGAGCGCGACACCTATGTGGTCGATATCATCGACAATGGCAGCGGCCTGCCGACCGAAAACCGGCACCGCATCCTCGAGCCCTACATGACCATGCGCGACAAGGGCACGGGTCTGGGGCTCGCCATCGTCAAGAAGATCATTGAAGAACACGGCGGGCAGCTCGAACTGCACGATGCTCCCGCCGATTTCGATCATGGCAAGGGCGCCATGATCAGGGTGCTGCTGCCACATCTGGAACAGGTGGCGGTGCCGGGAACGGATAATAACAAGGAATTGGCTTATGGCGTCTGATATTCTGGTCGTAGATGACGAGGCGGATATCCGCGATATCGTTTCAGGTATTTTGTCCGATGAGGGCCATGAAACCCGCACGGCCCACGACAGCGACAGCGCGCTGGCAGCGATATCTGATCGCGTGCCGCGGCTGGTTTTCCTGGATATCTGGATGCAGGGCTCCAGGCTCGACGGCCTGGCGCTGCTCGACGAAGTCAAGAGCCGCCACCCCGATTTGCCCGTGGTGATGATCTCCGGTCATGGCAATGTCGAGACCGCTGTTTCGGCGATCAAGCGCGGCGCCTTCGACTTCATCGAAAAACCGTTCAAGGCCGACCGGCTGATCCTGATCGCCGAGCGGGCGCTCGAAAACTCCAAGCTGAAGCGCGAGGTGACCGAACTCAAGAAGCGCACCGGCGACGCCGCCGAGCTGGTCGGCACGTCGGTTGCCGTCTCGCAGCTTCGCCAGACGATCGAGAAGGTCGCGCCCACCAACAGCCGCGTGATGATCCTCGGCCCCTCCGGCTCCGGCAAGGAACTGGTGGCGCGGATGATCCACAAGCGGTCGTCTCGTGTGACCGGTCCGTTCGTGGCGCTGAACGCTGCGACGATCACGCCCGATCGCATGGAGATGGCACTGTTCGGCACGGAAGGTGCTCCGGGCCAGGCGCGCAAGATCGGCGCACTGGAGGAGGCGCATCGCGGTATCCTCTATCTCGACGAAGTCGGCGAAATGCCGCGCGAGACGCAGAACAAGATCCTTCGTGTGCTTGTGGATCAACAGTTCGAGCGCGTCGGCGGTTCGAAGCGCGTCAAGGTCGATGTCCGCATCATTTCCTCGACCGCCTACAATCTCGAAAGCCTGATCGCCGACGGTTCGTTCCGTGAGGATCTGTACCATCGTCTCGCCGTCGTGCCGGTCAAGGTGCCGGCGCTGGCCGAGCGTCGCGAGGACATTCCTTTCCTGGTCGACATGTTCATGCGCCAGATCTCCGAACAGGCCGGCATCCGCCCCCGCAAGATCGGCGAGGATGCCATGGCCGTCCTCCAGGCCCATGACTGGCCGGGCAATATCCGTCAGCTGCGCAACAATATCGAACGGTTGATGATCCTCGCCCGTTCCGACGGTCCGGATTCGCCGATTTCCGCCGACATGCTGCCGACCGATCTCGGCGACATGTTGCCGAAGGTTTCCGCCAAGGGCGACTACCACATCATGACGCTGCCGCTGCGCGAGGCCCGCGAAATGTTCGAGCGCGACTACCTGATCGCCCAGATCAACCGTTTCGGAGGCAACATTTCCCGCACCGCGGAATTCGTCGGCATGGAGCGCTCGGCACTCCACCGCAAGCTCAAATCGCTCGGTGTTTGACATATGAAGGTGATCATCTGCGGCGCGGGACAGGTGGGCTACGGCATTGCCGAGCGGCTCGCCCAGGAGGACAATGACGTCTCCGTCATCGATACCTCGGCGACGCTGATCGCTGCGATCACCGAGACGCTCGACGTCAAGGGTTACGTCGGCCACGGCGCTCATCCGGACGTGCTGGAAAAGGCGGGCGCCAAAGACGCCGACATGATCATCGCGGTGACCCTCTATGACGAGGTCAACATCGTTGCCTGCGAAGTCGCGCACGCCCTGTTTTCCGTGCCCACCAAGATCGCCCGCATCCGCGCCCAGAGCTATCTGAAGCCGGAATATGCCGACCTCTTCAGCCGCCAGAACATGTCGATCGACGTGACGATCTCGCCGGAAATCGAGGTCGGCAAGATGGTGCTGCGGCGCATTTCCTTTCCCGGCGCCACCGATGTCGTAAAGTTCGCCGACGATCACATCACCATGGTGGCGATCGAGTGCATGGAGGACTGCCCGGTGGTCGCCACGCCCCTGCACCAGCTCTCCGATCTCTTTCCGGACCTGATGGCAACCGTGGTCGGCATCGTCCGGGGCGGCGTCCTGACCGTTGCCCGCTCCGCCGATGAGCTCGAAGTAGGCGATCTCGCCTATGTCATCTGCCAGCGCGAACACATCCGCCGCACGCTCGGCCTGTTCGGCCACGAGGAGCAGGAGGCCCGCCGCATCATCATCGCCGGCGGCGGCAATATCGGATATTACGTTGCCCGAACCATCGAGGAACACCAGCCGAGGACGCGGCTGAAAATCATAGAGAGCGACCGCGAGCGGGCGCTGATCGTCTCCGAGCAGCTGCGCAATACGATCGTGCTGCACGGTTCGGCGCTCGACCAGAACATCCTCACCCAGGCCGATATCCAGGATACCGACCTGATGATAACCCTCACCAACAGCGACCAGATCAACATCCTCGGCGCGGTCCTGGCGAAATCGCTCGGCTGCAAGTCGAACCTGGTGCTGATCAACTCCACCTCGTTCCATCAGGTCACCGACGCGCTCGGCATCGATGCGCAGATCAATCCGCGTGCGGTGACGATCTCGCGCGTGCTGCAGCACGTCCGCAAGGGCCGCATCCGTTCCGTCTATGCGGTGCAGAACGGCGCTGCCGAGATTATCGAGGCCGAGGCGCTGGAAACCTCGCCGCTGGTCGGCCGGCCGTTCCGCGAGCTCGACCTTCCGGACGGCATCCGTGTCGGCGCGATCTACCGCGGCGAGGCCGTCATCCGCCCCAACGGCGATACCAAGATCAAGGCGCGCGACCGGGTCGTGCTCTTTGCCACCGCCGAAGCCGTGCGCCATGTGGAGCAGCTTTTCCGCGTTTCCATCCAGTATTTCTGACCAGCATTTCCGAAAAGAGCAGGGGACATCGATGTCGAGAATTGCCTATGTGAACGGACAATATGTTCGCCATTCCGACGCCGCGGTGCATGTGGAGGATCGCGGCTTCCAGTTCGCAGACGGCGTCTACGAGGTCTGCGAAGTGCGTCACGGCATGATCGTCGACCTGACCCGCCACCTCAACCGCCTCGACCGGTCGCTGGGTGAACTGAGGATGGCCGCGCCGATGGGCCGCGCGGCGCTCACCTTCGTCATCCGAGAAGTTCTCCGCCGCAACCGGGTGAAGAACGGCATCTTCTATCTGCAGGTAACCCGCGGTGCCGCCCGCCGCGACCACTACTTCCCGTCCGAGGGCACGCCGCCGACCATCACGATCACCGCCAAGAGCACCGATCCCTCGGCCGCCGCCAAAAAATATGCCAGCGGTATCAAGGTCATCACCCTGCCTGAGAACCGCTGGGACCGCGTCGACATCAAGACGGTCGGCCTCTTGCCGAACGTGCTTGCCAAGCAGCAGGCGAAGGAGGCCGGCGCTCAGGACGCCATCTTCATCGACCGTTCCGGCATCGTCATGGAAGGTGCCTCTTCGAACGTCTGGATCGTCACGCGGGATGGCGAGCTGGTTACCCGGCCGGCCGAACACGGCATTCTCAAGGGAATCACCCGCACGACCCTCATCGATGTCGCCAAAAAGCTCGGGCTCAAGGTGGTCGAGCGCGAGTTCAAGACGGAAGAGATGCTGGCGGCGCGCGAGGTGTTTTTCACCTCCGCCACCGGGATCTGCGTGCCGATCGTCGAAATCGACAACAAGCCGGTGGCCAATGGCCATCCGGGCACCGTATCGTCAAGTATACGCGACACCTTTTTCGACGTTGCGGAAAAGACGACGATTTGATAGTCAAACATCGGGGAAGGGAAGCACGGGGCGCTTTCCGGTCGCCTCTTATCAAGCTTGATCATGATCCCGGCTTATTGGCCGGCAAAAAAGAAAGAAGCGGCGCTATGGCGGAACGTTCTCAGAACCTGCAGGATTTATTTCTTAATACCGTTCGCAAGCAGAAGATTTCCCTGACGATTTTCCTGATCAACGGGGTCAAGCTGACAGGTGTCGTGACCTCTTTCGACAACTTCTGCGTCCTGCTTCGCCGTGACGGCCACTCTCAGCTCGTGTATAAGCACGCGATCTCGACTATCATGCCGGGCCAGCCCATGCAGATGTTCGAAACCGAAGAGAATGCGGCCTAACAGGACAGAACAGATTTCAAATCGCGATACGTCTAAAGAATCCATGGTCCCGGAGGCTGAAAAGCGCCGGGACGATATGCGCGCACTCGTCATCGTGCCGGTCCTCAAGCAGGCACGCTCGAAGGCGGGGCAGGGCGACTCTAGCCAGGCACCCGCGCCGCAGCGCTCCAACGAGGCCCGCCTCGAAGAGGCAATCGGCCTTGCCAGGGCAATCGACCTGGAGATCGTGCAGGGGTTGATCGTACCGATCAGCCAGCCGCGCCCGGGAACGCTGATGGGCAGCGGCAAGATAGAGGAAATCAAGGCGCTGCTCGATGAGCACGATGCCGGCCTCGTCATCGTCGATCATCCGCTGACCCCGGTGCAGCAGCGCAATCTCGAAAAGGAATGGCAGGCCAAGGTCATCGACCGGACCGGCCTGATCCTCGAAATCTTCGGTCGCCGCGCTTCCACCAAGGAAGGCACGCTGCAGGTCGATCTGGCGCATCTCAATTACCAGAAGGGCCGCCTGGTCCGCAGCTGGACCCACCTTGAACGCCAGCGCGGTGGCGCCGGTTTCATGGGCGGCCCTGGCGAAACCCAGATCGAGGCCGACCGCCGGCTGCTTCAGGAACGCATCGTCAAGCTGGAGCGCGAGCTCGAACAGGTCGTGCGCACCCGCCAGCTTCACCGCGCCAAGCGCCGCAAGGTGCCGCACCCGATCGTGGCGTTGGTCGGTTATACCAATGCCGGCAAGTCGACACTGTTCAACCGCATCACCGGCGCCGGCGTGCTTGCCGAGGACATGCTGTTTGCGACGCTCGATCCGACGCTGCGCCGCATGAAGCTGCCGCATGGGCGCACGGTGATCCTCTCCGATACGGTCGGCTTCATCTCCGACCTGCCGACCCATCTGGTCGCCGCCTTCCGCGCCACGCTGGAAGAGGTGCTGGAAGCCGATCTCGTCCTGCATGTGCGCGACATGTCCGATCCGGATAATGCCGCCCAGGCCGGCGACGTCATGCGCATCCTTGCCGATCTCGGCATCGACGAGAAGGAAGCGGCAGCCCGCATCATCGAGGTCTGGAACAAGATCGACCAGCTCGACCCGGAAGCCCATGAGGCGATCGCCGAACGCGCCGTCGGCCGCGAGAACGTCATGGCGGTCTCGGCGATCACGGGCGAGGGCGTCGAGCCCCTGATGGACGAGATCTCGAAACGCCTTTCCGGCGTTCTCACCGAAACCTCGATCACCATCCCGCCGGAAAAGCTAGGCCTCGTCTCCTGGGTCTACAGCAATTCCGTCGTCGACGGCCGCGAGGACAACGAGGACGGCTCCGTCACACTGGATGTCCGCATGTCCGAGGCCGAGGCCGCCGAACTGGAGCGCAAGCTCGGCAACGGCCTGAAACCGGACAAGGAAGACTGGGAACGATAGGAGCGCGCTGCGCGCAACTTCGGCAACCGCCGGCAGCGTCATGATGTTGCCGGTTTTTTGCGGTGCAACATGAGCCGACGAGGACGGCCACGATTCTTGCGGTATTATCATCCGCGGGCCAGCAAAAACGGGTTTCGCGATGATACAAAATCCACCGAAGGAAGAGACCGGAGCACACCTGGACTACCTGGATGGGTGGAGAGGTATTGCGGTACTCTTCGTGATAGTGGGCCATTTCTGGATCGATGATTTCTGGCCCGGCGTCAGTACCTTCGGGGTGGACCTGTTTTTCGTTCTGTCCGGGCGGTTGATGTCGGAAATTCTGTTCGTCAAGCGGGCGGAACTGCCGACCTTCTTTTTCAGGCGTTTCTCGCGAATTTATCCGGCCCTCTTCGCGTTCGTCGTCATCACGACCCTTGCCTTCCAGGGCACCGAGATTTCGCACGGCCCCGTCGCGGCATTGCTGGCGCTGACGTTCACGATCAACTACGCCATGGTCTTTACCCATCCGGTGGCGTTGCTCGATCACCTGTGGTCGCTATGCGTCGAAGAACATGCCTATGTTCTTCTGGCGGGCGTCGCCTTCCTGTCGCGCCGCAGACTGTTTCCGGTCGGGGCTCTGATCGTCGCACTCGGCGCTGCGGCCATGCTGAATGGCCTCATTCGCACGGAACTCGGCGCAAGCGTTCTCTATACCCACTGGCGCAGCGACGTCTCCGTGGCAGGCATATTCATCGCCGGCGGCCTCTGGCTATTCCTGCGCAACCGCCAGGCTCCCTGGTGGGTCTCGCCGCTGGCGCTGCTGGTTGCGGTCGTGGCGAAGGGGATGCCGTTTCACGTCCTCTCCTTCGGCCTGTCGACCGCCATGCTGGCACTGTCGATCACCACGATCGACAGCGCGGCGCCGGTCTTCCGCAAGGTGCTGTCGGCGAAGGTGCTCACCTATGCCGGACTGTGGTCCTATTCGCTCTATCTGTGGCAGCAGCCCTTCTACAAGCTTTACCGCGAGGGCGCGGCACCGACCCCGTTGCTGATCCTCGCCGCCCTGCTGGCCGCACTCGCCAGCTTCTACCTGGTGGAAAAACCCTCCCGAACGGCGCTCAACCGTCTCTTCCAGAACCGCATGGAGAAAGTCGTCGCCGCCGGCCGAACAGCGTAGGGAGCCGCAGATAGCGGCCTAATAGATCCCCGGGATCAGCCTGTATCTGACGCGCTCGCAATAGGCGGCATAACCCTGCAACTCGGCCCGCAGATGCCTTTCCTCGTCGATCAACCGGGCGACCAGCCCTCCGACGATAGGCGGCACGAGTAGCAGTCCCCAGAGCGATCCGAGCGCAAGCGGGGCGCCTGAGAAAAGAAACATGGCGGAACTGTACATCGGATGTCTCACAAGACCGTAGAGGCCGTCGGAGACGACGCTCTGGCTGGGCTGGACGCCCACGGTCGCCGAGGCATAGGAGTTCTGCCGGAAGACGGCGAGACAGCCCGCAAATCCGAGAGCGGTCAGGATGTTTCCGACGATGACGAGTACAACCGGCGTGGACGACCATGAGAAGCGGTAATCCAGAGCGGAGACCACGTAGAGCGTCAGCATTACCACGCTGTTATAAGCCTGGATGCGCTTCTGCGCGGGCAGCGTTTCCGAACCCGGCCCGGCGCTCAGCCGTTTCTCCGCAAGCTCGGGGCTGTGCGTCACCACATACCAGCCGGTCCCGATCGTCCAGGCGGTGAAGTTCGCCAGGTAGAGCCAGGCCTGCCAGTAGTCCAATGTGCCCGCGCAAGCGAATATCAAGATTGCCAGGAAGGCCATGAAGAGTGCGGTGATTTTGGCCGTTCGCAGGCCGAGCCGATTGCTTTGCTCCTGCATGTCACTGTCCCGATCTGATATGATCGGGATGTAGGTAATCTCCTTGCTGCGGCGATCAAGAGGTCGGGCGGGACCGTCAGCCGAGCTTCCGTTCGATCGCCTTGGCGGCCTGCCAGAGTTCTTCCATGCGTTCCAGCGTGGCAGCTTCCAGCGTCTCATTCGATTGTTGAAGAGATGTTTCTATATAATTGAACCGTCGCCTGAATTTTGTATTCGTGCCGCGAAGCGCCTCTTCCGGATCGGCTTTCACATGCCGGCCGATATTGACCAGCGCGAAGATGAGATCGCCGAGTTCGTCGGTGACCTTGTCATGGTTTCCGTCGCGCAGAGCTTCGCGCAGTTCCCCAATCTCCTCCTCGATCTTGTCGAGGATCGGTTCGGCTGCCGACCAATCAAAGCCGACCTTTGCCGCCCGCTGCTGCAGTTTCAGCGCCTCGGTCAGCGCCGGTTGGGCGCGGTGGACGCTTCCGAGGTATCCGAGCTTGAAATCCTCGGTAATACCGCGACGCGCCCGCCGCTCGGCCCGCTCGCGCTTCTCCTCCGTCTTGATGTCGTCCCACTGCACTTTTACCGCGTCCGGAGTTGCCGCATCCGAGACGGCGAAGACATGCGGATGCCGGCGGATCATCTTTTTGGTGATCGCCTGGACGACGTCGCCGAAAGAGAATTCGCCGGCTTCTTCGGCCATGCGGGCGTGGAAGACCACCTGTAGCAGCAAGTCGCCCAGCTCCTCGCAGAGATCGTCCATGTCGTTGCGCTCGATCGCATCGGCGACCTCATAGGCCTCCTCGATCGTATAGGGCTTGATGGTCGAAAAATTCTGTTCGAGGTCCCAGGGGCAGCCGGTGACGGGTGTCCTGAGCGCCGCCATGATCTCGATCAGCCGCGAAATATCCTTCGATGCTTCCATCATCTTGTCCTTCAATGCCGGATGTCAGGCGAGCGGAATGGTGTTTTTGTCCTTGCCGGACTGGTAGACGCCGGAAAGCCCGTCATATCGGGCTTTGATCCGGCTGGTCTGGGTCTTGAGACCGGCACGGAGCGGCTCGCCTTCGCTCTCGACCAGATCGGCAATTGCGTAGGAATGCCAGAAGGCATTGTTGCGCCGGTAACCGCCGGGCTCCAGGCCGAAAACCTCTTTGAGGATCTTCAGGTCATGGGGGATGGCGAAGGCGTCGCGCGAATCCTCATGGCTGAAAAAATAATAGAAATTGTCGAAACCGGCCCAAGTGATCGCCGACATGCACATCGTGCAGGGTTCGTGAGTCGACAGGAAAATCAGGTCCTTGGTGGGAAGATCTCGTGTAGTTTCGTAAAAGCGCTTCAGCGTGTGCACTTCACCGTGCCACAGCGGATTTTCGAGCTCATTGTTGGTTTCGGCAATCACCAGTGACAGATCGGATTTCTTGAGGATCGCCGCGCCGAAAACCTTGTTGCCGGTGGCGACGCCCTTTTCCGTCAGGGGCAGAATGTCGTTTTCGATGACGTCGAGAAGGCGGGCGGCGATTGTCATGGGAACTCTTTATTGCAAGGTGTCTAGGCAGTTTATGGCGCGGAACGAAAAGATCGGGGCAAAAAAACACTGTAGTCTACAGAAATACTGGAGAAATATCGTCTGCGGTGGCTTTTGCTCAAGAACCGGTTGATCGTAAAACAGAAATACCGGCTCCCAATCCACTTCGCATATCCATTCCTTCAATTCCGCCGTCTTATTGTGGATATTGCTGTCATATGATTCAGGATACCCGCATGTCTCCAAGCCAACAACGCCTGTCGGTCTTTCCGGCTTTCTTCCGCGTCAGCGGACGGAGCGTTGTCGTGTTCGGCAATGGTGACGAAGCCTATGCCAAGGTCCGGCTGCTGCGCAACACCGATGCGGACATCGTCGCTTGCGCCTCCGCGCCGGCTGAGGACTATGCCGACTGGCTCGCCGCTCAGGGTATTGAAACCGTTCATTCGGATTTTTCGCCGGATCAGCTCGCAGATCAGATCAAGGGCGCGGTGCTGGTGTTCGCCGCAACCGGCGACGCCGCCCTGGATCGTGCGATCGCCACTGCCGCCCGCGCCGAAAAGGTCCCGGCCAACGCGGTGGATCAGCCCGATTTCTGCGATTTTTATACGCCGGCTCTCGTCAATCGCGCGCCGGTGGCGATTGCCATCGGCACGGAAGGTGCAGGACCGGTTCTCGCCCAGATGATCCGCGCCCGCATCGACCAGATGCTGTCGCCATCGCTCGGCGTTCTCGCCCGTCTCGCCGCGGAATATCGCGATGCCGCCGAACGTTTGGTGCCCCGCGGCGTATCGCGCCGGATCTTCTGGCGCCGCTTCTTCTCGGCCGATGTCGCAAGCGCCGTCGATGCCAACGATATCGCCACCGCCCGCCGTTCGGCCAATGCGCTGCTGTCGACCACCGGTCGCGCCGCGGGCCATGTCTGGCTGGTCGGCGCCGGCCCGGGCGCCGAGGATCTTTTGACGCTGCGTGCCCAGCGCGTGCTGATGGAAGCCGACGCGATCGTCTTTGACGCGCTGGTGCCGCAGGCGATCGTCGACATGGGCCGCCGCGATGCCGAGCGCCTGTCGGTCGGCAAGCGCAAGAACTGCCATTCGAAATCTCAAGACGAAATCAACAGGCTGCTGGTCAGGCTCGGCCGCGAAGGCAAGCGCGTCGTCCGCCTCAAGTCCGGCGATCCGCTGGTCTATGGCCGCGCCGGCGAGGAAATGGCCGCACTCCGCGACGCCGGTGTGACTTACGAGATCGTACCAGGCATCACCTCCGCCTTTGCCGCAGCCGCCGATTTCGAACTGCCGCTGACGCTGCGCGGCGTTGCCTCGTCGCTGATCTTCACCACCGGCCATGACCTCACCGGCGACGTTCTGCCCGACTGGGCGAGCCTTGCGATTTCCGGCGCGACGATCGCCGTCTATATGGGCCGCACGGTTGCCGCCTCCGTCGCCGAACGGCTGATGGGCGCCGGCCTTGCCCCGGAAACCACCGTCGCGGTGATCGAAAATGCCAGCCGCGCCGACCGCCGGCTCTTCCACGGCGTTCTTCGCGAGCTGCCGGACCTGGAAGCGCGCGACGATCTTTCCGGCCCGGTCATGGTGATCATCGGCGAAGCCGTCGCCGGTGCGAATTTCGAAAAGTCCGAACCGCTTTCCTATGGTAAGATTCCGGTTCGCGAGGAAATGGAACAGACAAAATGACCGACAAGGTTTTGACCGCCAACCGCCTTTCCGATGGCATCGCCGTCTGGCTCGACGCGAACGGCCAGTGGGTGGAAAACCTGCAGGACGCGATCGTCGCGCGCCATCCAGAGGCCGTGGCCTCGCTGGAAGCGATCGGCAAGCGCGATTTTGCGCAGAACCTGGTTGTTGACGTCGCCGTCATCGACGTGCAGGAGCAGGACGGCAAGCTCTGGCCGCTGCGTCTTCGCGAACGTATTCGTGCCCAGGGCCCGACCATGGAATATGCTGCCGGCTACCGCCCCGCCGATCCGGCCTTCATCGCAGTTTGAGGAAGTCATGTACCGTTACGACGAATTCGACCACGCTTTTGTTTCGAGCCGCGTGGAGCAGTTCCGCGATCAGGTCGGCCGCCGCCTCGCCGGTGAGCTGGCCGAAGATGCGTTCAAGCCGCTGCGCCTGATGAACGGGGTCTACCTCCAGCTTCACGCCTATATGTTGCGCGTCGCGATCCCCTACGGGACGCTGAACGGCAAGCAGATGCGGATGCTCGCCCATATCGCCCGCAAATACGACCGCGGTTACGGGCATTTCACCACCCGCCAGAACATCCAGTACAACTGGCCGAAACTCTCCGACACGCCTGATATCCTGGCCGAGCTAGCAAGCGTGGAGATGCACGCGCTGCAGACCTCGGGCAATTGCATCCGCAACGTCACCGCCGACCATTTCGCCGGTGCTGCCGCCGATGAAGTCGCCGATCCACGCCCTTACGCCGAGATCCTGCGCCAGTGGTCGTCGGTCCACCCGGAATTCTCGTATCTGCCGCGCAAATTCAAGATCGCCGTCACCGGCGCCGAGCGCGACCGCGCCGCGATCCAGGTGCATGACATCGGCCTGCACCTGAAGAAGAGCGAGGATGGTCAGATCGGTTTTGCGGTCTATGTCGGCGGCGGGCAGGGCCGTACCCCGATGATCGCCAAGAAGATCAAGGATTTCCTCCCCGAGGAGGACCTCCTCTCCTACACGACCGCGATCATGCGCGTGTACAATCTGCACGGCCGCCGCGACAACAAGTACAAGGCGCGCATCAAGATCCTCGTCCACGAAACCGGTGCCGAGGAACTGGCCAGGCAGGTGGAGGAGGAATTCTCCCATCTGCAGGGCACCGAGCTGAAGCTGCCGGAGAAGGACATCCAGGCGATCGCCGCCTATTTCGCGCCGCCGGCTCTTCCCGACCGCGCGGAAGGCTGGCCGCAGCTTGCCGGCTGGAAAAAGACCGACGAGAATTTCGCCCGCTGGGTCGACCAGAACGTCAAGCCGCACAAACATCCCGACTACGGCATGGTGACCATTTCCCTGAAGCCGATCGGCGGCATTCCGGGCGACGCCTCCGACGTGCAGATGGACGCCATCGCCGATCTGGCGGAAGAATTCGCCTTCGACGAGATCCGCATCAGCCACGAGCAGAACGTCATCCTGCCGCATGTGGCGCTGGCCGATCTCGAGCCGCTCTATCGGGCGCTGGTGGCCCACAATCTCGCGACCGCCAATGCCGGGCTGATCACCGACATCATCGCCTGTCCGGGCTTGGACTACTGCGCGCTGGCGAACGCCCGTTCGATCCCGCTGTCGCAGGAGATCTCCACCCGCTTCGGGTCGCCGGAGCGCCAGGCCGAGATCGGCGAGCTCAAGATAAAAATTTCCGGCTGCATCAATGCCTGCGGCCATCACCATGTCGGCCATATCGGCCTGCTGGGCGTCGAGAAGAAGGGTGCCGAGCTCTATCAGATCACGCTCGGCGGTTCCGGCGACGAGAACACCTCGATCGGCGAGATCATCGGCCGCGGTTTCGAGCCGAACAAGGTGACCGACGCGGTGGAGACGATCGTCGACACCTATCTCGGCCTCCGTACCTCGAAGGAGGAGACCTTCCTCGAAGCCTATCGCCGTGTCGGGCCGCAGCCTTTCAAGGAAGCGCTCTATGGCGATGCCAAGGCGGAGGCTGCGTAAATGACCAGACTCTGGAGAGAAACCGGCTTCGTCGAAAACGACCCCTGGGTGATCGAGACCGAGGAGGTGAAGGCGACCGAGGACCAGAAGGTGCTGCTGCCGCTCGACGAGATGATCGCCCGGGCCGAGGAGAGCAACGATGTCGGCCTCGGCGTGCTGATCCGCCCGGCGGACGACGTGCGCAAGCTCGAGCCCTATCTCTACCGCATCGAGATCGTCGCGGTGGATTTCCCGGCCTTCAACGACGGCCGCGCCTTTTCGCATGCCTCGCTGCTGCGTGACCGGCTCGGCTACAGGAACGAGCTGCGCGCGGTCGGCGACGTGCTGATCGACCAGGTGCCCCTGATGCTGCGCTGTGGCATCGACAGCTTTTCGGTGAAGAACGCCACGGCGCTGAAGCGGCTCGAGGAGGGCCGGCTGCCGGGCATTGCCGAGCATTACCAGCCGACGGCCCGCCACGCCGAAAAGGGCGAGGGCTACAGCTGGCGGCGCCACACCGTGACGGCCTGAGGCCGGGGAACGACCGGCCGAAAGGTGAATTTCCCGCACATATTTTCTGAAAGGCCCGCGACAAAGGCACGCGGATGCCTTCAAATGCGGGACCAGATGGTATATTTCGCTTTTGCGAAGAACGACGAGACGAAGAGACCGATAGGCATGAACGCTCCAGCAAAGACGGAAGAATTCGCAGTGGCCCAGGTTCAGGCAAAGATTCCGGACGGCGTTTATGCCGAGACGGTGCTCGCCGTCGAGCATTATACCGACCGCCTGTTCCGCTTCCGCATGACGCGGCCGGCCGGTTTCCGCTTCCGTTCGGGCGAGTTCGCGATGATCGGGCTGATGGTCGGTGACAAGCCGGTCTACCGCGCCTATTCGATTGCCAGCCCGGCCTGGGACGAGGAACTGGAGTTCTTCTCGATCAAGGTGCCGGACGGTCCGCTGACCTCGCACCTGCAGGCGATCAAGCCGGGCGACACGGTGCTGATGCGCAAGAAGCCGACCGGCACGCTGGTGCTCGATGCGCTGACGCCCGGCAAGCGGCTCTACATGTTCTCGACCGGCACCGGCATCGCGCCCTTCGCCAGCCTGATCCGCGACCCCGAGACCTACGAAAAGTTCGACGAGGTCATCCTCACCCATACCTGCCGCGACGTCGCCGAGCTGAAATACGGTTTCGACCTGGTGCACGAGATCAACAACCACGAGTTCCTGCACGAGATCGTCGGGGACAAGCTCAAGCATTACCCGACCGTGACCCGCGAGGATTTCAAATATCGCGGCCGCATCACCGACCTGATCGAGAGCGGCAAACTGTTCACCGATCTCGGCGTCCCGGCGCTCGACCCGGCCGTCGACCGCGGCATGATCTGCGGCTCGACCGCGATGCTGAAGGACACCAAGGACCTGCTCGAAAAGGCCGGTCTGGTCGAAGGCTCCAACAACAAACCCGGCGAGTTCGTCATCGAACGGGCGTTTGTAGGGTGAGAGGCGACGGCCTGCGGCCGGCAAAACGCTCCAGTGGAGCGTTTTGAGCGTCGAACGCCCTGAGCCAAAGCGAAGGGCCGGGAGGCGGTGCGGCATACGCGGCCCTGCACCACCGGCGCGGCGCCGCTGGTTTCCTGATACAAGGACAGGAGTGAGGGAGGGCGAGGGGCTGGCCGCGTAAAAAACGCCCCCTACTGCCCCAGCAGGTCGCGAAGGCTCCAGGGTTCGTCGCCGGACTGGTCGGCGATGTCGTCCACCTTCCAGCCGCCATTTTCGCGCACCAGCGTGTAGAAGAGCGTCGCCGAGCGCTTGCCGTTGCGGAACGACACTTCCAGCTCCGCCGTGTTGTCGAAGACGATCGGCGGGGAAAGCTGGATATTGCTGGCGACGCCATCCTGCCCGGCAAGGATCGGATCGAAATCCACCGCCTCGCCATTCGCCGTCAGGCTCTCGTTGAGCGCATCGGAAAAATAGGCGGAATAGGGCGAGGGCGCATCGTCCTCGGCGGGGTCGATCGTGTCGGCATAAAGCGATTTGATCAGCGCCTGCGGCGACTTGTAGACCCGCGCCTCGGCGCCGGCCGCAGCCAGCAGGGAAAACAGCAGTCCAAGAACGATGGCCGGCATGCGCATGGATGAGTCGTTCCCCGTTTGGATGTGAGGGGATGTTTAGGGGATGGAGGGGTGGAAGGATAGGGGGG